>NZ_NULG01000028.1 GCF_002577195.1 Bacillus sp. AFS041924
CCTTTTTTAGCCATAGAAAATCCCCTCCAGTATCACATTCGTATCTCCATGTTACCATGAAGCTTTTTTCGAATGTCTACCTAAAGGGGATAATATCAGATTCCTGGCTTTTTTATTTAAATAAAACACCAATTTGTTTAAATATTCCTCCTACTTGATTCATTGTATTCATCATCTGACCTGCAGTCGACATCATTTTTGGTACATCATATGATCCCGAACTATTTTTAAATTGATTTAATATTGAAGAAAACTGAAAAGATTGTTGACTATTATTTTGTTGATTTACTTTTTTTGGCTGTGTTGGATAAGGTGTACTTGGGGCAAACATTGCTGGCGATGTGAATGGTCCTTGTTGGATCATTTGAGCATGTTGTGGCTGAATTGAATATTGGTGGTTTTGAGGTTGCGTAAAATAGTTCATTTGATTACCATATTGTGAAGGATTCGATTGGGTATATGGATTTTGATTTTGCATCATACCGTAATAATTTGGATCATATTGATATCCTTGATAATAAGAAACAGCTGGTTGTTGCATTGATAAATGTTGCGTTGATGTATACTGACCATGATTTAATTGACCATAGCTTCCTGATTGTGATGGCTGTCCTTGACTTAATGGACCATAGCTTCCTGACTGTGATGACTGACCTCCATACGTTGAAGGCTCAATCATTGTAGTCTGTTGTGACTGGTGTGTCTGTTGAGTTTGTACTGGCTGCTGTTGTGTATTAAGAGTAGGATTTTCGGAATAAGGTTGAATTGTGTTTCCATAGTAGCGTTGCATTTCAATTGGTAATTGATTCATTTCTTGATAATTAAAATTCTCATCAATCTTTTGATTTTGGTTTCTAAACCACTCAAAGCTATTTTCTGAGTGATTTGGAGGAAACATTTGATGTCTCATATTCTCACACCCATTATTAGTATTCTCATTTATAAGTATGATAAAAATGCCTATCCTGTTACATATAATAATTTTATGCGTTATTTGTCATTATATGTCGGAAGTTTAAATTTTTAAAAAAATTTAAATCTTAAATATTTATGATACATTTTATTTAGTAATACAAGTTGTTAATTAAATTTTAATGTTGGAGGGGTAATAATGACTTTACAAGAATTAAAGAGCAAGTTTATTTCATCAAAAAGTTTCGAACCAACTGACTTTAATCAATTAATGGACTTTTTACAGCAAAATTACCTTAATGGTGAGGTTACAATTCAACATTACAGAGCTTTAATTAAAGAACTTGAACTTTTTGGCGCATGTAAGCCAATTTAGTAATCCGGAATGTGAATATAAGAAATAAAGCGATACACATGAATGTGTATCGCTTTATTTAATTCTATTTAGTCTCTTTTAATTTATACAGACACACTTACTTTAAGCTATTTATTAAATATTAAATGCTAATTGTCTTCCTAAGAATGGAGTTGAAATCCAACTACCACCCTCTTTTGCTTGACTTACTTTCTTTTCAAAATGATGAAGATGCACTGTTGTTGACTGTACCTTATTTAAAAGCAAATTCTTTTCTTCATCACATTTTTGATTAATTCTTAAAGCTAAGGAGTGCTCAATAAATTCTACCTCATTTAAAAATTCATCAATTGCTCGAAAAAATTCATCCCTTTGAATTAACTCCATACAGTTCAACTCCTCTTCTAATTTTCTTAATCTATAAATTCAACACCAACTTTGTTCCTTCCTTCTCGACTGACAAAACTAGAAGTATTTCGCTAAACAAAGTGAATAAAGCTATTTTCTTTTATAATTTCGACAAAAAAACTTGTAGTGAGGACAAGTTTTGGGAATGTTATTATCATGGAGGTGTTTCAAATGGCAAAAAACCGAAATGAAAAGAAGAAAAAGCAAGAAAAAAGTAAAAATCAACAAACTGGAAATCCAAAATTAGACGGACCGAACTTCCCGGCTACATAAAAACTTAGGACATGTGATTAGATTGACATGAAATTTAAAAAAGGATTTAAAAGAAAAAGCTTGCACTTTAGTGCTAGCTTTTTTCAGGTTGTTGAAATATAAATCTGTCTATGAACAATAAGTTATTTATTGGTAATAGGTTAGGACTTATTGAAATACTAATTATCATCAAAGCTTTATTTTTTATAGATAAAATAAAATACAACTATAGGCATTTAACTATAATGTATATTGGGAACAAATTTTTATAATAATTTAAATGTAAGCAAATTATAAGATGTTAAGGTTAGTGATCTTTGTTTTCTTATTTCACCTATAAATGAATACGCGCATCTTTTAGTGGAAATCAACATCACACTTCTTCCCTGAAAAATGATTTATTGAAATATAGATTTCAATTTTAACATTGAACCGAGTAGTTCTTGCTTTATTAAAAAGGACTGTTTAAAACTATCTCCATTTATTACTTCTTCATTTTCATACCATTCTTTTAATATTTCACTATTTGCATACCAATCATCCTCAACAGTGCGTTTATGTGGAATTACTGGATAGACATCTCTTAATTTAGGATTATTTGAGCTTTCGATCCCAACTAGCCCTTCATAATCACTTCTACTGCCAGTATGGTTAATTTGTTTAGCAAAATCGATAAATCCATTTGTTAAATCATCATGAAATAAAATCGAATACAATTGTTTGCCAATTTGAATCCTTTTTGTTAGATTTTCAAATTGATAAACAGCAAGGCCATATAATTCTCCATTACTTGATGGAAAAATTACATAACTTAATTTAAATTGCTCCTGGAGTTTGAATGCTAAAGAATTAAAGACTTCATTTTTAAAAAATTCATTTTGAATTACTGGTCTTTCAATCATATTTTGCTCATTAATAATTAACGAATAAACTAGTCTTTTCTTATCTCGATCTGTCCAATATTTCTCCCATTCAATTTCCATAAAACTAGATACAGAAAAGTACTTCAATAAATAAAATAATGGCTTCCTGTTTATTTTGGAATATTCAAATAGAAGTAACTGAGGAAATGCATCTAAAAATATGATCCAATTCGCTCGTTCATATGTCATGAATAACTGCTTTCTTTGTTTTACATTTAAACCATTTATGAAAATTTTACTTTCCAAATCAGTCATGTTATAACCCGCATTACGTGAAACCATACTTGCAAGAAATGACCACTCTATTTCATTTTGCCTTAAAAAATATTCTTGGTATGCGATTGTTCTCGAAATATTATCTGCATTATATTTAACTGTTTCTTTTTTTATTAAGTCGACTAGTTTAGAATCTTCTTCTGATAAATTGTAATCTTCTCTTCTTTTTTTTATGAACCCCTTCCAGCTTTCATGGTTTGCATTCATTGGCTCACCCCAATCATTCTGGTATTTTTTTACACGAACATCTGTTTTAGTGCTATAATACTTGTTGTATGTAAATTAAGGTGGAGTTGGTTTTATGACAATAATGTACCCAAATCGAAGAAATAATGAAGTTCAAAGAGTCCAAAAAAATAGCGAAACATATGGAAAATCAAGTAATACTTATAGTAATCGCGGAATGTCCCTTGAAGATGATTTAAATGCTACTAATACGTATTATTTAGCAAATAACATCGCAAACATACATAAAAAACCAACACCCGTACAAATCGTAAAGGTAGATTATCCGAAAAGAAGTGCAGCAGTTATTAGGGAAGCATACTTTAAACAGCCCTCCACTACTGACTATAATGGCATTTATAAGGGAAAGTATATTGATTTTGAAGCCAAGGAAACTAATAATAAGACAAGTTTTCCTTTACAAAATTTCCATTTGCATCAAATTGTGCATATGGAAAATGTAATAAATCATGGTGGAATTTCGTTTGTCATATTAAAATTTTCATTATATAATGAAATTTATTTTATGAAAGCAACTGATATTCTTACCTTTTGGAAAAGGCAATCAGATGGTGGAAGAAAATCAATTTCTAGAGAAGAATGTAAAGAGTATGGAACATTAATTAAACCGAGTTATCCGATAATCGTTCCTTACTTAAAATGTATCGATGAACTTTTTGTAATTTAATAGATTCATAATTTCATTAAGTTCATTTGAAAGGCAGGAGAAACAAAAAAATGGCAAAAGAGTATAGTTCACGACAAGAACGAAAACAGATGGAAAAGCCTTCTATTGAAAAGCCGAAAAAGCGTGGAGGTTTATGGAAAAAGATTTCATTAACAATATTAACATTAGCGGTACTTTGTATTCTTGGTGGAGTAGGAACGTTTTATTACTTAGTAAGTGATGCTCCTAAACTTGATGAATCAAAATTAAAGGTACCTTTATCTTCTACAATCTTAGATAAAAACGGGAATGTTATTGCTGAGCTAGGAACTGAACAAAGAACTAAAATTTCATATAACGAGATTCCTAAAGTAGTAGAGGATGCGTTTATTGCTACCGAGGACGTACGTTTTTACAAACATAAAGGTGTTGATATTCGTCGTGTAGTAGGAGCAGTATTAGCTAATATTACTGGCGGATTTGGTTCACAAGGTGGTAGTACGATTACACAACAAGTTGTTAAAAATTCATTCTTATCTCCACAAAAAACAATTAAACGTAAAGTACAAGAATGGTATTTAGCATTCCAGCTTGAACAAAAGTATTCGAAGCAACAAATTTTAGAAATGTATTTAAATAAAGTTTACTTCTCAAATGGCTTAAAAGGTCGAGGGGTTTATGGTGTAGCAAAAGCAAGTGAAACATATTTTAGTAAGGATTTATCAAAAATCACATTACCTGAAGCAGCTACGCTTGCTGGTATGGTACAAAGCCCAAATAATTACAATCCAGCAAAGCACCCAGCTAAGTCAGAGGCTAGACGAAACGTTGTATTAAGCCAAATGAAAAAATATGGTTATATTACTGGGGAGCAATATTCAAACGCAAAAGCAATTCCAATGAAAAAATTAGTTAAGGTTCATGAAAGTGGGCAAACCAAGTATAAAGCATTCATTGATGTAGTAATCGATGAAGTTGAAAAATATGGTGATGCAAACGTAAATACAGATGGATTAACAATTGAAACAACACTAGATCCAAAATCCCAAGATAAAGCCGATGAAATTATTAAGCGTGGATCAGAATTTTATCCAAGTGATGCTTTCCAAACTGGTTTTGTTTTGACTGATACTAAAACAGGTGAAATTAGAGCTGTTGGAGCTGGAAGAAATACAACAACAGGCGGCCTGAACTTTGCAACAGATATTAAAAGACAACCCGGGTCAACTATTAAGCCAATCTTAGACTATGGTCCTGCAATTCAATATTTAAAATGGTCTACAAACCACCAGCTTGTTGATGAACCTTATCAATATTCTGACGGGACACCTATTCGAAACGCAGATAGATCATATAAAGGTAAATTATCAATTCGTAAAGCTTTAATCGGTTCAAGAAATATTCCTGCCTTAAAAACTATGCAGTCAGTTGGATTAGATAAATCACGTGAATTTGGTAACGGACTTGGTTTCAACTTCCAAAAAAACAACTTTTATGAGTCTTATGCAATCGGTGGATTTACAGGTGTATCTGCAATGGATATGGCCGGTGCATACGCAGCATTCGGTAATGGCGGTGTCTATATCAAACCACATGCTGTTACAAAAATCATTTATCAAGATAAAACTGAAAAAGTATTATCTCCTGAACCAAAACAAGCAATGAGCGATTACACAGCATATATGATCACAGATATGCTACGTGACGTTGTTAAATCTCCAAATGGTACAGGTGGTAGAGCAAATGTACCTGGACTTGATATGGCAGGTAAAACTGGTACTACAAACTATCCGCAAGAAGTAAAAGACAAATATGGCTTCCCTTCTAACGCTACTAGAGATAGTTGGTTTGTAGGTTATACACCAGATGTTACTATTTCTGTTTGGACTGGATATGAAAAAAATAAAAAAGAACATTATTTAGGTAAATCATCAACAAATATTGCAAAATATATTGCAAGAGATATGTTATCAGCTACTGGTGATTTTTCTTCTGAATTCCATAAGCCAAATTCAGTTGTAAGGGTCCAAGATGAATTATTTATTAAAGGTGAAAAAATGGATGATCTTCCAACACCAGATACATTAGATCCTGCTAAAAACGTTACAGCGAAATATGACGAAAAAACAAGTAGCATTGCCTTAAACTGGCAATATGCTGATGATTTACTTGCTTCAACTACGTTTGAAGTAAACTATGATATAAACGGAGTTCAGGGTCAAACTCAAAAAATCAATGGAACATCAACTAAAATCAATGGTATTGTACCTGGAAATAAAGTAAAAATTTCAATAGTGGCAACAAATGAAGAAACTAAGAGTGCTCCTGTTACTGTTACAGTCGACTTAACTACGACTGAAGAGCCAACTACTCCACCAACAGAAAATAATGGTGATGATAAAGGTAAAGGTAACGACAAAGGTAACGGCAACGGTAACGGCAAAGGTAACGACAAAGGTAACGACAAAGGTAACGACAAAGGTAACGGCAATGGTAACGG
>NZ_NULG01000029.1 GCF_002577195.1 Bacillus sp. AFS041924
CCTAAAGGCTTGCTCAAGGAGGCTCAAGTCACGCCCCATGGAAAGCGAAGTACCTGGAATGGAAAATCAACATTCTTTTTTACAGAGCCTTATTTTTAAAGGATTATTCATAGAATTAGACTACACTCTTTAGACCCAAATCACTCCCCTCTTATTAATAAAGACTTCATAACAATAATTAGTCTACAATCACGTTTTAGGTTAAATGGCCATATAATACATAATCATAAAAAGAACAAAGGGTGTACAGTCATGCCTGCTTATGTTGGAGTAATAAATATTGTCAGTATCGGTAGTAGCGGTGTAGTTAACGTGGGTGACGCATATAATATAACACCTAAAAGTAATGCCCAGACGTATGCCGGTGCTGGTTCGTTTAATACAGGTGATAATGTAACTGTTTATAACAATAGAAGTATTTCGAACGTATATGATCAAGATCAAGTGGATCAGCCAATGGTTGGCAACATGTAAAGGAGGGTGTCGTTTGAATATATATATACATCAAACAATTATTATTAATCAACTAAAAACTGGTGGGATTGTAAACTCATCTGTTTTTCAAATTGGTACAACAGGAAATATAAATGCAAAAACGATAACGAATAATACTGGAGATTATTTAGAAGCAGCACCACCACTTACTGAACCAGGTCAAATTGTTCAAACTTCGCAAATGCCTTAATTTTATTCCTGTAGCAAATTGAAAGCGAGGGAATTCTATGAATCAACTAGAACTAAGACAGTCTCAAATTGAGCAATTAGTATATGAGCAGTCCCAAATAATTGAACAACTAAAAAATAGAATTGCTCAACTTGAAGCTACTGTTACTGAACTTTCTCAAAGACCTGAGACAAAAATTGATAAAATTGAATATAAATTCGACCAATTAAAAGTAGAAAATTTAAATGGTACATTAACAATTGGCCTAAATCCGCTTCAAGCTCCAACTTTCGATGATCTAACAGTAGAAAACCAACAAATTGATATCAAACCTGACAATAATATGAAAGCATTGAAATCGTATATAGTTGATCGTATTGATTTCCATTTAAAGGAAGAGGCATTAGAAACAATTCTCCAATTAGAAACAGAACTTAGAGTAGTTGTTGATGATTACTATCGACAAATGATGATTGATGATATACGGAATCAAATGGACATTCGGATTCCATACTATATTGACTTATATAAAAATAAACCTAACTTCGCTGAAAATCCGCTCCAATATTCCGAAGAAGTCGTTTTACACATGTTAAGAGATATTCGAACTGCTTATAGTGCCTTTTTACAAAACTTACCACATAATATTGGAAAGGAGAATAAAGGATGAATTTAAATGTAACAAATTGCAATTTACAAGTAGAAGATATCAAGTTTACAGCTATTTCATCTTCTTCATTATTTTTGATTGGTGATGCACATAACATTTCACTATCTTCTATATTTGACACGCCACCAGAATCGTTAATTATAGGACCATTTGTACCTTTATCTATAAGCTAATGTTTAAAATTGATCCAAGATTCCGTTTAGCTGCTGTTGAAAAATATGATGTCAATACCGTACTTTTTTCAAGTATTCTACAGTTTGGAGACGTCTGTTCAATAAATGCAGAGTCGAATGCTCTTGCATTACAAGAGGAAGGTAACATGTTTGCAGATCCAAATAAAGATATTTTTGAAATTTATCCTATATATAAAGTAATTCCAAAACATCTTCCATATGTACCAAATGTAAAATTAAATCGAGTGAATCTTAACCCTACAATACAAGTTGGTTCAATTAATTATAATGGTATCAGTTCAGCGAGTGCCTCTGTAATTGGATCAGTTCATAGTGCTTCCATGATAGCTCGTGTCCATCAAATACGACATTTTTTAACAGCTCCTTCATTACAATATCAGACTCCCGGTATCAGTCATGCTCAGCCTACTTTTTCACAAATTATGCAGCCAATGATGTCACAATCAATGCAACCTGTTCAAACAGACGTACATGTTCAACCTACTGTTCCAGTTCATCCAGTAGTACCTGCTCAGACAGTAATACCAGCTGCACCTGTTGTACCATCCGTGCCATCTATACCTGCAGTACCTGCACGAAATAATGAGCCAACAAAAATAAAAGTAACAGATTAAGAAAGGAGAATAAATCATGCCAACATTTCTTGGTGCAATTGTAATTCAAAACAATGAAGGAAATATAAATACGGGAGATCTTAATAATATCTCTCCAAAAACTCAAACAAAATCATATTTCGGATCAGGTTCAGGTAATACTGGATTTATCCCAGCAACAATTAGTGGTGCAAGTGCTACTAATACATTAGATGCTGATTTAGTAGATCAAAATGAAGTTGCAACATTATAATTTGTAAAAAAGAAAAGCGATGCTATTTGCATCGCTTATTTCTATATCTCTACAGTATGACCACCATCGAAAAAGTAAAGGTATTTAGCCTTAATCTGTTTATCCATTCCTGCTTCGATTGCCTTTGAATAAAGATCGAGTTGGATACCGTATCGTTTAATTGCTTCTTTCTTCAAGGCTTCACTCGTTTCAAATGCCCCAGTTCGGTCAGTCTTATAATCAATTAATATTACTTCGTCTCCATCAATTAAAAGTAAATCAATGATTCCCTGGATTAATACAATTTCCTCTTCATCTTCCCACTCTTTATAAATTTCATTTGTTGAAACACCATAACTAAAAGGTACTTCACGTAGCTTTTGATGAGAGTTTTTCACTAATTGACCAAGCTCCGACATACAAAAACCAAAGATTTCCAGGCTATTAACAGCTTCACCTTGCTCTTGTGTAATCAATTCTTTTAAGACCATACTATTTATTTGCCCAATGATTTCTTCATGGGTTGAAACAAATTGATAATCTAAATTTTGCATGACAGCATGAGTAGCTGTTCCTTTTTCGGCCTGGTTCATATTTTGTTCTGACATAAATTTCGGTCTTTCTAGTGGAAAACCTTTTGTTTTAGTCGCTGTAAAACTCTGATTATACGGGTCTTCTTCTTGCATTTTTCTTTTTAATTCCGTAACAGATTGCTTTGGCCGATTTAGAGTTGATTGTCTATAATTATATTGCCAGTTTAATTGATACTCAATTTTTTCTTGTAGCTCATCATTCTTAATTTGAATTGGTTGCTTTAATTGAAAAGCTTGATATACTTCCGCTTTACTATTTTCTACTTCCTCAATTTCCAACGATTGGATTGTAGAAGCATCCACAATTGAATAATTCCAGCGACAAGGATAAAACTGAATTTCATTTTTCGTATGCCATAGCTCATCTTCGAGTCTAATTCCATTACTAGAATCGTGACGAATAATTGAAGGACCAATCCAATCAAGATAACTTTTAGCACCACTTATCACATTTAATGGTAAAAGCCAATCCTTATGGTTTTCGACTTCCTTCCAGCTTTCGATAATCTTTTGTGCATCATTTACCTTTCCTACAAGGATCAACTTTTCTCTTGCTCGAGTTAATGCAACATAAAGAATACGTAACTCCTCTGAAATTAGCTCCTCTTGCTCCTTACGCTTGATCGTTTCCTTTAGAAGGGTAGAATTAGTCGTACGATACGTTGGATGAACATAATTCATTCCAAGTCCTAATTCCTTTTGTAAAATGAATTTCGCCCTTAAATCCTGCATATTAAATTGCTTAGATGTGTTTACGACAAACACGACAGGAAACTCTAACCCTTTACTTTTATGAATTGTCATCATTTGAACGACATTTTCTTGATCACTTAAAATACGGACCTCATCTAGCTTTTCTTCTCTTTCTTGCATTCGATCTAAAAATCTTAAAAATTGAAATAGACTTCTATAATTAGATTCTTCTAATGCTTTAGCGCGATCAAATATCGTAATTAAATTAGCTTGTCTTTGTTTACCCCCTGGTAATCCTCCAACAAAGTCATAATATGTAGACTCCTTTAAAACCTTCCAAATAAAGATTGAAAGTGTCTCCCTTTTTACAAGTCTCTTCCATTCCTTGATCTGTGCAAAGAAATTTACTAATTTAATTGAAAGTTGCTTATGACGGTTTTCGTAATCGTTTAAATAAGCTTGACAAGCATCATAGAAAGATCCCTTTTTATGATTAAGTCTGATCATTGTTAATTCAGTTTCTGTAAGCCCAACAATTGGAGATCGCAGAACAGATGCAAGTGGAATATCTTGAATCGTATTATCGATTAGCTTTAATAAATTTAAAAAGACAGCCACTTCAATTGTTTGAAATAAATCCTTTGATTTTTCAGCATATAATGGTATACCTAGCGCTTTACATTCTTCAATATATAAATCCGCATTCGATAATGAACGTCCTAATATAGCAATATCATTGTACTTTACAGGTCTCATTTCCCCAGTCTTATCCGTAACTAAATATTCGCTTTCTACTATATCCTTGATTCTTTTTGCTACATATCTAGCTTCTATTTGTTCAAGCTTTTCACAGGTGAGATCATCATCTTCTTGCTCGCTGTATTCAGGCTCATCTTCTTCATTTGAATTCGTTAATAAGATTAATTCAGCAGCGCATTCCGAGTATTCAGGATAGCTCGCACCTAGCTTTAACATCGCATCTTCATCATACTCAATCCCACCAATTTCTCTTCCCATGATCTGTTGAAAGATAAAATTAGTTGCATCTAATACTTCTGCTCTACTTCTAAAGTTTTTAGATAAATCAATCCTCAAGCCTGTTCTTTCATTTTTCTCTTTTTCATATAAATTGTATTTATTAATAAATAACTGCGGTTCTGCTAATCGAAACCGATATATAGATTGTTTGACATCCCCAACCATAAAGAGATTACCAGTAGCACCAGAACCCTTTGTTATTAATCTTAAAATCGATTCTTGAACATAGTTCGTATCTTGGTATTCATCTACTAATACTTCACTAAACTTTTCTTGGTAAACTCTTGCAACGGATGAAGGCAATAATAAATCCTTTTCGTCTTTTTCTTTTAGGATTTCAAGTGCATAATGTTCTAAATCATTGAAGTCTAAAATTCCATTTTCTAATTTTGCTTGTTTAAATAAAATGATAAAACGATTAACAAGTTCAATAAGCTTTTCAACTAATGGCTTTAATTCACTTATTTGTCTTAATTGATAGTCTATATTTCGACTAAAATACTTATCTTTTAGATCGTCAATTTTCTTTTTAACATCTTTACGGAAATTTGCTACTAATTCCTTTTTCTTTTGATCTCCTTCTGTCTTTTTAATCGTAGGCAATCGGTTAAATACTATTTTTTGTAGACCAATATTAATTTCTTCCCAAGATTTTTCCGAAGCATGAAATAAACATTCTAATTGGTCAAATTCTTCTTTAAACACGTCAATATACTTTATCGGCCCATCAGGACTTTCTATTAAATCTAATGATTGTTTATAAGCACTTATACAAGCAATTAAGTCATCCTGAATAAACTTCTTAAGCTCTTGAATAAAAGGAATTTCATCTACGGATTTATCTGTTACATCATATTGATTGATGAATGCATTTAAAAACTCACTTGGATTTGGGTTAGAAGTTGCATGACGATACAGCTTTAATATTAATTTTGGTAAATCATTATCATCACGATCACTAGTATAGCGATCCACTAAATCAAAAAAGACTAAATTAGATTCATCACTATATTCTGACTCCATCAATTCTTCTAGCACTTCATCCATAAGTAATTGAATTTCAATTTCCTCAGCTGTACGGAAATTTGGATCTAATTCAACCATATAGTAGTTTGATCGAATGACTTCTGTACAAAAAGAGTGAATTGTAGAAATCGAAGCTTTATTTAATAAAGACGCTTGTTTTCGTAAATGATCAGATTCAGGATTATTTACAAGTTGTTTCTCTAATGCAATGCCAATTCTTTCTTTCATTTCCTGGGCACTTGCTTTTGTAAATGTAACGACGAGTAATTCATCAACATTAATTGGATTTTCATCACGAATAATCTTTTGAATAATTCGTTCAACGAGGACAGCTGTCTTTCCAGAACCAGCAGCAGCGGCAACAAGAATATCTGACCCTTCGAAATCAATCGCCTTTTGCTGGTCTACTGTCCATTTTGTTTTACTTGCGTTATTTTCTTCTTTACTCATCTTTATTCACCACCTCTAACATTTTCTGTAATGCCTCGCTATCTTCTAAAGGAGGTAGAATTCGATATTCATTTCCTTTTACATTCGCATCAAATTGACACACTGATTGGAACGAGCAATAAGTACACGGAATTTTATCCTTTTGCTGATAAGGATTAGCTTCTACATAGCCGTTGTATATTTGCTTACCCGCTTCAGTAAATTTTTGCTTTATATAATTTGTCATCATCGGGTATTGTTCAGGTTTTACTGTTTTTGAATATTTTGCCATGTACTCACCAGTTTTTTTGAGCCTAATTGGTACAATCTTTGAAGTACTACCATCTTCAATTAATGCTTCATCCATTAACGAATTACTTTCACGATCTTCTAATAGCAATCCATTCATTTTAAACTTTTTAAAGATTTCGTCCTGAATTTCATCAAGTTCGATATTATTTTTAACTTTAACAATCGGATTTTGAACATGGAAATAAAGAATACCAGCTGGGTCCGCAGGTTTTCCAAGTAATGTAGTGGAATTTGCTACAGCGATGTCTAAATAAGTAAGTAATTGTAAAGCAAGCCCATAATAAACATCAGATAATTTTAATTCCTTTTTTGTTGATTTATAATCCAAAATTCGTAAGTAATCTCCCTTTTCACTCGAAGCTTTATCAATTCGGTCTATTCGGCCATTTAATACCATTCTTCTCTTCTCATCAATCGGAAGTTCATAAGATTTTAATTCTTTTCCAATACCAAAAGGTACTTCTAATGCAATCGGAACGAATTTCCCTGCTTGCTCTTGTTGACTCAAAATTGTGGATACTTTTGCAATAACATCCTTCATTTTTTTCTTTAAAAACATATATCGATTGGTGCTTAATAAAATTTCACGTTGAAACATAGGCGAGATTTCATCTACTACTCTTGCTGCTAATTCATCACACTCTGCGTTCGTTAAACTACTCCAGCTTTTTTTTGTCTGCAATAGATTTTCTCCAATTATGGTTAAAGCACTATGGAATAACTGACCCATATCAAATGATTCAAATTTATAGATTTCACGCTCTTGTAACTTAAGACCATATCGTGCAAAATGAGCGTATGCACATTGATGAAAAAGTTCTATTCTTGATACCGAACCGCTCAATTCTTCCCCATATAATTCAGTACTTAATTCTTCCCCTAGATCTTTAGCCACATTGTTATACATTACACTACTTATTACTTTATATAGAGTATCGTTTGAATCAGAATCTTCTCGTAAGACATTATAAAGCGTCCACCATAACTCCATATTTGATTCTGTTTCACTAGTCGACCAAACGTGTAGTTGAGACACTAAATTAGTTAATGCTGTTGCATTATTTGTAATAGATGCTAGCTGTTCAAGGGGCGAACTAAATGTTAAATCTCCGCCTTCAAATCTTTGCTGTATATTCGGAAATATTAATTTTATCCTCTGGATGAGACTTGAAGGAGCAAGCATTTTACCATCTTCACTAGCTAATGGATAACTAATTATTAATTCATGACTAGCTCGATTAATTCCAGTATAGATGTTAAAATTTTCTACAAATAATTGATGCTTACTTGTTGGAGCTACTTCTACACCAAACGATTGTAAAAACTCTCTTGCAGCATCACCTAATAAACCATCTTCATTCGCTTTCCTCGGTATAACACCTTCATTTACACCAATGATATAAGCACACTTTACATTTTGTAATCTTGAATGATCAAAATCAGCTATGTTTACTTGATCTAATGATGCAGGAACATTCGCAAACTGAAGAGATTGAAAACCGGTTTGAAGAATTTCAAAAAATGTTTTGCGTGACATTTTTTCCGAACCGATTAATTCAACACATTCATCTAAAAGCTTGATAAATCCTTTCCAAACTTGTTCATGATCTTTGCTTTCAATTAAGTTAGATCGATTTTCAGCATCATCTTTTAATCGCTGAAGTTTCCTAAAAATATCTAGTGATTCAACAAATTCATACAATGCTACGCACATTTCTCTTACATTTTTTGCCTGCTTTAGATTATTTTGAAATGTAAGAATTGGTTTTACTAGTAAATCTTTTACTGAATTTATTAATGCCTCGAATTCCAGCTCTTCATTTGTTATCCCTCGATCAATTCCATCAGTAGAGCGATACTTACGATATTTCCACGGCTCATCAATCGTCCACTTTTTCCCTTGCTTTCCGTAAGCTATACAATAATTCTCAAATAACTCGAGTTGTTCCCGATTCTTATCGCTTTTACTTTCAAATGGATAAACTAATTCTGTTTTATATGCATTGAAAACTGATTCATATCGCCAATTTTTTTGAATAATATCAAAAGTAGCTTGTAAAAACGTAAACAGCGGATGCGTTAACATCGCACGCTTTTCTTCTATGAAAATTGGTATTTGGTACGCATGAAAAATAGTAGAAATTAAGTGTGAATATGAATCTCCATTTCTTAAGAATATTGCCATATCACGATATCGATACCCTTGATCACGTACCTTATTGATAATATCTTTCGCAATCGCATTTACCTCAGCTCTACGATTAGACGCTGAAATAATCTTAATTCCCTCTGATTCAAATAGAGGCTTCACTGGCCTACTATCAAAATTCGTTTCAAAATACTTTAAATCATTCGTTTGATTTCTTTCATTGTTTTTACAAACAACTGGTTGATCAATTGATTGCTTTGTATTTAAAGCAATCTCCTTAATCTGTTGATATAAAAGGGCTGGCTTGTAAAATAAATTTAACTCATGTGGTAAAAAATCGTCATATGGACGATCGATTGTTAGCGAGAAGTTTACCTCACTACAATATTTCATTAACTCCTCCACCACTTGACGCTCTTGAGGTGCCAAATCATAATAACCATCAATATAAATAATACTTTCTTTTATATAATCACTTTTAGGTAATTCTTCAATTAACATATTTAAATAATCTTCCGAATCAAGGTATTTATCTGCCATATAAGTATTAAAAGCATCAAATACGATTTGTATGTCATTGATCTTTTGTTGAATAAAAGTATGATCCGATGAAGAATTTTGCTCCATTTGTAAAATAGCTGCAGATAATTCATCTGATGTAACTTGAAATCCTTTAAACTCAGCAATAAGAGATGTTAATTCCTTATAAAATCCTTGCCGATCTGCTACATGATGGAACACTTTCAACTCTTCTTTTCTTTCCTCAATAATCTTTCGAAGAATCATAGAAATTCCAATTTCGCCAATATGTATCCGACTAATTCCACCTGTTTCTTGTAATACCTTCCATGCTAATCGAGTAAAACTAAAAACTTGAGAATTAATGATTGCTTTCTTTTTCTGTCTTTTGACCAAATCATATTCCATCTGGAAAGTCATTTGATCAGGTACAATAAAGATGATATTTTTTGTTTCTTGCTTTAATCTATTTGTAATTTCATTTAAAATATAATGCGTTTTTCCACTTCCTGCACGTCCTAATATAAATTGAAACGACATTAAATCTCTCCTTAATGTATTTGAATTAATGGGCGGTTTTTTTACTAAAAAAGTTGAATCTTTTTCTTAATCTAATCGTTTCTCTGGAAAAATCTCCTTAAAAACACAATCAATTGTTTAAATGTGTAGTTAATAAGAAAAGCCCCCATAAGGAGCTTATTTGTTAAAATTCGTATTCAAGTTTGAAAGTGGCCAATAAAGTAGGTCAACCTTCCCTACAATTTTATCAATTTTTACAAATCCAAACAAACGACTATCATAACTTTTTGGTCGATTATCCCCTTCAACAAAAATATAGCCCGGTGGAACCTTCGTTTTACCAGTCACTTCGTTTAAATTAAAGTCACTAGTAAAAGCGGCTCCTTTTAAAGAACTCTTATAATCATTTAAATAAGGTTCTTCCCACTTTTTATTGTTAATATAAAGTTGATCATCTTTATATTCAATTGAATCTCCTGGTAAACCAATCACACGCTTTACGTAATCTTCTTGCTTATTTGCATGGAATACGATTACATCAAATCGATTGATATCACCTATTTGGTATCCAAATTTATTTATTACAAGTAAGTTACCATCTTTTAAAGTCGGCATCATCGATTCGCCATCTACTACATATGTAGAAAAGAAAAACGTCCGAACAATAAAAGCAATTGCGATTCCTATAATGATCGCTTTTCCCCAATCAAATACTTCTTTTTTTAGCATAAAGTAACTCTCTCCCTTTTGAGTAATAACGCTTTATTGCTCATCAGATGATTGAGTTGTACCTTTTTTCTCTGGTGTGTTTTCTTTGATGTCCATACGTTTCTCAATCACTTTTCCAACAATCCATAATACAAAAATAAAAATCCCTATGTATAATGCTTTAATTGGATTATGAAACACTGAAGTTAAATCTTTACCTAAATAACTAATCAACGCAATCATTGTAAACTTCCCAAGCACTAATGCGATGACAAATTGCGAAATTTTAATACGCGATAATCCAGCTACAATGTTTATTAAAAAAGATGGTGAAAATGGAAAAGCAAACATAATAAAAATTGGACCAAATCCTCTTTTCTCAATCCACCCAATTGATGATTCTACTTTTTTATGCTTACTTACAAATGAAAAAAATCGTTTCTGACCAAATTTTCTAACAATATAGAATAGTAAAATGGAACCTAGGCAAGAACCAATCCAAGAATACAAAAAACCTAATAATGGACCAAATGCCGCTGCATTAGCAAATATAAAAACGACCAGAGGTAAAATTGGGCAAATCGCTTCAATAAAAGGGATTGATATTCCAACTAATGGACCATAATCTTTGTACTGTTGAATAAGATGTAAAAAATGTTCCTCTGTAAAAAAAGCCTTTATGTCAAAAACGTTCATTTAAATATGAATCTCCCTTAAACCGTATTTCTAAATAGATACCCTTACTGTTAACATTATCACATATAACTATTTATTCAATAATAATAAATGATTCTTACCATTATTTTTTGTCATAATTTGCCTAAGTATTTTTTTACTAAATTGTTCCTAATGATGCTTAATAACTTTCTAATAAACTATTTTTAAAGAAAATAAAAAACTACTTTACTAGTTGTAAAGTAATCAAAAAAATTACTCATTCATTTACTATTTTTTTGGTTTAGTTTAGCTCCATCACGTTCTTAGAATTCTATGTTCACTTGTTCGAGCCAATAAAGGTAGTGTTTAAAGATAACCTTATTATCGAAACACTTTTTTCCTGTGATTACGGTAAAAAATAATGAAATTATATATGTAATATCTATAATCTTTAACGTGGGAACAGAAGGTGCTGATATACACCCAGCAATTAAAAAAGTTGCACCAAATGCTAAAATTATTACAAAGACATTTGCAGATGGATTCCATCAAACGAATTTAGAAAGTATTCTAACTGAATTAGGTGCAACAGAATTATTAATTTGTGGTATGACGACACAAAACTGTGTAACCCATACAGCAATATCAAAATCAGCTGAGAAATACGATGTGAAGATTCTGCCAGATTGCTGTACAACAGTTAATGAAATGATTCACTTAATTGCATTACGTGCTGTTTCAACACGTGTAAGATTCGTTCCATCAACGGAAGAAATCTAATTGTAAAGTAAGTATCCTTCAGAAATGATATCTTCTATTTCTATCCTATTTTTGTATTACAAATGACCTCATATACTACAACAACATTTTTTAATCTTATCTAACTAATGCATTGCGATATTGCATTGCCATAGACTACTTAGGTAGTCTTTTTTTGTTTTGTTTACTGGTGGTAAGTTCAAAAAAGTAGAAGGACTATCTAAGAATTTAATTTAATATATATATTTAATTCTTAAAAATATGAGGTGGATTAAATGAATATTAGAAAGGCTAATCTAAAAGATGCAAAAGGTATAGCTAAGGTACACGTTGATAGTTGGAGAACGACTTATAGAAATATACTACCAGATAATTTTTTGCAAAGTTTATCCTATGATCAAAGAACTGAATCCTGGAAGCAGAATTTTTCTGATGAAAGTAATTATATTTACGTAGCAGAAAATAACGATGGAGATATTATTGGATTTGGAACTTGTGGAAAAAGAGAAACAAATAAAGTCAACAATTCTGGCGATTTAACGTCTATTTATCTACTCGAAGAATTTCAAGGAAAAGGTATTGGGAAGGAATTAATGAAACAACTTTTTAAACAATTTGAAAAGCTGGATTTTAATAAGGTGTTTGTCGAAGTATTAGAAGACAATAAAACTCGTTTTTTCTATGAGTATTATGGTGCTGAATTATTAAAAACAGAAAAGATAAAAATTGCAGGTGTTGTATTAAATCTCCTTACTTATGAATGGAATGACATAAAAGGTGTAGTTTCTAAGATTTGAAGTTAAATTTTCTTATAGAACTAAGGCATGTATTAGTCCAATAAGTTAATGTACAAATGTTTGATAAAGTGAGGAGAATCTTTTGCCATACATTAGAAATATATAAATTACAAAATAGATGTTACGAGAATCAAAATTTTACTTTAATAAAAAAAATATTAATCGACTAAAAATAAAAAAACTACTTCACTTAACGTAAAAGTAGTCAAAAAAACACATTATAAAACTAGACAACTTATTTTTCGTGCACCGTTACTCCCTTAATATATGAGGTAATTTCGCTATCAGGGATTAGTTTATAAGATTTCTGTTGGGTATTTTCAGGATTGAGACGATCTTCATAAATGGCTCTTAAGTGTGCCGTTCGATATAATTGATTTTCAAATGAACCTCGAGATATTTCTAGTGGCAGTTCTACACCATTAAAAAATTCAACAACCGATCGGTTATATTTACCGCCTCTGAAATTTGCAACGTGATTGTAGGAGATCCAAGAACATTCTACTTTTAAAGAAGATGAAGTGGGGAAAAAGAAAATTTGATTCATTGAGCTAATCGCAATTGGTGGTTTATGAGTAATAGAAATCATTTGTTTAGTTCCTTCACGCCTACCTCTGTAACTACTTCCGAAATAAGCACAGCTTCTTTCGATTATCTGAATCGGTTTCGCCATAACATAAAAATTATCATCTGTTTCATACACCTTTGAAATTACATCTAAATCGACTGTAAACTCTGGTATGATTGCCATTGTCGACTTATTAATCTCGTACTCATTTAATACTTTAACTTGTCCTTTCACATGATTCATCTTTACAATTCCGTTGCCATTAATCTATAAGTATCTATAAATTGATGATTGCTTCCCTGTTCTACGTGTCCGGTTTTGCCGAGGGTACTGTCCAACACTCCGAGGGCGTAAATACGGATACAACGATTCCTATATAGTTGAGTTAACTTTACTATGATTATTCTCAACTTTTTTATTGCTTGGCTAGGTTTTCGTCTTTTATTAGACCTACTCACTATCATGGTTCTACCAAATGCCAAAGTCACTTTCGTAACATCCTAGATTCACAGTAGGTATAATAATTATATCTTGAATTTATCATTTTATAGCAAACAAATAGGCAACGTTACCTCCTTTCTTTTTATAAAGTTTTAGTAGTCTTTCACATTATTATTTGTTGTAACTGCTACTTTACTTCTGTTGTTCGACCGTTAAAGGGCGCGTTGATTTTCGCTAGTTCCTTCACTCCTTTCATTTTCTGATTTTCTAATCTACTAGCTCTTTCACTCAGAATTATTCAATTAAAAAATCTTGTTAATAATTGCTCAAGTTTTTTCTAAATGGCTCTGTTAAAAAAGAATGTTGATTTTCCATTCCAGGTANNGAATTTAACTAAAATCAACAAATAATATTAACAGAGCCTTCTAAATAAAAAAATGAGCATTAAACATTTAACAATTCCTGGCTATTAAAATTTATAACAAGAAGTAAAGTAGCAAACATAGATGTTAGAAAAATAATATCATAAATCTTTATTTGTAAAATCAATATTTAAATTGTTTAACAAAAGTGTCATTGTTTACTAAATTTTAGGTTAATAAGCAAAGAAAAAACCACCTTTCTCGTATTTGAGAAAAAGTGGCTTTTACTTCTTAGTTAGATGAAAATTGTTGTTCTTCTGTTGAGCCTTTAAGAGCAGTAGTTGAAGATGTTCCTCCAGTAATAACTTGAGCTACTTGATCAAAATAACCTGTGCCTACTTCACGTTGATGTCTTGTCGCAGTGTAACCAAATTGTTCGCTTGCAAATTCAGCTTGTTGAAGTTCTGAATATGCTCCCATTCCACGATCTTTATAATTTCTAGCTAATTCAAACATTCCAAAGTTTAATGCGTGGAAGCCTGCAAGTGTAACGAATTGGAATTTGTAACCCATTGCAGCTATTTGTTGTTGGAATGTCTCGATTGTTTCGTCATCTAGTTTCTTCTTCCAGTTAAATGAAGGAGAGCAGTTATAAGCTAGTAATTTACCAGGGAATTTTGCATGAATTGCATCTGCAAAGCGTTTTGCATCTTCTAAGCTTGGCTCTGACGTTTCACACCAAACTAAATCTGCATACGGTGCATAAGCAAGACCACGAGCAATTGCTTGGTCTAACCCTGCTTTCGTACGATAAAAACCTTCAGGCGTTCTTTCACCTGTAATAAATTGTTGATCAACTGGATCAATATCACTTGTAATCAAATCTGCTGCATCAGCATCAGTTCGTGCAACAATAAGCGTAGGAACTCCCATTACATCCGCAGCTAATCGAGCAGAAATCAAATTACGAACCGCAGTTTGTGTTGGTAATAATACTTTTCCGCCTAAATGACCGCATTTTTTCTCAGAAGACAATTGATCTTCAAAATGCACTCCTGCTGCTCCTGCTTCAATCATGCTTTTCATTAGTTCAAATACATTTAATTGGCCACCGAATCCAGCCTCTGCATCTGCCATGATCGGTGCGAAGTAATCTACTTCTTCTCCACCTTCAACATATTGAATTTGATCTGCACGTTGGAAAGCTTGATTTATTCTTTTTACAACAGCTGGCACAGAATTTGCTGGATATAAGCTTTGATCTGGATACATTTGACCAGAAAGATTTGCATCTGCAGCAACTTGCCATCCACTTAAATAAATAGCCTTTAAACCTGCTTTTACTTGTTGAATCGCTTGATTTCCAGTTAGTGCTCCTAATGCATTAACATAGCTTTCTTCATTTAATAGCTTCCATAATTTTTCTGCACCTTTTTTAGCTAAAGTGTGTTCAATATCAATTGATCCTCTTAATTTAATAACATCTTCAGCAGTATATGTTCTTGTAATACCATTCCATCTAGAATCAAGTTCCCAGCTTTCTTGTAATTCAGCAATACGTTTTTCACGATTTTTCGTCATATTCAATTCCTCCTAATTTTATAAAAAGTTATATCCTTTTAAAGTCAGAAAATCTGCAAATTCATCGTTACTAATTAATTCATCAAATAATGCGATTGCTTCATTAAATCGTTTTGCTTCAAATTGTTCTTTCCCTATTTCTAGTTGAAGCTTCATCATTTCCTCATTTTTTAACGAATCTACCAATTGTAGAGTTATGTTTGTACCATCCTCTAAAACACCTTTTTCATGACGCACCCATTGCCAAATTTGCGCACGCGAAATTTCAGCTGTTGCTGCATCCTCCATTAAATTGTAGAGCGGTACTGCACCTCGCCCGCTTAACCATGCTTCAATGTATTGGATTGCAACTGTTATATTTGTTCTGAGACCTTGTTCTGTAATCACTCCACTAGGAATCTCTAAAAGATCTGCTTCAGTTACATTTACATCCTCACGTTTTCTATGAATCTGGTTTGGTGTAGGCATAAATTGATTAAATTGTTCAAGAGCAACGGCTACTAGACCAGGATGAGCTACCCATGTACCATCGTGTCCATCCTTTGCTTCACGCTCTTTATCTTTTCTTACCTTTTCAAAAGCAGCTTCATTTCGCTCCTTATCATCTTTAATTGGGATTTGAGCAGCCATTCCTCCTATTGCCGGAGCATTTCTACGATGACAAGTTTGAATAACTTTTTGCGAATATGAACGCATAAATGGTACTTCCATCGTCACAACAGATCGATCTGGTAAAATGATAGACTTGTCGTAGCGCATCATTTTTATAAAGCTAAAAATATAATCCCATCTTCCACAATTAAATCCTGCTGAATGGTCTTTTAATTCATAAAGAATTTCATCCATTTCAAATGAAGCAGCAATCGTTTCAATTAATACAGTTGCTTTAATCGTTCCAACAGGGATATTCAATTCATTTTGGGCAAATACGAAAACATCATTCCATAATCTTGCTTCCAAATAACTTTCCATTTTTGGCAAATAAAAATAAGGTCCTGAGCCGTTTTTTATTGCCTGTTTCGCGTTATGAAAGAAAAAAAGTCCAAAATCCACTAAGCTACCAGACATATTTTCACCATTTACAGTGATATGTTTTTCCTCTAAATGCCAGCCTCTTGGTCGAACTAATAGTACAGCTGGCTTCTCTTTTAATTGATAAGTTTTTCCTTTTGAATGAAGTGAAATCGTTCGATTCACGGCATCTCTTAAATTGACCTGACCTGAAATAATATTTTCCCAAGTTGGAGAAGTAGCATCTTCAAAATCAGCCATGAAAACAAATGCATCTGAATTCAATGCGTTGATAATCATTTTTCGATCAACTGGTCCTGTTATTTCTACTCTTCGATCTTGTAAATCCGCTGGAATAGGCTCAATTGTCCATTCACTTTCACGAATATTTTTTGTTTCCTCCAAAAATTGAAGCTTACCTCCGTTTTGTAAAAAACGCATTTTTTCTTTTCTATTTAATAACAGCTCTTGTCTACGTTGATCAAATTTCAGGTGTAATTGTTCTAAAAAACTTAAAGCTTCGGTCGTAAGAATGTCAGTTGAACCCTCTACATGATTACCTAGAACTTTAATTTTTGAAAGCTCAGTTGTCATACGATTCCTCCATTCAGTTATATAACAGATATTATTTACTTATGTTATTATATAACAGAGTATTCAAAATGGATATTAAATTCTGAAAATATTTCTAAAAGATTTTTCGACAGCGCTAATTAAATAACTATCTAATTATTATCTGGAAAATAAAGAAAACTCACCGATTGGCGAGTCTTTTAGGTGATAACATTGGCGTTGTTCTCCTTTCGCTTTTACAAGCTCAAGTCAGTCGTAGTAGATTCAATGAGGGTTATTTTCGTGCACTTATACTTTATTCATAAAATTGGCCACCACGTCGAAATTACTTCCTCGTTGCCAATTTATACTTTCTTAAAATGAAATAAAATAAAAAGCACCCTAAATCGGATGCTTTTGTCATTTCATTTCTCAGCTGCCTCTAAATACTTCATCCTTTCCAACATAGTCGGATGATCATATCTAAATAGCTTCACAAGAAAAGGAGGATTTACCTGGGAAAGACTGTTTTTTGATAACTTTTGAAAAGCAATAATCCCTGATTCAGGATCATTAGTTAATTTAACAGCATATAAATCCGCTCTTTTTTCCGCACTTCTAGAAAACGCGTTTGAAACCGGGTCAGAAATAAAACCTACAATTCCACTAATGATTAAAAATAATGTTAAGACTACGGCCATTTTTTCAGCCTGGTTACTGCTCCTACTCTTTGATACTACAAACTTCATTAATAAGTGAATAATATACAGACCAACTAAGCTCCCCGCTAGCATGCCAAACAATGATTTATATATATCTTTGTGAACGTAATGCGACATTTCATGAGCCATGATGAACATAATTTCATCCTCAGTTAACCCCTTAAGAGTTGTATCCCATAAAACAATTCTTGCATTTTTTCCAATACCAGTAACGTAGGCATTATAAGTAGTTGTCTTAGTGGACATATTTACTTCATATACCCGATGTGCAGGAATATTTGCTTCATTAGCTAGTGTAATAATTTTCTTTTCTAAGTTTTTATCTTTCAATGGATAAAAGTCGTTATATAAAGGATCGATTACTACAGGCTGAATAAACGTTAAGAATATCGTAAATGGAATACTTAATAACCATGCAGTTAACCACCATTTCTTTGGCTGTTTCTTGATTAATAAATACACCACATACATTACAATAAACATCATTCCAAAATCGATCCAAAAGCTAATCAATTGATCCTTCATATACGCATTAAATGTTTGGACAGACAATCCGTATTTCGTCGATAACTTAAATCGATAGAAATCAATTGGAAATGTAATGATATATGTAATGACCGAGACAAAGAAGAAATATAAAAAGACTTGTATAAACTTAAATCTAGTCAACTTAGCTAACGATTCACCTATTCTTTCAATCGCTCCAGATAATAATAAAAGTGATAATACAATCCAATCGATTGGTAAGCTAATAAAGTAAAGAACATTTTTTAATGTGCTATAACTAGAGCTTAAATTAGCTTCCTTATGATTCATGAACGTATGTGGATCAACAAATGTTCCTTTATATTTTGAAGGTAAGTCTGGACTTGAAAATACATAAAAGTATAGCAGGATTAAAATGACATAAATGAGATAGCCTAGACAAATGAACTTAGTTAATTTAGATTTAGTTTCTTTTATCATAAAATCTCCCCCCATTCTATATTATCAACTTTGTCCAATTTTTTAGAACTGCAACCTATCATATTTTCAAATACTTTTTTCTATTGGTAAGGTAATTCAACACATTTCTTAGTGGTATTGGCACAGAGTGGTAGATATCTTGGAGCCATTTATCATTTGCAGTTGAAAATTATCATTTTTTATAGAGAATTAGCAGATTATTAATTAATTTAAAGAGTTTTATTTGCAGTTCGCTGCTTATATACTTCACCTAATAAAAAGGAGAGTCCCCCATAATAGGACACCCTCCTTCCTTACTACTGCATTTTATTGTGTAACTGAATCCTTTAATGCTCGTCTAAGTATTTTTCCTGTTGCATTTTTTGGTAGCTCTGATATGAATTCAATTGATCTTGGTACTTTGTATTTAGCTAAGTGAGCTTTGGAATATTCTGTTAATGTTTCCACACTTAATGACGGATTTTTTGAGACGACATATGCTTTTACACTTTCTCCAAAATTATCGTCAGGTATTCCGATCACGGCACATTCTACAACGTCAGGATGATTATAAATTACCTCTTCGACTTCACGAGGGTAAACATTATAGCCGCCAACAATAATTAATTCTTTTTTACGATCAACTATATAGAAATAACCATCCTCATCAATTCTTGCTAGGTCACCAGTATATAGCCATCCGTCACGAATCGTCATTGCCGTTTCCTCTGGCATATTATAGTAGCCTTTCATAACATTTGGTCCTCGGACGATCAATTCACCAACTTCGCCAACTGCAACTTCTTCACCAAGTGCATTAACAACTTTATTTACTACATTGCTAATATTTGTCCCAATTGATCCTGCTTTTCTTGGACGGTCTAATGGGTTAAATGTCGTAACTGGTGAAGCTTCTGATAATCCATAACCTTCAGAAATGATAACTTTAAATTTATTTTCAAAGTTCTCTAAAAGTGCAACCGGTAATGATGAACCGCCTGAGATGCATAATCGAATTGACTCAAAGTCTTCTGTTTTTCCTTCTGGGAATTGGTATAAGAAATTATACATTGTTGGCACACCAGCAAATACAGTTGCCTTATACATACGAATAATATCAAATATTTCTTTCGGACTAAACTTAGGCACTAAAATAACAGTAGCTCCATACATTAATGGGGCATTCAAAGCTACGGTTAAACAGAATACATGGAAGGCTGGTAATGTTGCAATTACTTTTTCAGAACTCGAAAAGCTCAAGAAATGACCAGCATCCATTGCATTAGAATATAAGTTTTTATGTGTTAGCATAGCGCCTTTTGGTTTACCAGTTGTACCAGAAGTATATAAGATGACTGCTAAATCTTCATCTTCTAATTCAGGTCCTTTGAAATCCACATCTCCAAGGCCAACAACATTTGTAAACGATTTCAATTTATTGTCTTTAAATTCATACGGACTTTCTTGCTTTGTTTCACAAATAATGAAGTGATCAATGTTAGGAAGAATCGGTGAAGCTTTTTCAACTAGTGGAAGAAATAGGTCTAAGGTGATTACTGCTTTTGCGTCGCCGTTTGTTAATATGTATACTAATTCATCTGGTGAATATAGAGGATTAACCGGTATTACTACCGCTCCAACCTTCAACGCACCATATAGTGATATAATAAAATGAGGAGAATTACCAACGACTAGGGCTATTTTATCTCCTTTATCAATCCCTAATTTTGAGAGGCCACTCGCAAATTTTGTAATATGAGTCTCTAATGTTGAATATGAAAATGTTTGTCCTTCAAAGATAATGGCAGAATGTTCAGGATGCCTCAAAGCTGATTGTGACAGTGTTTCAACTAAATTCAAGAAAAACTACCTCCTTTAAAAATAAAAATTTAAAATATTCTAAATATATTATATTGCTAGAGAACATTTCTGACAAGTGAGAATACTAGCACTTTTTAGTCTTCTAATTGTTAAAACAAACAAAAAAAGAGTAGTTTCCTACTCTTTTTTAAAATAATAAACTCATAAATTCTTCTTTAGATACGTTACCAAAGTAATGTGTAAAATTAACTTCATTTAGCTTATTTTCAATCTCTTGTTTATCAAACTTACTGCCTATAAGAAGCTGTTCTATATCAGATACATCCCCTATACCAAAGAAGTCACCGTAAATTTTAACATTTTCAATGCTTCCTTTATTGACATCTAAACGAATATCAATCGATCCTGCCGCAAATCTCTTATTTTGTTGTATATTACATTTAGGAGATTTCCCAAAATTCCAATCCCAATTACGGTATCGGCTCTCAGCAAGCTCTTTAATATTCTTAATATCCTCATCTGTCCATTCGTATCGCTCTATTTTTCCATGCTCTTTAAAAATTGATTGTAAAATTTTTTCTTTAAATTCTAGAATCGTAATATCTTCTTTTAAAAATTCCTTAATGTTTGCAACCCTACTTCGAACAGATTTAATTCCCTTCGATTGGATTTTTTCTAGTTTTACATTTAATGCATTTACTACTTCATCTATATTACTATCAAATAACAATGTACCGTGACTAAACATTCTACCTTTCGTAGAAAATTGTGCATTTCCAGAGATTTTTCTACCTTCAGCTAAAATATCATTTCTTCCACTAAGCTCCGCATTCACACCAAGTTCATTTAATGCCTCGATTACCGGCTCAGTAAACTTTCTAAAATTATGAAAGCTATCACCGTCATCCTTTGTAATAAAACTAAAGTTTAGATTCCCTAAATCGTGATATACTGCTCCGCCTCCAGATAATCTTCGCACAACATGGATGTTATGATCATTTACATATGCCGCATTAATTTCCTCAGCAGTATTTTGATTTTTACCAATAATGATTGATGGTTCGTTAATATAAAATAAAAAATATGTATTTTCAGGATCAAGATTTTTCAACGCATATTCTTCCATCGCTAAATTTAATGTTGGATCCGTAATTCCTCTATTATCTAAAAATAACATGTGTATTCTCCTATCCTTTTGATTTCCATTCAAATCCTGTATAAGCTAAATGAACAATTCCATTATAATACTTCTCTGCCTCAATTATTAAATCTTTTGTATTTCCTTTATGAGGAAGATGGGATAAAAGTAATTCTTTCACACTTGCTTCCTTAGCGATCGTCGCAGCATCTTTACTGCTCATATGTCCTACTTTAGCTCCATCTTGGTGTTCATACAGATTACAATCACTTATCAGTAAATCTGCATTGGAAGAGAATGGTATGAACTCTTCCGTAAAGCTTGAATCTGCTGTATAAACGACTGAATGATTGGCAGTTTCAATTCGCATTGCGAAACAATCAACAGGATGAACAGTCTTAAGAAAACGAATCGTAAATGGGCCTAGATTAAGGGCCTCATTTGGCTTATAAACATATCCCTTTGTTACTTCTTTATATGTCAATGAATTAAATTTTTCCAGGTTAAAGTTATGTCCATAAATAGGTAAAGCAAACTTAAGCTTACCTGCGTTTACAAGTTGGAAGTATTGTAACACTCCTATATCTGCAATATGATCATGATGATAATGTGAAAGGATCACAGCATTTAAGCAATTAGGATCAATGTAATTTTGTAGAGCAGCTAATGCACCTGAACCACAATCAACCAATAGATTAAAATTTTTGGATTTAAATAAATAACAAGATGTTGCTTCATTTTTACCTGGATAGCCGCCCCAATAACCAATCACGGTTACTTTCATAAAAAAAACACGCTCCTTTCTACTTATTATTTCTATGAAAATTTAAATTTATAAGTTTATCCTTACTGTTTAACTAAAAATAGGCGATTAGATTATTTTTCAAAAATTGTACTAATACAGATTGACACAAAATAAGTTGTAGTAATACAATACTAATAAGTTAACCAAAGGAGAGGGTAGCATGCTTATAAAAATGTCCGAATTTTTTAAACAATTACCAAAAAAACTTTGTAAACAATGTAATTCGACGATTGAAGAACAACATGATTGCTACAGTAACACTTGCTCAAAATGCTTAAAAGATAGTTTTTAATTTAAGCCCTTATCGTTACACTAAAATTCTTATAACACAAAACTGTTATAGAAAAGCGTCAAAATAAAAAGAGCAACCGTAAAAGTATCAATCTACTTTTACGGTTGCTCTATTACTTACATAATCCATTTAATAACTCGGAACAGCTTGCTTTTCTTTAGAGAATAAGTATTCAACTGTATCTGAAACTGCTTTCTCACCTTGATCTATGCAATCTGGTAAACCTGAACCATAAAATGAGCAGCCAATCACTGATACTCCTGGCATTTCCTTTTGTAAATATTGTTCCATATTTTTCGTACGCTCTTTATGATTAATCGTATATTGAGGCATCGCATCTTTCCATCTTGAAACAATATAAAATTCAGGTTTTTCAGTTATATCCATTGTCTTTCTTAAGTCATCTAAAACAATTTCAACAAGTTCTTCATCTGTTTTATCGACTATTTCCTTATTGTAGGGACTTCCAACATAACAACGTAATAGGACCTTACCTTTTGGACAGGCATGTGCCCATTTTTTATGAGTCCACGTACATGCTGTTATATTATAGTCGTTGTTGCGTGATACAACAAAGCCTGTACCATTAATATCCGTCTTAATTGCATGCTCCGGGAATGCAAGTGCAACATTCGCAACTGATGTAGAAGGTACTTTTTTGAAAGGCTCAAATACAGGTTTATTGTTAAATAGTTGTGGAATAAAACGATGAGGTACAGTAACGATAATTGAATCTGATTCAATCTTTTCATTATTGCTAAGTACAATCTCATATTTTTTTCCAATTTTATTTATATTAACAACTTGTACACCCTTTAAAACTTCCTCTTTATCTAACTCTTCTTCAATTCGTTCAACGATTGTTTGAAGCCCTGTACTTACAGTCTGGAAAATTCCTTTTCTAGGACCTTTTGATTTTTTTACAGGCATTTCTTTTTTCATACCTAGAACAATACTTTGATGTTTTTGTTCAATTTGGAAGAATTGAGGAAACGTCGCCATTAAACTCATTTGGTCAATGTCGCCTGAATAAATACCTGATAATAGTGGCTCAATTAAATTATCAACTACTTCATTACCAAGTCTTCTTCTGAAAAATTTTCCTAATGACATATCCCCTTGAACATGTGTTTTAGGTAATACAAAATCTAAGCCTGCACGAATTTTTCCCGCTGGTGAAAATAGACCTGAGAATATAAAAGGCTTAATTTGTGTAGGAATCCCCATGTTAGAACCTTCTGGCATTCCATGTAATTTATTATGGGCTAAAACATAGGATTTTCCAGCAGAATTAAAAACGATTTGATCTTGAATACCTAAATTTTCAGCTAATCGATACGCACTCTTTTTCCTCGCCAAAAATGAATCAGGTCCACGCTCAATAACAAATCCATCTTTTCTAATCGTTTGGATTTTCCCTCCGAGCCTTGATGAGCCTTCAATTAATTGAATATCTATTGGAAGGTTATTTTTTATTTTTTCTTGTTTTAAATAGTAGGCAGCTGTCAATCCAGTAATACCGCCACCAATAATGACGACCTTCTTATTCACTTCTTTACCCCCTATTTCAAAACCATATTATTGTTCGTTTAATTTTCTTAATACTACCGTACTTAGTCCACTTATAAATAATGGATCTGTATTAGGCATCGGTGGACGAACATATGCTTTTTGAATTTCATCCGTTACATGTTTACATTCTATGTCATTATCATAAAGTACTTCTAAATGCTCACTTACAAATCCTAATGGTAAATAAACATAAGTATCAAAATCATAATTATCATTCAGTTCACGTGTTAAATCTTGTACATCAGGTCCAAGCCAAGGCTCTGGTGTATTTCCTGCACTTTGCCAGCCTAAAAAATAATGACGAATATCAGACTGCTCTACGACTAATGCGGCAGTTTGTTTAAGCTGCTCAGGGTATGGATCGCCGTAAGTAAGAATTTTTTCAGGTAAGCTATGTGCTGAGAAAATAAATGCCGTTTTAACACGTTGCTCTTCATTCATTGGTTCTAAAACCTTTTCTACTTCACGTACCCAATATTGAATAAATCTTTCTTCTTTATACCAATCATCAACATGAATAATTTTCGGGCCGTCTACTTTTTCAGAATGATTTGTAGCACGTTCGTTATACGATTTTACACTGAATGTTGAATAGTGTGGTGCAAGTACGATACTAACCGATTTTGTTATACCGTCTTTTTTCATATCTTCTACTGCATCTTCAATAAATGGTTCAATATGCTTTAGTCCAATATACATTTTGAATTCTACTTTGTCTTGGATCTTATTTAAATCTTCTTCTAAAGCTTTTGCTTGCGCAATTGTTGTTTTTGCTAAAGGAGAAATTCCTCCAATGGCACGATATCGTTCTGTCAGTTCTTCTAGAGCTTCCGGAGAAGGCTTTCTACCTCTACGAATATCTGTATAATAACGTTCAATATCTGATTCTTTATATGGCGTGCCGTAAGCCATAACTAATAAACCGATTTTTTCTTTCATGTCATCACCATAGTCCTTTTTTATTAAGCTTTAACCCTTGATGAATACTCATGAACAAAACTTGTTAAACGTTTAAGAGTATCAGGGTTTACTTCAGGGAATACCCCATGACCTAAGTTGAAAATATGACCAGGATTCGCCATACCTTCATCTAATATTTCCTTCGCACGTTTCTCAATTACTTCCCATGGAGCTAATAAAAATGATGGATCTAAATTACCTTGAAGCGTTTTCGTAATCCCTAAAGAGCGAGCTTCAGAAATAGAAGTTCTCCAATCTAATCCAATTACATCTACAGGCAATTCATTCCATTCATGAATTAAATGGCTTGCCCCAATTCCAAACATAGTAGTTGGAATATTATCTTCTTTAAGTGCAGCAAAGATTTTATCCATACATGGTTTAATATAAATACGGTAGTCACTTGCATTTAGAGCACCAACCCATGAATCAAATAATTGAATTGCACTTGCTCCAGCTTTAACTTGTGCCTTCACATATTTGATCGTCATATCAGCTAAATGATCCATAAGAGCAAACCATGCTTCTGGCTCTGCATACATAAATGATTTTGTTTTATTATAGCTTCTAGACGGTCTCCCTTCGATCATATAGCTAGCAACTGTAAAAGGTGCACCTGCAAATCCAATTAATGGTACAGAAAGAACCTCTGTTGTTAATAATTTAATCGTCTCATAGATATATGGTAGTTGCTCTTCTGGATGAATATCAGTTAACTTTTTTACATCTTCTAAAGAACGAATTGGATTGCTAATTACCGGTCCTACTCCTGATTGAATTTCTACGTCTACTCCAATTGCAGGAAGTGGAGACATAATATCCTTATATAAAATAGCAGCATCAACATTATATTGGTCAACTGGAAGTGCTGTTACGTAAGCACATAATTCAGGTTGATGAGTAATTTCAAATAATGAATATTTTTCTTTTATTTTTCGATATTCTGGTTGAGAACGCCCCGCTTGTCTCATATACCAAACTGGTGTATGCTTTACTTCTTCTCCTCTAATCGCTTTAAGAAATGTATCGTTAAAATCTTTTTTCATCCTTCAAAGTCTCCCTTTCACTTTTCCAAACTCTACTATTAAATATACTGATTGAACCATTAATTGTATAGAAAACTCGAATTTTGTCACATAACGTTCACTGATTTTACATTTTCTCTCAATTAATAGGTCTATTTTACTACCAGACTTTTCCCATTAAAAATTATATCAAAATATAAGTAAAATATCGAATTAATAATCTTAATAGATTTAATCATTATTTAATTTAAAAATCTTTTTTTATTTGTATTAATAAAAACCTTTTACACTAGAATACTCACTATTTAGTCGGAAGTACGTAAACCTTACACAGAGTCTAGTACTTGATCAGTTTCTCTACTAATTTTTCAAATGAGAATACTTATAAAAACGAACTTTTAAAACGTTTTTTACTCATAGAAACAAAAAACTCCCCTTCAAATCATTTGATAAGAAGGAGAGCCTTAAAATGTCTATTCCTTATTTCTTATGTTGGGTTTGACAAGTTTAGACCTCTTACCTTCTTCTTTTGTCTGAGGATTGTACGGTACTACATAATAAGAAGGTACATTAAATACGTTTACAAAGGAGTCTTTATATTCATCTAAACCAGTAACAGTATCTACTAATTTCTCTTTTCCATTCTTCACTCGATAAATTCGATATTGCTGTCTATGATCATCAGGTGCATTCCAATTAATAACGACAGTGAATAGTCCAAATGGAGAAAATGATACTTTTGATTGTACATTTGAAATAGGCTCTAAATTTATTGGTGATTCTAAATCGTCTATATTTTTTGGTTTTTTAAATGATGTAGATGGTTCTCTTCCAGCTTCACTTAAAATCTTTTTAAATAGTATAGTTGGATATGTACTACCATTTCTTAAAAAATGGTTAGAATCTGTTTTATCATATCCCATCCAAATTGCACCAACAACATCCGGTGTATACCCTACAAACCACGCATCTTTATTTCCATTTGTTTGACCAGGAATATTCGTAGATCCAGTTTTACCTGCTAAATCACCTGTAAATCTACCTCTACTCGCTGTCCCTTCATTTACTACACCTTTAAGCATTTTTGTCATATACCACGAAGTTTGTGATGAAAACACTTTATATTCCTTAATTTTTGCTTCAGCAACTAAATCGTTGTTACGATCATAAATGGCATTAATAACAAATGGCTCTAGTGCGTCTCCATCATGATCAAAAGAACTATAAGCTTTTACAAGCTCTAGTGGTGTCAGACCAATCTTAAGTCCTCCAAGTGCCATACTTAAGCCTTTGTCAGGTATAGATAAATCCATTTTTTCTAAATACTCTTTTGCATTATCAATTCCAATATCATTTAATAGCCAAACTGCAGGTACATTAGCTGACTCAATAATCGCGTTAAACATCGATATCGTTTTTGAATAAACCTCATTATGGTTTTTCGGCTTATAGTCTCCTAATGCACTTTGCTCATTTGGTAGTAAGGAATACGGATTATAGTTTCCAGTTTCAAGTGCAGGCGAATAGACAAGTAAAGGCTTAATGGTTGAACCGGGTTGTCTCTTTACGTTAATTCGATTCAAGCCTTGAAAATAATAATTCCTTCCCCCGATTGCCGCCTCTACACCGCCTGTTTCTGCGTTTAGTAAAACGAATGCTCCTTCAGCATTTTGATCAGTTCCGGGAAAATAGTTTCCATTTTTAAAATATTTATAAGCGGTTAGTTGTGTTTTTTTATGAATCGGTACGACAACTTTGTATCCACCATTTAAAAGCTCATCGTAAGAAATGCCATATTTCTCCTTCGCTTCCTTAATAACCATATCTATATAAGTAGCATAACCGTTTTCAAATTTTTGTTCGGTAATATGTAAAGCTGATGCTTTTGCTTTTGCCTTCTGATACTCAAATTCAGTTATATAATGTGTATCTAGCATCTTATAAAGCACCAGATTTCTACGCTCTAATGATTTTTGCGGCTGTGTAACAGGATCATAATGTGAAGGGGCCTTTAACAATGCAGCTAAAGATGCACTTTCCTCTAACGTCAAATCTTTAACATCTTTCCCGAAATAGTATGTCGCAGCTCCACCGATCCCATAAACCCCATGACCGAAATAAACTTGATTTAAATACATTTCTAGTATTTGATCTTTTGTATACTTTCTTTCTAGATTAATGGCTATAATAACTTCCTTAGTTTTTCTCATAAACGTTTTGTCGTTCGTCAAAAATACATTCTTTGCAAGCTGTTGAGTAAGGGTACTTGCACCTTGAACTTTACTAAATGCTTTTAAATCATTTATTATAGCCCGAAAGATCGATTGGGTGTCTATTCCATGATGCTTATAAAATCGTTCATCTTCAATTGAAACTACTGCTTGTTTTGTATAATCAGGTATATCATTAATTGAAACGATTTGATGGTTTTCATTATAAAGCTTTGAAATAAAATTCCCTTCTAAATCTACCATTTCAGATGAGGAATGGACGACTAACTTATCTTCATCTATTACATAATTGCCTAAGAAGACAATCAGTAAAAATCCCACAAAGCTAATTAATAGGACACTGAACAGTCCTATTGCTAAATATCCCCATTTTTTCAATTAGTTCACCTTCATTTCTCTTACCATATAACAAATAGTATATCCATATATTCCCACGAATAAGTCACTATTTGCTTTTTTTCGATATATATTTCCTCGGAAATACATTTTTCGCTATTCCATAATTGATGATAATTTTGAAGGATATCATTTACATTTCTTGAATAGGTTATATAGATAGTAAGTAGGAGGGTGAAATAATGTCAGATTTATTTACTTTATTAGATTCATATTATCCAGAAATGGTATCTACACGTAGATATCTGCATGAAAATCCTGAGCTTTCTTTTAAGGAATACGAAACAGCAAAATTCATTCAAAACTTTTACAACCAATTAAATATTCCATACAAATCAAATGTAGGTGGAAATGGTGTTGTTGCAACAATTAATGGTCGAAATCCTGGAAAAACAATTGCTTTAAGAGCTGATTTCGATGCACTACCTATTCAAGATGAAAAAGACGTGTCATATTCCTCCAAAATCCCCGGAGTTATGCATGCATGCGGTCACGATGGTCACACCGCTACATTATTATATTTAGCTAAAGCACTTCACGAGAAAAAAGATTCTTGGGACGGGACGGTAGTCTTACTTCACCAACACGCTGAAGAATATGCACCAGGTGGAGCTATTTCGATGATTGCTGACGGATGTCTAGAGGGTGTTGACGAGATTTATGGAACCCATTTATGGGCTATTGAAGAATTAGGTACAATCGGCTATCGAAAAGGCCCAATCATGGCAGCAGCTGATCGTTTTTCAATCACAATCCAAGGTCAAGGCGGTCATGGTGCTGAACCCCATCGAACAAAAGATAGTATTGTAATTGCTAGTCAACTTGTAATGGCACTTCAACAGGTTGTTAGCCGTGAAACCAATCCAATTGACACAGTTGTTTTATCCATTGGTAGTTTCGAAGCAAAAAATGCTTTTAACGTAATTGCCAATCGAGCAACTTTAATAGGGACAGTTCGAACATTCAAAAAGGAAACACAAGAAAAAGTGAAAGAACAAATGGCTAGAATCATACAAGGTATTTGTCTAGCTAATGACGTTACATACGATTTTCAGTACGATGATGGTTATCCTCCAGTAGTAAATCATGAAAAAGAAACGGATCTATTAGTTGAAGTGGCTGAATCAATCGATGAAGTAACTCATCTAAAAGAAATGGATCCTAAAATGGGCGGAGAGGATTTTGCTTACTATTTACAAAAAGTTCCAGGAACGTTCTTTTTCACAGGAGCTAAACCTCCACATGTTACAGAAGCTTACCCTCATCACCATCCTAAATTTGATTTTGACGAAAAAGCCATGCTAATTGCAGCAAAAACACTAGGTTCTGTGACATTGGCTTCATTAAAAAAATCACAAAAATTAGTTGAACAAAATTAAGAAAAAGGAGAACTTTTAAAAAAAGTTCTCCTTTTTTATGTAGACCTTAGATCAGGTCTTCTTTCTTTTTCATATACCTTAAACGATAAGCATTTTTGGTGGTTTCACCTAGTTGCTCCAGAAGTTGATAATTTACATAAGCTCCAACTGGCGCTCCGATGACAGGTACTAATTGAAGTAGTTTAGCTAAATCAATATGATCACGATATTCTTGCTGTAATCGTTCCCAATTGACTTGAGGATTTTCATCTACTTTGTCTTCCCATTTTTCGATAACATGCAAGACTTTTTTTCGATGATCATCGCTAGAAAAAGCAAGTTGAAAAATATACAGCATGAATTGTCTCTCTAGTTCGTCTTTTGGTGAGTAACCATATATTTTTGCAGCTTCAACGAGAAACCTAATTTTTATTCCGAGTAATAACGGAAAATCAGCAAGACCGAGTAATATTCCACCCGCTCCTGTCCCTGCGCCTTCTACTGCTGAGATTTTTTTGTACTCGTTTAGTTTTTTATCTAGTATTAAATCTCTTTCTCTAAGTGATAGAGCTTCATATTCTTCACCAGTGCCATTAAAAACCGTAGATCCACCCATAAATAATACCATCATATTTTTAACGGATTTAGTAAGAACATCTTGAATTTGTTCTGGCAATAATGATTGAATCTTTAATTGAACCTTTTTTGCAGATGTTTGGAAAAAATTCGAATCGGACATTACTTTTTGCTTCCATCTTGATAATTCATATTGAATACGAAGTTCATAAGAATCCATTTTGTCCACCCTTTACAATTTTTGTGGCTGACTTAATCTTTTTTGTACATAAAATTTAATTAACCACATTGAAAATAAAGTATATACAACGATTGCAATAATAAAGTTTAAAATAGATAAGCCCTTTATTAAACCAATGATACTAAAAACTAGACTACATATTATCAGTAGTATATACAAAAGTGTCGAAATAGATTTTTTATTTTCCTCATTTGTATAGGGATAAATTTTCCACAACAAATGATAGTTATACTGTTTTAAAATTGACATATTTTGCAGAGAAATTACGTAAAGAAATAAAATACCAATTAATACTTTTCCAATAGTAGTTGGTACTAAGTAAACTACAAATCCACCTACAAAAAGTTGTCTTAGAAACATGCTTAAATAGTTACCATTTCGAATAAATGTGCGAAGTAATAGATAATTCGCTGCATTTTTCATTTTAAATTTATTAATAATTGGATCTGCCCATTTTCTTCGCTTAACTTGTTGCGAAATAGACGGCACATCTGTAAACATGTTCGCAAATCGGTAAAAAGTTGCTAATCTTGAAGTATCAAGTTTAACATTTCTTTCCCATTGTACTCTTTTATTTTTACTCCCTATTTGAATGGATAATGCATAAGCAGCTAAAATTACGATGATGATTACAAGAATCAAGCTACCCCATTTACTTAATAATCCATAAATAAAGAAGAAAGTCCCCAGTAATCTTAAACAAGAATCAAATGTTCGGTTTAATACCCCTTTATTTGTAAGATGTAAGAATGAAACAAAAAGATTATATCCCTTTAATAAGAAAATAATTACCATAAATACAAGAAAACTTGTCGTTTCCCCTAGTGAAAATTTCTTATATATAGGATAAATCACACCTAGCATCATTAACATTAAATAAATTTGAACAATGTAAGTAATTAAAAAAGAGCGAACAAAGTAGCTTTTCATCTTTTTTTCTAAAGGTAGTAAATAATGTAAATCTGGTCCTTTAAAAAAAGTAGTTATTTGCCCTGTTACAACAAGAAAAGCGAAAAGAATAGAGATTATTAAAATTACTGGAAAGTCTGGAGAAATTGTTTTAAGCATTTGTTGATAATAATATGCTGCTCCCCCAAAACCAAAAACAAGCACAAATTTTATATGGTCATTAAAAATGTAACGACCATATCTACTCATTTCTTTTATAAAGCTTCTATATCGCGCTAACCATAATTCTTTTATCGTGCTCATATTTCTTTTTCCTTCGTTGCAAAAATATAAATTTCATCCAATGAAGCATTGGGCAAATTATATTTTTTCTGTAATTCTGTTAATGTACCTTTTGCAATGATTTCTCCTTCATGCAAAATAATAAATGAATCACAATAAATTTGCGCAGTCGATAAAATATGAGTAGACATTAGTATGCCTGCTCCTTTTTCTTTTTCTTCCTTTAAGATCTCAAGCAAATTATTAATTGCTATTGGATCAAGTCCTAAAAAAGGTTCATCGATTATGTATAACTGTGGTTGAACAATAAGGGCACAAATAATCATAACCTTTTGTTTCATCCCTTTAGAAAATGTAGAAGGAAAATATTTTCTTTTTTCATATAATCTAAATGTTTTTAGTAACTCTTCACTTCGCTTTTTAAAATCTTTTTCAGGAATATTATAAGCCAAAGCCGTAATTTCAAGATGTTCCTGTAATGTTAATTCATCATAAATCATCGGAGTTTCAGGAACATAAGATAAACTTGCACGATATGCAGTTGGATCTTTATCAAATGTTTGCCCATTTATTACTATGTCACCTTTAGATGGCTTCAATAGTCCCAAAATATGTTTGATCGTTGTACTCTTACCAGCACCATTTAATCCGATTAATCCAACAAGTTCATTTTTATTAATCGTAAACGAGACATCTTTAATGACAGGCTGACGAGTATAACCACCTGAGACATCTTTTACATGCAATAAAGTCATTCTTTACAAATCCTTTCAATTGTACTTTTCCTTTAAATTTTATTGTAACAAATAATAGTCCTAACTTCCTTATTATCATATTTATTGAATGCTAAAAAAAAATCCTTCTTTTTTTGAATACTATTTTAGGTTAAGGGTATTATAATTCATGAAGGGAAAGCAACACACTATTCTTAGTTCAAAAATTGAAATGAGGTGTGTGTTAAAGGAATTTTAATTTGCGTTCAAACCTAAGTCAGATTTTTTGTTTAAGTGAAATGAGGTATCTCCAATGATTAACATCGTTGTCAAACACAGCAGTGCTAAAATCAAAGGAGATGGTGCGCTTGAACATGATCTATAAAAACAAAGGTCATTAGTATACCAATTTGTAAATGAGGTGTCTCGAGCAGAACATATAATTTATTTATAGGTGTACCAATTTATTGAACATTAAAGCAAATGAGGTGTCTGTTAAAGACAATTTAACTTATTAACCTAAATTCAATTTTAAAATCTTTCCCCTTCATCAAGGAGCAACTATTGTTGCTCCTTGTCTTATTTTCTAAAGCCTTTTAAATACCACTTTCTTCTATGTATTTTCTCATTCTCCACGCCATTTCCTTACTACTCTGTTCCAATTCCAAAGCTTTTACTCAGCTTCCTGCTTTTTAATTTTTTTCCTATTATAAATGAATATTATCTTATCTACAGGGCATTATAATTTATGAAGGGAAAGCAACACACTCTTTCTTAGTTCATACTTTTGAAAATGAGGTGTTTATTAAAGGTAATTTAATTTGCGTTCAAACCTATGCAGTGTAGCTGTTGAAGTGAAAGTGTCTCCCAAGATATAACATCGTTGTATAAAACAGCAGTGAAAAAATCAAAGGGGATGGTACGCTTGAACATGATCACATAAAAACAAAGGTTTTTAGTATACCATTTGTAAATGAGGTGTCTCGACCAGAGCATATAAATTTATTTTAGGTGTACCAATTTATTGAACATTAAAGCAAATGAGGTGTCTGTTAAAGACAATTTATAATTACTCCAATATTCTTTCTCCTTCACCAAGAAGCAACGTAGGTTGCTTCTTGTTCATGCTGTTGAAAAAAGAACTTGTCAATTATTACAGGAAATTATCACTGATAAGTAAGTTATGTGTTGTTGATTTCCACTACAGGTGCTCGCTTTCCATGGGGCGAGATTCTTGAGCCTCCTCGTCGTACCTCCTGCGGGGTCTCAGGCTTCCCGCATATCCCATAGGAGTCGAGCACCTTCCGTTCCAATCAACTTTTTCAAAAAAAGTATAGATAAAGCCTTATTTTTATCACTCTTACTTAAAAAATTGACCATTTATTAATCAGTTTGTTCTCCATT
>NZ_NULG01000030.1 GCF_002577195.1 Bacillus sp. AFS041924
ACTTTATAGGGAACAATTCATTATAAGAAAGAATAGCGCTTTTTTTCATTTTAATTAAATCATTTCTGAAACTAGCTTTGCCATAATCACATTTGAAACGATAACAGGAAGCCCTGTTATTTTGGACACTAATTCTCTTGACTGCTCTGAATATGCCATGCAATCAAGTAAAATAATATCTACTTTTTCCTTAAGTGCCTTACCTGCTTTTTCGAAATTTTTCAAATCATTTTTATAAGGAGAAGCAACCTGAATAGTAGGACTCATTCCAAATTGAGAAAATTTATTAATTATACTATCTACTTGTTCTGCTAAAGGTATAATAACCCCTAATCGAAGATTTCCAATTATCGCCTTAACTGCAGACGGAATAATTTGATCTGGTTCAATTAGATAGGATGTATTTGTTTGTAATCCTGGAAATACACCCGTACATAGAAGTAAAATTTGCTTTATCCCCATCTTCTCCAACTGATGAATCTTATCTTGAATAATGGGCTGAATTTTCTCCCGCGACATCACTACAGAATCACCGTTTGTCAATCGAGTCGTTAACACATAATCACCAAAGTCCGGTGACAAATGCTCTTCAATTGTTTCTTTAATTAACCCGTCCAAAACTCCAACTTGAACTAATTCAGAACGACCCTCTATATATTTTTCAATTACTGGTGCCATATCAAGTCGTGGCGCTTGACCGATTGTAACCATTCCAATTTTCGGCATTTGTTTCTCTCCTCTTTAATAAGGAAATGTACATTTCATTCTTGATTAACAAACAGATTTTTTCCCCATTGTTTGTAAGATTTTCATAGAACCATAGAGTTGCGTAATTTTTTCAAATTCGACTTGATTATAAAATTGGCACGAACCGTTTGTAGCTTCTTTGGCAGCTTCAATTGCAAACCGAGCAGCCAATGCAATATCGGTTTCATGGCTTGCTCCTGTACCACATCCAGGAACCATGGATTGAGCTGTAATTGCTAGTCCAACTACAGGCGAATCAGTAGCAACAGACGGCTGAAGAATTGAATTAATATGATAAATGTCATTTCCATATGGTGTAATATCTTGCATTGTTATTGGATACGTAACAGGAAGTTGACCTGTTGTCATTTCCATAATTCTCAGCAAATCGTCACTGACACGAAGAATATATCCTTCTTTTACAGTTGGTGATATCGCAATTCCCTTTTGATTAATGACACGATTTCCTTTTGTCGTATCAATGGAAAGAACCATGTCCATTTCAGGTAAAACTTCATATTGATTCATTGTTAAAATATCAACAGGTGAATCCATGAAGTCTACAGGCTCATGTGGAAATGTTGGTGCATCAGGACAAATATGAGTTGTGACGATTACATCACCTTGTAAGACATCTCCCTTTACTTGCATATCTGCTAATTTTAGTGCAGAAGCAATTGCCGCGACTGCACCATCTGCATCTGAAACTAGACCGATACGACTGGGTCTCGCCCCAATACCACCAAGACGACCTACGATTCCAAAAGTAGGAATATTACCACCAGCAACTTTTCCTTCTTTTCCTGGAATCACAATCTTAATAAAATCTGTGCTACCATTCTCACCTGTTACGGTAGTTACTTCTACGGTAACGTCAGGATATGGAAGAAATAATTCCTTTACTTTTTGCCCGTTTACATAAGCATTATCTAGAGCATCCATTACAGTAAGAGTTTGTCTAAGTGTCATATTAAACCCTCCGTCTCATTTACACGATGTGTTTTAAAGTACTGATTTTTTTATAATTCCTTCAATTTGTCTTAGTAATTTTTCATTGCTCATTGTAGTACTCAAAATTAAATTTTCTTTCGGTACTGCGATAACTGAAAGATGCTGCCCTTTTTCGATCGCTGCGGACACTATCGGTTTTGCTGTTTTTGCATCAAACGTCATAATTAAATCAGGGAAGGTTGCAAATCGCTCTCCGTCTTTTTCTAGTGTCATATATTCATTCCAAAATGTTAATTCATAAGAATCATTGATTAATACAGTTCCAACATCAAATCCGCCGGCCGTTTCAAGTTGAAAGTCAGTAACAGTTCCTGTTGTAATGACTTTTCCACCTAATTTTTTAACGACTGCATCGATTGCCTCTTCACCTTGATGGCTTAATAAAGCTTCTCCAACTTCCATAGCTTGCTTGATTGCACCAGGTGAGCCATTTTGCTTTGCGTATGCGACAGTTACAGGATTTCTCGCAACAGCAACAACTCCACCTGCTTCGATTGAAGCTTTTCGAACCATGTTAGATGTTTTATCAAGTGAGCCTGACATACTCACCTCGACATAGTTTTCATCTTTTCCACCAAGCGCTGCTTGATGTGATACATAATCAGGTAGTTCTGATAAATTTAAAGAGCCCATTGATCCAGTAGGGTGTGCACGTCCATTACATGGAATATCAATTACTGGAATATTTGTCACAGCACTTTGAAACCATCCATTTACTGAAGTACTTGCCCCATTTTCATTTGTAATAATCCCTTTTATTGGTTTACCTATTTTTTTCGAAAGTAGCTCTAATGCCTGAGCATAATACATTGGTTTAACAAATTGCTCCTTTGCTGCAGGAGCCCCAACTAATGATACTGTTACTAGTAAATCGTCATCTTCAAGCTCATCAATTGTAAGTAGTTTCGGTTGACCAACTTCAAGAGCTAACTTACCTATTTTAAGTCCCTCTTCAATCCAGCCACCGCCGCCGCCACCTAAGACTGCGCCACCATATACTACATATTCAACAGTTTTTTCATCTAATTTTATAATTGCCATTTTATTTCGCCTCACTTTCTGATTTTGAACATTGAATTAAAGAAGTTGAACAATGCGTCACCTGCGATAAAACCTGCAGCTAAAATACTCATTGGAGCTTCAGCTTCTTTTCCTTTTACTTTCAATACAACAATACGGATTAGAATACCTAAAAGAACAGCCCAGCAAGCATTCGGACTTAATATCAGTAATCCAGTTGCAAATAAGACTCCTAATTGTTTACCAGGGCCACCAATTAATTGGATAATTGCGCCTGGAATTGCCCAGAATAACAGCTGTTTTGCTACTTCTGGAGATGCACCCGCTTTAATTGTTGAAACATATACCGCATCAATTGGAGGTACTAGATTTTGGGCAAAATAACTTTTATATGTGATCAGAACTGTTAAAAGAGCAACCCCAAATGAAATCATACCAGTAATGTACTGTTGCTTTCTTCCTTGTAATTCATACTCTTTGTCTTCGCCATTTCCGCGAAGAATGTAGCCAGTTTTCAAATCGTATCCCATATCAGCAAATGCCGGACCAGTAGCAGCGCTAAACCCAGCCAACAGTGCTAGTGCTACAGGTGGAAATCCGATTAACATTCCAAATAGAAGCGTAATGAAAGCTACAGCAAATGCTGGGAACCAACCTGAATGCATAGCAGCAATCCCAACAATTAATTCATGAACAAATGCTGCAAAAGCTGCAAATAGTAGGAATCCTATAAACATTCCTGGAGACATTTTTGTAATGATACCGCCTGTAATAGCAATTAATAAAGCTATTACCAGATATGCAATAAATCCATAGCCCAATGCACGTCTTGCTTCCTTAATCGGTCTAGTTAATCTACTCTCATCTAAATTCTCTGTAGCTTTCGCTTGTTTCTGATTACTTTTCTTTTGTTTTCCAAAAATTAAGAATGAAACTTGAATTAAAGCTACTATTCCAGCACCGATCATGAATCCATGTGCAATATAGTGCTGATTAATATCAAAATTAAACCAAGGAATCGAATACTGGCGAATCATTAGTCCGATGCCAAACATTGAAAGTGCCCAAATATTGCCGATAAACGCTGTACCAAATGCCGACATTGAAATATTAAAATAAGAACCTATTATCCCAATTGCTGTACCAACTCCTAAAAGTGCGGCACGTTTTCCACCCTTATCTCCAGCTAGAATAGACTGAGCTGTAGCCACTCCAGGTGCCCAAGTTTCTGATGCCGGGAAAAGCCTAGAATCAAATATTTTGTATAGGATGGCAGCATCTACAAACATAGCTAATGCTGCACCAATCAACATAGGTATAATTAATTTCGTATTCCCCATAACAAATGGAATCCCAATCGGTATTAATAAACTGTTAGCTGCACCAAACGTAGCAGAAGAAATCGATGTTTGAACTAGATTTTGTCGATGAATCGATTTGTACTTTTTAAACATTGCTCCTGGTATCCTAGCTACCAGCATAGCAACAAGTGCACCAACGATTGATGTACTTGGTGTTACCCCAAGAGTCGTAATGATTTGCATTCCAATGATCGCCCCAATAATACTCGTTACAATATTAAAGATAAGCGCAAAGGGTTCAAAAATACTTGGATGCTTTTTTGTGTCTTTCATAGTTTATACCCCCATTAATAATTCCTAACAACTACAATTTTTCTCTTTATACAGTCCTCATTTTCATACTCTTTTAAACGCTTTTTTACCTTTTATACCTTTTATATCCCCCCTTAGTCGTTTTTTATCAACTTAATATGTTTCTATATAAGAAACACTGTTTCTAAAATTATAAACCAATTATAATAAATAATCTAAAAATTTTCAATATTAATATTCTTCCAAGCTTTGGTAAAGCAAATCTATAAAAAAACTGCCCGCTCAATTGAGCGGGCAGTTTTAAATGATTAGTTTATGGTATCAATTATCATCTTGATATGTAATTACTTTGTGTTTCTACATCATATTGAGAGAAATAGCCTTGTATTTTCTCTGCCGCTTTTTGGAGCTTCGGTAAAACTTCGGGTATGATTGATTCTGGCATACGATATTCTGGTCCACCTATCGTTAAAGACGCAATTATTTCATTCTTTCTATTAAATAATGGGACAGATAACGCGAAGATTGATTCAGAATATTCACCGATTGAATAGCACCATCCTTTCGCACGAATCTCCTCTAAATCTTTCAACAATGTTTCAGGTTCTAGTATTGTCTTGGTTGTAAATGCCTGTAATCCTGTATCCATAATTTCTGCTATTTTCTCTTGGGGAAGATAGGCCATTATGACCTTACTTGATGCTCCAGCGTATAAGACTGATCTTGCGCCCTTTGATACAGCAAATTTAATTCTTTTATCAGTCTCAGCAATTTCTACTGTTATCCCTTCTGAACCTTCAAGCCATGTTAAAAATGTAGATTCTTCCGTCTCCTCTGAAAGCTCTTTCATAATTGGATAAATAAAATTTGAAAGATTCATTTTTTCTTGAACAATATAACCGTATTCCATAAATCGAATCCCTAGTTCATATTTCTTTGTTTCTGAATTTTGAGCTAAGAATCCGTGACTCTCGAAAGTAGATAAAATTCGATAAACGACTGAATGGTTCATATTCATTTCCTTAGATAGCTCTCGAACCCCCCATGAAGGATTCTGTTTTGTAAAACATTTTAATAGCTCTAAAGAATTGTCTAATGTTTTTAGCATTATTTCCACACCTCCACTGTTTGTTTCTGTATAAGAACCGTAGTTTCTGTTATATTATTTGTTTTCATTATAACTTTATCTAGGTGTGGAATAAAACAAAAAATAAATATTTGTATCTGTTACATTTATATTCTTTCGTTAAAAAGGACTTTTGATTTTGGATAAAATGTTTGTATTCTATCAAGCGACTGGAATTTGTCATTAATTTAGTATAATTATTATTAAGATAATCGAAGTCAATAATAAAAACAATAATAATAAAGGATAAACAAACAAATGCACTATTATATCCTCCAATCGAACGATATTAATTAAATTGATATTCAACATTATGAAAATATATTTTTTTCTACTATTACTTTTCAAATATAGAGTATTTATATGTAAAGGGAATAGTAAAGAATAAAGAAAGACTCCGGTAAAAAACCGGAGTCAATTAAAACAAAAATTATTTCGAATTTTTCAGTCTTTTGTTTTTAGTTAATTCCTAGTTCTTTCTTAATACTTTCTAAAGTTTGTGATTTGTATTTCTTTTTAGGTTTTGTCTCATTGTTAAATGAAGTATTTTGCCTTAAATAGTTTTTCTCAACAAAAGCCATATCTTTCTCATCAACTACACCATCAAAGTTAACATCCGCATTGCGTTTATTCGTTCCCCAATAAACTTGTAAGTAGATTGCATCCAATACATCAATCACATTATCGCCATTCACATCACCTGCACGGTTTTTCTCCATATCTACTACTGGACTTACCCCCGCAAGATCACCATTGACGTCTCTCACTAGTTTGGTTGATATTTTGCTTGCAAAGTGGCCAGGTAACTTTACATAAATGTCATAGGCTTTGTCTGATAATGGAATATTATCAATTGTAAAGTAACCAGTCTTTGTAATACTTGATGCTTCATAGGTTTTACCACTTGCATCTTGTGCGTACACTTTTGCTCCAATCTTTGAGTAATCAATTGCAGCATTCACTTGATCATTATTCATGAAAGCTTCAGGCAAAATTGAACCATTTACTATTGATTGTTTAGGTAAGACAGTAAAAGTTTTATCTTTAAATGCGCGAATTATTGTATTAGTCGAACTAGACGTTTTCTTATATTTAAAAGAAGTGACATCTATTGGTGTTGCCTCTGATTCATAGATTTTATCATTCGTGACTTTAAACGTGACATCTAAAAACGGTAAATCCTTATCGATTTTCAAATCAGTTTGATCAATTGTAGCCCCTACTTTAAGTGACCCTATTTTAAGTGACCCTGCACTTACTGTTGGTGCACTTAAATTAATTTTTACACCCTTTTCTTCAGCATATTTTTTAAATGCATCATTGATTTTGACATTTTGAAAATTAAGAAAGTCTTTATAAAAAGATACGGTATATTCTCCAAAAGCAAGTTGCTTAATATTATTTAAATTCATTGTCATCGTAATTTCATCACCAAGCCTAACCTTTTCTTTGTCGTAACTTGGCATCGCGTATTCTGTACCTTCTTTTATAAACATGTAATGCTTAATTCCTTGTGGATATCCGTCTGACGCTGTTGCATTATCAAAAACAAATAAGTTCGAATCAATGTAGCCTACTTGGTCAAGCTCAGACTTTGATGCTGGGAATCTAAAGTTACCCTCTTGATCGATTGCGAGGAAATATTGATTATAATAATTATACTCCCACCAAAGTGCACCGTTCGTAGACTGACTGATATTGACTCCTTTTTGTTTCAACGCATCAACAGTTGAATCATAAACGTTACCGTGTATCCATACTGCAGGTCCATCTAATCCCGTTTCTGTCGAATACATCGAATCATTCACTTCATAAACACCTGGTTTTAGTGATACCTCTACTTTTGGAGGAGTATTGTCAATCATAACAATAGCATCCTTGCTGTATGACTTTCCATCTGCATCATGGGCAATCATTTCAAATAAATAATCACCTTCTGGAAGTTTTACCTTTTCATCTGAAATTGGTTGTTTTTTCTTATTTGTGAATGGGTAAACTTCGCCTCTAAACAGGCCTTGCACGTAATAATCGATACCGGTTACTAAATTACTTGCACCAAAAGTTCCGACAAGTCCAATCGGTTCTCCTGTTTTCCCATCTTTCACCAATACATCAATCGTATTTACAGGGCTTGATAATTTGAAATATACACTATTATATGGAGTTGAATACGGATGGGGATTCGTCATATCATTTGTTATCATCGGTCTACTCATTCTCATGTAATCGAATCCTTTATCTCTTACATTGATTGAAAATGGAATTTGATAGTTTTCTTCACTATTCTTTGAATTGACAAAATGAATGTATCCTTCATATCTACCGAATTTTGCTTGTTTAGGTACAACAATGGTTGGATTAACTTCTGTAGATTTTCCTGCTTCTACTGATACAGTACTTGGTACATTTACTTTTACACCATTTTTTGCACCATCTTGAATTTCACCATAAGCAGGTAAGAACTCTACATTTATGTCAAACGTCTTTAAATCTTTTTGATTCAGATTTTCGATAACTACTTTTCTACTGTCTTCAATATTCTTAGCGTCCCCTATATAGTGAGTACCAAAAGCCATTGAACCTGTTTCTTCAGCAATTTCGACTAAATTGCCATCCTGTGCATTCATCGTTTTGTCCATAACCTTCAATAAAGTATCAGAATGGACTGCCTCATATACATCAATTCTACCTGCCCCAACTGCATTAACAGAGTAATCACCATTCATTTTGTCAGCGGTATTCATTAATGCTTCTTTTACTTCAAAAGGTGTATAGTCCGGATGTGCTTGCAAGATTAGAGCTGCAGCCCCGGCTACATGAGGAGTGGCCATAGATGTTCCTGAAAGGCGACCATATGCTATATCGTATTTCTCCCCGTCTTGCTTATCATTAATATATTCAGGAAGAGTAGAAAAGATGGATACGCCCGGTGCAACTACATCTGGTTTAATGTCACCTGTTCCTTCAGCAGGTCCTCTTGAACTAAAATCAGCTAAGTGATCACCTTCTGTTTTAACGCTACCTAATGATTCAAATGTAATTTCATTTTTCCCTTTTAGCCGTTCACCATCAGCCTTGGAAATACGGAACGATGGAATATAATTTGTGCCTTCACCAATAAAAGCATCGATATCACCATCTACATTGTTATATACAATTACCGCCTTTGCACCTGCAGCTTTTGCATTTTGCACTTTCTCATCAAAAGTATACGTGCCACGCTGTATAAACGCTACCTTACCCGCTACATCTTTATTCGCATAATCGCTCTTTGCTCCTAACCCAACATCAACAATCGGTAAAGTCGTATTTTTAAGATCTTCTAAACTATCTGTATAATTTTGTGCTAATAGTTGCATATTTGTTAGCTTTGTATCCCCTGCACTTGCTGTATATGTTGGAATAGCTAGCGACATATCGCTCGCTCCTACTGTCACTGCTAATGCTGCCGCTCCAGGAGCTCCAAGTGTTTTTTCATTAGGTCCAGCATTTCCTGACGCAACACATGCAACAACACCAGATAACATTGCATTGTTTATCGCAATAGATGTCGGACTAAGCGGGTCGTTAACGCTTGATCCTAAAGATAAATTGATGACATCCATTCCATCTTTTACAGCTTTATCAATACCTGCCATAACTGCGTCGTTTGTTCCAGACCCATAAGGTCCCAATACTCTGTATACATAAAGATCAACGTCAGGTGCTACACCCATAACGGCCGATGGAGAGTTATTTTTCTTTTGCGCTCCAATTGACCCAGAAACGTGCGTTCCATGTTCGGTATAATAACTAGTACCAGACATATTAGTTTCAGGCTGTCCAGAAGCCTTCCAGTCCTTATAAGTTGTCTCCATCGGATCCGCATCATTATCAACAAAATCATATCCACCTTTAAAAATCCCTTTTAAATCTGGATGGTTATAATCAATACCAGTATCAATAACTCCTACTTTTACGCCTTTTCCAGTAATGTTCTCTTGGTGAAGTTTGTCCGCACCGATTTGTGGAAGGCTATCATCTACTTTTGTTGGACCAGAAGTCTGCATTTCAGCAGCTTCTTTTGGAAGATCAAGCTTAACCTCGTTGTCCTGCCAAATTCGTTTAACAACACCTGTGCTAAGTAACTCTTGTACAGCAATTCCAGGCAATGTTATCGCTACACCATTAAATGCATTATGGTATTCTCTCGTGATTTTGGCCTCTCCCATTTTCGTCGCTTTTCGCTCATTCTGACTTTTTATATTCTTCCACTCATCTTTAAATTTATCATGATCACTTTCTTGTTTATCTTTTGCGTTAGAAAGAGACATCTTTTTCCCCTTCAATGCTTGCTTTAAAACTTCTACCTTTGCAGGTGCTTGGTTAAATTCAACGATGACATTGACCAATCTAGAGCTTTTTTGATTTATATCTGGCGAAATAACGAATCCTGGTGAAACGTCAAGTTCATTCAGTGCCTTCCTTTGTTCATCAGTTAAGTTTGCCAACATCTTTTCTACACTATTTTGATTATTCTGATTTTTAATTTCGGCAATAGCCTTATATTGACCACCTGTGGAAAATAGCAAACTAGTAATGACAGTACCAGTAAAAATATGTTTAAGTTTTCCTGATTTCATAACTTTCCCCCTGATTATTAATATTTGCTAAAACTAAAATTGTGCCTATAATAACATGTTTAAAAAATTACAATCACCTAACAAATCAATTTTTTCAAAAACGAATGGGTATCAAAATTGAACGACTTTCTCAGGCTTCTGTTTAAACTCGACATTCTTTCTAGCTGTACAAGAGATAATATTTTTCTGTAAGACTATTAATCGTTTTTCTTTTCTCAGATTTCCTTATAATTCAACTATTAGCTTTACTTTTTACAAGATAATTCACTATATTTAATAGCTTTGTAGAACGATCACCACCAATTTTTAATTTTTTTATCTTTAAACAGCAGATAATGTTAAAAATATCTATAAAAACTTCTTCCCCTTTGTGGTTGTTTCCCCATCCTAATTTGATTATATGGAAGGTTGACTGTATCTTTATTTCGCAAAATATTATCATTTTATTTAAATTTATCGACATAAAATAACAAATATTACCAATATTCAGTTTTTTTATTTAGTTTATGAATATATTTTTCTTCTAATTTCTTTATTTTTAAATTCCGATCATACTTAAGAAATAGGAGTCGTTTATCCATCATCATCATTAATGGCCTTTCTATTTAGGAGGCTTAAAAACTTAATAGAAAGGAAAAGTCCTCTATTAAAATGAGTGGTTGCTTTTATCAAAATGCTTAATGGAATAACTAACTTGAACGATAATAGAAAAGAGAGTGAAACCATTTTGAAGAGTTTATTTTTAGCAATAACAAAAAGAAGTGAAGCAGTCAAATTCTGACAATAGCTTCACTTTATTTTGTTTGGTTCATTAATGAGTGAGTGTGTTCCATAAGAAACTTTACCTTTGTATAAATGACCGGCACTATATCTAAATGTACTACTTTAGATAACTTCCTTATTTAACTAATACGTTAGTTCAATGATTGAGTAGATTTTTTCAGATACTTTATCTGGTAACATCAAGTCGTTTATATTAGTGACGAACTCTGGTCTATCTATCTTAAAAACAAACCTATTACGGAAATTTCTAAAATCTTTATTCTATTCAAGCTTGTATAGATATTCAACATTTTGTTCTTTCTAAATAAGCTAAAAGACCAAATCTTTTAGCGATTTGGTCTTAAAAATTATATTGCAATTCTATTGTCTCTCCGTATCAACTGAACTACTTACCCATTTCTCATTACTATTTTATTTAATGCTTTGGTTCCAGACCGATCAAGTTCAAGTAGTAATCTAATCCTTTTTTACCCACAGTTGCTTGTGGTTCTTTTTTCGCTTCTGGTGATTTCTCCATAAAATTCTTCTCGATGAATCGAACATCGGCCTCATTCACAACACCATCTTGGTTAATATCTTGCGCCAAGATAGCTGAATCAGTTGTACCATAAACATCAACTGCACTTTGAACATCTTTAATGTCAACTACATCATCACCATTTACATCGCCTGCAATGCCTAGGTTCATTTGTCCCAATCCAATACTTTGACCAAAATAAGAACCTTGTAGCATAACACCAGTCATAACTTGCTTATACGTTTTTAAATGTCCAGGAATGTCTACAACAACTGTATAATTCTGCGCAGAAGCCGGTACACCTAAAATCGTAAATGTCCCGCGGCTATCGATTGTCCCATTATATTTCTTTCCACTTGGAGATACTGCATAGATCTTTGCACCAATTTTCGTGTAATCACGTGATGTTAAGCTTAATCCGCTAGTAATTGTTTTTGCGAATGCTTCAGGTAAAATACTTCCAGTTATTTTTGAATGCTTCGATATAAAACCAAAATTAGCTGTACTATAAAACGGAAGAGTTACCGCATTTGATTGGCCTGCCTTCGTATAAGTAGAAGTCGTCACTTTAAATTCAGATTCTCCGTAATACCATTCATCTCCAGTTACTTTGAACGTAACGTCTAAGAACGGCATATCTTCGTTCAAACCTTTAAATTCAGATCCACTTAGTGTGGCACCGACTGTAACTAGTGAATTAACACCTGTTCCCTTGAAAACTGGATCGTTCAATACAGCATCTAATCCATTTTGTTTCGCATATTTCTTGATTGCATTGTTTAATTTAACGTTTTTAAAGGTGTATAACCCTGAATCATATTTCACATCATATTTTCCTGACACAAGATTTTTCACATTGTTTAGACTAAGTGTCATTGTGACAGTATCTCCTAATTTCACTTCCTGTTTATCATAGCTCGAAGTTAGGTACTCTGTTCCTTCTTTTAGGTAAATATACTTTTTATAATTTACATTCAACGCAATGTCTGAAGCAGCAAAATATACATAAAATGGTCCATTAGCGATATCAGTTGATTCGATACCATATTCTACATCGCCGTTTGCTGCTACTGGCGGCCAGTCAATAACCCCATAATATGGAAGTCCGTTATAGGTTAAGGAACTATACATTGTGTTCGCCGATTGATCAATATTCAATCCTTTAGACTTTAAAACCTTTATTGAACTATCTGTTACATTACCATGATTCCAGAACGCTTTCTTACCATATTCTTCGGTGTACATTGAATCATTGATTTCATATACACCAGGTTTTTTGTCAAACTTCACGTCTGGTTTTGTGTTATCTACTAGCATAAATGATCCAGCTGTGTACGACTGACCTTCTGAATCATGGCCGATCATTTCAAGCATGTAATCTCCTTCAGGGACCTCTACAGATTCATCAGAAATTGGATGACTTGGATCTCCAGTAAACGGATAAACAACACCTGTAAATGCACCAAGAACCCAGTATTGTTGATCAGGTTTTGCAGACTCTACATTGAAGGATTGTACAAAACCAACTACATTTCCAGTTTTATTATCCTTTAAGATGACATCCACTGTTTTCATTGGACTTTTAAATTTAAAAGTTGCGTTAACAAGTGGATTCATATACTGCCAATTCGTATTATATGGTTAGCCAGAAATTTCTGGTTGACCTATTTTTTATAGGTAATATGATTACAGTAGCCAGGGTAGAACGTAACTGCCAGTGGGACCAGGATCCCGTCGACAAAACTGTTCTCCCTCTACTTATAGAAACATGTTTGAGGCTGGTTGGGACTTGATCCCGAATAACAAGCGAAGCTATGAAACTATAAGAAGAGATAGAGGTTACTGGTAAATAAGAGTTAAGGAGAGATGTTAATGAATCCAGTAGTTGGTCTGGATGTTTCAAAAGGAGAAAGCGAAGTACAAGCCTTTTTAAATAAGAGTATTCCTTACGGAAAAAGCTTCAAAATTTATCACACAAGCGAAGGTTTAACTTTCTTTCTACAATTTTTAAAGGATTTAGAAAACAAGACATTAGTTAAACCTACTATCATTCTAGAAGCCACAGTACATTATCAAGCACCTGTCATTCAATTCTTAGAGAAATACAATTACTTGTATATTATGATTAATCCTTTAGTGTCCCATCAGTCTAAAAAAACAAGCTTAAGAAAAGTAAAAACTGATGCCATGGATGCCTATAATCTTTGTCAATTGTTTTATAAAGAAGAATTAGAGCCCTATAAAAAACGAGGAATTAATCTCTTAAACCTACGCCATTTAACGAGACAACATGAGGCGATAACTGGTCTATATATCCAAGCAAAGCTACAATTTCACACCATGTTAGATCAAGTTTTTCCTGAATATAGACGCGTATTTGGTGATTTATTTTCTAAAGTATCTTTAAATCTATTAAATGTATATCCTACTTCTGAAAAGGTTTTAAAAGAATGTGAAGTTAATTTAGCTGAGAAGATCCGTTCACTATGTAAAACACGTTCTTACCAATGGGCATTAAAAAAAGCAGCTAAATTGAAAGAAGCTGCCATGAATAATCCTTTTGATAAAATTATTTATCAAAGTCATTTAATCAGTCTAAATATGTTTATTCAAATGCTTCTTCAATACCAAGAGCACCTATCTATCTTAGAGGAACAAATAGCTACTCTCACTAAAGATATCGAAGAATATAAGATAATCCAGTCTATTCCAGGTATCGGAGAAAAAATCGGTGCAACGATACTCTCTGAAATTGGTGAAATAGAACGGTTTAATCATCCCAAAAAATTAGTAGCCTTCGCTGGAGTTGATCCTAGTGTATTTCAGTCTGGTAAGTTCAATGCCACAATAAATCGTATTACCAAAAGAGGTTCAACTAGGCTCCGTCACGTTCTATATATGGCAGTCCTTTGTGGAATTAGGAGTTCCAGAAATAAACGATTAAAAGAATTTTATGATAGAAAACGTGTGGAAGGTAAACCCGCAAAAGTAGCAATAATTGCTTGTGTAAATAAATTATTACATTGGATATATACTCTTTTAAAAAGGAAAGAAACATTCCTTGATCTAAACTAAATGCCAAAATTATGATGAAATAACAAATCCTTCCAACAATGAAATGGAAGGCTATTTGGTATGTGCATTTTTAGTATATCATGTGCTAAAAAAAATGTTTATTGGAAAATATTGACATTCTATTAGCTGGTTTTGTTGAATAAAAAAAATCGACTAAACATCCGATCTTGTTATGCAACTATCGCATGAGTTAGTTGCATAGCCACATTAAAAAAATGTTGTACTAAATAATCCCCAAAAGAGAATCACCATAAATAACATAATTGTTCCAAATATGAATGAACATATTTTAAACCAAATAATGTGGTTCTTTCTAGAAAGGAACCTTTTTGTAATACTCAAGATAAAAGTCATTATAAGCTCTAATAGCTCAAAACCTGTAATACCAATTACAAAGTCATCATCTGATTCATATTTTTTAAATGCATAATAAAACCCGTGATAACTAAATAATCCAAAAAGTAAAGTAGATAAAGTAACCAAGATGATTCCAATTAACATTAACATACCAACCTATTTTATTAATTTATAATAATTGTAACACCTTAATTAAAGGGTGTTAACCACTTAAAATAGTAGTTCCCTTATTAAACTAATCTGCCATTTAGTTTAAGTACAATCCTTCACAAACTCCAAGCCAGCGACAACATAAATAACCAATTTTGTTTTAATTCGAGAAGAAAGTCTCATTAATTCTTAAATACCGTTAAAACTTTCTTAGTGTTGTAAATCCGCATTTTATTGACGCTACCTCTTTTCTCAATGGATATTGAGAAAAGAGAAAATAGTGAAGAGGTTGTTACACGTTTTGTATTTTAGATTTATTTAAGGGACAACCTTTATTTTCAGAGGTTACTTCATAATATTTTATGAGGTGATTATTTAATGGCAGTCAAAGAGGTTGGTACACTTGACGTTTTGAAATGGATCGAATTGCTATTAAAGTCAAAATCATTAAAGAGAGCTAAGGTTTAACTTAGTTCTTTTTTATTGCCAATTATTGCATTTTATAAATTATCTATTTATAAATCATCGTAGCAATCATTTCCAAATGAGCAAATTCCTCAGTTCCAATATCGGTTAATAGTCCAATAACTTTATCTGGAATTGAATATCGTTGATTTAAGTATCTCAAAGCAGCTGCTAGCTCTCCGTCTGCTCCACCATATTGTTCAACTAAAAATTTGGCAAGCATAGGGTTACAAGTACTTACTTTTACTGGATATTGTAATTTTTTTTCATAAATCCACATCTATACTCCCTCCTTCTATACCTGCCATGGCCATGGGCCTTTATGCCAGTTCCAGTTTTGGTCTGAATAGCTGTTACCAAATTGAAATAATGGTCCATATTTTGATTCGAAATTTGCTTCGATTTGTTTTTTATATTGAACATATTGATTAAATTGGTTAATTGCATTTTGATCATCTGGATGAGTATCTAAATATAAAGTTAATTCTACAAGTACAAAACCAACAGCTTGCAGTTCCTCTAAATCGTGATAATACTCTGGAGGAAGTTGTTCAGTCATTTTTAATCCCTCCTTGCCTTATATGGATTTTCGTAAAAGTCATAAAACACTTTCCATAAAGTACCTTTTTTCAATGCTTCTTTGTAAGAAAATTGCTCTAGTCCTGGTGGCTGAAACCCTAAATATAAATGTGGAGGCGTTGAATAATACCTTTTACCAATGGGTGGACACGGGTCATTAGGACCATGAAAAACATTCCATGATTTTACAGGGGTAAATTGAAGTCCTTGGTTATTTTCGTTCAAACTGATCACTCCCTCAAATAAAAAGACATCCACTATTGTCACTATATTCGAAAAAAATATAAAAAATGAATTTTATCGTTCATGCAAAGCTCGGTTATTTACTTCAAATGCAGAACGAATGCCAGATTCAACTGCACCTTCAATCCATGCAGGAGCTGTTGATGTATGTTCTCCTGCAAAGTGTACTCTACCCTCAGGTGTAGAGATATAGGGTGTTAATTCTCTATTTTGTTCAGGTTTAAACATCGAGAAAGCTCCACCAGAGTATGGGTACAGTGCCCAACTATGAGTATAACCTGTAATAAATTCTGTATATACTTGCTTCCCATGTATGATAGCCAAATCTCTTAAAGCATTCATTATCCGATCATTTTCAGACATACTATCCCAAATTAATGCATCGTCTTCCCATGTGTAACTAGCTAAAACGATTCCCGATCCGTTATGCCCGTTATGATTACTTGGATAATATGCAAATCGAATTGGTAAATCTGTTGTTAATTTCCCGCCTAATGTCCCATCTTTTTCCCAAAATCTACTTTTAAACTGAAGTCCAATTTTTGTAGAAGGAACATAGTGTAATTCTCGAATAGCTTTCCATTTATCATAAGAAAAAGAGTTTCTTGGGACTACTTCTATGAAATTTAATAATGAAAAGGGGATAGTAATAATGGCATAGTCAGCAGTAGTTTGATAAGGCAGATGGCTTGTATAATGATCTGAATGAATGGTAACTTGATTATTTTCTTGCACTATTTTATTCATTTTTTGACCGAAGAATATATTCTCCTTTAATTGTGTTAAAAACTTTTTAGGCAGTAGATCATTCCCCCCGGTAATCTCGTAAAATTTAATTTCCTTTGAAAATAGTACAATGAACTCTCTTAAAATAGCAGTAAAGGCAAGCTCAGGAAAGCCTTCCATTCCTTGAAGTACTTTTACTTCTTCTACAGCACCAGGTGATAAAGGTGTTCCGATTGGATTATATCTTAAAAATGAATCCATTGAATGATGATCATAATTTTCAATAATGGTTTTCCAGTTCTCATCAGGATTTTGGCGAATGAAATCCATTACAGTTTTTAATGATTTTTCAATTAACTGATCAACATTTACCCCTTTTTCATTTGCAGCTACACGATATCCTAAAATATCTGGATTTTGTTCATATGACTTTTGCGTAGTTTTTACACCATTTACATAAATAATATCCTCTGATTTCCCATTTACAAATTCGTTCACTTTTAATTTAAATTTATTAATATATTCAAGTACAAGCTTGTGATTAGAAGCTATACGCATTGCACCCAATTCCAAATATTGCTCATTAATAAAAGGTGCTCTTTTTGTATAGATACGACCCCCTACTCGGCCATTTGCTTCTAAAATTGTCACTTCATGCCCGGCATCTTTTAATAATGAGCCTGCTACCAATCCAGAAATTCCTGCTCCTACTATAACAATCTTCTTTGGATTATTTGTCCTCTCTAGTCCATTTCGGATTATATAAACCATATCATCCTTTGATAAACGCAGACCAGATGTACTATTCATATTCCCTCCCCCTAAAAAATTATTTTAGTTCATAAGATTTTTATTCAATGAAATATTTCATTAGAATAACAAATCATTTTATGCATTGAATTTTTTAGGTAATTTTTATCAGTTTGGGTATTGATTATGTAATAAAAAAAACACTCACTAATAAAATTAGTAAGTGTTTCAGACCGTTGACAAACGCTCGCTTTCTTCGTTGCNNCAAATTTTTGGGACTTTGTCCACACACTGAAACACTCACTAATAAATTTAGTAAGTGTTATTATCCGCCAAAGCCTTTCGTAATAAAGTAAATTACCACAGGGCCAAGTATAACGATGAATAAAGAAGGGAAAATGAAAAAGATCATTGGAAACAACATTTTTATTGGAGCTTTCATCGCTTGCTCGCGTGCAGCTTCACGGCGTTGTTCTCTAATACGCATTGTCATATTTCGAAGTACCTTTGCCATCCCAATCCCTAGTTGATCTGCTTGAATCAGGGACGTTATGATACTTTGAAATGTATCTGAAGGAACACGCTTTCTCAGTTCGTAAAATGCTTCTCGTCTTGATTTCCCTAGTTTCATATCTTCCAATGTCTGTTTGAACTCTTCTGATATCGGCCCTTTCATCTTTTGACATACAACAGCAATTGCTGCATCCAACCCCATTCCAGCTTCTATTAGTAGATTTACAGTATCAAAAAAATCAGCCATATTTTTATTAATTTCTTTTATGCGTTGTGTCTTTTTCTTACCCAAATAAAAGATTGGGTATCGAAATCCTAGCATGGCCACTGTTAAAGCTAATACCCATAACATTAATTTATTCTTAGCAATAGGAAGACATAAAATAAAGATTAATACTCCACCGCCAGCACTTAACAATATTTGTATTAAGCGAAATTCTATTGCTGATAATTTAAAAGATAGTCCTGCATCACGTAGCATAACATCTAGCTTTTTTAAGTTTGATTTAGAAACTCTATTACTAACTTGTTGGACACCTTTTTCCCAGAATATCTTTAATAACGGATTCTTTTTAATTTCCTTTCCATTTAATACAGTATCTAATTTATTTTTAGAGCTATTTGGTTCTCTTAAATATGTAGTAATGCGCTGGTTATAAGAAATTTTTCTTTGATAAAGCGAGAACATTGCTCCTGCTGTTAACAGCGTAAAACATACAGTAGTTAACAGAAAAAACATAAAGTGCAGCATTTTTTACACCTCAATTTTGATGATTTTCTGTATAACGGTCCATCCAATTAAACAAGACACAATTGCAGCAAATATCATAAATAATCCTAATGGATGATCCAGCATTGGCCTGAAATAATCTGGACTAAAGAAATATAAATAAAAACCTAATCCAACAGGTAACAACGTAATAATCCAAGAAGACATTTTACCTTGGGCAGTTAGCGTCTTCAATTCTTCTAAAATACGGATTCTTCCTCGTATTGTCTCTTCCATTGTTTCCATTAGTTCAGCTATATTCCCCCCACTAGTACGCTGGGCTAATATGGCTTGTACAACTACATCAAGCTCTTTATTTGGAAGCCGATCTACTAGGTCATTGAATGCTTTCTCAAATGATACCCCAAGTCCAACTTCTCTAACTACACGTTCAAACTCTGGTCCTAATGGATCTGGCATTTCTTTACCCGCTAACTGAATTGCTTGCATGAAACTAAAACCAGATCTCATTGAATTCGCCATCATCCCTAATGTTTCAATTAACTGATAAGATATTAAATTTAATCGCTTCTTACTTTTTCTTTCTAGAATATAGGAAGGAAGAACAAATCCAACGATGATTGATAGAATGATAAATAAAATATTCCACCCTATAATAAAACTGAAAAAACCGGTGCCTATCGCTAGCATGATTCTTAGTACGAAAAATTCTTCTGGTTTTAACTTACTTCCAGCTTCCAGTAGCTTTTTTTCAGATTTACGAACAACTTTAACACCATAAAATGCTTTTGAGATGACAGTAATAAATTGATTGAAAATACTTCTCTTTTTTTCGGTAGATTTTGTTTCTTCTATATTAGATGACAATGGAAGAAATTCATTAATACGTCTGTTAGTATGATTCCTTTTCATTCCATTTTTAACAAAAATATAGAATAGAAGAGTTGAAGCAATGAACACAATGAACAATTCTAAAATTAGTTTCATCTTACCACTCTCCAATAAACATCGAGGCTGGCAGCTCAAAGCCGTTCAATTCCATTTGTTCACTGACTGTAGGACGAATTCCAGTTGAGATAAATTTACCATCAATTAGCCCGTCAAAATTCCTTCCCGATTCACGATATACAAATAAATCTTGTAGAACAATCGTGTCTCCTTCCATGCCTAATACCTCAGTAATATGTGTTATTTTTCTTGTACCGTCCTTCATACGGGATTGTTGAACAATTAAATCAATTGAACTGGCAATTTGTTCACGAATTGCCCTGATCGGTAAATCAAACCCTGCCATAAGTACCATCGTTTCTAATCTAGAAAGAATATCTCTTGGCGAATTAGCATGACCAGTACTTAAACTTCCGTCATGTCCAGTATTCATCGCTTGTAGCATATCCAACGCCTCTGCACCACGAACCTCACCAACAACAATTCGATCCGGACGCATCCTAAGTGCATTTCGCACTAAATCACGAATCGTAATTTGTCCTTTCCCCTCTATATTAGGTGGTCTAGATTCTAAAGAGACAATATGTTCTTGATACAATTTCAATTCAGCTGCATCCTCTATTGTTACAATTCGCTCATCATTTGGAATAAATGAAGATAATACGTTTAAGGATGTTGTTTTTCCTGAACCTGTACCACCACTAATAAAAATATTTAAGCGAGACTTAACACTCGCATCGAGAAATCTTGCCATATCCTCACTCAATGTACCAAATCGTATTAAATCTTGAATTTGATATGGAGTATCAGAAAATTTACGGATTGTTAAACAAGGTCCTTTCAATGAAAGCGGAGGAATAATCGCATTAACACGTGACCCATCTGGTAAACGAGCATCTACCATAGGTGAACTTTCATCTACACGTCGACCAATAGGAGCTACAATTCGTTCAATTACCCTAATAACATGCTGGTTATCCCGAAATTCTGAATTACATTTATAAAGTTTCCCCTTCTGTTCGTAGTAAATCTCATTGGGACTATTTACCATGATCTCCGAAATACGCGAATCCTCTAGTAAGGGAGTAATTGGGCCATATCCTAGTAACTCATGTTCTACAAAAGTTAAAAGCTCTTTTTTCTCTTCAAAGGTGAAGCGTGCCCCTTCTTTCTCCAAATAGGCCTCACCTAATTGTTGAATTTTCCTTTTTTCTTGTTCAATATCATCACTATTAAATTTCTTGAGTTCTTCAACTAGGTAATTATGTAAAATGAATTCCATTTCCCAAAACTCTTTTGTTTTTATGATTGCAGTTGAATTAAGTTGAAATGTTCGTGAATCATTATTGCCTTCATCACTAAATCGTTTAAACAATGACATAATCTTCACAACCTTTATTTTCTTAATGAGAACTTGCGTTTACTTTTCTTCTTCACTTTCTCACCATCTCCATCATCAATGAATAACCGATCTGCTAAAGTGAAGATTGCTTTTGCTACTGGTGTTTTAACGTTTGTTAAGACAAATGGAGTGCCTTGATTGACAGAAGGATTTACAATATTCTCTTGACCTGGTATTGATGCGAAAATAGATACACTAAGGACCTCCTCCACTTTCTTTGGTTCTAGTGTCTTAATTTTCCCTTCACGATTTAAAATGAGTTTAGTTTGCCCTTTTAAGTTTAAAGATTCCATCGTATCGATATATAATTTACTGTTTCGCAATGTCGGTAAATCATTTGATGAAAGCAATAATATCTCATCAGATTTTTTTAAACAGCTCAAATGCACCTCTGATAGATACGCTGAAGTATCAATTAAAATAACATCAAACAATTTTTTACTTTCTTCAATGGCAGCCTTTATATGCTCCTCTTTGATAATTTCAAAAAACTCGGGTCGAGGAGGTGCAGCTAATACATACACGCCGCAGTCATGTTTCACCATATACTGATCAATTGAATAATGATCATACCCGTATCCTTCTTTAACCCATTCATAAATTGTTCGCTTCGGCTTCAAGTCAAAATACATCGCAATATCACCAAATTGGAGATCTGAATCAATAACGGCTACCTTTTTCCCCTGCTTAGCAAAAGTAGCTGCTAAGTTTACAGTCATTGTTGTACGACCCGCTCCACCTTTTGTACTGCAAATCGAAATTACTCTACAATCTTTTTTTCCAAGATTCATAGAATAAGTATTTTCTTTTTTAGCACGATGAATCATATACTTTTCCGCTTGAACAACAACCTTTAACAAATCTTCAAATTCATATGTTGTACGTAAAAGATCTGATGCACCAACATGCATTGCCTTCTTTATATTCTCCATATTATCTGGAGCAATTAGAACAATATATACATGAGGGTACATAACGGAAATTTCCTGACAAAGATCGTATACGTTATAAATAGTAATTGCTTTAATAAAAAGAACCGCTTTATCGTTTTGGATTATATGCTGATGTAAATCCTCTAATCTCAAAACGCTTTTTAGTGAATAGTTCTTTCTAGTTAAAATCTCTTCAATCTCTCCTGGTGGAGTGTTGGTATCGGAATAATAGTACCAATTAATTTCCATTATTCATCATCACCTTTCACTACTTCTCTTGTCACCCGGACATCCTTTGTTTCTGTCGCTGTATCTTTCACATTACGAAGCATAAAATAAAAACCGTTCTTGTCCTTTGCAGCTAAACTCAAGGCTACTCCTTCTTCTGGAGTAACTTCTACAGTAATTGTTTCATAATTAAGTGACTCATCATTACCATCGGATGCTTTACCAGAAGCTAACACTTTAATATTTTGAAGAGCTAAAATAGCTGAACGAAATTCTTTCTTTGTTTTTTGATCAATTTTCGTATCATATGCTATGATATCGACCTTCGAATTAGGCTCAACATATCCTGAAATCCCTTGTTCTAATCCTACTTTTAAAGAAATAGCTCTCATCCCTTCACTTACAGGAACCATTTCATTTTTTATATCTCTTTCTGATGCTTTCTTTTCCGCCGCTTTTGCGGTTTGAATATTCGTTTTCACAACTGGCTTTTTTTCCTTAGTTGTTGTAGGAGTTGCCGCTTTTGAGAATACCGCAATGTATAAAACAGTTGCGGTCATAAGTCCAAATAGTAAAGACCAAATCCAAATACGTTTTGTGTTCATAGTTCCCCCTGCAATTTAATTGTTATTCAACGAGCTTTACGCCGTATAAATTGTAATCACCAATGCCAATGTCTCCTATTTCTCCTGGACCTACCATTTTAATGAATTGACCTTTTACTTCCTTATCACTTTTGTTAATTCCTTCAATCCAATACGCTGCTAAACCAATAATTTTTACAGTATCTTTCCCATTAACTCCATCCCATGTATCAATAACCGGACAAAAGATCACTCGTTTACATGAACGATCTGCAGTGGCTGCACTCTGACAAATGGGCTTATCGGCATCACTATCAATTAAATACTGAAAAGCATCTTCTACTGGTCCCCAGCTTTGTCCCGTCTTTGTTTTAGCAGTATCATTTATCGCTACACTGGTTCCATTTTTAATTGCATCTTCCAACCCACTAGCACCATTTCCACCTAAATCCAGATAACCACAATTGCCCTTATTTGGATTGTCACACTTAAGTTGCTTTCCGTCTGGAATTGCACTCTTTTCGATTGCAATCGGAGTTATTCCTGTTCCCTTTTTTAGTGGACCCACGATTACTTTCGCTGACGCACTTACATTCACATTATTAATTCCTATCACTTTTGCAAAAGTCATCGGTACTGAAACTTCATTTGTCACTTTTATGTAGTTACTTGTAACTGTAATGTCACTATCCGTAATCGTGTATGTATTGTTTAGTGCTAAATCCTTTGCAATCGTTTTTGCCTGTGATTGATTGTTTACTAATACTTGACCGCCACCTAATACCGCAGCATCTACTGCTTTCTGTAGTTTACTTTTTTCTAAATACAATCTCCCTACGTCTATAACAATTGCAGTTACGCCAAGAAAAAACACCATTAATAAGCCTACAAAAACAGCAGTTACACCACTTTCATTTTTTAAGAATCTTAGAAACTTCTTCATTATTCAACCCTCATTACAGTGGTATCTTTTAAATCAAATGTCCCGATGATCTGTCCAATAACTGGAGTCAAAAAATCTACAGGGTAAGTAATCGTAATCCTTACATCACTACCAGAAGAACGAGTACTTGGACTAATTGAGACTTGATCTGTCGTTAAATTAATACTGGACGCATCATTAACCGCTACACTTTTAATTGTAGTATCATCTTTACCGATGCTTGCCGCTCTAGCTGCTTCGCGACCTGCATGATCTAATGTCAAATAAACATGATAAATTCGTCCGAAATCTACGATCGCAAGTATAAGCATTGCTAGAAGAGGAAGTACTAAGGCAAATTCTACAAGTGACTGACCTTTTTCTGACTTCATTTGATCACACCAAAAATTGCCTCACATAATGTACCAAGTACTATCGCTACACCATAAGGGAATGCTATACTTGATTGCTTATCTGCGTGAAATACTAATGAGCCAAGATTACTTCTAAAGTAAACCATGGTAACAAAAAATGACTTAATCGAATTCATTATTCCTCTCTTCTTCATAATTAGCACTAACGAAATCATCCCGCCAATTAAAGCTGTATATATAAAAGAGTAAAAAGTAAACATTGTGCCTGTTAGTGCTCCGATGGCCGCCATCAATTTTACATCCCCCGCTCCCATTCCACCTAAAAGATAGGGAATAAAAAGAAAAGATGCTCCGACTAGAAATCCCTTTCCACTGAAAAGAAGTCCTTCCCAACCGAGAGACACGGTATAATAGACAAAGCCAATTAAGATGGCAGGAAATGTAACGATGTTCAAAATTTTTCTGTTTCGAATATCGGTAATTAGTGAAATTAATAATATCAATCCAAGAATGGTAATAATAAACATAAAACTAACCTCTGCTTTTAATAGAATGAGAGCCCTACTATTTATAAGTAGGGCTTAATAATTTTTTTTATTTTTTCAATTCTAAATAATACCTAATGGAACGTACTCTGTTATCTTATTAAGAACCTCAAGATGTTGGGTTAAGAAGTTTTCCAATTCTTTTAAATAATGTATCCATACTATCAGATAATAAAAGAACCGCTGCAGCAACCACCCCTACAACTGCTGCTAATAATAATCCATACTCCGATAAACCTTGCCCTTCTTCTTCAACTACTAAATTCTTAATTTTAGCTAACATTCTAATTCCTCCTGTTGTTTTAAAATTTTATGTATTTTAAGTAGTCAATAAGATTTCTAGTATTTTTAATACATCTTTTTGACAACTTGATACCAAAAATTACGATTAATCCGCATTAATATCTAATAATTCCGAATTTTCAAGACATAAAATAATTAGTTTCCTAGACCTAATAAAAGATTGGAGCAATACAAATATACAACGTTCTTTATAAAGTAATTCAAAAAAAACAATTGTTCTTTTTTAAGAACAACCTTACAATTTCATACTAAAATACAAAATCAACAATGTAAACAACCAAATATTGGTAATTTTCAGAAAAATATACCACAAGCCCTATTGAGAATAAGATAAATGTTAACTATACTTTCTTTAACCCAAATATTTTTTTATGAAGTGAGTGTGATAATATGCCAAAAAATTCCAAGTTAGAATTAAATCTAACTATTCCTTTTACTATTAAAAAGGCAAATACTTTCGCCACTAGGCTAAAAGGACTTATGTTTCGTAAAAAACCATTAATACAAGAGGGCCTTTGGATTACCCCTTGTAATTCGATCCATATGTGTTTTATGAATTTTCCAATTGATGTTGCGTTCTTAAACAAGAACAATCAGATTGTAAAACTCATTAATAATCTTCAACCATGGAGGTTTGTTGCACCCGTTACTGATGCTTATTCTGTTTTGGAACTACCAGCTGGTGTAATCGAAGAGTTTAAATTAGAGATTGGACAAATTCTTGATCTATAAATTCACAAATTTTTAGGAGGTTAACGCAAAAAAACACCCACTACAAAAGTGAGTGTTCCCAAACATTATTCTTTCACAAATTCCTTCGTACTTCTAACAGTATCAATCTGGCGAACCATGCTTTCAATTTCGTCACGTTTTGGTTCTAGGAAAGGCGGTAAAGATAATTTCTCACCTAATGTTTCATAAGGTTCGTCTCCCATAAATCCAGGACCATCAGTCGCAAACTCAAATAAAATTTGTGGTGCAACTCTTGCGTATAATGATTCAAAGAAGTGACGGTCTACATAGCCAGAGTTAGGTAAACGGAATGAGTCTAGACGTTTAATCCATTCTTTTAATACGGACGTATCTTCTACACGGAACGCCACATGGTGAACAGTACCAAAGCCTTGATAGCTTTGAGGTAATATCTCATTATGTTCTGCGATAATTTGTGCACCGTTTCCTCCTTCGCCGACTTCGAATAAGTGGAATGAACCTTCCTTATCAATTTCTTTAAATAATAGTACTTTTTCAATTACTTCTTTAAAGAATTCGAAGTTAGCTACACGGATGAAGATTGGTCCTAGTCCTGTAATTGCATATTCTAATGGAATTGGACCTTTTTGCCATGGTGTTCCTGAAACAATTCCTTTGTTTTGTTCATCTGAGATTAATTGATATTGCTGGTCGTCGAAATCAACGAATGATAATGTTTTCTTACCAAATTGTGTTTTTATTCCTGAGTGCTTCACTTCTAATCGATCAAAACGCTTCACCCAATAATCTAGTGCTGCGTCTGTTGGTACTCGGAAGGATGTTTTTGAAATTTCATTTGTTCCGTGTACACCTTTTGGAATTCCAGGGAAATCGAAAAATGTCATGTCCGTTCCAGCGCTTCCCTTATCGTCTGCAAAGAATAAATGATATGTTTGAATATCGTCTTGATTAACTGTTTTCTTTACTAAACGCATTCCTAAAACATAAGTGAAAAATTCATAGTTTTTTTCTGCACTGCTAGTAATTGCTGTTACGTGATGTATACCTTTTAAGCCGTTCATTCTAATTCCTCCAACTCGTTATTTTTTTTATATAATCCTATTTATTTTGTGAATCGATTGATGAAGAATACGGTAAAATTTAATGGAAATTTATTTTGAATTCAAGATATCTCGAATTCGAGATAAATATATCATGTAAATCATTTTCCGTCAAACTGTAATTTTTATTAACAAAAAGACTCTGACAAATTAGTCAGAGCCCATTAATTTTCATCTATTCACTTACTCTAAATGGTCGATCTAGTTCAAAGAGTTTACGATATCGTTCTTCGGTTTTGAAAAGAGTATCGTGAGAACCCTTCATTGCAATTGTACCTTTATCTAAAAAAAGAATTTGATCAGCCATTTCTGCACCAATTAAGTGGTGTGTAATCCATAGTACTGTTTTCCCTTCTAATACTTTAAAAATTGTTGCAAGAAGTTTTCTTTCCGTTATTGAATCTAATCCAACCGTTGGTTCATCTAAAATAACGATTGGTGTATTTTGAAGAAGTATTCTAGCCAACGCAATTCTTTGACGTTCTCCACCTGAAAATCTAACTCCGGTTTCTTGCATAGATGTATGATATCCTTCTGGAAGTGATGCAATATATTCATGAAGCTCAACCATTTTCGTAACCTTTATTACCTCTTCATCACTTGCTTTTGGATTTCCTAAACGAATATTATTTAAAACTGTTGTATCAAATAAATATGGCTTTTGATTTAGAACAGATATAACTTTCGAAATGTGATCTCCGAATGAAATACTTTCGAGTTCATTCACTATAACACTTCCTGCAATAGGAGATTCTACACCTTCAATTAGTTTAAGGATCGTCGATTTTCCAGAACCACTCGGCCCTAATAAGGCAGTTTTTTTGTTTGGCTCAATAGCGAATGAAACATTGTTTAAAACAGTTTCGCCTTCCGAATAGTGAAATGTTACATTTTGAAATTCGATTTTTCGATAATCATCAATATTCTCTTCTAATTTAGGCAATACTTGATCACGATTTACCTCTTTAATCCCTTCTAAACGAGTGATTGAATCCGTATATAAAGGGACACTGCCTATAGAATTTGATAATGGAATAAAGGCTTCTGTTAAAGGAAAGATAATTAAAACAAATGCAGCGATAAAAGTTCTTGGAATATCTCCTGTTAAACTTGCATTCCCTGCCCAATATAGCATCATTAAAACTAAAATTGCTACGATGAATTGGGCAATTAAATCGCGCCGTCTTCTAAATCTTTTTTCCTTGCTTTGAATAGTTCTTAAGGATTCATCCATTTCTTCGTACTTTTTAATAAAGCTTTTTTGTTTACCACTAAATAACCAATCACTAATTCCCATTACGGCATCAGTTAGATTTTCATATATGTGACTCTTTTCCTTTTTAATTTGATGTGTCCGTGCTTTTTCAACTAATAATGAAAATAGTGGGAGGATCCCTATTAAGACAAAGGATACAATTGCCGTTAAAATTGCAAATGGAATAGAGAAAAAACCAAGTGCAACTACAGATAGTACATATATAAACAATGAAGCAATTCCAGGGAAAATCGTCTTTAAATAAATATCCTGTAAATATTCTATATCATTCGCTAATAAGCCTAAAATATCTCCTGTTTTAAACTTTGAATTGATATTAAGCGCATACGGTTCGAGATTACTAAATAATCTCGTTCTCATTCGAGATAAAATCTTTAAAATTGTATGGTGTCCGACTAATCTTTCAACATATTTAGAAGCTGACCTTAAAATACCAAATGTACGTACAGCTACGATTGGTACATAAACCATTAAAATATTTTCAGGTCTAGTTGCTGCTTTGGAGATTAAATAGCCGGAAGTGTACATAAGAGAAGCCGCTGCAAAAATAGTCAATGAACTTAAGAAGATCACAACTATAAATAAACGACGATTCTCTTTTATATATGGTAAAATCCATCCATTTTTATTAAACATACATTTCCCTTCTAACTATGAATTAATCGATAATAATGACCCTTTTTTAGTAATAACTCTTCGTGCGTACCAACCTCAATTATGTTACCTTCGTTCATAACAATAATTTGATCCATTTCTTTCATCCAATGTAAGCGATGCGTAGCTAAGAACACTAATTTATTTGAAAATAACTTAAGCATTGTTTGTTTTAATTCAAACTCTGTTTCAATATCAAGGTGACTAGTAGGTTCATCTAACAGAAGCATTGGACGATTTTCTAAAAATGCTCTAGCAAGTGCTACACGCTGACTTTGTCCTCCACTTAAAGCTCTACCGCCTTCACCGATTTTTTCCTCTAATCCTTTTGGTAATTCTTTAATTAAAGAATTTAGACCAGCCAAAACAGCTGCATTTTCAATCTCTTTTGTTGTCGCACTAGGATTATAAAAGCTTATATTATCGTTTAACGATTTTGAAAAAATGTAAGGACTTTGTGGAATATAGATTAATTGTTTATGCCAATCTGGTAATTGAAGATGCGCAACCTTTTCACCTGAAATATGAATCGTACCATTCGATGGTTCTAAAAATCCCCCGATTAAGTCAATGAGTGTTGATTTACCAGATCCGCTTTCGCCAACAATGCCGATTTTTTGAAACCCTTTAATACTTAAATTTATATTCGTTAAAATCGCTTGACCATCTTTTTCGGGTTTGACTGATACATCAATAAAATTGATTTCGCTAGTTTGATTCCAACCTGATAGATGAGTATTTTCTTGTGCCTTAAACTCCTGTTCATCTAAAATATCTTGCATTGCTTTTCCAGCTTCTTGACCATTTAATGTAGCATGATAATCTGCTCCTACTTCACGAACCGGTAAGAAATATTCAGGTGCTAGAATTAATATTGTTAGTGCTGGCCCCAATAATATCACTCCGTCAATCAATCGGAGCCCTAAAAAGACAGCAACTGTAGCGATTGAAAGCATTGTAAATAAATCTAGAGCAAATGATGATAAAAAGGCTACTTTTAATGTCCCCATCGTCGCTTCTCTATACCTTTCACTTACACTTTCAATTTTTTTTATCTGTTTTCTACTTAACCCTAGGAATTTTAATGTTTCCAGACCGCGTAGTGAATCAGTAAAATGGTTCGATAAAATTCTGTAAATCTTCCATTGTTTATTTGATTTCTTTTTAGCTGCCAAACCGAGTAAAATCATAAAAATAATAATGATTGGGAACGTTACGACTAGTATAAGTGCAGAAACTTTATCAACAAAGAAAATATAAATGACGATGACCGGTGAGACAATTGCTAAGTTAATCATTTTTAATGGAACGATCTCTAAATATTGTCTTAGCTGTGAAGTTCCTTCCATAATAAGTGTTACAATATTACCTGTTCCTGATTTTCTTGCAAATCTAGGACCAAGTTTAAACAGCTTCTCTAAAACTTTCATTTTCATTTCTGTTGAAGCAATGTCGGCAAAATGCTCTGAACATCTCTGTTTTATGGTCGAGAGTATATATCGACAAATAAATGCGATGATGAAGAAAATAGTAGCGTATAAAATATCGCTACTATTTTTTCCATTGAACAAACTGACAATAGCTTTTGAAAGCATATATGCCTGAATCATAATTGCCGTTACTTGTATAATTGTTAAAAAAGATAGGATCATTAATAAACGATTTATCCCTTTATATTTAATAAGATCTTTTCCCATTAATAAGTCAAATCCTTCTCATCCACTCTTTTTCTAAACACATAATAACTCCATATTTGATAACCGAGTACGAATGGTAATAATGTACATGCAACAAGGGTCATTACTTTTAATGAATATGGACCAGATGAAGCATTATATACAGTTAAATCATACGTATTTTTTATTGAACTAATCATGACTCTTGGGAACAACGAAGTAAACATTGTCCCTACTGTTAGAACAATACCAATGCCTGTCATCGTAAATGACCAGCCATCTCTTTTTTTATAAATGAAGATTGTAGCAAGCACATAAGCTACTACGACTAACAAAATAAGCGGAACTGTTATTTCTGCTTTTACTTTAAACATATCTGTCTCAAAAAATGCCATTCCAGTAAATGCAACTAAGAATAGGAATACTGGAATCATTACTAAACGTGCCAGAGAGCGCGCACGATTTCTTAACTCTCCTACAGTTTTTAATGTTAAAAACATTAATCCGTGTAAGAGGCATAATAATGTTACAGTTATACCTCCAACTACTGTGAATACATTAACGTAATCTGAAAAACCTGCAGATATATTCATATTTTGATCGATTGGCATTCCTCTAAGAATGCTAGAGAATAGCACACCGAATAAAAATGGTGGTAATAAACTACCGAAGAAAATTACCCAATCCCAAGCTTTTGTCCATTTTGAACTTTCTACTTTCCCTCTAAATTCAAAAGCAACTCCACGTCCGATTAATGCCATTAAGACAAATACAAACGGAATATAATATCCACTAAACATTGTTGCATACCAATTTGGAAATGCCGCAAAGATTGCTCCACCGGCAGTTAATAACCACACTTCATTTGCGTCCCAGAATGGTCCAATTGTATTAATTAATATTCTTCTTTCAGTATCATTTTTAGCTAGTAGCTTCGTAGATATACCTACACCAAAGTCGAATCCTTCTAAAAAGAAGAAGCCTATAAATAAAACCGCTACAAGTAAAAACCATAATTCATTTAACTCAATCATACAATCGTAGCCGTTGCCAAAGACTTATAAAAATCAATAAATATCTATTATTTTTATAGATTTTGTTTATTTCCCTGTTCTACGTGTCCGATTTTGCCTAATTAGGCTACTCCCGTTTGGTATAACACTCCAAGGGCGTAAATTCGGATACAACGAATCCTACATATTAGTAATGACGTCTAGGTATCATAATACTAATTTATAACGTGACAAGTTGATCGCAGCGTTAAAATCTCGATCTATTACACGACCGCATTTACATTTATATAATCGGTCTGATAGTTTTAAATCATTCTTCAAATTCCCACAACTTGAACACGTTTTAGAAGATGGGTACCATTAATCAGCTTCAACAAATTCAATACCATATTTTTCACACTTATATTGAATTTGGCGCTTGAATTTACATAAGCACTGCTTTGCAATTGCTTTTGAAAGGTGCTTATTCTTCATCATCTTTTTAATATTTAAAGTTTCCATTACGATGCGATATGGTTTGGTTCTCACGATCTCGCTCGTAGATTGATGAAGATGATTTAGTCTGATATTGGTCAACCTTCTATGGAGGTGTTGTACCTTCTTTTCGATTTTTATAATGTTGCTTGTTTTGACGAAACGGTTTCCCTCCTTATTCATTTCATATTTATGAGAAACTCTACGTTGCAACCTACGTAAACGTTTCTCTGCCCTTCTAACAGTGCTTGTTTTGTTAATATTTTTCTTCTTAGTGCCATCTGAACATACGGCTAATTCTTTAATTCCTACATCAATTCCAAGTGAGACATCCGTCAGTTCAACAATTGGTTTTGATTCTTCAATTCCTACAGAAAGATACCCGTATTTTCCGTCGTGACTTATTCTAGGATTATAGAATTTTTCATCTGGTATATTTTCAGAAGTTTTTATCCAACCAACTTTTTCGACCAATATTATATTTCCTTTTACTTTCAACTTCACATTATCATTGTAAAATGAGGGTTTTGATTTTCTTTTACTTTTGAATCGTGGTTTATCTGCTAATCCTTTAAAGAAATTTTTATACGCATTACAAAGATCTTTTATCGCTTGTTTTGTAATATTATTCGATACTTCATACAACCAAGAAAATTCTTCATTTTTTTTTAGTGTAGTTAATTCTTTTCTTAACATGGCATCAGAAATAAATTTCCCACCTGATTTATAATTTTCATCTTGTTTAGACAATGCCCAGTTATAAGCCCATCTAGCAGTTCCCACTGACTTCCATAATTGTGTTTCTTGTTCTTTAGTTGGTATTAATCTTACTTTCTTCGCAAGTACCATTTTTTTTTTCAAATTTTTAAGAGTTTGTACAGTTCCACGGATCGAATCAACTTTCAAATTACTCACCTCATGTACATTTAAACACAATGGGTGATTTTCATTTAGAACAAATTGTGATATTTTTATAAATTTTAATAAATTAATAATTAACTGTAATAGGCCTCCCTTTCAAATGGATCGACAGTAGGAACCTCTTCTTTTTTAACATGATGTGTCCCTTTTTTAATTTCCTTCACAAACAAGTAAACTAAAACGACTGCTAAAATTGCATACATTGTTGTAAATGTTGTGATTGAGAAGATGAGTGATCCTTTTGAAACATTTGGTGATACAGATGCAGCCGTCGTCATTAAACCGAACACTGTCCAAGGTTGGCGACCTATTTCCGTCATAACCCATCCAGCTGTATTTGCAATAAATGGTAATGAAATAAGTAAAATTGTTGCCTTTAAGAATAGATTTTTAGATTCCAATTTTTTTCGATAGCTAAAATATAACCCTAACATCGACATTAAAATCATAACCATTCCTGCTCCTGCCATAATTCTAAAGCTCCAGAAGGTTGTATTAACTGGTGGAATATAATTTCCAGGACCATATAATTTCTCATACTGCTTTTGTAATGTATTCATTCCAGGTACTTTACCTTCAAATTTCTCGTAAGCAAGATAACTTAGTAGATACGGTACTTCAACTTCGTACTTATTTTCTTTCTTTTTCGAATCAATAAGACCAAAAATCATCCAGCTTGCAGGGTCGCCACTATCTTCCCAAAGCCCTTCACTGGCAGCCATTTTCATAGGTTGTGATTCCATTAAATGCTTAGCTTGAGAATGACCACTGAATGCCACGCCAATTCCTGCTACTAAAGCAACTACCATTGCGAGATTGAATGCCTTTTTAAACAGTTCTGTTTCTTGTTTTTTTAAGATTTTATATGCACTTACACCTGCAACAAATAATGCACCTGTTGCTAATGCTCCAGCTATTGTGTGAGGAAACTCAACCTTTAGCTGTGGATTTGTTATGATCGCCAAGAAATCATTCATTTCTGCTCGACCATTTTTAATCGTAAAACCAACTGGCTCCTGCATAAATGAATTGGCTGCTAAGATCCAAAATGCTGACATTACAGTTCCAAATGCAACAAGCCAAATACACATTAGATGAATTTTTTTATTAAGTCGTTCCCAACCGAATATCCAAATGCCTAAAAATGTAGATTCGATAAAAAACGCTAATAATGCTTCAATAGCGAGTGGTGCTCCAAATACGTCCCCTACAAACCGGGAATATTCAGACCAGTTCATACCAAACTGAAATTCTTGAATAATACCTGTTACAACACCGACTGCAAAATTTATTAAAAATAAATGCCCAAAGAATTTTGTTAACTTTTTATATGTCTCGTTATTTCGAAAAACATACATTGTTTCCATAATTGCTACCATAAATACTAAACCTATAGAAAGTGGTACAAATAAAAAATGGAAAATCGTAGTGGAACCAAATTGTAATCTTGCAAGCTCTAGTACACTCACAGTCATCCCCCTTAGGTTAAAGATCATTGTAAAAAAATTTCCATTATGCCCGAGCGAAATTTTGAACACTTTTTCACAAATAATTCATTAGATTGATTTCAGGAAACCAGTTAATGGTATCCCTTGTTACTTATAGTTTACTGTTCTAATAGGGTTTTTGACTTAAACTTATATGTCTAAATCGTGTCAATAAATTGTCTATTTTGTGACATTGTTCACATTTAATGTTTTATTCTGCTTTTAAATAATCGAAAGACGAATAAAAAAACATTATTGATTGCAACATCCATAATGGTATTGCATCAATAATGTTCAAATAGAATTACTGTTTATTCATTCCTTATGCCAAAAACACTGCTCCATAAACAAGTGCTCCCCCGATTACATATGCAGGGTGAATTTTCCAGCGTTCTAAAAATAATAAGGAAAGTACACTAATAATAATTGTTTGAGTAACACCTACGCCAGTATATGAATCGTTAAAAAAGTCAAAGGCCATAATGCCGAGTAATACGGCAATTAAAGGTCTTACTAGTGAAGTCATTTTTTTAACTTTAGGTGAACTTTTATGCTTCATTAATATACTTAGTAAAGCAATCATTAAAATTAGTGAGGGTGCGATTGATGCAAATAATCCTACAAAGGATCCTAATACTCCACCCTCAACATATCCAATATACCCGGCCATCTTTGTAGCAATTGGACCTGGTAGAGCATTACCTAGTGCAAGCACATTACTAAATTCAACCGAAGATAGCCATCCGTACTTATCTACTACTTCATTCTCAATAAGAGGGATTGAGGCAGGTCCTCCACCATATCCGAAAATTCCGGGTAAGAAAAATGCTAAAAATATTTTCCAATAAATCATGATGCCTTCACCTTCTTCTTCTTTTCATTTTTACTTTTTGAGAAAAAGGCGTATCCAACTAAGCACCCAATTAATATAGCCGGATGTACATTTAAAAAATATAAGAGGATAAAGCTCGCTACTACGATACTACTAGTCATTTTCCAGCCAAGTGATTCTTTCGACTTCTCTACAAATTCCCATGTTAAGGTGGCCAACATAACTCCGACTACTGGAACAACCGCTTTTGACATCCCCTGTACCCAGGCAATACCTTTAAAGTGATTCAGTGTAGATAACAGAAGGACAAGTAGGAAGACTGTTGGTAGAGTTGTTGCAATAATGGCATTTAGCATACCTACTACGCCACCTATTCTCCAACCTACATATCCAGCAAGCTTTGTAGCGATTGGGCCTGGAAGAGCATTTCCGATTGCGAGTACATCTGAAAAGTCATCCTTACTTAACCATTTATACTTGTCAACAACCTCTGTATGTATAAGAGGGATTGAAGAGGGACCTCCTCCGTAACCTAACATTCCTACTCTGAAAAAAGCTAAAAAAAGTCTCCATTGTTTTAACATTAAACCATTCCTTTACCAAACTGCAATTGCGCCATCTGTTCGGGATTCTGTTCCTCCCATTAGCACCCCGGTCCTAGGATTACGCCAAATAATTTGACCTCTTCCGAAACTACTACAATCTGTAGCTACTTGAATTTGATGACCTTTTCTAGCAAGTGCTTGGGCTATATAATTTGGAAAATGAGGTTCGACGACCACTTTTTTCCCTTCCATCCATTGCCATCTAGGTGCGTCTAATGCACTTTGAGGATTTAGTAGAAAATCCACAGTATTCATCACAACTTGTGCATGACCTTGTGGTTGCATATATCCTCCCATTACTCCAAAAGGACCTACAGCTTCACCATCTTTTGTTAAGAATCCTGGAATAATAGTGTGATATGTTCTTTTACCAGGCTTTAGTGAGTTAGAATGGTCTGGATTTAATGAAAAATCATGTCCTCTATTTTGAAGGGCAATACCTGTGTCAGGAATGACGATCCCTGAGCCAAAACCCATATAGTTACTTTGAATAAAGGAAATCATGTTCCCTTCCCCATCAGCAGCCGCTAAATAAACGGTACCACCTTTAGGAGGAGTATAGCTTTCTGGCTCGATCGCTTTGTCACCAATTAATTCTCTACGCGACCTTGCATATTCTTCCGATAATAGTTCGTCTACATCAATTTCCATATGCTCTGAATCTGTAATAAACGCTTTTCCATCAGTAAAAGCTAGTTTCATTGCTTCTATTTGCTTATGATATGTATCAACATCATCTTTCGTAGAAAAGTTAAAACCTTTGGCAATATTTAATGCCATTAACGCTACCATGCCTTGTCCATTCGGTGGAATTTCCCAAACATCGTATCCGCGATAGTTCGTTGAGATTGGTTTCACCCATTCTACTTTATATTCACTTAAGTCTTCTGAACTTAAATAGCCATTGTGTTCCTTCATGAAAGAAACAATCTTTTCTGCTAAGTTGCCTCGGTAAAAACTTTCAGCATTCGTTTTACCAATTTCACGTAATGTTTTTGCATGCGCTTTAGATGACCATAGTTCACCAATCTCTGGTGCTCGGTTATTTGGAGCGAATGTTTTGAACCATTCGTCGTATTCTGGTGTGGTAAATTGCTTTTTAAACTTTTCATAAGCTATATTCCAAAACTTCCCTAAAATCGGGGAAAGTGGGTAACCTTCTTCAGCAAGCGTAATGGCTGGTTGTAGAACCTCTTCAAATGATAATTTACCAAAACGCTTCGATAATGCTGCCCATGCTGCAGGTACTCCTGGAACCGTAACAGGAACCACTCCATGAGATGGCATCTTCTCAATTCCTTGTTCATTTAGCTTTTCAATCGAAATTGACTTAGGCGCTGGACCGCTACCGTTTAAACCGTGCAGCTCCCCTTTTACCCAAACTAGTGCAAAAGCGTCACCGCCTATTCCATTTGAAGTCGGTTCAACAACCGTTAAAGCTGCTGCTGTAGCAATAGCAGCATCAATTGCGTTACCACCTTTTTTCAATATGTCTAGCCCTGCTTGCGCGGCTAATGGCTGTGAAGTTGCCACCATTCCATTTTTTCCAAATGTTGTATGGCGTTGTGCTGAATATGGATTATTTAAATGATCTAACTGCATCTGTTTCTTCTCCTTTAAGCATCTACATGGTGACATGCAACATAATGATTTTCTTCAATTTCTTTCCACTCTGGCTTTGCTTGACCACAAAGTTCTGTTGCTAGCGGACAACGAGTTCGGAATGTACAACCTGAAGGTGGATTCGCTGGATTCGGAATTTCACCAGTCAAACGAATTTTATCCGTTCTTTTTCCTACCTTTGGGCGTGGAATCGCAGATAGTAACGCCTTCGTATAAGGATGTAATGGATTATTATATAGTTTGTCTGCTGGAGCTAACTCAACTGTATTCCCTAAATACATGACTAAAACTCGATCGCAAAAATAACGTACGACCCCTAAATCATGAGAGATAAATAAATAAGTTAAATTATATGTTGCTTGCAATGATTTTAAGAGTTTTAACACTTGTGCTTGTACTGACACATCAAGTGCAGAAACTGCCTCATCACAAATGATTAACGATGGATTTAGAGCAATAGCTCTTGCAATTCCAATTCGTTGTCTTTGTCCACCACTGAACTCATGAGGGTAACGATCATAATGATCTTCATTTAATCCTACTTCATGAAGCAAACCGATTACCTTTTCTTTACGTTCTTGTTTTGATAGATTCGTATGAATAACAAAAACTTCCTCCAATGCATCACCAATTCGTTGTCTTGGATTTAATGAAGCATATGGATCTTGGAAAATCATTTGCATTTGTCTCTTAAAATCATTTCGACTCTTATTAGATAAATGCTGAATTTCTGTATCTTTAAAAATTACTTTTCCACCAGTAATATCTTCAAGTCCCAAAATTGTTTTTCCTAAAGTAGATTTACCACAACCTGATTCACCTACAACGCCTAAACTTTCACCTTCTAAAAGTGTAAGGCTTACTTCTTCAACTGCCTTAACATGACCTTGAACTTTTTTTAGTAGGCCTCCACGAATCGGATAATATTTTTTAACATTTCGAAGCTCTAATAAAGGTGATTTACTTTTCGTTAAAGTCATATCGCATCCTCCTCACTTAACCAACATTTAACTGTGTGCCCATCCTTTATTGTAAATTCTTTTGGTACTTCAACTTTGCAGCGTGCTAATGCATGTTCACAACGTGGATGAAAACGGCAACCAGTTATTTGTTCATTTAAGCTCGGTGTCGAACCTGGAATCGCTTCTAGTTCAAAATCAGGATCATCAACATTTGGTACAGATTTTAATAATCCTCTAGTATATGGATGACTTGGATGATTAAAGATCTCATCGACTGGACCTTCTTCGATTTTTTCTCCTGCATACATGACCATTACTTTATCTGCTATTTCAGCTACGACTCCCATATCATGTGTAACCATGACGACACCCATTCCAAGTTCTTCTTGTAAGTCATGGATTAAATCTAAAATTTGGGATTGAATCGTAACATCAAGTGCAGTTGTTGGTTCGTCTGCAATTAAAAGGCCAGGAGTACAAGCTAATGAAATGGCAATCATAACTCTTTGTCTCATTCCGCCGCTTAACTCATGAGGATATTGATTCATTCTTTTTTCGGGATAAGGTATTCCTACTTGCTTTAAAAGTTCAATTCCTTTTTGATTTGCATCTTGTTTCGAAAGCTTTTGGTGAATCATAAGTGGCTCACGTAGCTGATAACCAATTGTAATGACAGGATTTAACGCAGTCATTGGCTCTTGGAAGATCATCGATATTTTATTACCTCTTATTTTTCTTAATTCATCAGCTGATAATTTAGTTAAGTCAGTTCCCTCTAATTGAATTGAACCGCTTTTTATTGAACCATTACTTGGTAATAATCCCATGATGGACAATGATGTAATACTTTTTCCACAACCTGATTCTCCAACTATACATAAAGTTTCACTCTTATTAACTGAAAAGGATACGTTTCGAACAGCTGGGATTTCTCCATCAGCCGTTCGAAACGTAGTTACTAAATTATTTACAGATAGAAGCTCTGTTGCCATACTATTACCTACTCTCTGTGTACGTTGTATAATGACCATTGGCCAGTAGGATCGATTTCAATACCTTTAACCGATTGATCAACTGCAGAAGTAACTACACCTTGATTCATAACGATTACTGGAGCATCTTTAACTAATAATTCATTTGCTTCTTTTAATTTTTCTTTTCTGGCATCTGGATCAATCGTTTGACGAGACTCATTAACTAACTGATCAAATTGCTTATTACTATATGAAATTCGGTTTGATGATCCTAAATTGTCAGAGTGGAAGTTAGGATAGAATAATTCACTACCATCAGCTGTACTATTTGACCAGCCTAAGAATGTAACATCGTATTGCCCTTTTGTTGCTGCATCTAGGAAAGTTCCCCACTCCATTGTTTCAAGCTTAACTTTTAAGCCAATTTCAGTCATTTGAGATTGAGCAATTTCAGCCATTTTCATATACATATCTCGGTTAGGAACAAGCATTTTTACTTCTTTTCCTTCAAAACCATTATCCTTAATTAGCTTTTTAGCTTTTTCTACATCATATGAATAACCAACTTTTTCGTCAGATGCGTCATATCCGAAAACTTTTGGTCCAATTACACTATTACCTTCGATTCCTAGACCGTTTAACTGATTAATATAAGCTTTACGATCTAATCCATAAGCAACTGCCTGACGGAATGCTAAGTTATTCATTGGTGCTTTTTTCATGTTAAATCCTAAATAGTAAACAGGTGTTCCTTCTGCTTTTGAAACTTTTACATTCTTAATTGATTCTAAACGTTTAACTTGTTCTGCTGGTAGTGCATCGATAAATTGTACTTTCCCAGTTTGTAACATTGAAATAGCTGTTGAAACTTCAGGTACTACTTTAAATGTAACTTTTTTCAGTTTAGGTGCACTATTCCAATAATCTTTGTTTGCTTCAAGTACGATTTGGTCACCAGGTGTCCAGCTAACAAACTTAAATGGCCCAGTTCCAACAGGGGTTTTCATTAAATCACTCTTTTTATCTGCTTCTGGGCTAACGATTGAAGCAGCAGTATGAGCAAGTGCAGCTAAAAGTGGTCCGTATGGATATTTCGTTTTAATTTCTACTTTGTAATCATCAATTACATTAACTGATTGAATCGGTTCTAATAATGATGCACGTGGAGCAGCAGTTTTTGGGTCACGGAATTTATCGAATGTGTATTTTACTGCTTCTGCGTTAAAATCTGTTCCGTCTTGAAATTTAATTCCCTTTTTTAAAGTAATTTCCCAAGTTTTATCATCTAGGTTAGTATAAGATTCTGCTAATAAAGGCTCGATTTCCATTGTTTTAGGATTTCTTTTAAATAATGTTTCGTAAACTTGCATGATGACATTAGCTGAAACAGCATCATTTGTTAAAATTGGTGATAAACCTACAACATCTGATGTTGAAGCATATGTAAGTTCTTGTGAAACATTAGTGCTATTTGATCCAGTAGTTTTACTAGAGCAACCAGCAAGTAGAAGAATTGCACTAATTACGATAACCATCCATTTTTTCATTAACCCATCTCCTCAATCGTTAATATTCATATTTGGATCTAAAGCATCTCTTAACCCATCACCTACGACATTAAAAGAGAAAACAATCAGCATAATTGCGATTCCTGGTACGATTGTCATATGAGGTGAAGAAAACATATAGTCTTGCCCTTGGGAAATCATTGAGCCCCATTCTGCTGTTGGAGGCTGAGCCCCGAGACCTAAATAACTAAGTGATGCTGTCGATAAGATCGACGTAGCCATCCTCATTGTGGCAAAAACAATGATTGGTGCCATACAGTTTGGTAAAATATGCTTCACCATAATCCGTAAGTTACTTGCACCTAAAGTCCTCATTGCTTGTATGTACTCTTGTTTTTTTATCGATAAAACTGAACCACGAACGATCCTTGCACATGAAGGAATTGACCATATACTTATCGCAACTGCTACATTCACTAAGCTTGTACCAAGAATTGCGATAATTAGCATAGCTAGTAGAATTCCAGGAAAAGCAAATAATAAATCTACTATTCTCATAAGCAGGCCATCTAGTTTTGAAAAATATCCAGCTAGCATGCCAATTGTAATCCCACCAATTAATCCGAGAATGACTGCACTAAATCCAACAACTAGTGATACACGAGATCCGAATACGATTCGGCTCCACATATCCCTTCCATAATTATCAGTTCCTAACCAATGTCCACTTGAGAATATTGGCAGCTCCGTTGAAGTTAAATTTTGTTTAATTGGATCATGGACAGTAATTAATGGTGCAAATATTGCCATTAAAATTTGTAAAACAATAATGATTAATCCAAATACGGCTAATCGATTTTTCACTAATCGTTTAAACGTTTGAACAATAAATTTTTCTTTCTTTTTAGTCGTAGCTTGCTTTGTGCTTATGTTATTGATGACAACTTCTGTAGACAAAACTCTTCCTCCTTTCTACCAATCAATCGTAGCTAATTCTTGGATCTATAAATACGTATAAAATATCAACAACTAAGTTAACAATTACAAACAGAGACGCCACAAGTAAAACTGCTCCTTGTACCATTGGAAAATCTCTAGCAGCAATTGCATCGATCATTAATCTTCCAACACCGTTTATTGCAAATACTTGTTCTGTAATTATTGTTCCTCCAAGAAGGAACCCAAAATTCAAACCAATAACAGTGATAACTGGAATCATCGAGTTTTTTAAAGCATGAACCCAAACAATCGATTTTTCTTTTACACCTTTAGCTCTTGCGGTTCGTATGTAATCTGCTCGGATTACCTCTAACATAGATGAGCGACTCATTCTTGCAATCATCGCTGCTGAAGCTGTACCGAGTGCAATTGCAGGTAAAAGGATTTGCTTAAATCCTGCTACCGTCCAAATTGGTGAATCTAGTCCCCCAACAGGCAATAGTTGTAAGTTAACCCCAAAAATCAGAATAAGGATGGCACCTAACCAAAAGTTAGGTACTGATATACCCGCAAGTGCAATTATTGTACTTGATACATCCATCCAAGAATTTTGCTTAAGTGCAGAAATAATACCTGTTATTACTCCGATTATTACTGCAACAATCATACTCGCGATTGCTAAACTTAAAGTATTAGGAAAACGGATTGAAATTGCCTCTGCAACCGACTGTTTCGTTTGAAAGGAATATCCTAAATTCCCATGAAGTACGCCAGATAAATAATGCCAATATTGGACAAAAAACGAGTCATTCAGCCCCAAGCTTTCACGAATAGCATTTAGATCAGCTTTTGTTGCTGTAGGTCCTCCAATGACTGCTGCTGGGTCACCAGGTGCTAAATGCATAGAAGCAAAGACTAAAAAGGAGATACCTAGCAATAATAAAAACAATTGAAACAACCTTCTTAATATAAGTGACGCCATCTTTCCACCTACTCCATTTGTAAATATATTAACTAAAATTACATACGTTTGTTAACTTGCAAGGACTAATAACCTAACAATGTAAATTTAATTATTCTCGATTATACCCCTAGGAGACAGAATATTCTATATTTTTATGAATTTTTACAAAAAATAGTAAAAAAAGACGAGAGATTACCAATCTCTCGCCAAAGTAACTATAATTTTAAGCCATTTCTACTTTTAAATCTTCGTAATAAAATATGACTTTCTACCCTTGTGATTCCTTCTAACGCATATAATTCATTATTTATAAACTGTTCTAAACTGACAAAATCATCGACTAATACATGCATATGTAAAGTACTTGGACCCGTCATTTGATAACAACTAGCTACAACTGGATTATCTGCAAGTGCCTGAGCTACATCTACCAAAAATGCTGGTTCACAATCAACTTCAAAGAAAGCAGATACACCTTTTCCTATTTTTTCTGAATTAATAACTACTGAAAATCTCTCAATCACACCGTTTTTTATTAATTGATTTACACGTTCACGGATCGAAACTCTTGATAAATTAAGCTCTTTTCCAATATCGGCGTATGACATCCGTCCATTTTTAGTAAGCATCTCTAAAATTCTTTTATCAACGTTAGTTAGTTTCATTTATTCACCACTTTCCCCTTAAATGAAAACGCTTCCTTACTTTTTTATACTTTAACGCACTAAAATGTCCCCATAACTTAACCATGTTAAATTTTAACGATAATTACTTTACAATGTAAAGTGATTCTCTATTATTTCCTTCAATATTCCCAATTTTCATCTCTAATTTTACAATAAAATATTAACCTAAAGATACTGGATTTTTATTTCAGTCAATAGTTAAAAGGATTGAAATCTTTTTTTAATTAGACTTCAATCCTTTTGTTAATTGATTGTATTAAGCTTCGATTTCACTTAATTGTTTTTTCTTTGCTAATTTAACTCTAACTGCAAATGTTACATTCGTTAGAATAATAAATAACGCTGCAAATCCAAATAAATAGTAGACTTGATCCCATACAAATCCTTTGCTAACAGAACTAGAAATCAGTTCTCTAAATCCTTTTATAGCATACGTCATTGGTAAATAAGGATGAATATGTTGGAAAAATGATGGTGTTAATGAAATTGGGAAAGTACCTGAAGTTCCTCCAATTTGTAATAACATTATAATGAACACTATATATTGACCAATATTTCCTAATGTAACAGTTAAGAATTGAATTAACGAGTAGAAGGTCAAACTAGTGATGATTGTAAACAGAACGAATAATCCTACGTTTTTAACATCAAGACCCATACCGTAAATTAAAACGATGTCTGCTACGATCGATTGCATGATCCCAACAAAGATTAGAACACTATATTTACTAAAGAACCAAGCTAAACCAGTAGTAGGAGCAATAGAGTTCTTTCTCATAGGATAAACTGAAGTGAACATTAATCCACCAGCAAATAACCCAATTGATAAAATATATGGAGTTAATCCTACGCCATATTCTTTTACATTATTGATTTTATGTTCGACTAACTCTGTCGGTTCTGCAAAGAATTTATCCGTTTCATCACTTGTTTTAACTTTATTTACTTCATCTCCACCATCCTTCAAGGATTTATGAAGTTCAGTTGTTCCTTTTGTTAAATCAGCAGTTCCCTTTAATAAGTCAGAAGACCCACTATATAACTTATTTGTTCCATCAGTTAGTTGTTTCGAACCATCATTTAATTGGTCAATTCCTTGAACTAACTGATCTCCACCTGTATTTAGTTTTCCTAAACCAGCTGAAAGTAATGAACTTCCTTCATTTAATTGCTTTGTACCGTTGTATAAATCAGTACTTCCTTGGGCTAATTGATTCGCTCCATTAGAAGCTTGTTGTAATTTACTATTAAATAAACTTAAATTTGAATTTAATTCTTTTTGTCCTTCAAGTAAATTACTTGAACCTGTATATAGTTGACCTTGCGCTGCAGCAATTTGATCAACACCAGCTTTAATTTGGTTACTTCCTTGTGATAGTTGATTTAAGCTGTTTGAGATTGCTTGTAATTTCTGCAAATCTTCTTTACTTAATGAACCATCTTGCAGACCATTAACAACAGATTTTAATGCATTATTTGTAGCACCAAGATTCTCATTAAATCCTGCTTCATTTTTTTGCAGTTCGATTGAACCTTCATATGATTGTTTTAAGCCAGCATTTAATTGGCTACTTCCAGTTTCTAGTTTTGAAGAGCCGGCTTCGATTTTGTTGCCACCATCAACTAGTTGTGATAATCCACTATTTAAATCACTAGATCCAGCCTTTAATCTACCAGAACCTTCTAGAAGAGAGTTTAAGCCAGTATTTAATTTATTTGCTCCATCATTTGATTGTTTAATACCATCTGTTAATTGAATAGCTCCATTTTTCAGTTTTGTACTGCCATTTTCGAAAGTTATCATGCTGTCATTTAATTTTTTTAAATTTTTATTTAAAACGTCTGTTCCATCCGAAATTTTTGAAGCACCGTCTTGAATTTTACCGGCACCATCAGATGCTTTTGTCATGCCATCTCCAATATCCTTGAAATTATCAAACACTGTTTTAGCATATTGTTCTGTAATTTCTTTTGAGATATTAGCATTTACTTCCTTCATGGCACTTGAGCCAATTTGTGCGCCTACATAGTTTTTACCTGCATTTGTATAATAATTTAATTTCATTTTTTGAGGTTTTTCATCTAATAACGTAGATGCATTTTTAGAAAAGTTAGAAGGTATTTCAATCACTAAATAATATTTTTCGTCATCTAACCCTTCCAGTGCCTGCTTTTTGTTTGTAACTTTCCATTTAAACGATTTATTATCTTTCAAACCATCTACAAAATCTTTACCTACGTAAAGCTTTTTACCATTAAACTCAGTTCCTCGATCATTATTAACGACCGCTACAGAAAGTTTTTCTGTTTTGTTGTATGGATTCCAATAAGCTGAAAGAAATATGAATGAATAAAGCATTGGTACAAGACCGATTGCAATGATCGTAGCAATTGTCATTGGCTTTTTTAATATATTTTTCCATTCCTGTTTAATCACATGACCACTCCCTTTTCAGACCAACTGACCATTTTTGCATTTTGGTCAATTTTTAACATTTAAAAAGTTTAATACTCCCTTTCAAAAAAGGGAAATACTAAACCGTTAAATAAATTTATTTTGAAAATACACACTAACATTCACACTTACTTCATGTTTATTCAGGACTTTTATTTCCTATTAATCCAAATAAGATTAATTGCACCATTTTATTAGATGCATCTTCTGTAATATACATCGGATCTTTATCTAGAACATTTTTTTGTAAATTAAGAATCGAGATAATTGTTGTAATCATACTTAAACTTAAAATAGGTATTTCTAAGTGAAAGTTTGTTTCATTCGCATTCATTCTAGCTTCTATTTCTTCTTCAATTGGAGTTTTACAATAAATCTGTTGAAAGAATATCTCTGATAACTCTGGGTGACGTAAAGTCTCACTGATTAAGATTTCAATTTGATTTCGATTCTTTTCTACCCATTTAATTCTTTTCTTTACATATAACCTAAGTAATTCTTCAATTGAAAAATTACTAAAATCCTCTTTCATCCAAACTTCTTGAATGTCAGGTTTTACACAATTTATTAATACATCCAGCTTACTTTTAAAATACTTATAAATAGTCGCTTCAGAAATCTTACTTTCTTTTGCAATTTGATTGATTGTTGTACCGTCATAACCGTTTTTTGCAAAAAGCTGTTTAGACTTTTCAAGTATGAGTTGTTTTGTTCTTTCTCCCTTGTTCACTTTTTACCTCCTTAAAAACCGATGTTAAAAAGGAATTAAATCTTTGTTTTTAGCACACCCTAAAAAAAGTAAGTGTTTATTCACTTTTCTAGTATATTAATCGTGATTAGATTCGTCAACAAAAAGTAAGTGATTACTTACTTTTTTAATCTTTTTCTAATCTTTTCTACTTTTTATTGGATATCAATTAAAAAACTATTGCCATAGTGAACTTATTATTTTATTATTACACTTTGTAGTCAAAATTATCGAATAATTTTGCGAATATTCTTAATAAAGGAGATGAATTTATGACAGAATTAGTTACTTTACTCAACGACTTTTTATGGGCAAAATTAATTGTAATTTTATTAGTTGCAATTGGTCTATTTTTAACAGTGTATTTAGGATTTATACAATTTAAATTCTTCCCTGAAATGGTTCGATTATTAGGTGATGGTCGAAACAGAGACAAAGAAAAAAAATCGGTTTCTTCATTACAGGCTTTTATGATCGGAATGGCTGCACGTATTGGTACAGGTAATATTGCCGGTGTTGCAACTGCAGTCGCATTAGGTGGACCAGGGGCAGTATTTTGGATGTGGTTAATCGCACTTATTGGTTCTGCTTCAGCTTTTGTTGAGAGTACGTTAGCTCAGTTATATAAAGTGAAAGACGGTTCCTCATGGCGTGGTGGACCTGCTTATTATATGGAAAAAGCTTTAGGTAATAGAAAACTTGGTGTTCTCTTTAGTATTTTAATTACTTTATCTTTTGGTTTAATTTTTAATGCGGTACAAGCTAACACGATTGCTGCTTCGATCAATAATGAATTTGGAGTTAATACAAAAACAACTGCAATCGTTCTTGCGATTATTACAGCTTTAATTATCTTTGGTGGTGTACACTCAGTAGCAAAATTTTCTACTGTTTTAGTTCCAATTAAAGCCGGTGTATATATTATTTTAGCTTTATGGGTAATGATCGCAAACTTTGATATTTTACCTGATGTAATTGGAGCAATTTTTTCTGAAGGTATTTTTACATTTAAACAAATGTTTGGCGGGGTTATGGGTGCTGCAGTACTTCATGGTATTCGTCGTGGATTATTCTCAAATGAAGCTGGTATGGGTTCAGCTCCAAACGCAGCCGCAACAGCTGACGTAACTCACCCTGTAAAACAAGGTTTTATTCAAGCGCTAGGTGTAATTGTTGATACATTTATCATCTGTTCATCAACAGCTATGATTGTTTTAGTTTCAGGTGTTTATAAGACATCAGAACTAACAGGTATTCCTTTAACTCAGGAATCATTACGTGTAAGTCTTGGTGACTTTGCAGCTACATTCGTTTCAATTTCAGTATTCTTATTTGCCTTAAGTACGATTATGGGTAACTACTACTACGGTGAATCAAATATTAGTTTCATGAAGCATTCGAAAAAATCAATTTACTTATACCGTTTTGCTGTAATTGGTATGGTATTATTTGGGGCTCTATATAGTGCCGAATTAATTTGGTCATTAGCAGATATCTTTATGGGATTAATGGTAATCGTTAATCTTTACGCGATTACACGATTATCAAAAGTAGCAAGAGCATTGTTAAAAGATTACATTGCTCAAAAGAAACAAGGTTTAGATCCTGTTTTCTATGCTGATAATATCGAAAACATACCTGGCCGTGAACATTTAGAAGCTTGGAATGACAAAAAAGAAGTTAAGAAACAAATTGGATAATAAATAAAGAAGACCATCATTCGAGGAATGATGGTTCTTTTTTATACACTATTTTCTCTATTTACCCGGTAATTAACCTGTCCAACCTGCATCCCCGGTGATAAAGTTCCATTAACAAAGCTATCTTGGATTAGTTTAATCAAATTAACAGTACTTTATCTACAAGCTAAAAACCATCATTCCCATGTGAATGATGGTTTTTTCATTTTTAGCTAACGAATTACTCGTCCCTTCTATCTCTATCGATCATATCCTTTGGATCTTCCACAATATCTTCAGGATCTGGATCGGCATCATTTTCGTCATCTCTTAACAGATTGTCATTTTGGTCGACACCTGGTGCATTTATGTTATTAACATTTCTCTTATAAATCTTAGTATTATCAAGGTCGTCGTTTATGTCATCATTATCATAATGATAATTATTTCTATTCATTTGATAATTATCATCGTAATTTACATTTTCCCTGTCATAACGCATTTGTTTTTGTAATTGACTACGGTCATTTTCCGGTTCATTTACATTACAACCAACTAAGATTGATGATGCCAAAAGAATATTTGTAAAAATAACAGCCGATTTTTTCATCATATTCAGTATCCTTCCTCACAAATTTAAATTAAATAATTATATTTAATTCATTATTAGTGTTGCTAAATGGAAGGGTTATATGTGTAATTTGAATGAATACCATACTTTTACAATATTCTTAAGAACTACCTCTATTTTGTAGTAATCAATACCATAAATTATGTTAATAATCGTATTTTTGAATAATATTATCATCATAAAATGAAAAATGCTGAACCATAATAAAGGCTTTAATAACGATATAAATGGATACTAATTACAAAGAGATGTTTATTATAGAAGTGAATTACATAGCCTTCCATTTTTTCCTGATTTTCCTAATTTCACTTACCCTTAACATATCTTTAAGTATTACTTCACATACTACACGGGTTTTCTAAATATACTATTTTTGTTGTTAACTGTAGAATTTTAGTATTAGGTACTATTTTTAACATCCTGGGATGGGAGGAGGACTTAGTTATGTATGAAGGAAAAATTATTAAATTTTATCGAGAAAAATACAAACTAACACAAGAACAATTAGGAAAAAATATTTGCTCCGTTACCCATATAAGTAAAATAGAATGTGGACAAACAAAGTACGCACCAGAAATTATCAATTTATTATCCAAAAGACTTGGAATTGATATGGAATTAGAAGTAGCTAATTTCATGAATATCAAACAGCGCCTACTTCACTGGCACGATGTAATCATCATGCAGTTATTTGAAGAGATGAACCAAATAAACTATGAGTTTGAAATGGAAGAATTAATTCAAATATCAGAATACCATGACATGTATCAGTTACTAAGAGCTAAGTATTTTCTTACGTATAATAAATGTACCGAGGCTTTTAAAATCATCAAAAAAATTCAAAAAAAAGAAGATAAATTAGCTCCATACGAACAAAATTTATTAAAGCATATTTTAGGAATATATTATTTAGCAAAACAAGAATATGGTAAAGTAATCCAAACTCTTAAGTCGATCGACCACAAAGTTTACAAAAACCCTGAATTTTATTACCATTTAGCAGTTGCTTATCATACGATAAAGGCACCTGTTTTAGCTTATTATTATGCAGAAAAATCTCATCTATTTTTTAAACAAATCAATAATTATCTGCGAGTAATTGACGCTGAAATGTTAATGATTATTCAAGTCCAAGGTGACACTTTAGATGAAGAAATAATCAATCGATTTAAGAATTTGATTAGAAGCTGTGAACTATGTAATGCCCCTGATCGAAAGGCTAAAGTACTGCATAATTTAGCATATGAATATTACAGAGGTAAAAACTTTAAGGAAGCAAGTAAATATTATAAAGAATCTATGCTACTAAAAGATCCCGAATGTTCATCCTACTTACTTTCTTTAGAAGGTTATATCCGAAGTTCTTTTGAAGGTAATTCCTCTAACTTGGAAGAGCTAATACACGATGCAGAAGTCGGCCTTTTCACCGCAAAAAAGAATAATTACACATTATATGTTCATTTATTTAAGCTTTTACTTTATTTATTAAAGTCTAAAGAAAAAGAATACTATCATTATCTAAATAATCGTGCATTACCTATGTTTATAAAAAGTGGTTTTACATTCTTAACGGAACGTTCTAAGAAGGAATTATTTAATTATTATTCAAAGATGAATTTAAATGAACAAGCAATGGAGATAGCGCAATTAATCGTAAATACTTAAAATAAATGAAAAAAGTTAAATTTGCACTTATTATCTTTTAACATAAATAAAAAATAAGACAAGAATACTAAACTGTATTCTTGTCTTATTTTTAAGGGGAAATTTGTATTTGAAAAAAGATGATCTAATTGTTTATTTACAAAAAAGGTGTTTAACCAAGTTATTCAATATGATTACACCCTTTTTGCTAAAAGAGTAACTTATACTGCTTGTTAGTTCATTTTTATCGTTTGATCGCTCTACCATAGATTTTCTTCGATCCAATTAAAACTGGATATTGTGGAGACATAAAAAAACCACCAACAATTATGTATTGGTGGAGACGGTGGGAGTCGAACCCACGTCCAAGAATATCGGCACTTAAGCTTCTACGAGCGTAGTCACTGTATTAGAATTTCGCATACCATTCGGCCCAATGACAGGCTTCCTGATAGCTAGTCTGGTTAATCTCTTCCTTTCCCCTCAGACGGCGAGGTCCGGCGTAGCCCACTAATGAGTGAACCCCTCTAAGCTATGCACATGGGCGATACATAGGAGGAGCCTTTAGTGCAATTAAGCAGCTAAAGAGAAATTGTTGTTTTTGCCAGTTATTGGCTTTTGCGTTTTAACGAGGCCGACCCCTCGACTCGCGACTTAAGCTCGAACTACCCCTGTCGAATCCGTAACGTCCCCATATAAAATGCTCACATAACTTATTTCAGTTCTGCTCGCTATGAGTGACTTACGAAGCATAAAGCAAAGGCTTCATAATCTATAAAATCTGCACATCGTGCTCATTTATGTTGCTGATTAACTTACAAACTTATTATAGCATATTGGTCGTAAGTTGCAATTAACAATTGTTTCTAAAAGAATAACAGAATTCCAATCCTTCAACATTTATCCAATTAGATTCTTTGACGATCTCGGAATGCACGCTCTACTTCACGTTTTGCTTCTTTTTTCTTTAAATCATCACGTTTATCATATTGTTTCTTTCCTTTACCTAATCCAAGTAATAGCTTAGCATAGCCATTTTTCAAATAGATTTTTAAAGGAACTAAAGTATAACCTGTTTCCTTTGTATAACCGATTAATTTCACGATTTCTCTATTATGTAGTAGTAACTTTCTTGTACGTAATGGTTCGTGATTATAGCGATTACCTTGTTCATATGGACTAATATGCATATTATGAAGCCATACTTCTCCACCTTGAACACGTGCAAAGGAATCCTTTAAATTCGCTTTTCCAGCACGTAATGATTTAATTTCGGTACCTTGTAATACGATACCTGTTTCATATGTTTCTTCAATAAAGTAATCATGATACGCTTTTTTATTTTGAGCAATTACTTTCCCTTCACCTTTTGGCATAAATAACACCTCTCTATCTTTACTTATTTTACCATAATTTTACCTAAAATAGTCAATAAGCAGTGGACTAGATGTCCACTGCCTTATCGTTTTTATCGTTTTTTATTACCTTTTGCTACTTTTTCGTAAAATGGCTTGTTCTTTTTGCTCTTACTTTTACTTTTCGTTGGATTAAAACGATCGTCACGCTTATTTCTCGACGATTTACCGTTACGTCCACTATCTTTCTCGTCACCTCGAGTACTTTCTCCTCGAGGTGAACTATCTCCTCGTCTTCCACGAGAACGACCACTGCGAGAACTATCCCCATTTCGATCTGATGAACCTCTACCACGTCCGCCTCGTCCTCTGCCGCCACCAGAGCCGCCACCAAGATTAACTGGTCCTCTACCGTCGCTTCTACGAGGTTTATTCGATTTCATTCCAACAATTTCAAAATCGATTGCTCGCTCTTCTTTATTTACATTCACTACGCGAACAGATACTTCATCGCCTATTCGGAAAACCTTCCCTGTTCTCTCACCGATCATAGAGAATGAGCGCTCGTCATAGTTATAGTAGTCATCTGATAAATCAGCAACCCTGACTAATCCTTCAATTGTATTTGGCAGTTCAATAAACATACCGAAGTTTGTGACAGAGCTGATAATCCCTTCATACTCTTCGCCAACCTTATCAAGCATGTACTCTGCCTTTTTCAAATCATCCGTTTCTCTTTCTGCTTCAACTGAGCGTCGTTCCATATTAGAAGCATGCTCGGCGATTGCAGGTAACTTATCATCCCACTCACGTTTTGTTTCATTATCCATCTTTCCTTCGATTAAATATTTACGAATTAGTCGATGAACAATTAAGTCCGGATAACGACGAATCGGCGATGTGAAATGAGTATAATATTCAGCTGCTAAACCGAAGTGGCCAAGATTGTCAGCCTCATACTTCGCTTGTTTCATTGAACGAAGCATGACTGTTGAGATAACTGTTTCCTCAGGTTGTCCATGAACCATATCAAGAACTTGTTGCAACGCTCTCGGGTGAATTTCATTGCCAGCACCCTTTACTGTATAACCAAATGATGCGATAAATTCAAAGAATCGTTGAAGTTTCTCTTCTTTCGGGTCCTCATGCACACGATACATAAACGGTACATTTAGCCAATGGAAATGTTCAGCAACTGTTTCATTTGCTACTAGCATAAATTCTTCAATTAGTTTTTCTGCCGTTGAGCGCTCACGAATGACGACATCAGTTGGATGACCATCTTCATCAACTAATACTTTTGATTCTTTAAAATCAAAATCAATTGCTCCACGAGTCATACGTCTATTACGTAAGATTTTTGCTAACTGAGCCATTTCCTCAAACATCGGCACTAACGGCTCGTAGCGCTCACGTAATTCAACATCTTGCTCATCTAATATTTTATTTACATCGCTATATGTCATTCGTTCAGTTGTTTTAATGATACTTTCAAAAATTTCATGTTTAACAACTTCACCTTTTTGATTGATTTCCATTTCACAGGAAAGTGTAAATCGATTTACTTTTGGATTTAATGAACAAATTCCATTGGATAAACGATGTGGAATCATCGGTATAACTCGGTCAACTAAATAAATACTTGTTCCACGATCATGTGCTTCCTGATCAATCGGTGAGTTATCAGTCACATAGTATGAGACGTCTGCAATATGTACCCCTAACTTATAATGACCATTTTCGAGCGCTGTTACTGTAACAGCATCATCTAAGTCTTTTGCATCAGCTCCATCTATCGTTACAATTTGTTCATCACGAAGATCGCGACGAGTGCCAATAGCTGATTCATCAATCTCATCCGGTACAGCATTCGCTTGATCCATTACTTCCTTAGGGAATTCTTGAGGTAAATCAAACTTATGAATAACCGATAGAATATCTACACCTGGATCATTTTTATGTCCTAGTACTTGGACTACTATACCCTCTGCATTTTTCCCATTCTCAGGAAACTGAGTAAGCTCTACAACAACTTTGTGACCTTCCACTGCACCTTGAGAATTACTCTTTGATATAAAAATATCACTTCCGAATCGCTTATCATCAGGAATAACAAAACCAAAGCTTTTCTGAGCCTGGTATGTACCTACCATTTTCGTTTGACCACGTTCAACAATTTTTACAATTGTCCCTTCTCTACGTGCATCACTTTTTTCTTTTGTAATACGAGCTAAAACGATGTCTCCATGCAGGGCACCATTTAAATCTGATGGTGAAATAAATACATCTTCTGCTCCTGCTTCTTCTGGAATGACAAACGCAAAGCCTTTCGCATGTCCAGTTAATTTACCTCTAACTAAATTAGATTGATCAGGTAAACTATATTTATTATTTCGAGAACGTACAATATAACCCTCATCTTCTAAAATAACGAGCGTTTTTACTACTTCTCGAAAGTCACTTGCGTCAGTCAACTCCATAGCCTCTTCTATTCCTTGTATATTTAAAGGCTTATAATCTTCACTTTTCATCAATTCTAATAATTTTTCTTTCCATTGTTGATTCATAATTTTCCCTCCTTTTTCTAACTGTTAAGGGTATATAATTTAAGTTTGTCCAGAAAGATTTCATTCTACCATTCCAATTCATTAAGAAAAGCTAGCACATCTTCATGTAATATGTCTTTTTCCTGTCCAAGCGTAATAACATGAGTTGAATTTTCGTACCACTTTAATTTTTTCTGATCAGATTGCACTTCATTATAAATAATATTTGCGCTGTCAGTATTAATCATCTCGTCTACAGTAGATTGTACGACAAACGTTGGTGCATATACCGTATCAACATTTTCACGCACTTCTTTAATTAAACCTTGAAGAGCTTTTAATGTATTCATTGGCGTTTTTTTAAACTCTTCCATTTCTACTTCAATTTGTTCAGGAGATTTCCCTTCACGTTTTTTAAACTCTCTTGTGTAGGCTAAGACACCTTCATACATAATTTCTTCACTTTTTATGTACATTGGTGAACACATTGTGACAATACCATTCAAAGGTACAGTGTAACCTAGCTTAAGTGCAAATACTCCTCCTAAAGATAGACCAACCGCTGCGATTTTTTGATGTCCTTTATCTTTTAGAAATTGATAAGCTTCCATTACATCCTTCCACCAGTCCTCTGGTCCAGTATGAACAAGCTCATCTGGTGGTACACCATGTCCTTTATAATGCGGTGCATGACATGTATAACCTTGTTTTTCTAAAAAACGGCCAAGCATTCGAACATCCGCAGAATGTCCCGTAAAACCATGTAATAATAAAACTGCTCGATCTCCACCTTCAAATGTAAATGGCTTCGGCATTGTTACTCTCATATATACTCACTCCAAAACTTTTCTATCCATTTTTCTTTCGTTACTCTTATCTTATCTTTAAATGATATGTTTATTTAAATTAATAATCATTATAAATAATGAATCATAATATTTACCTAATTTTACGTAAAGAAATTGTTCTTTTATTTTACCTTTCAATTGAAGAATTTACCAATAAACAGTTTTTTTAATTAACTAGTTATGATTTAATGAAAGGTGTGGTAATAATAATGTTGGTCATTTAACCAACAAAAGGAGGATACGTTATGTTTAATAATGTTGAAGAATTTATTACTGAGTGGAAAATGGAAGAAGCTAGCACAATCAAATTACTAAATGCTATGACAGATGAATCACTTGATCAATCAATTGGTGAAGATTTTAGCTCATTAGGAGAATTAGCTTGGCATATCACTACAGCAATTAAAGCGATTATTTCACAATCAGGATTACAATTCGAAGGTTCTATGAATAAAGAAGACATGCCTGGAACTGCGAAAGAACTTGCTGAAAAATACGCTGAAGTAAGTAATGCAATGATTGAAGCAGCACAAGCAGAATGGAAAGAAAGCGATCTAAAACAAATCATTAACGCTTTTGGATTCCTTGAATTGCCTATTCACGCATTACTTCGTATGGCAATTCAACACCAAACTCATCACCGTGGTCAAATGACTGTATTAATGAGACAAGCTGGTCTAGTTGTTCCAGGTATGTACGGTCCAAGTAAGGAAGAATGGGCTGCAATGAGAGGTTAATCTACATATTAAAATACAGCCGAGCCTTGGCTGTATTTTTTATTCTAATCATTTAGAAAAATATCTTCTTGTTCAAGGGAAACGATTTTGCCTGATTTGGCATCGATATCCATTGTATAATTTATATGATCCTTCATCACTTCGATACTGTAATAAAATTGCCCATCGTCCTTTTCTTTTTCAATTTCGGTAATCGTACCGCCATTTACTTGATCTAATGCTATATCTTTTGCTTTTTCAGGTGTTACGACAAATTCATCTTTGTATAATAAATCTAGTGCTTGATCATCTAGAAAATCACGCTCTTTTTCTTCCTTTTTGATTTTTGCATTTTTCGCATCAACAATTAGCGTTTTTTTATGATTTTTCTCTGAAACTTCAACCTCATACTTAGATTTACTTTCCTTTTCAATACTTGTAACGACCTTATTAGAATCTTTTTCAATTCTGGATACTATTTCTTCTTTTGAGAGATTTTGACTATCAGTATTATTATTACAGCCACTCAAAAATAGTCCAAGCGTAATTACAAACAATCCTACTATACTGTATATTTTTCTCATCCTTACCTCCTATTTTTATCTATTTTCTTTCTAGTATTTAACAGAATTTCAATTAGTATTTAATATACCGCATAAAAAACAGACATACAATTTTAGTAAAATAAAAAAGCTACCTATTTAGGCAGCTTGTTTATTACAGTTTAAAATATGTTACAGCAATTGTTAGAATGAAGAATATAACTGCTACAACAACTGTTATTCGTTGTAAAACTAGTTCAAAACCACGAGCTTTTTGCTTGCCAAACAGTTGCTCAGCACCACCAGATATCGCACCTGATAGGCCGTTACTTTTACTAGATTGAAGTAGAACTAAAACAATCATAAGTACTGAAACAATAATTAAAAGTACAGATAAAAACGTATGCATTTCTTCACCTCCACAGTAAAATACTGTTACTTCCTATTCTACTATGAAGAATACTATACTTCAATATGAGAGTACAATACTTATTTAATGATTTAAGATTGTTTCTTCTATCCAAGTTTTTACATCTTGATGAACTTCATCTTTATTGATTTCATGAAGCATCTCATGGCGACCTTCTTCATACAATTTCAACTTTACATTTGTACATCCAATATCTTTATATAGACCATAAACCTTCTTTACACCCTCACCATTTTGACCAACTGGATCTTTGTCTCCAGAAAAAATATAAATTGGCAATGAAGTTGGTGTCTTCTTTATTTCCTCTTTACGATGAATAATTCCGACCCCTTTCAACAGTTCGCGATAATAACTTGAAGAACAAATAAAACCACAATATTGATCTTTTATATAGCGATCAATCTCAGCTTCATCTCTTGTTAACCAATCATATTTTGTTTTAGGAAACTTAAAATGATTATTGAAGTTCCCAAAAGTTAAAAAGTCTAAAATTTTACTTCTCTTATTGGCACCAATCAAGAATGCCTCTGCACTTGAAATAAAGACCCCTAATTTTCTTAGTATTCCTGGATCATATCCGGTTCCAGAAATTATTAGCCCATCGTATAGTACCCCATTTAATTGAACTACTCGTCTACTCAAATAAGACCCCATACTATGTCCAAATAAAATTAACGGGATATCATTTAGTTCATTTCGTATCATCTTACTAATAAAGATGATATCTTTAGCAACTTCATCCCAACCGACTTCTTCCCCAAAAAAACCAAGATCATCTTCGATCGCTGCTGTTTTACCATGACCTCTTTGATCATGAATATAGACTGCAAACTGATTATGAACTAAATATTCAATAAATTTCTCGTAAGCCCCACCATGCTCTGCCATTCCATGTACAATTTGAATCACAGCAATTGGTTTTGCAGGAATATATTTTCGCAAATAGATTTTTGTTCGATCCTTCGCCGAAATTAATCCTTCCCAATTATTCATTTTTATGCCCCTTCATCTCATATGTTGTAAAAGATACTACTAAGAAAAAACAAGTGAAATAGATTATTTCTAATCGTATGTTTCGTATTGAAAATTCATCACCTAATAGTCCCCAAAATACAATTGCTATTGAAAGAATAACAATAATTAATGGAAGTAAATATGTTTTAATAGTATACCAAATATAATCTTTTAAGTATGCGAAAAAGTTCATAATTATCCTCCCAACTATTTGCGACTCATACCCATAATTTAATACTAATTCAAATCTTCTTACTTCTTACGGCTACTTTCTAACAATTTATCATCAATATGATGAACTTTTTATGTCATTTAATTGAAATTTTGCTTTGATAATTTGAATTGAGACAAAAAAAGAATGAATGGGGGATTCGAAATGAAAAGGGGCATACAAACATTTTTATCTATAGTCTTTGCAATTGTAATGCTTGTCTTATTCGTCATTTTCTTCACGAAAGACGATTCTTATCGATATCCAATCGCACTAGGTGGCTTCGTTTGTGCACTCGTTCCACTCATATTAGATAAGTTTTTCAAAATTCGATTTACATTAGGGTTTATTACCTCTTATTTTACTTTTTTAATTGGGTCCTTGTGTCTTGGTTCTATGCTTAGATTTTATAATTTAGGCTGGTGGGATACGCTCTTACATTTTCTAAGTGGCACGCTAGTCGCTTTTTTAGCAATTGATTTAATGGGAAAATTGACAACGAGACAGTCTCGGAGTGAAATGTCCGCTGGTTTCATTTTTCTATTTGTACTTTCTTTTGGCGTATTTTGTGGAGCCATATGGGAAATTTGGGAATTTAATATGGACCAATTCTTTGGAACCAGGACTCAAGGTGGTGGGAATTTTGATACAATGACAGATCTAATTGCAGACTCAATTGGAGCGCTCATTATCGCGTTTGGGTTTGCAAGAAGGACGAGAAGGAATAAATAAGCTAGGTCAGTTTATAATGAACTCAAACTTCAGAAATAATTGATTAAATATAAAAATAAAGAGCTTTAAAGAACCCACAAGAATCTCCTTGTGGGCCTTTTCAAAACTTCCTATTCCCTTAAAATTGAATCTTAATTGTTATCTGGGTCTGTATCATCATGGTAAGTTGAACCTTCTGTCTGTGCATTAAATTTCCAGTTAACTAGTAACTTATCACCTTGGAATTCGTTTTGGTCATCTCCATTATCAACAAACTCAAATAATACGAAGATTTTTTCTTTATCACCAGGAACAATGCCATCTGCCTTGTAACCAACTGATGTACCAGTATCTATAGCAGTAATATCTGGTTGTTGGTTTTGAAGGTCATACAATGTTGTTTCAACAACTGTGTTCGTCGCACTACTTGTGTTGTACATAATTGTAACTTTAATATTTTTCGCCAAGTCCTCATTATTGTCTGATTTGACATCTTCTACAGTGTATTTTGTATCAAGTAAGACCTTACTAATTTGCAATGTACCATTGTTTTCCAGTGTAAATTCACGGTAGATTTGGTCACCTGGTTTAATATTGCTAATGTTAACTACTGCATTTGGATTCATCCCTAAATCTAATGTACCCGCTGCAAATGTATTTTGTGTATCAACTACGTCACTAAAATATGCAAATGTTCCTCCACCGATTAATGACATCCCTAGCGCTGCAGTCATAACACCTTTCGTAATCTTTTGTGTAAATCCCATTATAAAATCCTCCTCTATTATGTAAAAAATATATTAAACTCGTGCGCATCTCGTAAGGTTACACACGAGATTTAACCAGTATTATTACGCTTCTTTTATCTCCAACTCTTTTTTTGCACTAATGATTGAACGCATTGCAGATATGACCATTATTATGCCAGGTACAATCAATAAAAGAGCACCCGCCTCTTTGGATTTAGTAAAATCCAATGCATAGCCTATATATGGCATTGTAAAGCCCGTATACTGACCAACTATATCCTCAGTGGAAACCTCCCATAAATCAGGAGCATTATTATGATCCCCTTTTGTTTTATATAGGACTTTTCCACTCTCTTTTTGTATGTCAATAATTCTATGAGTAATTAACTCCTTATCTTTGCGAAATGTAATAACGTCTCCTTTTTGATAAGTAGAATGGTTATTTCGTAACTTAATAGAAATGATAGATCCTGTTTGGAATGTTGGTTCCATCGATCCGGATAACACTACTTTGACTTGGTATCCTAAAATCGTCGGTTCTCCTCCAGCAATTCTAGAAGAAAGGACAACAAATGCTAATATACATACAATAACTAGGAAAATACTTCCTACTAGACTACTTACTATTCGCAATGGTTTCTTTATCAATTTCTTTCACCTGCTTTTTCATATTTGAGTCCATTTTAGCTACTTGATTGCTTGCTGGATTCGCAGCTTCATCAGTGTCATGTAGATGATTCCCAAAGCCTTTTTCCTTTTCTTCTAGCTCCTTTATATGCAACGTAACAGAAGAACGAATATCGGATATTTTTTGAAAGTCAATCTCATCTTGCACCTCTTTTATAATGCGTTCTACTTTTTGAAACCCTTCAAGCACGTAACTGAACGTTTGATTTCCTGTTGTTTTTTGGTCCTGCAACCTATTGTGATAAGAAGACATTTCATCATACACAAGCTGTAAACTATTCGATTGTTGGTGTAACTTTCGTTCAATCACAGTTATTTCAGTAAGTCTGTCATGCAATTTTTGTAATGATTGTTCTGGTGCATTTGCAACAATCAATTCATAATTACCAAGCATCTGATTTTCAAGATCCACAGCTCGCTTATTCAGCATTTCGATGGTTGCTGGAAAAACAAACGCTGCGGCTACTGTTATAGGTTTTGGAGAAATTTGACTTGAAAATGACGCTTTTGTTTCTCCTACTAATTGAGACCCTACATAAAAGGACATGCAGCATAAACTAGGAAACAGGATGACTTTATGAAATGCTCTCCTCATTTTTATTCCTCTCTTCGAAACAAATCTATTTGCATTCATTATTACCGAATAATCAGAAAATTGATATCGAGATATTTCCCTTAAAAAATGGTGTAAAATTTTGACGATTTTGCTCGAAACCTTAAAAAAAGCTTAAATAACTGGCCAAAATTATCTCAAATTGAAGTTTCTTAAAAACGATTGATTTTATTTGGAATTTTCCCAATAATTTAAATTGTTTCAACAATACTTTCACATAAGGAGTGAGTTTTTTGAAAAAGAAACAACAGAAAAGACTAAGTAAAAAAGCGGCTATTCCAGCTGTAATGGCTTTAACGGTGGCTTTTGGAGGGCTGTCAACTTTACCTTCATTTGTAAATGTAAAAGCAAGTGCAGCAACAGTTAATCAAGCTTTAAGTAAGGAAGAGGCTGTAAAAGCATATCTAAATTCAAAAGTTGTTGATCTTATGAAATCGGGATCTGCATGGGAACAATTTAAGATTGTAAGTGAACAAGCTGACAACGAAACGAATACTTACCATGTAAGAACAATTGAACAGTACAAAGGAATTCCAATCTATGGATCAGGACAAACTGTTGCTCTAGATGCAAATAACAATGTATATGCTTCATTTGGTAATGTCACACAAAAGTTAGCTCGAACAGTTATTCCAACAGAAGCGACTATTTCCGAGGAAGATGCTATTGCAACAGCTAAAGAGGGTATTGAAAAAGAAATTGGCACAGTAAATAATTATGATAAAATCGATACGCAATTAATGGTCTACCCATTTAAAGGGAAGCATTACTTGGCATATGTAGTTAAGGCTTCAACATCTAATCCAGCACCAGGATACTTCCATTACTTTGTAGATGCTACAAATGGCGAAATTATTAATAACTTTAATGCGATTGATAATTTAGTAGATCCAGCGACACTATCACCAGTAATGGGTAAAGGGCTGGATGCACATGGAAAAATGCAAACATTCCCTATTGGAAAGGATCTTAATACAGGTACAAGCTATTTATATGGTGCTTCTGTAACTGGAACTAGCGCTGCTCCTACGATTGTTCCAATTGCTACTTTTGACGCACATCGTACGGATGAAACACTATTTAACCTCTTCTCAGCTCTTTTCGGATTTACAGGTTGGGAAGTGACAACAACCAGAACAGACAACATGTTCCTTAATCCTGCAGCTGTCTCAGCTCACGTAAACTCTGATAAAGTAAGCAAATACTATCAAAACATACACAAACGTCATAGCTTAGATGATAAAGGGATGCCATTAATTAGTTCAGTTCACGTTGGCTCAAAATGGAATAACGCTGGTTGGAACGGTGTAGAAATGCTATACGGAGATGGTGATGGAATTAGATACGGATCAATGTCTGGTGGATTAGATGTAACTGGTCATGAGATGACACATGGTGTTGTCGAACATACGGCAGACTTAACTTATGAAAATGAATCTGGGGCCATAAATGAGTCATTAGCTGATATTTTCGGTGAATTTACTCAACAATACACTACAGGTGTGACAGAATGGGAACTAGGAGAAGATATAACAACTCCTAACACTCCTAATGACGGAGGACTTCGTTCGATGAGTGATCCTGCTTCTAAAAAAGTTAGTACAAGCTATATGCCATCAGGTCATTATCCTGATACATACCAAGACCGTTACATAGGTGAATTAGATAATGGTGGCGTTCATATAAATAGCGGTATTAACAATAAAGCAGCTTACTTAATAACAAATGGTGGCACAAATAACGGATATACAATTACGAAATTAGGTAGAGGTACTGCTGAAAAAATCTATTACCGTGCATTAACAAATTACTTAACTGCATCTTCTGGATTTAAAGAAATGCGCGAAGCTGCTATTCAAGCTTCACGTGACTTGTATCCCGATAAAAATGGCGTACCATCAAACCAAACAAAGGCTGTAATGGACGCATACTCTTCTGTAGGAGTCTACTAATCTTCTATACTATTTAAACCATGAGTGCATTCTATTCATTCATGGTTTTTCCATTTTCCAAAAGGATAACCATTAGAAAATAAGGGTTATCAACAATACAACCTTTTTGCGTATTTTTAAGAATATTTTTTATCCTACTTTTGATTCATCAAACACCTATTCCCTCACTCATTTTAGCTTCCGACTAGTAATATAGTTACAGGAATTATCATTTTCAAAAAAAATAATTGGGACATTTCTTTTAAAAAAATCAATAAAATTTTATCTAAAAAAGAAAAATCCTTAATTAAGTGCTATCGATTAACCCAATTGTAATATATTTCAAAATTCGTAATAATCAAACTATAGAGTAAGAAATTTCTACTCAACTTCTTACTTCATTGTTACAATTTTAAACTTATATCATCGGTTTTATAAAGGAACAAGGAGCGAGTTAAATGCTAGAGGGAGAAATCATTAAATTTTATCGCCAAAAAGCCGGCCTTACGCAGGAACAATTAGGTAAAGGTATTTGCACCCTCTCTTACGTAAGTAAAATTGAACGAGGTCAAACGGCCTGCTCTTCGGAAATTATCGAATTATTATCAGAACGCTTACACATAAATATAAAAGAAGAAATCGGCCGTCTTGAAAACATGGAAAATCACCTTCATCGTTGGCATAAGGCGATTATTATGAAAAAGATAAAAGAAATAGAGGAAACTTATAACGATCTAGAAAATATCCCGATGATTGTTTTTTCTAAATACGCTGTCTTATATAAGCTGCTTCAGGCAAGATACTTTATTATAAAGGAATATTTTGAAAAAACATTTACCATTTTACAGCATGTCCAAAAAGATTATCCGACTCTTAGTCCTTTCGAAAAAAACTTACTGTATCATGTATGGGGCATTTATTATTTATGCAATTGCATTACCTCAAAGAACGAAAATCATCAAAAAGCTATAAAAATCTTGCGTAAAATCAATAAGGATGAGTATGGCAATCTCGAATATCAGTATGACTTGGCATTAGCATATTATTGTATCGATTCTAAAGTAATGGCCTATGCGTATGCAGAAAAAGCACTTCGGCATTTTAGGGAAACAAATAACTCGTTAATGGCAATCGCAACTGAAGCACTATTGCTTTTACAAATTGGAAACGATTTGCACTTAGATCTAGAAGAGTTGACGGAGTCCTACCAAAATCTAATTTATCAAAGCGAATTACTTCATGCTCCTGAAAAAAAAGGAATGCTTTTAAACAACTTAGGCTTTGAACATTTTAAAAGAAAGAATTACACAAGTGCGTATAAATACTATAAAGAAGCACTTCGAATGTCAGAAAAGGCTTCACTTTCCTATCTTAATCGCCTATTTAATTGCGTGGAAAGTAGCTTCGAAGGAAAGCTACAGCCAAAAAAAGGATTGCTGAAAAAGGCACAAGAAGGTGCTTTATTAGCAAAGCAATTGAAAAATCACTTTTATCAACTAGTTTTCAAACTTCTGATCCTCCGTATAGAGAATAAATCCGAACAGTATTATAGCTTCCTAGAAAAGGACGTTCTACCATACTTTCAATTAACTGAACATACGCGTTATATAAACAAATACGCTAAAGAATTATATGATTACTATTCAAGGTTAGAACATCATGAGAAAGTCGCACAAATTTCTAAACTCCTTATAAAATAGAAAACTAACACAAAATTGAATGGACTTTTACATAAAAAAACCTGATTGTATAAATAATCAGGTTTTTAAAATTTAAAACATTATGACTTAGCTTCAGCTACGACATTTTTCATAATTTTAAACATTGGAACCATAACAAGTATTCCTATGATAAACAATAAGGCTGAAACTTGATAGATAGAGAATAAAGAAAATTGCTCCTTTAAAACCCCTGCCAAACTCATTGTGATCACCATAGCACCCATAAATAATGGTGTTAATATTCCATTTACTCTTCCTACAAACTTTTCTTCAGTATTTTTCAAAATAATTGTATTAATACCAATGTGGAGTGCAGGCATAAATAATCCGATAAAGAATTCAGTTACTAGTGTTAGCCAAAACATTTCAGACCAACCTATTATGAAAATACCAATAGCATTTACAGCCATACCAATTAGTAATAAAACATGTGGCGCCATCTTATTAGAAATTACCATAATAAGACCACCACCTATAATCATTGCTGCTCCATTAGCAGCAAATATCCACTGTAAATATTCTTTATCCAGTCCCAGTCGCTCAGTTACTAAAAAAATCGTTAGTGGGTGGATAAGACCAATACCTAGTCCTGCAGCTGCAAATACTCCACCTAAATAAACAAGAATTTTTCGCGACCAAACGTATTGAAATCCTACCTTCATCTCTTCCCATAATGATGTTGTATGTTCCACTTTTTCTTCGTCTGGATCTTTTGGTAACTTTGTTAAAATTAGTGCTGACATAAGAAAAGCAATACCTACTATTCCCATTGAAACAACCATTCCGGCTTGTTGAAAAACAAAAGTACCGATCACCGGTCCTAAAATCATAAAAATCGCCATCATCGTTTGAAAGATAGACATACCGGCTTGCATCTGTTCAGCAGGTACATGCACTTTAAATAATTTCATATTGGATGGCTGAGAAAACTGTGACAAAATTGCTGAAACTAATGTTGCAAAAAAGACAAACTTCCAAGAGCCAAATAATAGCGCGATTAGTATAACGAATATTGATATTGCACTTAAAATATCACACCAAATCATAGTTCGTTTTGGTTTCCAACGATCTGCAAAAGTTCCGCCAATAAATGAAAAAATAAAAATCGGCGCAAATTCAGCAACCGAAATAAGTGATACGGCTGTAGCATTACCTTTCGTCTTTTCAACAACAAATAATAAAATTGCAAAATTACGAATCCAAATTCCTAATTGTATAAACAAACCCGCTGAAAGTATCGTCTGGATAAAAGGATTTTTTAACAAAGAAGCCATTGAGGGATTTGAAGTTGTTGTAGTAGTTGTAGTCATTTTTTCTCCTCTCTATTTTTAAAATTTCTTTAGTTCGTAATCTAACTAAGGTACTTCAACACCATAATTAGAACTAACGTTCCTAAGAACATATATTCCTATATTAGCATTAAAATCCTTAAATAATCAATCCCTTATTTATTTTATACCTTTTTCTGAATCATTAATCAACTTATGAAAATTTCAATTACGATGTGGATACAAAAAGAAACAAAAAAGAGAAGGTGACGATCCTTCTCTTTTTAAATGTCTATAATGGATTATGTTTTTTTGTTATTGCACTTAGTTTTGATTAAATTATTTTCTTAAGTTGTAGAAAGATTTTAATCCTTGGTATACTGCGCTTTCGCCTAACTCGTCTTCAATACGTAATAATTGGTTGTATTTAGCGATACGGTCTGTACGAGATGCAGAACCAGTTTTAATTTGACCAGCGTTTGTAGCAACTGCGATATCAGCAATTGTACTATCTTCAGTTTCACCTGAACGGTGAGAAACTACAGCTGTATAACCAGCGCGTTTTGCCATTTCGATTGCATCGAAAGTTTCTGTTAATGTACCGATTTGGTTAACTTTGATAAGGATTGAGTTAGCGATACCTTTTTCGATACCTTCAGATAATTTTTTAGTGTTTGTAACGAATAAATCGTCACCTACTAATTGTACTCGGTTACCTAAACGTTCTGTTAATAATTTGTGGCCATCCCAGTCATTTTCATCTAAACCATCTTCAATTGAAAGGATTGGGAAATCATTGCAAAGTTGCTCATAGAAATCAACCATTTCAGCTGAAGATACGCCAGTGCGTCCTTCGCCTGCAAGATCGTATTTACCAGTTTCTTTGTTGAAGAATTCTGAAGAAGCAACGTCCATTCCTAAGAATACTTGCTCTCCAGCTTTGTATCCAGCTTTATCAATTGCTTCCATGATTACTTCTAAAGCTTCACGGTTTGAACCAAGGTTTGGAGCAAATCCACCTTCGTCACCTACAGCAGTATTTAAACCTTTGTCGTGTAATACAGCTTTAAGGTTGTGGAAGATTTCAGTACCCATACGGATTGCTTCTTTAAAGCTGCTAGCACCTACAGGTAAGATCATGAATTCTTGGAAGTCTACGTTATTATCAGCATGAGAACCACCATTGATGATGTTCATCATTGGAACTGGTAATTGTTTTGCGTTGAATCCACCAAGGTATTGGTATAATGGTAAACCTAATTCATCAGCTGCTGCACGAGCTACTGCCATAGATACACCTAGGATTGCGTTAGCACCTAATTTACCTTTGTTTTCTGTACCATCTACTTCAATCATACGACGGTCGATTGAAACTTGATCAGTTACTTCGTATCCTACGATTTCTTCTGCTAAAATATCATTAACGTTAGCTACAGCTTTCTCAACACCTTTACCAAGGTAACGAGATTTGTCTCCATCACGTAATTCAACAGCTTCGTATTCACCAGTTGAAGCTCCACTTGGTACTAATGCACGGCCAAAACCGCCATCTTCTGTATAGACTTCTACTTCTACAGTAGGGTTACCACGAGAATCTAATACTTCGCGAGCATAAATATCAATAATCATTGACATAATAAAATCTCTCCTTTTGTTGCGTTATACGCATATTTAAAAACTTTTTATAATTAACTGTTCACTTATTTAATAAGTGATTTACCAGTCATTTCTTTTGGTTGTTCTACTTTTAATAGAGCAAGAACAGTTGGTGATAAATCACCTAAAATACCATCTTCACGTAACGTAATACCTTCATCAGTTACAATAACTGGTACCGGGTTAGTCGTGTGAGCTGTCATTGGTTCACCCTCAGGTGTAATTTCCTCATCAGCATTTCCGTGGTCAGCAGTAATGATTGCTTTTCCGCCTTTTGCAAGAATTGCATCAACTACTTCTCCTAAACATTCGTCAACTGCCTCAATTGCTTTAATTGTCGGCTCAAGTTTCCCTGAATGTCCAACCATATCAGGATTTGCAAAGTTTAAGATGATTACATCATGCTTGTCAGCAGCAATTTCTTTAAGTAATGCATCTTTTACCTCATAAGCACTCATTTCAGGTTTTAAATCGTATGTCGCAACTTTTGGTGAGTTGATTAAAATACGTTCTTCACCCGGGAACTCGGCTTCACGACCACCACTAAAGAAAAATGTGACATGTGGATATTTTTCCGTTTCAGCAATTCGTAATTGAGTTAAATTATTTTGAGCAAGAACCTCACCTAAAGTGTTATCAAGGTTAGTTGGTTTAAATGCAACATAGCCTTGTACTGTTTCACTAAAATGTGTTAAACAAACGAAATGAACATTTTTCGGGAACTTACTTCCTCGATCAAAGTCACGGAAATCCTCGTTTGTAAATACATTTGAGATTTGAATTGCACGGTCAGGTCTGAAGTTGTAGAAAATAATTGAATCATCATCACTTATTGTTGCAACTGGTGTCCCATCTTCTTTTACCATTACTGAAGGTAAGACGAACTCATCATGGATTCCATTCGCATACGAATCTTCAATTAATTCATAAGGATTTTTATAAGTTGGACCTTCTCCATATACCATTGCACAATAGCATTTTTCTACACGGTCCCAACGCTTGTCGCGGTCCATGGAATAATAACGACCAGAAATTGTTGCAAATTCACCTACACCATATTCTTTAAATTTTGCTTCTGTTTGATCGATATATTTTTTAGCTGTAGTTGGACCGACATCTCTTCCATCAAGGAAAGCATGTAGATATACTTTCTTCATACCTTCTTCAGCAGCTAATTTTAATAAAGCAAACATGTGATTAATATGGCTGTGAATACCGCCATCAGACAATAGACCAAAAATATGTAAAGCTTTATCTTTTTCTTTTGCGCTCTTTATTGCATCCATGAAAGTATCATTTTTTTCAAATTCACCTTCACGAATTGCCTTATTTACACGAGTTAAGCTTTGATATACAATTCGTCCAGCTCCGATATTTAAATGACCTACTTCAGAATTACCCATTTGTCCTTCAGGTAAACCTACTGCTTCACCGCAAGCAGTTAATTGCGCATGAGGATATTTATTCCAATATCTATCATAATTTGGTTTCTTCGCTTGTGCAACAGCATTTCCAAATGTTTCGTCGCGTAAACCAAATCCATCTAGGATAATTAACGCTACTGGTTGTTTACTCATTACTTAACAGCCTCCAATAATGCAAGGAAAGAAGCTGGTTCTAAACTTGCTCCACCTACTAAAGCACCGTCAATATCAGGTTGAGCCATATATTCTTTAATGTTTTCAGGTTTTACACTTCCGCCGTATTGTACACGCACTGACTCAGCAACAGTCTCATCATAAAGACTTGCTACTACATCACGAACAAATTTACATGAATCTTGTGCATCTTTTTCTGTAGCAGATTTACCTGTGCCAATTGCCCAAATCGGTTCATAAGCGATAACTAAGTTTTTCACTTGCTCATCTGTAAGACCTGCAAGATCAGCTGTTAATTGAGTACGAATAACTTCCTCAAATTTACCGCCTTCACGCTCTTCAAGTGTTTCACCACAGCAAAGGATTGGTGTAAGACCGTGTTCGAAAGCTTTTTTTGTTTTACTATTAATAAACTCATCTGTTTCGCCATAATATTCACGACGTTCAGAGTGTCCGATAATAGCATAAGTTACTCCTAGGTCTTTAAGTGCTACTGGGCTAATTTCTCCAGTATAAGCACCACTATCTTTATCACTTACATTTTGAGAACCAATTTTTAATTCAGTTCCTTTTGTACCGTATAACATTGGTGCAATAAATAGTGCAGGTGCACAAACAGCAGAATCTACTTTATCAGATGATGGAATGCTAGTTTTTACTTCTTCAACAAATGTCATCGCTTCGCTAAGCGTCTTATTCATTTTCCAGTTACCCGCGATAATTGGTTTACGCATGAGAAACACCTTCCTAACAATTGGTAAGACATAACATCTTACTCTATTTCAATTACTTAATATTGTAAAGCTACTAGACTTATTTATCGTTTAATAATGCAACTCCAGGAAGCTCTTTACCTTCCATAAATTCTAATGAAGCTCCACCACCAGTAGAAATATGGCTCATTTTATCTGCTAAACCGAATTTTTCAGCAGCCGCAGCTGAGTCTCCTCCACCGATAATTGAGTATGCATCTGATTCTGCTAATGCTTGTGCTACTCCTTTAGTACCCCCGGCAAATTTGTCGATTTCAAACACACCCATAGGTCCATTCCAAATAACTAATTTAGAGCTTTTAATTACATCTGCATAAAGAGCAGTTGTTTTCGGCCCAATATCAAGAGCTTCCCAGTCTGCAGGAATGCTATCAATATCAACTTCCCTGGTATTTGCATCTTCACCGAACTTATCAGCAATGATTGCGTCTATTGGCATGTAGAATTTAACACCTTTAGCTTCAGCTTTTTGCATAAACTCATTTGCTAAATCAATTTTATCCTCTTCTAAAAGAGATTTCCCAATTTCATAGCCTTTAGCTTTTAGGAACGTATAAGCTAGTCCGCCACCAATTATTAAGTTATCTACTTTTTCTAATAAGTTTTCAATTACACCAATTTTATCTCGAACTTTCGCTCCACCGATAATAGCTGTAAATGGGCGTTCTGGATTAGATAATGCTTTACCTAAAACATTAATTTCTTTTTCCATTAAGAAGCCTGCTACAGCAGGGATATGCTTAGCGATACCAGCAGTTGTAGCATGTGCACGGTGTGCAGCACCAAATGCATCATTTACATAAACATCAGCTAATAAAGCAAATTCTTTTGCTAATGCTTCGTCGTTTTTCTCTTCGCCTGGATAGAAACGAACATTTTCTAATAATAAAACATCGCCTTCATTCATTTTGCTAATTTCTTCTTGAACTTTAGGGCCATATGCTTCATCAGATTTTATAACGTTTTTACCTAATTTTTCACTTAAACGTTTAGCAACAGCATTTAAACGTAGATCTTCATTTACTTGTCCTTTTGGACGTCCTAAGTGAGATGCTAAAACAACTTTAGCTCCGTTTTCTATTAAATACTGAATCGTAGGAAGTGCAGCACGAATACGAGTATCATCTGTTACTTCACCGTTTGCCATAGGTACGTTAAAATCCACACGGCAAAATACGCGTTTCCCTTTTACATCAATGTCATGTAATGACTTCTTGTTCATTTTAGGTGCCTCCAGTACTGTTTTTATTCATCCATGTTCAATCCCACTGTTGATCCGTCTCATATTCAAAGTCGTATCCATTCTGTGATATTGTCACCGCAATTTTAACAGATTATGTACATCAATTGGAATTTATTTCTAGAGTATTTTTAAAAATTGTGATGGATTAGTGACTAAAGAGGATTTTTATCAAACAAAAGAGGGGAGGAAATTCCCCTCGCCCTCATATTAATTTCAATTAAAATTATAGACCTTTTGAAGCGATGTGAGCTACTAAGTCAACTACACGAGTTGAGTAACCAGTTTCATTATCGTACCAAGAAAGGATCTTAACCATGTTACCTTCCATAGTCATTGTAGATAATGCATCGATTGTAGAAGAGTTTGTGCAACCGTTGTAATCGATTGATACTAATGGCTCTTCAGAATATCCTAAGATACCTTTTAATTCACCTTCAGAAGCAGCTTTAAATGCAGCATTTACTTCTTCAGCAGTAACTTCAGCGTTTAATTCTACTACTAAGTCAACTAAAGATACGTTAGCAGTTGGTACACGTACAGCACCACCATTTAATTTACCTTTTAATTGAGGTAATACTAATGAAACTGCTTTAGCAGCACCAGTAGTTGTTGGGATCATGCTCATTGCAGCAGCACGTGCACGACGTAAATCTTTATGTGGTAAATCTAGAATTTGTTGGTCATTTGTGTAAGAGTGAACAGTAGTCATCATACCACGTTTGATACCAAATTTTTCGTCTAATACTTTAGCAAATGGAGCTAAACAGTTAGTTGTACAAGATGCATTTGAAATTACATTGTGGCTAACTGCATCGTATTTGTCATCATTTACACCCATTACGATCGTGATATCTTCATTAGAAGCTGGTGCAGAGATGATTACTTTCTTAACTGATCCACCTAAGTGTTTTTCAGCATCTTTTTTATCTGTGAAACGACCAGTAGATTCTACAACAACCTCTACTCCGTAATCGCTCCAAGGTAAAACTGCTGGGTCACGCTCAGCAATTACTTTAATTTCGCTTCCGTTTACAACGATTGAATCGCCATTTACTGCTACTTCTGCATTTACAGAACCGTGAACTGAATCATATTTTAATAAGTGAGCTAAAGTTTTAGCGTCTGTTAAGTCATTAATTGCTACAACCTCTACGTTTGGGTTGTTTAATGCTGCGCGGAAAACCATACGTCCGATACGTCCAAATCCATTAATACCAATTTTAGTTGCCATTTTTAATTTCCTCCTTTTAATAGGTAGAATCTCTTTTTATTTTAAAGGGAACATCCTTTAATTAACTCTTTTGCAGCTCCTTCGTCTGTGACGAGGATATTTACATGACCTTTCTTTAAGAAAGAAGCCATTGCTTTAGCTTTAGAAGATCCTCCAGATACTGCAAGTACATATGGTATATTCTCCAATTCGTTCAGTTGTAAACCAATTGTTCTTACTCTGTAAACAACTTCACCATTTTCATTAAAGTAATATCCAAATGCCTCTCCTACAGCTTCAGATTCAGTTAAGATTTCTAACTGTTCCGATGAAGACTGTCTTCGTTTAGCCATTGTAAATGCATCTCCAATGCCGTGTACGACAATTGAAGAAGATCGAATTAAATTTAGAACCTCTTTTACTCTTGGTTCTTCCATCATAGTGAGATATGCTTCTTCACTAAGTTCATCTGGTAAATGCAGTAAACGATAATTACCTTTTGCCATTTCAGCCATTTTTGCACAAATCGTATTCGCTTGGTTTCTTACTTCTTCGCCTAAGCCGCCTCGTGCTGGTACAAATAAGGTATTTAAATCTTTAGATTCATCATTCATCATTTCAGCTACGGCAGCTAAAGTGGAACCACCGGTAACAGCAACAATATTATTTGTTTCTAGCCTTTGGTTTATACAACCGACAGCAGCACGACCCATCTCCTTTTTTACCCAGTCCAGTTCGTCACTATCACCTGAAACAACAATGACTTCCTTCAGATTAAATGTATCTTTAAGCAAGTCTTCGATGTTTTTCAAACCGAATAGTTCACGCATTGGTTCTTCTAGGTCTAGAAGTAAACTTAGGCCTTCATCCGTTAATGTCATACCCGAAGATGCAACATTAATCAATCTTTGCTCTTTTAATAAAGCAACTTCTGATCTAAGTACTCTTTCTGTTAACCCTACACTTGCAGACAAGTTTCTTCGACCAATCGGCTGCATAATTCGTATATACTGTAAGATTTGAAATCTCTTTTGGATAACAGGTATTAGATCAGGTAATAATTTTTGTTGTAGCTTTAAAATATGGTTCATTTTCATCTCCTCTTTCACAGAGTATTCACTTGGGTCTAAATGTGTCCCACTATGACATATTATGTCCCACTTGTTTTAAAAAAATTACAGCGTTTTTCAACGTTGTTTTTTTGAACAAGATTTACTCCTGAAGTGAAATAACCCTGCTACATTTACATTGTAACAGGGTCGTTCATTTCTTTCAACTGATAACTACCTATTAATTGCATTTAATATGTCAATCTTATGAATTTTTCCGTATGCAACGGTTTCCCCATTCATTTGAATAACAGGGATCATTAGTTGATATTCCTCTAATAATGCATCATCAGAATAAATATCAATTTCATTTACTTCGATTTCATAATCCGATTGAACCGAACGAATTGCTTCTTTTGCCTCTTCACATAATCCACAATTCTCTTTTGTAAATAATGTTAATTTAATCGACATCCAATTCTCCTTTTAACTAAAGCGCTTTCGTTTTGATGAACCTGGAATTCTAAGTATATCTCTATATTTGGCAACAGTTCTTCTAGAAATTTCCACTCCATGTTTTGCCGCTAATAATTCTACAAGCTTTTGATCCGATAATGGTTTTTCTTTGTTTTCTTCATCTACTAGTTGCTTGATAAATACTTGCACACTTGTTGATGCAAGCTCTTCACCATCAACATTGACGCCTTGATGGAAAAATTTCTTCATTTCAAATAATCCAAACGGTGTCTGTACATATTTATTTTTACAAGTACGACTAATTGTCGACTCATGTAATGAAAGCTCTTCAGCAATCTCTTTTAATGTAAGAGTTTTTAAATTGGCAGGGCCTTTTTCAAAAAAAGCTATTTGCTTTCGAAGAATACAATTCATAACTGATAACATCGTTGATTTACGTTCTTCTAAGCTCTTCATTAACCAATTAACTTGTGTATTTTTATCCTTTAAATACGTTGATACTTCCTTCTCATGTTGGCCATTTAAAATGGAAGAATATTCATTAAGTACTTTTAAACGAGGCATAATTTTATCATTAATAAGTACAACAAATTCTCCACCTATTTTTTCAACCGATAAATCAGGAGCCACATAATTTACTTGGTCTTGGAAATAATTTAAACCAGGTCTAGGCTGAAGCGTTAAAATTAAATCAATTTCTTTTTGCAAATCGGGCAAGCTAATCTTAAGCTTCTTTGCAATTTCTTTCCAGTTCTTATTTACAAAAAGGTCAAAATAATCATTAATCACCTGTTTGGCAATTGTTGTATCAGTCTCCAGGCCATTTAGTTGGATTAATAAGCATTCTTTAACGGATCTTGCCCCGACTCCTGCGGGTTCAAAACGTTGAAGTATTTCAATGCAGATTTGTAACAGAACATAAGATATATTTAATTCTTGTATTAGCTCCTCATCTGACTCCATCAAAAATCCATTTTTATCTAAGTTATAAATCAAATATTTAATAATTCTATATTCCTCATTATCAATTTTCAACTCATTTAACTGACTAACAAGTTCCTCTTGTAATGTCTCTGTCCTTCGAGTATATAACTCCATTCCTTGTCCGCTGGAAGTAGTTTGTTGTTTGATTTTTGAAGAAGAGTATTCGGTATAAGGAGTTTCGACTTCAATTAAGGGATTTTCTAATGATTGCTCAAATAAAAAATCAGTAAGTTCTTGGGCATTGAATTGAAGCATTGTAATGGCTTGTCGTAGTTCCTGAGTCATCGCAAGTTTCAATGATTGTTTTTGCATTAAATTCATTTCCATACTACTTCACTCCCTTATTACTATTTTACTCGATATTTAACTTTTTCATAGTACTTGACGAATTGTTATACTAATTAAAATATAGTGAAAACGTTTACTTTTTCCTGTATAGTAAAAGTATACAACTCTTTATTATGGGTGGGCCATTATGAATAGAAAAAACCAGATTTACAAAGTTTTTCTTCAAAGTAAGGAGCAAGGTTTTACTGCGATTGAAATCGCTCAAAAGCTAAGTTTAGACAGAGCAAACGTTAGCAGTGATTTAAATAAATTAGTCAAAGAAGGACTATTAATTAAAACAAATTCTAGACCGGTCGTATTTAAACTCCAATCTAATACTATACAACAAACGAATAAATCTCAAATCAGTCCTGCAAGTTCGGAGTATAAACATGAATATTTTTATGAAGAAAATATTAGTTTAAGACCTGTGATTGAAAAAGCAAGATCAGCTATTCTTTATCCACCAAATGGGATGCATACATTAATTCTAGGTGAGACGGGTGTTGGTAAATCTGCTTTTGCTAAAAGAATGCATGATTTCGCAATTCGGTCAAATATTCTAGAAAAGGATTCTCCATTCATTATTTTTAACTGTGCAGACTATGCGAATAATCCACAACTATTACTAGGTCAGCTTTTTGGTGTAAGAAAAGGTGCTTATACAGGTGCAACTGAGCAAAAGGGTTTACTAGAAAAAGCAAATAATGGAATTTTATTTTTAGATGAGGTCCATCGTCTTACTCCTGAAGGTCAAGAAATGTTATTTACATTTATAGATTACAAGTTGTATAGAAGACTAGGCGAGACCGAGAACGAGAGAACGTCGAATGTTCTTATTATTTCAGCCACAACAGAAGATCCAAAATCAACTTTATTATCAACATTTACAAGACGAATTCCTATGGTCATTACATTGCCAGCACTGCGTGATCGAACATACGAAGAAAGATTTACACTCATTAAGCGATTTTTCACTGAAGAAAGTCTTCGTCTTGGAAAAGAAATAGTAGTCAGTGCAAATACAATCCGCTCTTTTCTTTTTTACCCGTGTCAAAACAATATCGGTCAACTTAAAGCCGACATTCAATTAGCTTGTGCAAAAGCCTATGCAGATTTTATTACGCATAAACATGACAAAGTACGTATTTATAGTACAGATTTGAACTGGTATGTGAAGGAAGGCTTATTCATCGAAAAAAAGGTGAAGCATACTATTACACTGTTAAATGAGCATTTCGAATTTTCACCAACAAAAGGGATCACAAGCAATTCACAAATGGATCGTTCTTCAGATACAATTTATGATCGAATTGACACAAAATATGAAGAACTGAAACAACGCGGCGTTGCACAGGACGAGTTATCTTTACTAATGGAGAACGATATTGAAAGTTATTTTACACATTATTTAACTTCTATTAATCGCAAACTATCTAGTAAAGAAAATGTCCAAAAAATAATAAAGCCTGAAATTGTTACACTAACTGAAAAGGTATTAAAACTAGCAGAAGAAAAGCTAAATAAGAGATTTAACGAAAAAATACTTGTGGCACTTAGCCTACACATCCAAACGCTATTACAACGAATTCAGTCAAACAAGAAGATTTACCATCCAAATATAACGCAAATTCGAGATCAATATAAAAACGAGTTTTCCGTTTCAATCGAATGTGTAAAAATGATTGAAGATTTCTCAAATGTTTCAATTCCATTTGATGAAGTAGCATTTATTACGATGTTTTTTGTATATGGAAACGAAGATTTTAAAGTGTTGAGTTCAAACGTAAAAGTAATTGTATTGGCTCACGGTAATGGAATTGCTAGAGAAATGGCGAATGTAACAAACGAACTGCTAGAAAATGAAGAAGTTATCGGGATTGATATGCCATTAAGTGAACCTCCACAGGATTTTTTAATTCGTGTAAAAGACTATATTAAATCTTTAGGTAAATTAAATGGTATTCTACTTTGCATCGATATGGGATCATTGGCGTATATCGGTGACATAATTGAAGCTGAGTTTACAATTCCTGTACGTGTGATTCAAATGGTAAGTACTGCACATGTTATAGAAGCTTCTAGAAAAGCAACGCTAGGTTATAATTTAGATGAGCTTTATCAAGATGTGCGGAATTTAACAACTTTCTTCATCAATTCTCATGCGAATAAAGCGAAACAACCAGAATTTAATCGTTCTGTGATTTTAACGGCGTGTCTGACTGGTCAGGGAAGTGCAATAGCCATTAAAAATATACTAGCGAATAACTTGGTCTATGATAAAGAGATGCTAGAAATCGTACCAATTAGCCTTTTAAATAAAGATGAATTACAAAAAATGTTAAATGATATATCTAAAGAACGAAGCATCGTTTGTATTGTTTCAAATTTTGATATAAATGTTCCATTCAATACATTCCATTTACAAGATGTATTAAATATGAAAGCGACAAAGACGATACAAGAATTGATAACTTACGAAGAAACGTATTTAAAAATGGCAGAAACATTACAGGATACGATTTCTTTAAAGGATGCTAAAAAAGTCATCAGTGTGATTAGGCGTGCTTTAAATGATATACAAATCCAAACAAATAAGTTTTTCAAAAATGAGGATTTGATGGGAATTGTTATTCATATGAGCTGCATGATTGATCGAATTCAAAACTCACAGCCTTTAATTCCATTTAAAGACAAAGAAGATAAAATAAATAGTGACTATCTGCTATATTTAAAAATTAAAAAAATACTGCAACAAATTGAGGAATCTTGTGACATTATCATACCTGATGATGAAATATGTTATTTGATGGAATTTTATTCTAGAAATGACAAAGAACAACAGGAGCAGAAAAAGAAAAATATCTATTAAAATAGACGATAAAAGCCAGTTACTTCACTTAGAAGAAACTGGCTTTTTACATTCTATATTAATATTTTACTAGCTCTACTCCCTCTGGAAGATTTGCATTCGTTAAAATATCAAGTTCTGTTAATCGTTCAAAACAATATGAAGTACCATTTTTCAAATGATTATCTACTAAAGCAGGATGCACCATAACTTCTACAGAATCTACGCCTTTATTGATTTTTTCTTTTATCGTCTCGAAATAGGTTACTGGAATTTCATTTCCATAAAAATCTGTTAAAAATTGGTCCGTAAATGGTTTAATTCCATCAATCTGACTGTTTGGAGAAACACGGACTGGAAGATCATACTTTTGAGATAGATTCGCAATAACTGGGTGTAAAAGAGGGATCATGTGTACATGGTGATGACTATCGAGATGCGTCGGTTTCAAGCCATAAGAAAGGAATTTTTGAATTTGTGCATCCCATTCCTTTTCTACCTCTTCTACATGAACATCTGGATTATCATACCAATAACTGTTCTTAAGAAATGCGCCATTTTGGTCTACAATTGTTTGTATATCAGTTAATAAAGGTTTTCCCGCTGTTAAGACAAGATGTACACCAAGTCCTAATGTAGGATGTAATTTTGCTAATTCAATTCCATGCTCTACAGCAAACATATTCATCATCATCGTTGCAGAATTCACTATGCCATTCAAGTGAGCTTCAATAATGCCATAATTTACACCTTTTGAATATCCGAAATCATCTGCATTTACAATCAGTTTTGTCATCTTTCCTTCCCCTTTTTCTTTTAGTATCATCAAAAAGGGATGTACTCTTTTGTTCGAGCTACATCCCTCCTTTAAATCAATTAAAACGTTAATTTGCTGCTACTTTTTCGTTTTTGAAAAATTGAGGTAAATGCTCTTTATGAGCTTCTAGCATTTCATCAAGAATTTCTTTAGCTAAATTATCAGATCCAACTAGTGGATTAATACACATTGCAAGTAACGCTGTTTTATAGTCACCAGTTACACCTGCTTCTGCGGCAACACGTTCAAATGATTTAATTTGTTGAACTAAACCGCGTACGGCAACTGGTAAATCACCCATTGTAAGTGGTTTTGGACCGTCTTTTGTAATAACAGCACTTACTTCAACAGCACAATCATCAGGAATTGATGCAATTGCACCATTATTCATTGTGTTTACAGGTTGAATATCACCTTTATTATTATATAAAGAAGAAATTAATCGACATGCAGCATCACTATAGTACGCTCCTCCGCGTTTTTCTAATTGTGGTGGCTTAATAGTAAGATTAGGGTCTTTATATAATTCAAATAATGATTCTTCTAATTTTTTTACAACTTCAGCACGAGTACCATCTTTTTTCGCTGCTTCAAGTTCTTCTTCAAGCATTACTTTAGATTGATAGTAGTAGCGATGATATGGACAAGGAATTGCTCCCAGTGCTTCGATAAAATCTGGATTCCAATCCATTGCTTTAATATTTTGCATTGTCATACTTTCAGTAGGACGTGCAAACTCACTTACAACGCGACTTGTTACATCTTCACCATCTAATAATACTTTTGTACCATAAACCATGTGATTTAATCCCATAAAATCAATGTGAACACGTTCAGACTCTACGCCAAGCGCTTTTGCGATATTCATATGAATATGAATTGGCACATTACATAAACCTACCACTTTACGGAAGTTTGTGTATCTTAAAATCGCTTCTGTTAAAATACCTGTAGGATTCGTAAAGTTTACTAACCACGCATTTGGACAAAGTTCTTCGATGTCTTTAACGATGTCTAAAATAACTGGAATTGTACGGAGTGCCTTAAACAGTCCACCAGGACCATTTGTTTCTTGACCAATTACTCCATATTTTAAAGGAATACGCTCATCCTTCATACGAGCTTCTAATAATCCTACACGGAATTGAGTCGTGACAAAATCAGCGTCTTTTAGAGCAGCACGTCGATCTAGTGTTAAATGAATCTCCATAGGAACCCCTGCTTTTTCTACCATTCTTTTAGCAAGATTTCCAACGATTTCAAGTTTCTCTCTACCTTCTTCAATATCAACTAACCATAACTCTCTTACAGGTAGTTCATCATAACGTTTAATAAATCCTTCAATTAATTCTGGAGTATAACTAGAACCGCCACCAATTGTTGCTATTTTAATACCGTTTCTCATTTTCTTCACTCCTTCTATATGATAGAAGAAAAGTAGTTTTTCATTCTCCAAAACTACTTTTCTATATTCTTTTATTTATTTAATTTTTCATGTAAGAAAAGAATTTCTAATACTAAATCTCTCATCGTTAGAGCATTCATTAAATGATCCTGAGCATGGATTAATAAAATACTTAATTGAACATTCTCTCCACGTGCTTCACCTTGAATTAATGAAGTTTGCGCATGATGAGCATGATTTAGTTCTATCTTTGCCTCTTCAATCTTACTATTTGCTTCTTCTATATTACCCGCTCGGGCGGCTTGCATTGCTTCCATTAATGAGCTTTTTGCGTTACCTGCGTGTAAGATTAATTGAAATGCTGTTTGCTCGATCGTCATTACAGTACTCATTTCGTATCCTCCTCAAACTGCATTACATCGCAGCACTTTGATTATTTGCTGCTTCTCTCATTTTTTTAGCTTCCATACGTCCTTGTAGTGCAACGAATGGTAAATAGATGATTATTGAAATAATTAGGTTAAATGCTGCTAAAGCTGCACCTGTCCAATGTCCTCCTGTAATCAGCCAACCACCTAAAACTGGTGGAGTTACCCACGGTATACTTGTTGTTACAGGGTGAACCATTCCTAATGAAATAGCTAAATATGAAATAACTGTTAAGATAATTGGTGTACCTATAAATGGAATTAACCACATTGGATTTAATACGATTGGCAATCCGAAAAGAACTGGTTCATTAATTTGGAATAAACCTGGTGCTCCCCCTAATGCAATCATTTGTTTATTGCGTTTTCTATTAATTAATATCATTGAAATGATTAATCCTAAGGTAGCACCTGATCCACCTAAGAAAACAAATGCATCAAAGAATTGGCCAGCCATTACATTGTATTCACTCCACTTTGTAACACCTTTTGCTGCTAAATCAATATTTTCATTTCCTAAAGCTGTAAATAATGGTGTTGTAATTCCACCCAGAATATTAGGTCCATGTAATCCAAGAATCCAGAAGAAGTGAATAAAGAATGCGATACCCATTGCAAATGGTAATGAGTCTGCAGCATTTGTTAATGGCTTAACAAGTACTGAACTTAACCAATCATTGAAATATACGCCATCAGATAAATATAATCTGAACAACAATCCAATAATTGCGATAATAAAGATCGTTAACATACCTGGTAATAGTTTCGCAAAAGCTTTTGAAACTGCTGGTGGTACACCATCTGGTAATTTAATGACTAATCGTTTTACCTTTGATAAGCGAACAAAAATTTCTGTTGCGATAATTGCAACGATTATTCCAGTAAAAAGTGCAGTTGAATTAGTATAAGTAGAGTTTACTAATCCCCAAACACTACCTGTTGCCGTTTCTCCATCTTCTAAAGTAACTGATACAGCATTTAGCGATTGTGGTACTAATACGAAATATGACGCTAACGCTACAAGCATTGCTTCAAATCCCTCATCACCGTATGAACGAGCTAATTTATAAGCAATCCCTACAACCGCAAAAACAGTCATAAATGCGAATGTTCCCCACCAGATATCTCCGCCTAATGTCTTCCAATTCAATCCAAAAAGTGCTTCCATCATTTTGTCGTAGCCTTTGATTGCTCCGCCTAAATTATTAAATAAAACTGCAAACGAACCTACCATTGTAATGGCAATCATACCGATCAAAGCATCACGTATTGCTAATAAATGACGTTGGTTACCGAACTTTGCTGCAGTTGGCATTATATATCTTTCTACAAAATTCATCATTTTTTAAGACTCCTTTTTGTTAAAATTTATGCAACATGACTATTTTTTTAAGCTAAGTGCTAATTCTAAAACAGCTTCACCATTCATAAGTCCGTAGTGTACTGGATTAATCACGTCAACCGGGATCCCTTTTGGTTCGGCAACTTTTTTCATTTCTGAAGCTAAATAACGTACTTGTGGTCCTAATAAAAGAACATCAGCTTTATCTAAATTTTCTTTTGCAGCATCACCTGATACAGCCCAAATTCTCACTTCAATTCCTTTTGCTTTTGCTGCATCCTCCATTTTCGTTACTAGTAAACTAGTTGACATTCCTGCTGAACAAGCTAATAAAATATTCATTGTTATTCCTCCAGTATTAGATGTAGTGTAGCGCTTACAAGTTGTTGTTTTTTGTTCTTAAGCAACTACCAATTAATTTATTTTGTACACTCTTTTATATTGCAAATGGCGTGCCAACTTTTTATAAATCATAAAAAAATATTTATTTTAATCCGAGAAAGCTTGTCCTATAAGGTTTTACAGTCATGATATTTTTTTCTTTACTCTAAAAGGAAAATGACCTAACTCTTTTAGTGTGTTATCTATTTTCGGTAAATCTTATGAAAATGATTTAGTGTGTCGTGTCTTTGTTAGTGTGTCGTAAAAATCCCCAGTAATCTATTAGTGTTTTAAAACTATTTTCCCTTCTTAAATTATACATTTAAGAGTGTGTTATATAAGAAAAAAACAACTCTAATTGTTTATTTTTTGATTATGTAATTGTTATTTTTCTCTAAGTAAAGAATCGAAAATTAGATTTTTAATGTATCCTTGTTCAGTTGAATAAGTGAATTGAAACAAAAGGGGGCTCGGGCCCCTATGGGAAATGCGGGAAGCCTAAGACCCAGGAGGCATGCTGAGGAGGCGCAGGTCTCGCCCTATGGAAAGCGAGAATCCTGTAGTGGAAATCAACCTCACAGGGTACTATTTAAAAAATTTGGTGATTAATATTATTTTTCAACAGCGTAAAAAAGTGGTGTAGACTAACTCTACACCACCACTTCTTTTATCAATTATTTAATTATTTTTTCATGCAAATATATAATTTCTTCTACTAAATCTCTTGTTGTAAGTGTGTTCATTAAATGATCCTGGGCATGTACTAAAAGAATATTAATTTTATATTGTTGCCCGCCTGCTTCACTTTGTATGAGCGAAGTTTGAGAGTGATGGGCCAGCCTAAGTTCCGCATTCGCTTCAATTACTTTCTCACGAGCTTCCTCGAACTCTCCATCACGAGCTTTATACATTGCTTCCATTAATAAACTCTTGGCATTTCCAGAATGTAAAATTAACTGAAATGCAATTTGTTCATTATTCGTGTCGGTTGGCATTTACACTCTTCTCCTTCACATTTAATTAAACATTTAATGAGTTACTACTAGTAGTTTCAGTTGATTTTCTAGCTTCCATTCGTTCGGCTACCGCTACGAATGGCAAGTAAATCAAGATTGAAATAACAACGTTAATAGCCGATAAAGCAGCACCGCTCCAGTGACCACCCGTTGCTAAATAACCACCAATGATTGGAGGAGTCACCCAAGGTATTGTTGTAACTACTGGGAAAACAATATGTGTAGAAACTGCTATATAAGAAATAATTGTTAACACGATTGGTGTAAGGATAAATGGAACTAACCAAACTGGATTTAAAACAATTGGTAAACCGAAAATAATTGGTTCATTAATATTAAATAATCCAGGAGGTGTACCCAATGCAATCATTTGCTTATTCCGTTTACGATTAACAATAAACATTGCAATAATCAATCCAATCGTAGTACCTGATCCACCCATGAATACGAAGGCATCATAGAATGGGCCTGCTAATACCGCGTACTTGTCTAGATTAGTAACACCTTTAGCATATAAATCGATATTTTGGTTTCCTAATGAAGTGAATAAAGGGGTTGTTATACCACCTAAAATGTTTGGTCCATGTAAACCCATTGCCCAGAAAAAATGAATAAAAAATGCAATTGCTACTGCAAATCCTAATGAATCAGCCGCATCTGTTAATGGTTTTACAAGAACTGAATTTAACCACTCATTAAAGAATACACCATTTGAAATGTATAATCTGAATAATAGTCCAACTAAAGCTACAATAAAAATTGTTAACATACCTGGTAATAACTTTGCAAATGCTTTGGATACAGCTGGTGGAACACCATCAGGTAATTTAATAACTAATTGTTTTACTCTAGCTAATCTTACAAAGATTTCAGTTGCAATAATCGCAACGATAATCCCTGTAAATAATGCCGTTGAGTTTAATGAATTCCAATTAACAAATCCCCAAGTTCCACCTGTAGCTGTCTTACCATCTTGTAATGTAACAGATACTGCAGCTAATGATTGTGGAACAAGTACAAAGTAACATGCTAATGCAACAAGCATCGCTTCAAACCCTTCGTCACCATAAGAACGCGCTAATCTATGCGCAATACCTACAACGGCAAATACTGTCATAAATGCAAAAGTTCCCCACCAAATATCTCCACCCAGTGTTTTCCAGTTTGCACCAAAGACAGTTTCCATCATTTTATCGTAGCCATGGATTGCGCCACCTAAGTTATTAATAAGTACAGCAAAAGCTCCAATCATCGTAATTGCAATCATTCCGATTAACGCATCACGGATCGCTAACAAGTGACGTTGATTTCCAAATTTCGCTGCAGCAGGCATGATATACTTTTCAGCAAAACGCATCATTCTGATACACCTTCTTTTCTCTCTAAATTTTTAATACCCCGTTTTATTTTTTCAAATTTAAAGCCATTTCTAAGACTGCCTCACCATTCATCAATCCATAATGAACTTGGTTAATAGTATCTACTGGTATCCCTTTTGGTTCGGCTAGCTTCTTCATTTCTAAGGCTAGATAACGAACCTGTGGTCCAAGTAGTAATACATCCGCCTTGGCTAAATTTTCTTTTGCCTCATCACCAGCAACTGCCCATATTGTTGCTTGAATTCCTTTTGCCTTAGCTGCTTGTTCCATTTTTGTAACTAGCAAACTAGTCGACATTCCTGCAGAACATACCAATAAGATATTCATTTTCCACCTCCTACTAAATTTATCCCGTCAGTGTAGCGCTTACATATTTACAAATAATGACAAAAGAATTACGCGGTACAAGGACAAGTAGTGAACTCAATTTAAGTATTGCAAAATGTGTGCCAATTTTCTAAAAAGTCAATTTATTCAAAAGCACAAATAAAAAAACCTTGAAAAATCAAGGTTTTTAAATCAAATTGTTTTTTATGAAATTTTAGTGTTTTAAAAGTGTGTAATCTTATGTTGAACTGTGTTTATTAAAATACAGTAGTGTGTCGCCAAATTAACGAAATTGGCTATTTTTAAAAATAATGTGTGTCATTTAACAACACAATATCATTCTTCTTCCACTGTTAAATGCGTTTTACAAAATTCAAATACTTCTTTTTCCTCATCTTCTTCCAAATCAAAGTCTAAATATGTATTTGATTCAGCTTCATACAAGTCATACTTAATTAATTTCGACTCAGCACCATTTACTCCAAAAAGCAATTTTATGTAAATACCTTTTTCATTATATAACTCATCATCCTCTGGCACATCGATATATAAAATAAATTCATATCGTTCACCTTCAATGATACCAAATGGATCTTTTATTTCTTCTACAGTATATTCTGCAATTGTTAACACAAAAACATTCCCTTCAATATTAATATGTACTATTATACACAAAGGAATGAACAAAAAGAAAGACGCCTGCCGCAGCAGACGTCTTGATGCGTTTGAGGCGAGAGACCGGGCGGCCACATCCGCGCGTTTAGCTTGCGCATATCTCTCGTCTTACTCAAATTAGCTCATCGCAAATAGTAATATAACATATATCCAGGAAAAATGATAGAGGAAAAAAATACAAAAAGCAAAAAGAACCATATAATTAAAGAAATGATAATGATCTACATCACGCAGTTCTTTTTGTTATGAATATTAAATTGATTATAAGCATTCTCTATTTTAGAAACAGAATTTAATGATTATTAGATCTATGCAGTATTTTTTCTTTTTAGATGTTGAATACAGTTTATAGGTTTCTTTGAATTTTAGTTCTCTTTCCATTTCTTCTTTATTAAATTTTGAGATTTCCTTTAAAACGAAAGAATTTATATCCATGTTAACGACCTCCCTTTTCTTACTTTAAATATATGACTTTATGTTTAAGGAACCCATTATTGATTGGATGGAGTTTTGATACATCTTTGGTTGTAGGTTAAAGGGAGTATTATCAGTAAAAAAATAAAAAACGAGTGATAATACTTCTGTTTTTTAACAGAATATATCACTCGTTTTTTTGTTTAGCGCGCTCGACAGGATTCGAACCTGCGACACACGGTACCGGAAACCGTTGCTCTATCCTCTGAGCTACGAACGCATATTATATATAAGAGAAAATAAGTATTTTGTATTGTCGCCCCAATCTCAGAAAGTTTATGCAAGGAGCGGCTCGATTGGTGCGCTGATGTTTCGCTTTGTAGCTTATTCGGACGTGCTCTATCCTCTGAGCTACGAACGCATATTATAAAGGAAATAAGTATTTTGTAATGTCGCCCCAATCTCAGGAAGCTTATGCAAGGAGCGACTCGATTGGTTTCACCATATTATGTTTACTCTGGTCCACCCTTGCCTCAGATTGTTATTGCAAGGAGCGGCTCGGCAAGTGCGCTCGGAGTAATTTCATGGAGGCTTATTCATCCGTGCTTTATCCACTGAGCTACGAACGCGTGTTAATATAAAGTTTAAAATAAGGTTATTGTATTGGTCGCCCCAATCTCAGAAGGCTTTTGCAAGGAGCGGCTCGATTGGTGCGCTGATGTTTTGCTACGCAGCTTATTCGGACGTGCTTTACAACTGAGCTATGTAAGAAGAAAAGCAAGTTATCTTCTATCAGGGGCTATATTTGTTTAATTTAAGAATTTCGTTTATTTAATTATATCGTTTGAAAGTTCTGACCGCAATAATTTAGGTTTTTTCGGAGTGAAATTATTCTGTGAATGTGAAAAAGAAGAAGATGCATGTAGGGAATGGGCGTTAGCGTCTTCTTCATCGTTTTTGTTTTATAGGTTTTTTCCGTTTGATTTGATGACTTGTTGATAGAAGTAAAAGCTTTTTTTCTTTAGTCTTTTTAGTGTGCCTTTTCCTTCGTTGTCTTTGTCTACGTATATATATCCGTAGCGTTTTTTCATTTCACCGGTTCCTGCACTTACTAGATCGATTGGTCCCCAGCTTGTGTAGCCAATGATCTCGACGCCGTCATGGATTGCTTCGGACATTTCTTTAAAGTGTGAGTTTAAATATTCGATTCGGTATTCATCATTAATTGTGTCGTTATCTTCAATTACATCAATTGCTCCTAGGCCATTTTCCACGATAAATAATGGTTTTTGGTAACGGTCGTATAATTGATTACATGTTATTCGTAATCCTTTAGGGTCGATTTGCCATCCCCACTCGGAGGCTTTTAAGTATGGATTTTTTATGGAGGCAAAGATATTTCCTTCAGTTAATTGACTTAGTACTTCCGGGTCAGTACAAGTGCAACGACTTGCATAATAACTGAAACCGATATAGTCCACCGTATTATTTTTTAATAGCTCTTCATCGTCTTTTTCCATTACTATATGTAAATCATTTTCTCTGAAATATCGTTTAGCATATCCAGGGTATTCACCTCTTGATTGAACATCAATGAAAAAGTATGATTCTCGATCTTTATCGATTGCTTCCCATACATCGTTTGGATGACATGTGTATGGATAGGTCGTGCCTGCTGCCAGCATACATCCAATTTGACTATTTGGAATAATTTCGTGACATGCTTTAACTGCTAAAGCGCTGGCTACAAGTTGATGGTGTGCTGCTTGGTAAAGAATTTGGTTTTTATCTTCTCCTTCTTTAAGGATAATACCCGCTCCAATAAAAGGGGCATGTAATAGCATGTTAATTTCATTAAACGTCATCCAATACTTAACTTTATTTTTATATCTTTCAAAAATCGTTTTTGTATACCTCTCATAAAAATCAATCATTTTCCTGTTTTTCCAGCTACCGTATTTTTCTACTAAATGAACTGGTACATCAAAATGGCATGTCGTGACAACTGGTTCGATATTGTATTTTAATAACTCATCAAATACATCATCATAGAATTGAAGACCTGCTTCATTTGGTAATTCGTCATCACCGCTAGGAAAAATCCTTGCCCATGCAATTGATAATCTTAGGCATTTAAATCCCATTTCTGCAAATAGTGCAATATCTTCTTTATATCGATGGTAGAAATTAATTGCTTCGTGCGAAGGATAGTAAACTCCCTCTTTTAGTTTTAAAGAGTCTATCTTCCCTAACATAATCGAAAATCGTTCTTTACCAGTCGGTAATAAATCTACTGTGGTTAATCCTTTTCCACCTTCTGAATATGCACCTTCTGCTTGATTAGCTGCAATTGCACCACCCCAAAGAAAATTTGATGGGAATGCAGAATTTAGTTTATCCAAGTTTGCTCTCCTCCTTAAAATAACTTTGTCTCCTTTACAAATCTATTGTATTTTCTAAGAAGCATTCCTGATCAAATTAAATTTTTCCTTTTAAAAAATCCTTTTCGAATCTTTTCTTTATTAAGTCCACCCTCTCCTGCTCTTCCTTATTTCCCCTTTCTACTAAACTCCTACCTCATAGTTTATATGAATTTATACTTATCAAAAGAAAAACTAAATAAAGTTACGTTTAATAATAGGAAAAGTCGTTAATGATGTTGAAGTATTAGATAATCAATATGTTATAAAAGGTCAATTATCATTAATCTAAAGAATACATAAATATAGAATCTCTTTTATTTGACCTTTTCTGACCTTAAAGGTATTATTGTATTAATCAATCTTTTGTTTTAAACAAGGAGGAGAAAAAATGAATTTAATCCCTACAGTTATTGAACAAACAAGTCGTGGTGAGCGTGCGTATGATATTTACTCTCGTCTTTTAAAAGACCGCATCATCATGTTAGGTAGTGCAATCGATGATAACGTAGCTAACTCGATCGTGTCACAACTTTTATTTTTAGCAGCAGAAGATCCAGATAAGGATATTTCATTATACATTAATAGCCCAGGAGGAAGTATTACTGCTGGTATGGCTATTTATGATACGATGAACTTCATTAAGCCTCAAGTATCTACAATTTGTATTGGTATGGCAGCTTCAATGGGTGCTTTCTTATTAGCTGCTGGGGAAAAAGGTAAGAGATATGCTCTTCCAAATGCAGAAGTTATGATTCACCAACCATTAGGTGGTGCTCAAGGTCAAGCTACTGAAATCGAAATTGCAGCTAAGCGCATCTTGTTCTTACGCGATAAATTAAACAAAATTCTTGCAGAGCGTACTGGTCAGCCATTAGATACGATTGAGCGTGATACTGAGCGTGATAACTTTATGACTGCTGATCGTGCATTAGAATACGGATTAATAGATAAAGTAATTTCTAACACTACAGCTATTAAATGATAAAAAGAAACTAGCCGTGAATTTCGGCTAGTTTTTTTGTAAAAAAAATTGGACATCCATTTATGTGAATGTCCAATTACATTAAATTTCTTCACCAATAAAGTCCATTACTGCTTCCATTGCTTCAACCTCATCGTCACCAGTAATTGTAATGATTATTTCTTCTCCGTGTGGTACGGCAAGACTCATAACGCCCATGATACTTTTGACGTTCACTTGTTTACCTTTGTATGCTAGCAATACTTCTGAACGAAATCTCGTAGCTACTTGAACGAATTGTGCAGCTGGACGAGCCTGTATTCCAGTTTCTAATAGTACTCTCCCTTTTTTCTCAATCATTTTTTTCTCCCCTCTCAACTATTATTTTATTTTAATTGATTCTCCTGCTCTTAGCTTATCAGCAATTTCATCAATTTTACGTAATCGGTGATTAATTCCTGATTTACTAATTGCACCACTAGATACCATTTCACCTAATTCTTTTAATGTTACATCCTCATACGCTACTCGAAGTTCAGCAATTTCTCGTAACTTCGGTGGTAGTATGTCTAAACCTACTGAACTCTGGATATAACGAATATTTTCAATTTGTCTAAAAGCCGCACTAATTGTTTTATTTAAGTTCGCAGTTTCACAATTTACTAGACGATTAACACTGTTTCTCATATCTCTTACAATACGGATATCTTCAAACCTTAATAAAGCTGAATGAGCACCAACAATGTTTAAAAACTCAGTGATTTTTTCTGCTTCCTTTAAATAAGTAATATAGCCTTTACGTCTTTCCAATGTTTTAGCATTTAATCCAAATTCATTCATTAAACGGCAAATTTCTTCAGTATGCTCTTTATAGAATGAAAAAATTTCTAAATGATATGAAGATGTTTCTGGATTATTCACTGAACCACCAGCTAGGAAAGCACCTCTTAAATAGGAACGTTTACAGCATTTCTTTTGAATTAACTCTTTTGCTATTTCATTAGTAAAGCTAAACCCTTCACCAGTTATATAAAGATCGTTTAAAATATGTTTTGCTTCTTCTTTAATTCGAACAATATATACATTGTTCTTTTTAAGACGCATTTTTTTTCGAACGAGCAATTCAACGTCCACATCATAAACACGTTTAATTAATACATATATTCTTCTAGCAATAGCTGCATTTTCAGTAACAACATCTACAATAAATTGGCGATTCGCTAGTGATAATGAACCATTCATTCGAATTAAAGAAGATAGCTCAGATCTTGAACAACAATCTTTAATCTCTATTGTTGTTAACTCTTTTTTCGTTTCTGATGCAAAGGACATTTGAATCACCCCCTCCTTCTAGCATATTACATTTTTTAATTATTCTTTTATTTTTGTCGGGATTAGGTCACATAATATTTCTGCTAATTTTAAAGTGTCATGCCTAATCACATTATCATCATATTTAACGATTGATTTATGAACGACTTCTAGATTTAAATGATCAAGTTCTTTCGTATCTAATATTACTTGTTGAGCATGCTCTTCTTTATATAGCTCTAAGATACTCTCAGGCATAGTACCTTCATTTACGATAATTGTATCAACAAAGTTTGTGTCTAAATGGTTGTATAAAGCTTTTACATGATCACTAGCGGTATAATGTAGAGTTTCACCCGCTTGTGTCATCACATTACATACATATACTTTTTTAGCTCTTGAGTTGACAACAGCCTTGCCTATTTTAGGAACTAAAAGATTTGGAAGAATACTCGTATATAAACTTCCTGGACCGATTACAATTAAGTCAGCACGGTTAATTTCATCAATTGCCTCTTTTAAAGGTTCAACATTTCTCGGAGCTAAAAATACTCTTTTAATTTTCTTACCAGAATACGGAATTTTTGATTCGCCTGATACAATTGTTCCATCTTCTAATTCGGCTTTTAATACGACACTTTGATTAGCCGCCGGGATCACTTTCCCTCTAACATTTAGTACTCTACGCATTTCGATAATTGCCCTATAAAAATCACCTGTAATCGCAGTCATTGCACTCAACATTAAATTTCCAAGTGAATGCCCCGACAGGTCACCAGATGTTGCAAATCGGTGTTGGAATAATTCTTCCAACATAGGTTCCACATCTGATAAAGCGGCAAGTACATTTCGTACATCTCCAGGCGGTGGAATTTTTAATTCATCACGTAATCGTCCAGAACTTCCACCATCATCTGCGACTGTTACGATAGCGGTAATATCAACGGGATGTTTTTTCAACCCACGAACTAAAACAGATAGTCCCGTTCCGCCTCCAATTATTACTATTTTCGAACGCTGGCTAACCATTACTTATGGCTCCTTTTTTCAACATCTCGATGGCTAATATTCGTATCATACTGATCCTTATAGTAGTTAGCTAAATACTCTGCTAAAGTAACAGAGCGATGCTGTCCACCTGTACAACCGATCGCAATAATTAACTGACGTTTACCCTCTCTTTTATATTGAGGTAACATGAAACTAATTAAGTCAATTAATTTCACCATAAACTCCGTCGTCTCATTAAATTTAAGAACATAAGAGGAAACCTCTTCATCTAAACCAGTTAATGGACGCATTGATTCAATATAGAATGGGTTTGGTAAAAAGCGTACATCAAATACTAAATCCGCATCAATCGGTATTCCATACTTAAAACCGAATGACTGAATATTTACAGAAAAACCTTCTTGCTCGTTTTCTCTAAACTGCTTAATTATTTTTTCTCTTAGTATTTTAGGTTTTAAATCAGAAGTATCATAAATTAATTGTGCTCGCCCTTTTACTTCAGCCAAAAGCGTACGTTCCATCTCAATCCCTTTTAGCGGAGAGGCAGTTGGAGAAAGCGGATGTGAACGACGCGTTTCTTTATAGCGAGTAACAAGAGCAGCATTCGTTGCATCTAAGAATAATATTTGAGGGATGATCGAAGGAGTAGACATTAATTGATCTAACGAATTCCCTAATTGATCAAAGAATTCTCTTCCTCGTAAATCCATTACAAGAGCAACTTTATCCGTTGTATTATGGTCTGGGTCCTTTAATAGCTCTACAAATTTTGGAAGTAGAGCAGGAGGAAGATTATCAACACAAAAATAACCGATATCTTCTAACGCTTGAACAACGACAGTCTTTCCAGCACCTGACATTCCAGTTATTATAACCATTTTCACATGTGATTTTGTAGGCATTTAACTCAACCCTTTCTATGAATTTAGGTTAACTAGGATTTAAACGATATCTTATTAATTCAAAATCCGGTGTATATACAAAGGTACCATGCAAAATTTCTGTACCTTGAAGTAGATAATCAATAATGTGATAATCTCCCTCAGCCATAGGAAGTTTCTTCACTTCATCTATTGCATGCCAGCGAAGAATTCCTTCTTCACACTCATCCTGATTTTGACCGTCAAACTCGGTAGCCAAAAATGAGAACATCATCCACTCATTCACTACCTTAGCATCTTCTTCTATGATAATTGTAAAAACACCTTTTAATTTTGGGTTTTTTAAGTAAACACCTGTTTCTTCACGATATTCACGTACAACTGCTTCTCTAATATTTTCACCTGGCTCCATCTTTCCGCCGGGTGCAACCCACCAGTTTCTTCTAGGTTTTTGTAGCAAGAGGATATTATTTTCATTTACCAAAACACAATGTGTAACTCTTTGCATTTCTTATACCTCACTTACAATTTCGAGTTGCAGTTGGTTGAAACTGCCCAATCTATATTATACCGTTAAACTAGTCAGACAACAACTTGTTAAGATAGTTTTAGGGTACACAGGATCTAGTATGGTGGAGAAAATTTTAAGAGATAGAATGGAAGTTGGGGAAGAAATAACACTCATTAAAGCTAGACAAACAAAAAAAGGGAACATGGACAAGCGCATATCCATGTTCCTATATATTAGGGGGCTCTCTGGTTATTGTCTATAATACAGTATCTATATTTCAGTAGAGTTACACCCTAATTACATGTAAGTTTCAGAATATTACAATTGTATACACAATTCTAACAAATAGTTCATTTCCGCTATCTTACTATTTTTTATCGCAATTAATTAGTTTTAGCTAACTCTTCCATTAATTCTTCGATATAATGTTGTACTGCTTGAGCAGCAATACTTCCGTCTCCTGTAGCAGTTACAACTTGACGTAAAGTTTTTTCACGAACATCACCAGCAGCAAAAATACCTGGTACTTTAGTTTCCATTACATCATTTGTTTCAATATATCCATTTTCATTTGTAATTCCTAAGCTTAAGAATGGTTTAGTTAATGGAAGCATTCCGATATAAATAAATACGCCTTCTGTTTTAAATTCAGATTCTTCACCATTTTGAGTATCAACAAGCGTCACACTACTTACTTTACCATCAGTTCCGTTAATTTCCTTGATTGTTGAATTCCAAACAAATGAAATCTTTTCATTTGCAAATGCACGGTCTTGAAGAATTTTTTGAGCACGTAATTGATCTCTACGGTGAACGATTGTCACTTTAGAAGCATACCGAGTTAAATATACGCCTTCTTCAACTGCTGAATCTCCTCCACCTACAACAACTAATTCTTTATCTTTAAAGAATGCACCATCACAAACAGCACAGTAAGATACACCACGTCCTCCAAGCTCTTGCTCACCTGGTACACCAATTTTCTTGTATTCTGCACCCGTTGTAATAATAACTGCACGTGCTTTGTATTCTTTTTTACCAGCCACTATTGTTTTATATTCTTTGCCGTCGATTATTTCTTTGATGTCTCCATAAGCGTACTCTGCACCAAATTTTTTCGCATGATCAAACATTTTATTTGATAAATCAGGACCTAAAATGCTATCAAAGCCTGGGTAGTTTTCAATTTCTTCCGTATTTGCCATCTGTCCACCAGGAATACCACGTTCCATCATTAATGTAGAAAGATTTGCACGAGATGTATATACAGCTGCAGTCATCCCTGCAGGACCAGCTCCAATGATAATAACATCATAAATTTTTTCTTCCATTTCTTAATCACTCCTTGTACTTATCTGGCTAATTGCCCTAGTTCTTCATCTATCACTATCCTAATACGCGACAACCTAAAACAACAAATCATATGCTCAAGATAAGAAAAACTCGCTGACTGACGAGCCTTTTAGGCGAAGTCAGAGGCGCACTTTCACTTATTCCTCGCTGCCAATTTATACTTTCTTTATGTAAAAAAAAGAAAGCTTGCTTAACACCATCTGGTATTAATACAAGCTTCGAATGGCGTTAATGCCTTTATTTAATAAATAGGTAGAGATATTATAGTTTGCTGCAATTTTCTTTTGTGATACACGTTTCACTTCATTTTCTACAAGATAATGTGTAGCAGCTAATAAAACATCTTCATTCACAGGTAATTCTTTATACTTTAATGTAAGTTCACAAATTGAGAAAAACCATAATTGAAGATGATTACGCAGAATGATATATTCCTCTTCCCAAGTTGCCTGAACCTTTTTTGCTCCATTTAGCGCAATATTTAATGATGGATGAGGCTCTATATAGCACATATTGCTAAGAAGAACTTGTTCTAACTGTTCGTCAAGACCAACATTAACGATTGGATCTAAGTCCTGAAGGATTGAACTAAACTTTTGTTCATAATAATATTCCTTCATAAAATAGATTAATCCCCATCTTTCACTATTCGAATTGGAGAATTTTGCTTGGTACTCGGTCTCAGCCATTAATTGTTCGATTTCATTAGATGAGTGCTTTTTTTCAGCCCATGGTGCTAATTCTTCATGATCCTCGAATTCATTTGTCATTTCAAAATTCCAAATGCGTTCCGCAGTTTCGATTCGTCCCGAACGGTAAGCTGCATCACAGAACATATAATAAAACTGTATTTCGCGATCTGGTCGCTCCATGTAAAGTAAATTAAATAACTTATATGCTTCCTCATATCTTTTGAATTGATAGAAAAGCACACCAAGTTTATGACGGTGCTCTTCAGATATTGGAACAATATTTGATAAGCTTTCAAGATATTCAAGAGCAACTTCTTGTTCATTTAATATTCTTTTTAACATCGTTAAATGAATTAAAGCCGATAAATTCCCTGGGTTTTCTGCTAAAACATATTGTAATACTCTTTCCGCTTCCTCATGATTCCCTAAATGAAGCTCTACTAAAGCTAAATTATTATATGCTGGCCAAAATTCTTGATATTTATCAACGATATTAAGTAAAGTTGATTTAGCTGATTTCCAATCATGATTTGCTAAATAGCTTGTAACTCGCTCTTGAAGCACTAATAAATCATCATTGATATTTAAATCATCATCTTCTTCACTATGAATTATATCTAAATAGTCTTCTAGCTCTTCTAATTGCTCTTCATCTGTACCAATTTCTAAATATTTTTGAGCATACAAATTGGCCTTTTGGAACAATCCTAGTTCAAAAAATGCAAATGCTAATAAATAATATACATCTTCATTTGATGGGTATTTATCTAAAATGTATTCTAAAATAGTAATTGTAGTTTGATATTGATGTAATGATAAAAGCTTTCTAGAAATATCGATAAGAACAGTTTGATTCTCTTCATTTTCAGCAGCTTTTTTCAAATAATAAATCGCTTGCTCAGAATCGTTACTATTATAAGCTTTCATACCTTTTTCGTAGAAATAATCTTTCGGTAACGAGAACGAAACGACATTATGAAATTGATTTGTTTGATTCCCCAAATTTTCAGACATTCGATCCTCCAGTTTTTCCAGCTTAGCACAGTATATCACACAAAAAGAGGAAATAGTCGCCGTCCAAATTATTAGAAATTTAAACGAACGTACAATTTCCACATTTTCTAAATAGTTATCAAAGTATTATTTTAACCGAAACAAATAATATTGAAAACTACTTTTTTTAGAGGTTAAGTTGTCGTTTCAGGTTGAGGCAATGAAATGATAACCATTGGATTGCCTCCAACAAATGCACCAGCTGGAACGTCCTTATTAACTAATGTTGCAGCTGAAATCTTCGCACCGTCACCAATCGTGACCCCGGGCAAAATCGTCGTATTTGCACCAACTAACACATTATTTCCAATAATAACTTCTCCTAATCGATATTCATTAATTAAATATTCATGCGCCAAGATTGTTGTATTATAGCCAATTATCGAATTCTTACCTACTGAAATTAATTCTGGAAACATTAAATCAGGAGTTACTTTAAAAGCAAAGGATGTAAAATCTCCCACTTTCATTCCAATGAGATTCCTATACATCCAGTTTTTTAGTCTAAAGAAAGGGATATAGCGAGCTATTTCAATTACAATAACATTTCGAAATGTCTTCCAAAATGAAACGGTCTTATACACTTGCCAAAGTGAGTTTTCACCTTCAATAAGATAGCGTTTAGTCTTTCTCAATTCTCATCAATCCCTAGAATAGGTAAGATATCGCTCATCTTCTCCAGCATGAAATCAGGGTTAAATGTAGCTAAAAATTCTGTTCCCTTTAGTGACCAAGCAACTCCTGCTGTTTTCGTTCCAGCATTTTTACCACCTTCTATATCATGGTAATTATCGCCCACCATTATACTTTCTTCAGGAACTGAATTTAATTTTTTTAAAGCTAATTGAATCGGTTCTGGATGTGGCTTTGCATTCTTCACATCATCAATCGTAATCACAGTGTCAAAAAATTGCTTTAAACGACTATAATTCAAGCCCATTTCAACAACATTTCGAGCTTTTGTTGTTACAATTCCAATTTTATAACCTAATTTGTGTAATGTTTCAATTGTCTCATAAACTGTTTCATACTCTTCAACAAATTCGTCATGCATCTCCATATTAAAACGGCGATATTCTGCAATCAACTCTTCAACTCGATCTTTGTCTACCGTAGAAAAAGATTCAGTTAAAGTTGGTCCCATAAAAGGAATAACCTGTCCACGTTTAAATTGCCCAGGATAAAATTTATTCAAAGTATGCAAAAATGAAGCAATTATTAATTCATTTGTATTGATTAATGTACCATCTAAATCAAATAATATCGTATTTATTTTCATAGTATTTCCTTTCTATTTCACATCAACGTTTAAACTTGATTCAGCTTTTCTTCCTACTTTGCCTATTACTCTTGCAACTATACAAGTAACAATTAGAGCGACAAAGAAACGGATTAAGAATAAATATAAAACTGGAATACCTAAAGGAATAAAGATAAGTGTATCTTCTACCACAGCATGACAAGCTACTAAAAACAAGAAAACGAGATATAAATCACGTTTCGAAACCCCATCTTCTTTTACAGCTTGAATCATAACACCCGCGCCAAAAGCTAATCCAAAAAACAATCCTGCAGCTAAAGTAACTCCGGCTTTTGCTTCAACACCAATAAGTTTAGTAAAAGGCGATAATGCTTTTGTTATATAATTCATCCATCCAAAATCTTTTGCAACTTGAATACCTAACATTAATGGAATAACTATTTTAACAAGGTTTAAAAAACCCATTAATGACGAAACGAATGCAGTATATATTAGATCCCATCCTGATTGATTAGCACTTTCTGCAACTTCAATACCTTTATGAACAATTTCTGTTCCACCAGTCCAAAAGAAATGAATACAAATAGCCGATAAAATCGCAAATCCTAACCTTACTAAAACAACAAATGATGCTCTCACTCCTACGGCAGTTGCAACACTCGTTTCAACAAATAAATTATGAGAAAAACTTAACATAACTGCAAGAATCAATGCCTCTTTAGCAGTTAAATCCATAGGTAACATAGCCCCAAGTGCAGCATATAAGTTTAAAACATTTCCTAAAACTAATACTAATGCTGCATCTCCCTTTAAACCAATAAAGCTCATTAAAGGTTCAAGCAAATTAACAAACCAGTCCATTAGTGCTGTTTCTTTAATAATCGTTAAAATGAAAGAAATAGGGAAAATGATTTTCCCTATTTTCCAAGAAGTTTGTAAACCAACTAGTAACCCTCTCTTTAAAGTTTCCACCTTGTTCCCCACTCCTGTTTTACAAACTTATTCGTCTAAATATCGCTTATTCGATAATCCTTTGGCTCTACGATAAAAAAGAATGATAATAGATAGTACGATTATTACGACTGAGATAAACTGTGCCATTCTAATTGTACTAGTTAACATTAAACTATCTGTTCTTAATCCTTCAATAAAGAATCGACCAACTGAATACCAGATTAAATATGTTAAAAACATTTCACCACGTCTTAAATTCACTCTTCTTAAAGCTAGTAAGAAGATAATACCTAATAAACTCCACATTGATTCATATAAAAAAGTTGGATGATAATATGTTCCATCAATATACATTTGATTGATAATCCATGTAGGTAAATGAAGACTTTCTAAAAATGATCTAGTAACTGGTCCACCATGAGCCTCTTGGTTCATGAAATTCCCCCAGCGTCCTAGCATTTGCCCTACTAAAATACTTGGAGCTGCAATATCAGCAAGCTTCCAAAATGAAATGCCTCTTTTCTTCGCAAAGAAGTAGCTAGCAATAAACGCTCCAATTAAACCACCATGAATTGCCAGTCCACCATGCCATATGGCTGGTATTTCACTAATATGCTTAGAATAATAGTCTAATTCAAAGAGTACGTAATAAATTCTAGCTCCAATAATTGCAGATGGTAGAGCAACTAAAATCAGATCCAAAAATGTATCATCAGGTATTCCACGTCGTTTACTTTCACGAATTGCCATCCATAAACCTAGGACAACACCTAATCCAATCAATACACCATACCATTTTATTGAAAGAGGACCTAAGTGTAAAAAAACTTTATCTAATGGCTGAATATTTGATTCCATTACAATTTCCCCACTTTTTCATTAAATTAAATCACTAACATTATTACCGCCTTGAATTACTTTCTCTAATCGATCTGCAAATTGCTGGGCTGCATTTACACCCATATTTTTTAAACGGAAATTCATCGCTGCTACCTCAATAATAACAGCTAAATTTCGTCCTGGACGAACAGGCAATGTGATCTTCGAAATATCAGTTTCTAATATTTTTAGTTTTTCATCATCTAGACCAACTCGATCATATACCTTTTGAGAGTCCCAAGTCTCTAAATCAATGTTTAATGTAATACGCTTGTAATTACGTACAGACCCTGCCCCAAAAAGCGTCATTACATTAATGATTCCTAATCCACGAATCTCCAATAAATGCTCGATCAATTCTGGTGATGAACCGATCAACGTGTCTTCATCAGTTTGACGAATCTCTACCGAATCATCAGCTACTAGTCGATGTCCACGCTTCACTAACTCTAGAGCCGTCTCACTTTTACCAACTCCACTTTTTCCTGTAATTAAAACACCTACACCATAAATATCAACAAGTACACCGTGTAATGCTGTAGTCGGAGCAAGTTTAGCCTCTAAATAACTCGTAAGTCTACTATACATTTTAGTTGTTTTACTATTTGATAGTAAGATAGGTACTCCAGTTTCTTCCCCAGCTTCGATTAACTCAGATGGAATTTCTAAACCTCGTGTTACGATTATACACGGTGTATCATCTGCACAAAGCTTTCTTAATCGATTATGTTTTTCTTCGTCTGTTAAACTATGATAAAAAGTTAATTCTGTTTTCCCTAATATTTGAACTCGATCAGACGGATAGTATGTAAAAAAACCTGCAACCTCTATACCAGGGCGAGATAAATCAGTCGTGTTAATCGATTTGTTTAATCCCGCGCTACCACTAATAACCTCTAATTTAAAATATTCAACTAAATTCTTTGTACGTAATTTAGCCATACAAGCCTCCTAAGGATTAATAATTATGTACTATCTTTCATATTGTACCATTTTTAAACTTTGTGGGAAAATGTCGATAAGCTATTAACTGCACTTAAATGATTAAAAATTATTAATTTAAAAGTGAAATTTATCAATGAGATTTTGTAATATATCAACCGTACTTAGTATTATATCTACGGAAATAAGTAGTATATCAACGGAGTTCACAACTTTATCCATATTGTTCACATAGTGTTTCCACTTCCCGCTATTTCTTTTAAAACAAAAAAAAGACTCTCAAAAGTACTTTCAACTTATGAGACTCCCTTTTTTACTTATGATTATTCTTTTTTTTATCCTTAGACCCAAACACAAAATATTGAATTAACATACTGAATGTACTAATTAGAATCGATGCGATAACTGCAGTTAGAAAACCGTTTACACGCAAAGCATCACCTAATATATAATCAGTAATTTCAAGTGTAAATGCATTAATAATAAATAGGAATAATCCCATTGTAAAAATGGTTACGGGTAAAGTTATTAAAATTAAGATTGGGCGGATGATTGTATTTAAAACTGATAGTACTAGCGCAGCAATGATAGCCGTTGCAACATTCTTTACATAAAAATCTGGTTGTAGAAATCCAGCCACTACAATAAAAACTAAGCTATTAATAGCTAATGAAAATAACCATCTCATTTATTTCACGTCACCTTCTTCTGGAACAACAAAAATCCAAATTAAATATACAAATAGAATTGCTCCAAATCCTACAAAAAACAATATAACAAAAAGTAACCTTATTAATGTACTGTCTAAATTAAAATAATTTCCTAATCCGCCACATACTCCAGCAAGCATAGAATCTTTAGAAGATCGATATAGTTTTTTCACGGGAAATCTCCTCTCTATCGATAAGCCCTCATTTTTTTTATATTCACATGTTTTTCTATTTCACTATTTATTCTATGTTAAAACATTAAAGAAATGTGGACTACTTTTCAAGTAAAAGGAACTCCCCATAAAAAAAACGGGCTAAAAACAAATACAAAGAAAAAGGAGTTTCCTCCCATTCTTTGTATCACATTTTCACTTTAATTTCTGACTTCAGGATTCCATCAATGCCATTCGTTTTTCCATCCTAGCTTTGTCACGATCTAATACAACCTTTAAATACTTACCTGTATGAGACGCTTCGACTTTACATAGTTGTTCAGGTGTACCGGTTGCAACGATCGTACCACCTTTATCTCCACCTTCTGGCCCTAAATCAATAAGATGGTCTGCTGCTTTAATAACATCTAAATTATGTTCGATTACAAGAACGGTATCACCATTATCTACAAGTCTTTGTAAAACAACTAATAATCGTGCAATATCATCAACATGAAGACCAGTAGTAGGTTCATCTAATATATATAAAGTTCTTCCGTTTGTACGTTTATGAAGTTCTGAAGCTAGTTTTACACGCTGTGCTTCCCCACCTGATAAAGTCGTAGCAGGTTGACCTAATGTAATATAACCTAAACCTACATCAAATAGTGTTTGAAGTTTACGTTTGATCTTTGGAATATTTTCAAAGAATGAAACTGCATCTTCTACAGTCATATTTAAAACTTCTGAGATCGATTTATCCTTATATTTAACTTCTAACGTTTCTCTATTATATCGTTTACCATGACACACTTCACATGGTACATATACATCAGGTAAGAAATGCATTTCTATTTTAATAATCCCATCGCCACGACAAGCTTCACATCTACCGCCTTTAACGTTGAAGCTAAAACGGCCTTTCTTATAACCACGTACCTTTGATTCATTTGTAGCAGCATAAACGTCTCGAATATCATCAAATACACCAGTATAAGTGGCAGGGTTTGAACGAGGCGTACGACCGATTGGCGATTGATCAATATCTATAACCTTCTCTAACTCTTCAATCCCTTTAATTTCTTTATGCTCCCCTGGACGAACTTTCGAACCATTTAATTTTTGAGCTAATGATTTATATAAAATTTCATTAATTAATGTACTTTTTCCTGAGCCTGATACACCCGTTACTGCAACGAACGTTCCTAATGGGAAAGAAGTCGAGACATTTTTTAAATTGTTTTCTTTTGCTCCAACAATCTTTATTTGACGTCCGTCACCTTTTCTACGTTCTAGCGGAACTGGAATAAACTTCTCTCCGGATAAGTATTTACCCGTTAATGAATTTTTATCATTCATTACTTCATTTGGCGTTCCTTGTGAAATAACCTGACCACCGTGAATACCTGCTCCTGGACCGATATCAATTAAATAATCAGCTGCTAGCATTGTATCTTCATCATGTTCAACAACAATTAACGTATTCCCGATATCTCTCATATTTAATAATGTCGAAATTAATCGATCATTATCACGTTGGTGTAATCCGATTGATGGTTCATCCAAAATATATAATACGCCGGTCAATCTTGAACCAATTTGAGTCGCCAAACGAATTCGTTGAGCTTCTCCACCCGATAAAGTACCAGCCGCTCGGTTCAGTGTTAAATAGTCTAAACCTACATTAACTAAAAAGCCAATACGCTCTCTAATTTCTCGAAGAATTAGATTTGCTATTTTTTCCTGCTTTGGAGTTAATCCAAGTGTGCCAAAGAAGTCGAACGCTTCCTTAACTGACATTCTAGTTACTTCACCGACATGTAAACCACCGATAAAGACTGCAAGTGCCTCTTGTCTTAAACGATGACCTTTACAAGTTGGACAATTTTGTTGTGCCATGTATTTTTCCATTTGCTCACGAATAAAATCTGAAGATGTTTCCTTATAACGTCTTTCAACATTTGAAATAACACCTTCAAATTGAATCATCGCTTCACGCACATGACCTTGTTCATTATCATATTTAAAATAAATTTGTTCTCCATTACTGCCATAAAGAATTTTATCTCTTTGATCATTTGGGATGTCTTTAAATGGAATATCCATATTAATCCCGTAATGATTACATACACTTTCAAGCAACTGTGGATAATACATTGAACTAATGGATTCCCACGGTGCTATCGCATTCTCTTTAAGAGTTAATTCTTCATTTGGAATGACTAAACTTAAATCGACTTCTAACTTAGTCCCTAAACCATCACATGAATGACAAGCACCGAATGGGCTATTAAACGAAAACATTCGTGGTTCTAATTCTCCAATTGAGAAACCACAAATTGGACATGCATGATGTTCACTAAAAAGTAGCTCTTCTTCACCCATTACATCAATAATTACTCGACCTTCTCCTAGCTTTAATGCAGTCTCAAGAGAATCAGCTAGTCGAGAAGCTACACCTTCTTTTACGACAATACGGTCAATCACAACTTCAATCGAATGCTTCTTATTTTTCTCTAATTCAATCTCATCAGACACATCGTATAGCTCATCATCAACTCGAACACGTACGAATCCTTGCTTTTTAATCTCTTCAAACACTTTTACATGAGTACCTTTACGACCAGAGATAACTGGCGCAAGTACTTGAATTTTTGTTCTTTCAGGATACTCCATCACACGATCTACCATTTGTTCAACTGTTTGAGAAGTAATTTCGATGCCATGATTTGGGCAAATAGGAGTACCAATTCGAGCATATAAAAGTCGTAAATAGTCGTAAATCTCTGTTACCGTACCAACTGTCGAACGAGGATTTCGACTAGTCGTTTTCTGGTCAATTGAGATTGCAGGTGATAGTCCTTCAATTGAATCAACATCGGGCTTATCCATTTGACCTAAAAATTGACGAGCATATGCTGATAATGATTCTACATATCTGCGCTGACCTTCTGCATAAATCGTATCAAATGCTAGAGAGGACTTACCTGATCCCGATAAACCAGTTACAACAACTAACTGATTACGCGGGATTGTCACATCAATATTTTTTAAGTTATGCGCTCTAGCCCCTTTTATAATTATTTCATTCATACTTTTCAAGTTCTTCACCTCTCAGACTTCAATTCTAATATTAAGTCACGAAGTTCTGTTGCTCGTTCAAAATCAAGCGCCTTCGCTGCGTCTTTCATTTCCATTTCAATTGATTGAATAAATAAATGACGTTCTTTTTTGTTCATTTTCTTATACTTAGCACTAATGCCATTTTCATAAACTTCATCTTCCTCAGCAACTGAAGTAGCTCGAATCACATCACGTACTTGTTTAATAATTGTTTTAGGCGTTATGCCATGTTTTTTGTTATATTCTTCTTGAATTTCACGACGGCGCTTTGTTTCATTAATAGCAATTCCCATCGAGTTCGTCATTTTATCAGCATACATAATAACATGACCATTCGAATTCCTCGCAGCTCGACCAATTGTTTGAATCAATGATCGTTCAGAACGTAAGAATCCCTCTTTATCTGCATCTAAAATAACGACTAAAGAAACCTCGGGAATATCAATCCCTTCACGTAAAAGGTTAATCCCAATCAATACATCATATTTCCCTAATCGTAGATCACGTATAATTTCAATTCGTTCAAGCGTTTTAATTTCAGAATGTAAGTAGTTAACTTTAATTCCAATTTCTTTTAGATAATCTGTTAAGTCTTCAGACATTTTCTTTGTAAGAGTAGTAATTAATATTCTTTCATTTTTAGCGATACGATTTCGAACTTCATCAATAAGATCATCAATTTGGCCTTCAATCGGTCGTACATCAATTGTTGGATCTAATAGACCTGTTGGACGAATAATTTGCTCTACCTTTTCTGGGCATAATTCTAGCTCATACGGTCCAGGTGTAGCAGTTACATAAATTGTTTGCTGAACTTTTTCTTCAAACTCAGCAAATTTTAACGGTCGATTATCCAAAGCTGAAGGTAAACGGAATCCATGGTCAACTAATACTTGCTTTCGAGCTTGGTCTCCGTTAAACATTCCCCGAATTTGCGGAACTGTAACATGTGACTCATCGATGACCATTAAGAAATCTTCTGGAAAATAGTCTAATAATGTATATGGCGTTGAACCTGGTGGTCTTAAAGTTAGATGACGGGAATAATTTTCAATTCCTGAACAAAATCCCATCTCGTTCATCATCTCTAAATCATATCTAGTACGTTGTTCCAGCCTTTGAGCTTCCAGTAATTTACCGTTTTCTCTCATTACCTTTAAACGCTCTTCAAGCTCAAGTTCAATATTTTTAATAGCAATTTTCATTTTTTCTTCACGCGTAACGAAGTGAGAAGCCGGGAAAATTGCAACATGTTCACGATCACCTAAAATCTCACCTGTTAATGCGTCAACTTCTCTAATTCTCTCAATTTCATCACCAAAAAACTCGACACGAATACAGTGCTCATCACGTGAAGCCGGAAAAATTTCAACAACATCTCCGCGAACGCGGAATGTACCACGCGAGAAGTCTATATCATTGCGCGCATACTGAATATCTACTAGTTTATGTAATAACTCGTCCCTACTGATTTCCATACCAATTCGAAGAGAACAAACTAACTCACGATATTCTTCTGGAGAACCTAAACCATAAATACAAGAAACACTCGCTACGATAATGACATCCTTACGTTCAAAAAGGGAGGAAGTCGCAGAGTGACGTAATTTATCGATTTCATCATTAATACTTGAATCTTTCTCTATGTATGTATCCGTTTGAGGTACATAAGCTTCTGGCTGAAAGTAATCATAATAACTAACGAAATACTCGACTGCATTATTAGGAAAAAACTCTTTTAATTCACTATATAATTGTCCAGCTAATGTTTTATTGTGTGCAAATACTAAAGTTGGCTTTCCTATTTCCTTAATTACATTTGAAATGGTAAATGTTTTTCCCGTACCTGTTGCACCTAGTAATACTTGATGCTTTTTACCATTTTTGACCCCATCTACAAGCTGCTTAATCGCATTTGGCTGGTCACCTTGAGGTGAATAATTAGAAACTACCTCGAATTTCTGCTCCATCTTCCCCGCCTCCATTTCTAAAACATACCTATCCTTTTATTTTACCACAAAATTTCAAAAACCAATCAAAAACAGAACAAACGTACTTTAAATTTTAATATTATTTCATATTATCGATATTCATATACGAAATCAAGTAAACAAACTAGAACGTACATTCCTTAGAAGAATGCAAAGAAAAAAGGAAAAGATAAAAATCTTTTCCTCTCCTTTAATTCCTTATCCCTGCCCCATTATTCTGGTGAAAAATCGAACACCTGTAATTGCTTTAATAGTTTATTAGTCTTTCCTTTTGCATTCTTTACTTCAATCTTGCCTTCATAAACAATTTGTCCACTTGTCAAATCAGCAATAATAAATTTTTTATTTATATCTTCCGGATTTTCATTAGACGTTAATGCATAAAGTTTTCCATTTAAAACTTTATAACTTGTGTTATCTAGGTTTTCCATTTGCGTTAATACTGACTGGCCATCAACTTTTTTACTACTTAAGTTATACTTTAAAACCGTAATACCCTTATCCTTATTCGTTAAGAAATACAATTCATCAATATCAAGGATTTCAATACTCTGCTTTATTTGTTCTTTTTGTGCATTTGATAAATTTAACGCCTCTTCTTTACCAGTCTCTAAATTAAATAAAATAAGTTCACTACTAATTACATCAGATGTTGTTTCTCCGTTTTCTTGAACAGTGTCCTTTAAAATTTCCTTTTTATATATCGAATATTTAGAAGGAACTGTTGGATCTGATGCTTGCATTATATTTTGAAATTCAGTGTGAGTATGATTTTTTTGTGCATTAGTTGATTTATTGATTACTGTGTGATCAACAATTTTCTTTTGATTTACATTAATTCTATACACCACATGCTCATTTTGTTCGTCATATACGCCTGAATTTGTATTCTTATCAAAATTAGTTTTATTTTGGGAGGTAGTAACAACTAATTCTTTTCCGATTAATTGCACATCATCTACAAAAATATAAGAGTATTTTTCTTCTTCAGGAATATCAAGTTTAAATGTATATCGATCCTTATTTTGAAGATCAAGACCATCTATATTCATTTTAAAATGATTATTTTTATCTGCATATGAACCATCGATTCTACCACCATTTACATTAACATGCCATGCAAAATCTTTATCGATATAAAATTGAGAAGAAGAAGAATTTTTTCCGCGCATGAAGTTTCTTTCTTCTTTTTGTAGATCATTTAATTTCTTTAGATCATAGTAGTCTGTATTCAGTTCACTAAAAATAGAATTACTATTTTTATATTCACTTCCATCTGTAGTAATACTTAATCCTCTATTTCCATCATCCTGACCATACCCGGCGTTAATAACTAAGTCTTTAACGTATTTTGAGTCTCCATTTTCAGTCTTCAAGTAAAATTTAGGTAATTTACTTTCTGAGATAGCTACTTTAGTAAAAAACGTACCGATACTAATCGTCGTTACAACAGCTATTATTGCCAAATTACGATATCGCTTCATTTGAATTCCTCCTTACACTGATACTTTGTTTTTTAATAAATATTTACTAAATAAGATTGAAACTGTAATGATAATCGTAAAAAGCCCTAATTCCATGTAAATGACTTCGCTTGGATAGAATGAAAAGTCATTTCCAATAATATAGTTTTGAATAATCGCTGGTGAAAGTAATAATACTGCAATCCCCATCGCATATAAAACTCCATATAATATGCCTTTCCAACGATAACTACGTTCTAATAAAATGAATGTGAAAAGCGTAAAAACTAGTCCCATTCCAATAAGATATCTAAAAATGAAATCTACAAGATTATTCGGTAATAGCATGACAAAAATATTAGGACTCATAAACAGGTCAACCGTACTCATTTTTCCTAAAAGTTCAGTTGGGACTATACTTTGAAATACATTTATTTCAATTGGTATAAGTATTAATTGAAATGCGAGTAAACTTAAAACCATAATTAAGATCGTAGTTGCTTTAGCAAAGTAAATTGTCATTCTTGAAGTTGGTAACATAAATAAACGGTAAATAAATGTGTTTTTTCCGAAATAATCTCTATACCAAATAAAAAACACATAAAACATCATTAACGCTATGCATATTAAGATTGGGCCAATAAATAATGCATGATTCACAACTTGGTTAAAGTTTAGTAACCCACTTTGTGCGATAAACTCTTCGGTTGCTTTTACTGAGCTTGCGTAATTTGCTTCATTAGCATGTTCCATATAGGCAGACTTTACAACGAACAAACTTACGAACTGTGAAATAGCTACTATAATTAATAAACCTATATATAATTTAAACAATCGATTCACTTCAAAGTTCACTAGTTTTAAATATCGATTCATGAATGATACACCTCTCTCATTACGTCCATCACTGACTTACCTTCTTCTAATCGTAATTCTTCAGTATAAAACTCTTTAAGAATTTCCCCGTTATCTAATAAAACGACCTTATCGATTAAGTGCTCAATATCACTAATTTCATGCGTTGTGATGATTACGCCTCGATCTTCAATTAAGTGACTCGTAAACACTTTTGCAATTTGCTCTCTACTAAACATATCGATCCCAGAAAAGGGCTCATCCATCAAAACATAATCCACATCTAACCCTAAGCCAAATAGTAAATTTGCTTTTGCAGCATTACCTTTTGAAAGCTCACCTAATTTTTCATCTTCTTTTAAACGGAAAAAGCCAAGTAATTCTTTTGCACGTTCTTCATTCCAATTCACATAAAAATCCTTCATAAACTGCATAGCTTCACCAACTGTAAAACTAGGAAGCATTGTAAGTGTATCTGGAATAAACGTGATATTCTCATACATTGAGTGATTCATTTTCTTATCATCTATTAATATTTCTCCGCGGTCGATAGGCGTAATTCCCATTATTGCCTTCATCGTTGTAGACTTACCAACACCATTAATCCCGATTAAACATGTTATTTCTCCCTTATTTGCAGTGAAAGAAATATCACGTAATACATTTTTCCGACCAAATTTTTTTGAAACATTCTTTACTTGAATCATTTAAGCCTCTCCTTTCTTTTCTTCTTGTATCTTTTGTTCATAGTTTTGTTTAACCATTGTAAGTAACTCCTCTACCGGGACATTAATTACTTTGATTGAATCGACGAATTCATTTACAGCTTCCATAATTAATTCATTTCGTACACCATTTAAAACCTTTATATCTGTCGTAATTTTACTAGGGAAATTTCGTTCAGTCGTAATCAATCCTTGTTCCTCCATTTCCTTATATGCTTTTTGTACAGTATTTGGATTTATATTAAATTGAACAGCTAATTCTCTTCTTGATGGTATTTCTTGACCAGCTTCTAACAGTCTTTTGGCAATCTGTTGTTTAAAATGCCTAACGACCTGTAAATAAACGGGTTCACGGTTATTCACTATAAATTCCATCAATCCACCTCCTCGTTCTTAATCCAATTAAATTAGTTTGTGTGTGTACCACTTGGTTCATACACTCATTACATAACTATGCGTATTACTCGATTAATACACCTTATACGTGTACTATACATGTAATACACTAAATATGTCAAACATAAATTTAATAATACTAGACCTAATTGAACCGTTCCAATTAGTCTAGTATTTTTACCTTATCTGTATTAACTTGATTTAATCACAGACATAATCAGTATACTAAATAAACAAATTACAAAACTTACCATCATAAAATATTTAATTAGTCCATTGTTCCCTTTGCAATTTGTATAAAATTTCATTTTTGTATCGCTTTCTTAACTAAGTTTTTTACGATCTTTTCGAACAACTAAAAAGTAAAAGAAGATACTAGGCCAAGGAAATTGAATTATTCCTAAAAGCCCCCATAACCACGCAGAACGATTTCTCTTTTTAGCTTTTGTAAAAAGTGTGATACTTTGAGCTATTAAAATTATAAAGACTAAAACTAAGATAATAATATTTTCCACTGTCCATTCCATTTTAAATCCACTCACTTTCGATTTTCTTTTTATCTCGTTTAAATATAAATGGTAGTACAATAAACCCTAAACCCTGAATAATTACAATACTCACTGGAGCTTTTAATGCGATCAAGAGTGTACCTATAAATAGACTGCAGGCTACACAAATGAATACGATTAGTTCTTTTAGGAAAATGGTTTTCTTTTTTTCCTGATGTAATTTTATTTTTTCTGTAATCGTATTAATTGAAGGTTCATGAATACTCGTCAATTCATCAAACTGCTTAAAGGCTGAAACAATTTCTTCTTTATCCATTTTGCATTAACTCCTTTCTTAATTCCTTCATCCCATTATGAATTCTTGATTTAACCGTCCCTTCTCGAATTCCCATCATATTTCCAATTTCCTCGTTTGTATAGCCATAGTAATGCTTTAATAAAATAGCCGCTCGCACTTCTGATTTAAGCTTTTCAAAGCCTTCCATAATATCACTCCACTCAAATCCTTTATAAGCTAGCTGCCAATTTAAGGAACGTGATAATTCCTCAGACTCATTTTTCTGCCAAAACCATTCACGCTTTTTCTTTCTTTGTTGATCTAAATAAAGTCTAGTAGCAATCGTAATAAGCCAAGTTGAAAATTTGGATTGACCGTTGTATTTCTTTATATTGTCATAACCTTTCAGCATCGTATCCTGAACTAAATCTTCTGCTATTTCTTGATTTAACGTCATCTTTAATACGTATTTATATAAAAAGGAGTAATGGGATTGAAAAAGTTTAGCGAATGCTTCTTGATCACCTTGTTGAGCTTGCTTAATAATTTCTAATTCATCTATTTCAGCCATCTCTTCCTCCTTTCAAGATTGCATTCAATATTTATTTGGTTTTCATTTGTTATACGATTAGGTTCTACAATTCGTTCATTTTTCTTTTATTTTTTACTACGTTTTTTCTTAGGATTTAATGGCTTGTACAAAAAATAAAATTTATTCAAACAAAAAGAAAGGGTAAAGCACATTCGCTTTACCCTCTCTAAATTATTTCGGACGGTCAATCGTAAACATTTCTCCAACCTTAGCATAATCATTTCCTGCTAAACGACTTACTGCTTTTAGGCCATTCGCATCTATACGTCCATTTTCATATATTTCATCTTCTATATGAAAATGGACGACTTTGCCAATTAACAAGTCACAAGCCTCGTTATCTTTTCCTAGTGGTATTGCTTGCTCTAAAACACATTCCATTCGAATCTTTGACTCTTTTATGCCTGGAACTGAGACTACAACACTTTCTACTGGTGTTAGTCCTGCTAATTCAACTTCACTCTCAGTTGGTGCCAATGCAGCTGCTGTTTTATTAATTGCTTCAACATTTGATTCATCAACTATATGAACGACGAACTCTTTTTTCCCAATAGCATTTCTTGCTGTGTCTTTTTGTTTTCCATTTTGTCGTTGAACTGATACAGAGATCATAGGTGGATTAGACGTTACAATGTTAAAATAACTAAATGGTGCTCCATTTAAAACATTCTCATTTGACTCAGTTGTAACAAAAGCAATTGGTCTTGGGATAATCCCACCAATTAAGAACTTATAATTATCACGATCACTTAAATCCGCTGGAGAAAAAGACTTCATCATTATTAGCTACCCCTTAAAAGTTATTTTTGTACCAATCAGTTGCTGCTTCAATTTCTGATCTTGTTAAGCTATGACCCATGTTTTCCCAGTGAGTAATGACTTCTGCACCAGCACCGTCTAACAATGCTGCCAATTCTTCTGTTTCTTGTGGTAAACAGATTGGATCATTTTTTCCTGCTCCAATGAAGACTGACACATCTTTCATATTAGGCAATTCTAGATCACGAATCGGTACCATTGGATGTAGCAACATTGCACCTTTAAATACATTTTCATAATGGAACAGTAAACTTCCAGCAATGTTAGCACCGTTTGAATAACCGATTGCAATCACATTATTTGAATCAAAACCATGTTCGTTGGACGCTGATTCAATAAACTCTTTTAATTCTTTTGTACGGAAAACTAAATCTTCCATATCAAATACCCCTTCAGCTAATCTCTTGAAAAAACGTGGCATTCCATTTTCACTCACATTTCCTCTAACAGATAAAACAGAGGCTTCATCATCGATCATTCCCGCAATAGGTAATAGATCATGTTCATTACCACCCGTACCATGTAGTAATAAAAATGTTGGCTTAGAAGGATTACTCCCTTTAATAAATACGTGCTTCATCATTATTCTCCTTTCACTTCTCTTATAATTATTGGTTGTAGATGATTTTCGATTATTTCACGATTTGGTTCCTGCCATTTTGGAAGCATTAACTGTTCTCCTAAATGGTCTTTTTTCTCATCAATCATAAATCCAGGTGAATCAGTTGCAATTTCAAATAACAGTCCACCATTTTCACGAAAATAGATTGCATTAAAGTAGTTTCGATCTTTTACTTCAGTGACTCCATATTGATGGTCATGTATTTTGTGCTGCCATTTTACATGCTCTTCATCATTACTAGCTCTCCATGCAATATGATGGACAGTTCCTACCCCCATAGCTCCTCTTCCAACTGCTGCTAATTCGATATCAATAATATTTCCAATATCACCAGCAGCTTTAAAGCGTAAATAGTTTCCATCCTGGCCCAAACTTTCTAATTCCATAACGTTTTCCAAAAGATCTGCTGTTTTATGAGGTGCACCAGAATATAATACTGCTCCACCAAAACCTTTAATCGCTACATCTTTTGCAACTCCATTAAATTCCCAAGTATTTCCTGGACCCGCTTCTCTTTCGACTAATTCAAGCTGTAAGCCATGAAAGTCTTCAAATTGTAGAAATGTTTCTCCAAATCGACTAACTTTTTTCGTATCAATATTAAAAGAGGCCAAACGCGTTTCCCAAAAAGCCATCGAGTTTGCTGGAATTAAGAATGTTGTTTTCCCTACTTGACCACTTCCAACTTTTCCTCTGTAAGCATTTGGCCAGGGAAAAAACGTCATAATCGTCCCTGGTTTTGCAGCCTCATTTCCAAAATAAAAATGATACGTCCCTGGATCATCAAAATTAATTGTTTTTTTCACAAAACGTAGCCCTAAAATCCCAGCATAAAAATCCATATTTTCTTGGGGATCACCAACGATAGCAGTAATATGATGGATGCCTTTCATTTTCTCCATAACCTTTCCTCCATTCTTTTCTATTTATTTAATTTCCTTAATAAGTTAAGTAATTGTAATTGTTCTTCTTCAGTCAATTTGCTGAATTGAACTTGTTGAAACTCCTCTTGTGTAGGAACGATTTCTTCATACATTTTTTGACCTATATCCGTTAAAGAGAGGTATTTGTTCTTCCATTCTACTTCTCTTTTTATCCACTGTAGCTCTTCCATTTTCTTTAATAAATGCGTTACATTTCCTTTTGTAACAACTAATTTGTCTGCTAATTCTTGCTGAGTAAGACGCTTATTTCTACCTACATGAACAATGACATCAAATTGAGAAGTCGTCAGTCCCCATTTTTTCAATTGAGAATTTGATTCTCTAACATTTTTAAGATAAAAACGAGCTAATCGAAACCAAAGTAAAACTGCTAAATTTTTTGATTTACTTGTAGAAGCTTCATTTTGACTATTTAACATTTTTGCACCTCTCTGATCGATCTTGTTATCAGTTTAATACTAAACTGATAATTTAGCAAGTAAATGGTTTAAATTGTTTTGCTCTTAGGAACGAAGAAAATTAGTCTTGGTTCAACTTCATCCCCAAAAAACGTTTTATACTCTATTTCTTCTAACTCTCTTAAATTCCCTTTAATTTCCTACTTTTATACTTTTTGTAACAATTGATGATATAATTGTGTTTAATTTCAATAACAAGAAAGACAGGTATAGTATATGAAAAAAAGACTACTTAAAATAAGTGTAAGTATTGTCATTTTGTTCCTTATTTTATTTGGATTGTATAAGCTAATGAATGCAAGATCTTTCCAGTTTTTTGGCGGATTAACAAACGAAGTACATACTAATCAAAAAGTAGTAGCTCTTACATTTGATGATGGCCCGACTAAAAATGTCGATGATGTTCTACCTCTCTTAAAACAATACAATGCAAAAGCAACTTTTTTTCTGATTGGAAATGAAATTGAAAAGAATCCCGAAGAAGCTAAAAAAATTGTGGATGCAGGATATCAGGTTGGAAACCATACTTATTCTCACAACAGAATGGTGTTAAAATCACCTTCTTATGTTAAAAGTGAAGTTGAAAAAACAGATAAATTAATTCGCAAAGCAGGCTATAAAGGTGAGATCGACTTCCGTCCACCGAATGGAAAAAAACTATTTGCATTGCCATATTACTTACATAAGCATAATCGAGATACAATTACGTGGAACTTAGAACCAGATACTTTTTACACAAATACTGAGGATAAATTAAAATATGTAAAGAAAAATATAAAACCGGGTTCAATTATTTTAATTCATCCGATGTATGATGATACTGGTAACGAATTGGCCACAATTAAAGGGATTTTAGATTTATTATCAAAAGATGGATATAAGTTTGTCACGGTGAATGAACTTCAGAAATTAAAAGACAAGTAGCATTATTATGCAACTTGTCTTCAAAGTGTTGAAATATAAAGTTGTTGTCAATATTGGAAATAT
>NZ_NULG01000031.1 GCF_002577195.1 Bacillus sp. AFS041924
AGTCTTTTTTCAACAGCATTGAAAAAGTAAATTCCCATAAAAACCTTGATTTTTATAGCTAAAGTGGGGATGGAGATTTTTGGAAATCGGACTTTTTCAAAAATCATAGGGTTTTTCAGTGGCCTCAAGCGAGCATCCTAGAGTGGAAATCAACAAAGTACTTATTTATATAGATAAAGTTTACATAAATAACCAAAATAAACTTTCCGTTAAAAAACAGATAAAATAGTTCTTTTTATTCTTTCCAAAATTATCCAATTACTCCATTTGTACTAACTTCAAATCTTCAATTGACAATTCTTTACAGTACTTTACAATTAAAATGTAAGGATAATTTAATATTCGACATCTATTAATAATAATAAAACACTTGTTCTTAGTAGAGAAAATCTTTACTTATTTTTTTCTTTATAGACTACTATTTTTCAAGTAAAACAGTAGAAAAAATGTATGACAAAAGAAATAAATTTAGTTCGGTCTTCTAATATCTGCTGTATAAGAATAAATGTAAATTAGTGATTTCAGCACAAGATAGGAGGAAGTTATGTCAATTTACAATGGAAAACTTATTGAGCTATTATCAATCGAGCAAAAATTCGATAAATCCTTTTTACATATTAACCTATTATTTAATCAAGAAATTGAACTTCATTGGGAAATTGACAACGAAACCGCCAGTCAGTTGAAATCAAAAATTATGTTTGACAAAAATTGTAAGTATAGTCTTTCATTATGTAGTTCGTGGGATGAGGATAAAAATCAGTTTAATAGTTTCGTAACTAAAACAACTAATGATGACAGTGAGAAAATCTATTTTACTTGTTCTGAAGAGTATCATCTTCAGCTTCATTCTATTAAAAATATGAAGGATCTTCGAATAATAATCGACCTACCTTATTTGTCCCTTACTAGATCCAGTTCTAAAAAAGAGAAAGATAACTCTAAACGATATAAACTGTATGGTTGGGTTACTGTTGCTGCTATTAGTCTTCTATCAATTATTTTCATAGGTTATAAGAGTCAGACTTGTCTATCAGAATCTTTATTCTGCGGTAAAAAGCCAGCAAAAGCTGAAAGTGTCACAAAGGTACAAAACGTAAAAGTACCAGAAAAACAACTAACTCAACAAAAACAAGATCCGAAAAAATCTTCTATTAAAAACGTCTCCAAACCGAATGTGAAATCAAATGAGCCAGATGTTAGATACGCAATTAAAAAAGACCAAAATAAACCAGTCCAATCAATTTATCCGACTGTAAAGTTAAATAATGTGGTTTCTTATAGTATCCCAAAAGGTAGCGTTGCTCTTACTTTCGATGATGGTCCATCGATCTATTCGAAGAAAATCGTAAATGTATTAAAAAAATACAAAGTTGGCGGAACTTTTTTCTATATTGGAGAAAATGTTCAAAGATATCCTGATTGTGTCGAATACGCATATTCTAATGGTTACTCAGTTGGAAGCCACTCAATGTACCATAGAAACTTCGGAAACCGGTCGTCTAAAAACCAAGAAAATGATCTCGTTCAAACAAATAATTTAATAAAAAATATTACAAAACAAGACACAGTTCTTTTTAGACCACCATACGGGTCAAAAAATCAGGCAACTATCGAATTAATGCAAAAACACCAATTTAAAATGGTCTTATGGAATAAAGATACTGAGGATTGGAAAAACCGAAATACAAACACAATTATTCATTATGTAAAAAACCATACTGAATCTGGGAGTATCATTCTACTCCACGAAACTAAACCATCTTTAGATGCATTGCCTCAAATTATTGAATATCTTCAATCTAAAAATTTAAAAATAGTTAATTTAAATTAGAAAGGGCCGATCTCACGCGCCCTTTTTTTGAATATTTTAAATATACAAAATCATTCACACCTAGTGGCTCATATGGGGGTAGTATCTAGATGCGTTTTTCATTTGCAGTTTTGCACTTTTACTTTTTTACACTCCCTATTTAAAAGAGCACTCCTAAACTAATGGTAATCTTTAAGCGCACTCTTCCATTCAAACGTTTGTTTAAAAATAGATTGAATCCTCTAATTTCCGAAAAATCTTTCACTCGTTAATTCTAAAAAGTATGAATGTCTATCTTCTTCATTGGACGATTCTCTATTCACAAAGCCTTTATTAATAAAATTATATCTCTCTAAAAGTTGGATAGATTTTGGCTTTTTAGTCTGAACAGATCCTTTTATAATATGTAATTCAAGTGTTTTAAAACCAATCTAACACTGCTGTTATTGCTTCTTGCATGATCCCTTTTCCTTGGAGCCCTGGTGAAAGTTCATATCCAATTTCACCTTTAGACTGCTCGATTCCTCATTATTCATTTGCCTTAAAATAATCTGTCTGTGACTAATTTTGGAAATGGTTTGAAATTAAATTCTTTTCATAGAAAAAGCACTACTTTAAAGTAATGCTTCGTTTATGGTTTATTTATTTTTGATCATGTAATATAAAAACCAATTAGCATGAATGCCATCTTCAATAGCTGCTCGGTAAAATATATTTTTAACGGTTTGATTCGTTGCGCTGTCAGCAATTTTCAAATAAAAACGACTATCGTATTGTTCTCCAATAAATGAACCTTCAATACCTTGTTTAAAGGTTTTGCCACAGACTTGTGTAATCTTTGCATCAAGTGTTTTTCCAGTTAAAATTCGATAAATTTGTTGAAAAGCTTGATAGTGTTTAATATCATCTTCACGAATTTCATTAATAACTACTTTTGTAGCATTGTCTGGTGCTTGTTGTGATAATTGTGCAAGGCAATTGATCGCATTATATTTTAAGTTTATCGCTTTTTCAATGTCTGCTTCTAATTGTGGGTCCACCTGTCTATAATAATCATAATAATAGTTTGGATGTTGATAAGAATACATACCTTCCCCTCCTCTTTATCCCATATTACTTTATGGTCAATAAAAGAATTGGGTGCACGTCTAATTAAAGGTTGCTGTAGGATCTCACCTAAATAGCAAAATATTAATTGAAAAACAAGAAGTAGGAAAGAATAAACAAAGGGTAATGTACATGAGGTTATATAGTGATTAGGAAAAATAATTGGCAAGGGTTTTATATCCTTGCTTTTTTATTTTTCGCTGGAACCGTCTAAAACATATATTAACAGACTTTTTTTATTAATTTCTTACTGTCCATATACCAGCATCGGCATACTACTATTTTGAGTATTTTTACCACTTATTTCAAGGCTAATAGCTAGTAAAAATTCACTTAAATATTTTTTACTTTTTATAAAACTTTTTCGAATGGGTATACGTCTTTTAATTGTATACCTTCTTAGATACGTATCTTAATAAAGGAGCTCTTTAAAAAATGAAGGGGAAATCAACCTTAGAAAAGGAACTTGTAGATTTTATTATTAATAATAAAGCTGATTTTTATCGGTTGGCATATAGCTACGTTAAAAACTCAGAAGATGCTGTGGATATATTACAAGATTCTATTCAAAAAGCCATTTCCTCTAAAGATAAGTTGAAAAACGAACAATCTTTAAAAAGCTGGTTTTATAGAATTGTAGTAAATACATCATTAGATTTTTTGAGAAAACAGAAAAAAATAACGGTAATGGATGAGGAGACAATTGAGTTATATTCTCCAGGACAAGATGATAATTATGCGGACATTGATTTAGAAAGATCATTAGAATCTTTACCGACTAAATATCGGGCTGTAATTGTCCTAAGGTATTTCGAAGACTTAAAGATTGAAGAAGTTGCTGAAATTTTACAGGAAAGCCCAAATACAATAAAGACTCGTTTATATAAAGCTTTAGAAATACTCCGGATTAAAATGAAATGAATTTTTAGGAGGCTATTTAGTTGGATAAAAAATTAGAAAAATTAAGATCGGACTATAAAAATGTCCCTATCCCTGATAATCTGGACATGATTGTTAAAAAAGCAATTAAACGTTCCATGCGAAAAAAATTCCCTTTCAAGTCAATGACAGGTTTTGTTACCGCTGCATTATTTGTTTTATCAATAAATACTAGCTCGACTTTTGCAAAAACATTATCGAATGTCCCAATACTTGGAAAAGTTGTTAATGTACTAACTTTTACTGAATATACATTAGATGAACCAACCTATAAGGCAAATTTAAAAGTCCCTGCCGTCACTAATTTAAAAAATAAAGATTTAGAGCAAAGCTTAAACAAAAAATACTTAGATGAAAATAAGGAACTTTATGATCAATTTACGAAAGAAATCGAATACGTAAAAAAAGAAACTTCTGGTGCACACTTAGGAATTGATAGTGGTTATGAAGTTAAAACAGATAACGAGGACATTTTGTCCATCGGAAGATATGTTGTAAATACTGCTGCTTCTTCTTCAACCACTATGAAGTTTGATACGGTTGATAAGAAAAAAGAAATTTTATTATCGTTACCAATTCTTTTTAAAGATAAATCATATGTAAAAATAATTAGTGAAAATATTAAAGAACAAATGAATGAGCAGATGAAAAAAGATGAAAATAAGGTATACTGGATACCGGAAGCAAATCTTGATTACTCAATCGATCCTTTCACAAGCATGAAAGAAGATCAAAATTTTTATATAAATAAAGATCATAAATTAGTTATTTCTTTTGATAAATATGAAATTGCCCCTGGTTACATGGGTGTGGTTGAATTCACGATTCCAACTGACATTCTTTCAAACATTTTAGTTGGTCATCATTATATAAGATAACTTTAAAAATTTATAGGGCCGTTCTCAGGATAAGAGATTTGGCTCTCTTTTTGAGCGAAACAAACTACATTTTTCAATAAGCCAAATAGATATAGAACAGTCTGGCATAAAAAGCTATAAGGGGAAGGGGTAATTAGTAATGAACTTAACGGTTCAAACGGTTAAGAAATTGGATTTTACAAGCGCTAAACATTTTTTTGAAGGAGAAATCGTTTACAAAATGTATAGACAAAGAGGCTATGATTATGTCTAATACAACTAAACAGTTTCGTTATATGGCTGGATTAGACGGGCTTAGAGCTTTAGCAGTTTTATCAGTCATCGCATATCACTTGAATTTTTCTTGGGCTTCTGGAGGTTTCCTAGGAGTAACAGTATTTTTCGTACTTTCAGGCTATTTAATTACAGATCTTTTAATTGCGGAGTGGAGTATTAATAATCGGATTGACTTAAAACGTTTTTGGTTCCGTCGTGCAAAAAGACTGTTGCCTGGAATGTTTACATTACTACTTATCGTTATAGCATTTGTTTCTTTATTTAAATCATCTATGATCGGAAATTTAAAACAAGATTCAGTAGCAGCAATATTTTATTACAGTAATTGGTGGTATATTTTTCATCATCTTTCATATTTTGAATCATTTGCAAATCCATCATTATTAAATCACTTTTGGTCGTTAGCCGTTGAAGAGCAATTTTATATCATTTGGCCAATCCTTACTCTATTAGGCTTAAAATATATTAAAAATAAAGATCGACTATTTTTGTTCACATTAATCGGTGCAGTTGTTTCTGCATTACTAATGGCTATTTTATTCCATCCTGGTAGTGATCCTAGTAGGGTTTATTACGGTACGGACACGAGAGCATTTTCATTATTAATAGGAGCAGCATTAGCTCTAGTATGGCCTAGTCGAAAGCTTACAAATAACGTTACAACATCTGGAAAAGTTTTAATCGATCTAGTTGGGATCGCAGGATTATTTATTTTTCTACTTATGGTCGGTAAAACAAATCAATATGATAGTTTCCTTTACCGTGGGGGAATGTTTCTATTATCTATTTCCGCTGCTATGCTAATTGCAGCACTTGCTCACCCTACAAGTAAGATTGGTAGATTCCTATCAATGAGACCTTTGAAATGGATCGGATTACGTTCTTATGGAATCTATTTATGGCAGTACCCTGTCATTATTTTATTTTCCTCAAAGGTTAACACAGGCGAATTTTCACTTTTAAGAGCCATTTTTCAGGTTACCTTGATATTTGTTTTGGCAGCACTTTCCTATCGCTATATTGAAGACCCGATAAGAAAAGGTAAACTAGGCATTCTATGGAAGAACTTCCTCGCAGGAAATATTAATTTAAAAGAATTCTTTTATAAACATATCGTTATGATTAGCACTTTTATTTTATTATCTGGTATCGCAAGCTTCGGATTATCTGCTCTTCCTGACGCTAAAGGAGCAAAAGCAAGTTCGCAAGTTGAATCTGTTCAATCTGTATCAACACAATCATCCGAAACAGTTGAAAACAATGTTAAAAAGCCTCCTTCAACTAATGTGGTTGATCATGATCAAGTAGCAACTAAGCCAATTCAGCAAAATGAAGATGATAAACCAGCAGCTCAAGACGAAAAGCCGGTTGTAAATCATACAAACCAGCAAAATCAGACAAATAATAATGGTCAAACAAAAGAAGACGAAAAACCGAATGCAAGTAACAACCAAACTTCGGATAACAATAAAGATAACGATAACAAACCGGCTGTTACGAATAAATCGGTTAATTCAAATGATAGCGTATTTATCATTGGAGACTCTATTGTTATTAATGCGATTCCTGAACTGAAAAAAACATATTCATCTCTTTTTGTAAACGCCAAAATTGGTAGACAATTTACTGAAGCTAGTGGCATTATTCAACAAGCTAAAAGCACAAATTCGCTTGGTAATGTTGTTGTCATTGAACTTGGTACAAATGGTCCATTCACTGGAAAACAAATGTCTTCTCTAATTGAATTAATAGGAAAAGATCGAAAAATTTTATTTGTAAACACAAGAGTTCCTAGACCTTGGGAGTCTTTTGTAAATAAAACTTTAAGAGAAGTTTCAAGTAGATACCCTAATACTAGAGTTGTAGACTGGTATAGCGCTAGCGCAAATCATAATTCATACTTTTCATCAGACGGTGTACATTTAAAGCCTAGCGGAGCAAAAGTTTTTGCTTCATTACTAACAAATGCAATTGAATCATGGAAGTAAAATGAGTAAAACCACAAGGAATTCCTTGTGGTTTTTATAGTGGCTATATTTCATGAATCTGCTAGTTCAACGATGTCATGCGCGGTCTTATCCTTTAATGATAGTAAACAGGATCAATAATAAAGCCTTCTTGTGGAGTTAATCACTTAATAGACTGTTTTTGTTCTTCAGTTATTTCTTTTAAGATTGAGTCTGCAGAAATCGAAATAGCATAAGTTTTTTGGTGGGGTATTAATTAAGATGCAAGAAAACTTGTATCTAATACACCGGTAGCCATGACATTTAGTATTTTTTTCTTTCTACTCTTCATGAAAAACACTCCTTTTACTAAATTAATTAAGCTTACAGATCATTAGGAAAGTCTCAAAGTCTAGGAATATAGAACACCATAAACTCTTTCGAAATGGCTAAATATACCTATCCAATTACTTTCCTCTCCGTCAGTAAATAGTGTAAAATAAAGTACAAATAACTCGAATACTTTAATACCAATTGTACTTGAGCTCTAGCACATGGTAAATTGAGGGAATTTTTTTAAGATGTTCAAGAGTAGATGTATTTTTCTATAAACTTTTCGTAAAAATTATCAGAATTACTTAAAATATCTGATATTTAATGACGTTTTTCTATAATACATTACAGGCGTATAACATTTAGTATACTTATAAGCGAATTAGTATTTTGAAATTGGGGGAATTATAGTTTTCATTTACTCAAACTATATAATAAAGCTTTACTAAAAGGAGTAACTAATCGTATGTATGAGGGTAAAATAATTAGATATTATCGTGAAAAATATCAAATGACTCAAGAACAATTAGGTAAAGGAATATGTTCTGGGACACATATTAGCAAAATTGAACGATTACAAACAGAATATGCACCTGAAATTATTACCCTTTTATCGGAACGACTGGGAATAAATATCGAACAAGAAGATATGAAATTAAAAAATATAAAAAAGCGCTTAGATCATTGGCATGAAGTAATTATTATGCAATTGTTCGAAGAAATGGATTTAATTAACTTTGAGCTAGAGCAAGAAGAATTAATTCAAATTTCAAATTATATTAATCAATATAAACTGCTTCGCATCAGGTATTTATTAATGCGTAATTTAATTGATGAATCAAACGAGTTCATTGATGAAATAAAAAAAATAAAACATAAATTATCACCATATGAAATCAATCTGTTTAGACATGTGATGGGTATATACCATTTATCAAACCACGAACCTTTACTTGCCATTAAAGTTTTAAAGGAAATTAATAACGAAGAATATACAAATGGGGAATATTATTATCATTTAGCAGTAGCTTATCACTCTAGTGAATTACCTGTATTGGCTTATTTTTATGCCGATAAGGCCCGTCAGTTTTTTAAAAGTATCAATTCCTATCTTCGTGTAATTGACTCCGAAATGATTATGCTGATACAAATTAAAGATAATGAAGAATTTTCAGAGACGATTAAACGATTTGAAAAATTAATCCAAAGCTGTGAAATTTGTAAATCTTCAGACCGAAAAGCAAGAGTATTTCATAATTTAGCGTTTGAATATTATCGTAAGAACAATTATTGTTTAGCGAAAAAATACTATTTTGAATCTATGAAATTAAAGGATCATGAGTCTATTCCCTATTTACTTTCACTTGAAGGATATATACGAAGTTCATATTATGGAGAATTATTACCAAAGGATGAATTATTACAGCTTATTAAAGAAGGTTTCGAAATAGCTTTCCAGAAAAACGACAAATTCTATATCAGCATCTTCACCTTATTAGACTATTTAATTTCAGAAAAAGAACAAGAATATCATCAATATTTGGCGGACTATTCATTACCATTTTTTAAAAAATTGGGCTTTGTTTATTTGATAAATCGATCAGAAAAAGAATTGTTTAACTATTATTTTAACCGCAAACAAACACGTAAAGCACTAAGTTTGGCGAATACACTAATTAATAAATAAAAATAAAAGGCATATCCCTAAGATTTATAAGGATATGCCTTTTTATGCTACTTCTTCGCTGGCATTGCTTCTTCAAGTGCAAGATGTTTTGTGTATAGGTAAGTAGCGTATTCTTTTCCGACGTATCGAATATGCCATGGTTCGTAGTGATAGTTTGTAAGATCTACTTTATCTTCTGGATAACGAATAATAAAACCGTATTCGTGTGCATGTTCTGCTAACCATTTTCCTTCTTTTGTATTGGCAAATTCTACTTCTAAAGCATTACCAAATGACGGAGATGAAACATCCATAGCTAGTCCAGTCTGATGCTCACTCGTTCCTGGGAATGCACTGTAAGCTTTAGTCCATTCTTCTCCGCGTGTAGAAAGATAATTATTGTATAACGAAACTTGACGATCGTATGAACGATATCCAGAAATTGCAGTTAATGTATAACCATCTGCAGATGCACTAGCAAATAATGTTTCTAATGCATGTCCAGCTTCACTTCTCATTCTCGTCTTTTCTTTAACCGCTCCATTTAAGGAGATCGATGGGTAGATCAAATCGTCCGGTTCATAGCCATCTGGTAGCTTTCGGTCTTTATTAACTAACACTAATTTTGATTCAACGTTTAATACTTCTAATAATCCGGATTCATCTTCTTTTGTCGTTTTATAATAATCTGGAAAATTAAGTACATTATTATTTTTTACTATGTCTGTTTTAACTTTAGCATTTTTCTTAATAACGATTGTTTTTGGTTCTTCTCGATATTGCTTGTATAGAGTTCCTGCGACACCTGCTACTAATACTAAAGAAATTGCGATCCCTAAAATTGGTTTTCTTCTTCGATTTTTTTCTGTTCTGGACAAAGTTTTTTCTCCTCTATTATTTTTTATATTTTTCAAAATGGTTGTTTTCGTAAATTTTGCTACTAATTTTAAAAACATGATTTATTTATTCTGTTCTAGTATTGTCATGAATTGACTAAGTCAAACTACTAAAAAACAACCTTAAAACGTTTAAAAACTTAACAAGAAACTAATTTAAATTTGTTTTACTTACAATAGACGATTTAATTATACAAAAAGTTTTATAATCTGACATTTTTTTTAATTATATGTAATGTTAATAAATAGTATTTATAACAATTTTAAAATTGTGTTAATATAACTTTATGATAACTATTGAACAAATAGTGAACTTATCAAATTAATGTCTTTTTTAGGTATAAATATATTCTAATAAGCTTTTCATCAACGAATCTAACATATAGGAGAATAGAAAAATGAAATGGTTAATTATTTTTAGCCCCTTAATAGAGCTAGCCATAACTGCTGGTGTCGCTAAATTTTGGGCTGAGGATTTTAAAGAAATTGCACCAATTATTATACTTCAGTTTTTACTTTATACGTTTTTTATTACCCCAATTCTTCTTTGGGGATTTTTACGCTAAATATTTTCAAAAATAAAAAACCTACTTTCGAAAGGTTTTTTATTTTATATTTAAATAACAACTAAGTTAAGTATACTATATAATTTTAATTCAAAAGTACTATTATAGCTAAATTCTGAGACTTTTGTATGTCGAATTAGTGTCGAGTGAAGTTCGAGATTATGTTACTATTTGTAGATTTTTCCTTATTACAGATTATTTTTCAGGTATGTTATGAACCTATATGCTAAGTAACAAATCCCGTCAGTAATGGAGAACATTATTATTAATAGTAGGATTTGAAATAATAAAATCAAATTAGTTAAGCTCATTGTTAATCATTCCCTCTTAATTAACTTCGTCCATTTCCAAATTAAATGTAAAAATCTTTTTTATCTATCAATCTTACAAAAATTAAGCACTTGCAGCTTATATGTTTGTTTTATGAGAAAAAACAATTCTTCACCTTAATGGATCGATAAATTAGACAAAAAAAGAGTGTAGAGAAACTTTTTAAGGAGTTCTCTACACTAAGAATGTTTAAACTGTCCTTGCTTTCACATTATTGACAAAAGAACTGATCAATTATCCAATCATTTTTAAATGTAAAGGAAGATGTGGGGTCTTTAGTTTCTCTTCAATTCACATAAAAGTCGAGCACTCTTTTAGTTCGATCAATCTATGATCAATAGAAATATACAATAAAACAGCTAAATATCTTTTAACTATGCAGACTCCCTTGGATCCAAGGTCGATTTCGATAATATCCAATTGGAATTTGAATTAAACTTGTTTTTCCGATTTCATCTAATTGATATAACTCGTCGCATAGTTTTACATTGTACCCTAAAAGAGGATGGCCACCTAATCCTAATGCTGATGCGGCTATTAGTAATCGCTGAACCATCATCCCAGCTTCCATTTGTTGGATCCGGTATCCTCTATAACTATGGGAAGATTTTATGTGCTCTTTATTTCCTACTACATGTAGACAGATTGGCACTTGGAATAAATTAACGTTGGCAGCATTCATACCATTTTGAAGCTGTACTCGATGATCACCTAATTTAATTTGTTCTAATGAATGCGTTTGATCATCGTAGTAATAGGCACCATTGTTGATTCCTTCAATTTTATACAAGCATAAATAGATTTGTGGTCGGTTTTTATTTTTTTTGAACGATTCATCTAAGTCATTTAAATATGAAAAGGATGCTGTCGCCTCTTGGAGTAGTGTTGCTAGTTTTAGTTGACTAATAGGATGTAAAATAAAGTCCATTTCTGGTGAGAACCGTTCCTTACAAACAGTGGCTAAATCATAAGATATACGCTCCACTTTGGGTAGCATTATTCGCTGCCGATTATTTATAACATTTACATTTTTGTCTACTTTTCTAAATGTTTGGGTCGTTTCCATCATTGCTACTTTATTCATTTTAATTAGCATTGGAAAGTCTTTAATTCTTTTCGATTTTACTAAATATTGATGAGAAACGGTCGGTAGCTCTTTACTTAAGTCGGTGGAATTGTAATTTTTACTTTTTACATTTTCATTAGAAAATAAGGCATTTTTTTCAATAGTAAGCAAAATTGTACTATATACACTTTCTTCCCGCTCGTGAAGGCCGATTAAATGGTTAATAGCCTGATCTAGAAATTGATAATAAACACCCGCTTTAAATCCAAAACGTTTAGCCATTTCTAAAATCTGTCCCATTAGTACACCACAGTCTAGCCCTTGTAGACGATAAGAAAAATTATTGTACTTAAAGAAATTTTTCCAAAACATAGTTGATATAAAAACAGTACAAAAGCATTTAGGGATTTCACATCTATTTCCTAAAGCTCTTGAAACGTAAGAATCAAAATTTCCTTCCCTTAATAAAACTAAACAGTGTCTAGCTACATCATAATGATAGATCCCTGAAGATACGTTTTCACACTTAAGGTATACATATAATTCATTCGGATATAATCCTCCACCAGAGGGAACGAATCTTCGGTTTGAAGACATGATACTAACCGTTCCATTTGAACCAGAAGAAATCGCTGTTTGGGCAACTTGAGTTAATCCATATACATACCATAGAAGATACCCTATTTCATTTAGATTTGGCTTCATTTTTGCTCTATTCTCTTTTAAAGATAAAGGAACATTAAGTGAGAGTGGAATAGTAGGTAGATCTTTATAAAGCTTATAAGTTAATGGCGCATCCTCCCAATCTACTTCCCAATCTGATTGATTTGCCTTCTCGATATCAAAATGAAGATTGTGTAGAAATGTCTGTAAACTCATCGAAAATAACCTCCTAGACACCACCTATGGGAACGGATGCGGATATGGATTGAGCTGCTCCGGCTTTAGCGGCTTCTTCGTATACCCCATTTTTACAGGAACGTTTAACACTCGATCAAGACCATTCAATCGTTTTAGATGATGACCGAATGTCATAGGCAACATGCCAGGAATTAAGACCTTAACACAAAACAGCCCATTTCTTTTAATTTCTGGTGTAGTTTGGTCAACTACAATGACATCAAGGTTTAATTGTTTAAATACTTGAAGAATATCCTTTAAATCATTCGTCAAATCTAAATGATTTGTATTCCATTTAAATTCTTCCTCAAAAGTCCTTAACGGACGGTTGTCATCTAATAAAAACTTCAAGCGCTCCTCTGCTTGGCGTAAACCATATAACATTCCGTGATCATCCATTTGCTTAACGAGCGTATGATCTAAAAGCATTTTCATATTTTGAGCATAATTTTCATCAAACTTCTTATCCAATGTAAGCATCATTCCCGCTAACTCATGCACTGCACTCTTAACTGCTCGCACTGGATCAAGATGAGCACCTGCTGCGCAAATAAGATTTAACCCATTTTCTTTCCGATTTTTGGCGATTGCAACAATACTTGGAATTCCATTCTCCATTGTTGAATTGAATAAATGAAGATCATATCCGCCTACTAAGCGCATACGCTCAATCATTAAATCCAGCTCTTGATCATTTGCCGATTTTGGATCAAGTCTCGGAAGTGGAAGCTTTGCATACCAGGTCATTAAGAATGAATCCCGCTCAACAATTTCTAAAATTCCGTAAAATATAGCTTCTTCTAAACTTCCTCCTAATGCACATCCATTAGATGTTTCATACACGAAGCCGTGTCCACAACCTAGGCTATAGTATGATAGTAACTCTGGTACAAGAATCGGCTCTTCCTTCATAAAAGAATAGCCCCAAACCCAATCTATTTTACGTTTAGGATTAAATGGCTTAAATGGGAAATTTGGCAAAGTATACTGCTCTTTTGAGTGTGTACCAACTATTTGGGGATCAATTGCGTAATCTTTTACTTTGTTATAACTATCATGCACTACCGTCCTTTTTCCTCGGGGCGTAAGACCGCAATATCTTTCCAATCCTTCTAAAATAGCAGTTAATTCACTAGACTCATATGAAAGTGTTCGTCCTGCCGTCCCCTCATCCCCTTGAAGTAGTGGTAGATTTACGACCACATCTGCAAATGGAGTGGATAAATCATATGCCTTTCCATTTAAAAAGCCTGTCTTTTGGCCTAAATAATCACTAACTAACACTTTTTTTAATTCATCCATTGAACGACTTCGATAACTAGTAGGAGAAATTTTCATACTAGGCTCAAGCGAAATAATAGCGGAATCAGAAGTATCATCTTCTAGTTGACCACAAATCGGGCATAAAGGGTTTGGTAAAAAAAAGTGATTAGAGCTCTTCAACGTTTTCATATTTAATAAAAAAATCCGTTCCTCTAGACGCGTTTCTTTACCGTTCATAAATTTATCCACTTCAGCTGCAATTAAGTAAGCCATTTGTAAAAGTCCTGTTCTTGTTCCCCATACATCATTCGAAAAAGTACCACTATCCAATAACTGATGGTCAATTTCTAGCATTTCTCTGCGCTCTCTACCTGCCATTAGACGTCGAAAATCAGCACACTTTATACATCCTTTTTGCCCTGGATGTACTAAAGGTCCGATTACACCTTCCCCAAATGAAACACACGCACGTAGCCACGGTACATTCCCTTTTCTAAATATTTCATCTGCTTTTTCATATACTTTTGGGTTCCACGCATCATCCAAAATAAGTATTAAACTAGTATCCTCCTGTACTTGCGACTCCAAATCCTTCTGCCCGACTATTTCATACTTGGTTAAAAGAATTTCGGATGCGTACTTCGTTAACAATCCCTCTCCAAAAATGGTAACCTTGGGCTTCAAATCGAGTTCACCTCTCTTAACAAAACACCGTAAACTCCTGCAAGCACATCTAAATTAATCGGTTCTAGCATAAACTCCAATGTTAACATCTGCATTTTATTCTGTTTTAAGTTATTGATCGACGAGATTAATAGATCAGTATGTTCACTTTGATTTGATTCAGGAATTAGAATTTTCGGTATTTGCTTTTCTTCTACTATAACTGACGAACTTTCAATCGCTTTTGATGCAAGATGTGGTGTTTTATTTTGCAACTCTTTTAAAGCTTGTTTTAGTGCACCCTGTAAGGCATTTGTTCTATTTAAACCAACACTTCTATACCAACCTTGCTCTGTACAAATCCAGACTACTGGAAATCCGCAAACCTCTTTTCCTAATGCGATTTTTGGTGACTCATGTAATGTATTTAATGTTTGTAAATAAAACTGAGCACGTTCATCTTCAACTTTTACTTCATTTACTATCTGAACATGATTTTGATGACCTATCGCTCGTTTATTAAGTTCTTCAGACAAATATTTTTGTAGTGCTCTACAAATACTCTCCGAAAAGGTTTGACCTGTGGCTATTGCAATGTATTCCTGAGGCTCTATGCACTCTACTACATCAGTCTCTGAATTCAATATCAGTTGCCTAGCTATTTGAGATACGTACATTTCAACGCCTGTAAGTCCCGCCTCTCTTCGTGCCTCCTCGTGAGTTAATTCTGTGCATACCATGCTTGACAATAGTTTTACTGGACCTTCAGTAAGAGGATCTACTACTTGTATCCGACATTGGGCTAAAGGAAGTTGATTCAATTCACCCTCATCCCAAACGTGAAATAATCCCGTTTCTTGTGAATTAAATTGACCTAAGTATGTTAATAGCTCACTTTGATCACCTTTCGTTACGATTTCCTCTAGCCTTTCCTCAAAATTATCCACTAGTTTGGCTTTTGCTTTTTTAATCACTAATGGATGAGTCGAGAATGTATGCCAGCTACCTTCTAACGTTTCTTGATTAATAATGTAAACCTGATTATTCTTTTCGGTTTCGCGTGATTGTGTAATATCCTTAAATAATTCGAATACCATTATATTCGCTAGCATTGCAGAAGTAATTGATGATAATGGTTGAAGGACTTCTTCTTCACGAAGTATCTTTTGGTGAATGCTTCTCCAGGCAGACTCGAAACAAGCGTCAGAATCTGGCGTCACAAGTGGGCCAGCCATACATAATTTATGTGAAGAGATTGCAGGGATAAATCGTTTTTTCTCTCTTTTACAAATCTCATTAAGCATTTTAAGTTCATATACATGGTCTTCTTCTGATACGTATAAAACTGAATCAAAGGTTGCTACAATTTCTTGTAAGGAAAGCTTCTTTCTTTCCATAAATAATACTTCAACTTCACCATCCATCTTCCGAGCGTTGTCCACTATCTCTTTTATCCGATTTTGATCTGTATTTGCCTTATTAGTTACTAGAAGATGAAACTTAGGTAACCCAGACTCAAGTAATGCTGAAACTAGTGAAGTGACAATTGTTCCAGAACCAATTGCCAATACCTTAGATTGACGATAAGTTTGGAAGCGAAATGCACCTGATTCCCCAAAACAATTTAGAAACTCAATTTGATTTGCATATTTACTTAGAATATCCTCAGTCATTTGGTGTGGCCGATCCTTACTTACATCCCGTGCAAATCCATTACTATATAAAATCTCAGCAATTTCAAAAACTCTATCTCGGTATTGATCCGGTAAACCATTTGTTAAACGCTCCAGTGAATGTTCACCATTAAACATTGGAAGTAACTTTTCAATCCACTGATAAACCGAAGCACCTTCCATTCGAAATGAACTTAAATTATTTCTAAAATAGACACCTCCATTCGAATCAGGTACAAAAAAAGTATCTCGATTAATCTTTAGACGTGTAGATGGATTCAATTTAGACATCCTTTTCAACCCCTTCAATACGTGAGTTGTACATTGAAATCACATAAATACTTTCTTCATAATCCTATGTATTTTAAGTACTCCTTATGTCATATCAAAGAGATATTAGTACTGGCTTTTAGCGTGTAGACGAAGTCCAAAAAACTTGAATTTCAGAATGATTGTAAACGTCAGTCTTTCGAGGTCGATGTCTGAGGAGGTGCAGAGTTTCATAACGATTAATGAACAGCGCAGACAGACGCGAGCATTTGGCAGACAGTCTAAAAACCCCTACATACTATACATAGGGGCTGATTGTCTAAATGGACAAATAGTTTTTTAAAACATTTCAATTAACGGTGACAGCGACCGCAGCCTCCACAACGGAAACAGCCTCCGCAACCTCCGCAACCTCCACAACGGAAACAGCCAAAACAAGTAAAAATAGGGAAAAAGCATGCAAAGCAAACACGAGCATCGTAATTTTGATATTGATTATAATCCCAAGGAACTACTTGACTAGATTGTAACTGTCCAACATTTAATTGTTGTAGCTCTCTTTGAAAATCATTTTGAAGCTCTCTTTGATAATCATACATTTTAATAACCTCCCATAAAATTTGAAAACGAATACAAACATAACGTACTTGAATAAATACGTTTCCCTAATTTGAATCTACAAAACCGAAGACTCTCAACAACAAAATATGATGAATACTTGGGCATTGTTACCGATTCAATTGCCCAATTTATTACTTCGCTAATTTACAGACTTATTGATCGTTTTTGGAGACAAAAAAAACCTCACATTGAAAGTGAGGTTTTAGGCTGTTGAAATTTTCTTATAGATTGTTAAATAAATACTTAACTATGATTGGTCAAGATGTTTATAGTAAAGCTTATATTTATCTACTATGCTTATGTAAGTCCGATAATGTGCGACCAAAAGCTCGGTAAACACCAATAGAGTTTGAAATCTCAAGTGCACTCTTTTTTCTATAGATTTATTATAACTTTACTTCCATCTGTTTTATTTAAAGATTTGTTCGTAGTGGAATTGTAGGCATTTTTAAATTTCAATGCATGTCCATATTTAGCCTTAATCTTTATTCAGTGTAATGCTCTTAATCGGAGAATAAGAAAAAACATTCTTTTTACTTGCTGTCTTAGTTCCCCTAGCTTCCTTCCCAAATTTTAATCCTATGATTTGTGTAATGTTGTTTACTTTAAATAGCAATAGATACGGCAATAATAGAAAATCAAAAATAAAAAGTAAATCTCCTATCATAAAAAAAGAGATTATTGTGTTGGAGATTTCTTTTGGTTGATCTAGCGTGATAAATTCATAAACTGCATATCTTTCATAAACAGTGCAAATTAACAAAATAACTCCAACTACTGAAGAAGTAAAACTATAACCTATACGTATTTCTCTTTTATTGAATTCTAAAAAAATTGGAAGTAAATAGAGTAAAACGACTATAAAAATACTAAATAACATTCCAAATAAGGTCATTCGAATATGCAACATTGATTGAACTAATAAAAGTTTTCCTAGGATAAAAAATAGTATGATTAATCTCATCATTTCCCTCCTCATTTATCAATTTAGAGCAACATTCATACTAATTGCTTAATACTATTACAAATGAAAAGTAAGCTCACCTTATAAATTAAATTATAGCTTTGCTTATTATCGTTTCATATGCTATTTTTTACCGTTTTGATAGGTAAAAACGGTTAATTCGAAACAATTAATTTCGTCACATTTAGTCTATTATGTAAATGAGTTTGTTTTATTATTGAATATTTTTTACCGTTTTTAACGGTAAAAATAGTCATATCCTTATCCAGCATCTAAGTTTAAAATTATCTCGAAAGCATTATCTCAACAACATTTTATGTGATTGATTTCACAAAAATTATGTAGTAAAAAAATATTATTTATTGATTAAAGTAGGAGATGAGATGGATAAAGCGAGTTTACGTAGATTACAATTAATTGATATTTTAAGTGGTCAAGAAAAATGGTTTAAAACGGAGGAGCTTGCTAAAGAGTTAAACTGCACTGAAAAAACAATCCGAACTGATATACAAATAATAAATGCAACTTTCCCTGAAGACTGGCACATTGACACGATAAAAGGAAAAGGTATTTATATCAATAATCCAATTAATTCCTCACTTGATCAAGTTTGTTCACTCTTTGTTAAGAATTCTCGAACGCTTCAAGTAATCATGTTTATTCTAATAAAAGAAATTGAATACATTAGTGATTTAGGAAAAATTTTATATACACATCATAATACCGTTTATAAAATTCTCGAACGAGTAGATACTTTATTGAAATCATATAATCTTAAATTAAAACGTGCACCTCTTGAAATAGTAGGCAATGAATTTCAAAAAAGGATTTTATGCTGTGATGTATTATATGGTTTGTATTCCCATACAAATAAATGGCCGTATGATTCACTATCATTTTCTACAATAAAAGAAATAGTAACTAAAACAGCTGAAAAAAATAAATTCTATCTATTTCCATCTACGACATACCGATATATTTATTATGTTGGTACAATGCTTCAAAGAATCGATCGAGATATTCAATTGGACTTAAATCCCTGTAACAATATTAAGGATTCAAAGTTTTTCTCATTTGCAACTGAAATTTGTGGGCAGCTAGAAAAAATTTATAAAATATTAATTCCAGTTAATGAAATAAATGCTCTTTCTCTAATGATTTCTACATTTCCATATTTTTCTAGCGAAGAAGAACCCCAAGACGAAATAATACACCTCTTCTATAAGAAATCAGAAAAACATTACATTGAGTTACATGAACTCGTTACAATGCTCGAAAAAAAGCTTGGTATAAATTTACTTGACCATAATGAGTTTATTTTCACTCTACAAAAACAATTTAGAGCCCTTTCCTTAGTTCTCTTTATGAACGGTAAAATTAATCGCACTTGTCTAATATCTGACTATGTTAAAAAGCGATACCCTGAATTATTTAATAATGTAAAAATTGTATTTCGTAATTGGTGCAAATACTTTTCTTACCCGGAAGTCAGTAATGAAGTAATTGCTAAAGTCACATTAAATATTCAAGCAATCATAATTAAATTATCTCTAGTCAAAAAAAGGGTTCTACTATTAACTAGTGAGGGTTACGGTGTACAGCATTATATAACAGCTAAACTAACAAAAGAATTTAGAAATAAAATCCACTTTGTAGAACTCCAAAACGGAGAATTATTCCCTGAAACAATTAACGAATTACGTTTGGACTTTATTATTGCTGATTTTCAACTTGATATTAAAACTGTACCGATTGCTGTAATTAGTTCCACTTTATCACAGCGCGATATTTATCATATCGCCCACTTATTAAATTAAGTGTTAATGTTTTCTATTTAATTAATCGTTTAAAGGTGATTTTATGATAAAAGAAAGGCTAAACTTAGTTTCAAATGATTTAATTAATCTTTTAAAGCAATTAGATTATGATACCTTCTTACATGGAATGCGTGTAGGCGAAATGTTATATAAGTTCAGTAGATATTTAGATCTGACTTTACATGAATCTAAAGAATTACATTTTATTGGATATGTGCATGATATTGGAAAGCTTAACATTCCAACTTCAATTATTACTAAACGAGGACCTCTTACTGATATTGAATGGAATATTATGAGAAACCATACCATTGATGGGTATAACATATTAAAAGATCTCGTCGACAATAGTAAAGTGTTAAATGCTGTACGATACCATCATGAAAATATTGATGGGACAGGCTATGAAGGGTTATGTGGTGACAAAATCGATTTTAATTCTAAATTAGTTAGAATTGTTGACAGTTTTGACGCACTAACCAATGACCGTTCATATAAAAAGAAATGTTCAACTGAGTTTGCGATAAAAAAAATTCAAAAACTCAGTGGCACTGTTTACGATGAGGATCTACTAAATGAATTTACTAAGTTTATTTCTAAATTGAATTAGAGTTTAATTCCATACTGCTAATTATTTACACCTATTAATTGCTAGACCAGAATCTATTAACATGTTATAGTTTCATTAAAATTATAAATTTCACTCGTATAATCGTGAGGATATGGCTCACAAGTTTCTACCGGTTAACCGTAAAAATACCGACTATGAGTGGTAACACAGCTGAATTTACAGCCTGAGCGAATCAAAGACTCAAAATGTGTTACTTCACTCATTTTATAAAGTGAAGTACATGTTTTGAGTTTTTTTGTTTAGATTAAGGGGGATCATTATGGAATTATTACTTGAAAAAATTGAACAAGAAGGAATCGTTTTAGCAAATGATGTATTAAAGGTAGATGCTTTCTTAAATCATCAAATGGATCCTGTTTTAATGAAAGAAATTGGGGAAGAATTTGCGCGATTATTTTCTGAAGAAAATATAACAAAAGTAGTTACGATCGAATCTTCAGGTATTGGACCTGGTTTAATGACAGCACTTGCTTTAAATGTCCCTCTAGTTTTTGCTCGTAAGAAAAAATCAATTACGATGCAGCAAGATGTTTATACAGCCAAAGTATACTCATTTACTAAAAAAGAAGAAAATGAAATTTCAATTTCTCATAAATGGTTAGAAGAAGGCGACAGAGTTTTAGTGATTGATGATTTCTTAGCAAACGGACAAGCAGCTCTAGGATTACTTTCAATCATCGAACAAGCGAAGGCAGAAACTTTAGGTTTTGGAATTGTAATTGAAAAATCATTCCAAGACGGTGGCAAGCTTTTACGTGAACGTGGTTATCGAGTAGAATCTCTTGCTCGTATTCAATCTTTAAAAGATGGGCAAGTTAAATATTTAAATGAAGAATTAACGGTTTAATTAAAAAAGACATTGTTTGAACGATATTTCAGTTCACAATGTCTTTTTTAAATGAAGTTTTTTAGCTTTTTTTTGGTCTTTATGCTTTTTTTAGAATTAAATATACGAAATATGGTCCACCGATAAGGGCTACTATAATCCCTGCTGGTATTCCTTCTGGATCGACTAAGTTTCGTCCGACTGTATCGGCAACTAATAGTAATAATCCACCAATTAGAATTGCAATTGGTATAAATAATTGATTTCTTGGACCAACTAAGCTTTTAGCAATATGAGGTGCCATTAATCCGATAAATGCAATTCCTCCAGTTACAGAAACGGCAGATGCCGCTAATGCAACTGCTGCTAACATTAAAACGATTCTTTCCTTTTCTAAAGAAACCCCTACTCCAATTGCAACGGGTTCATTTAAGTTAAGAAGATTTAATGTATTAGCTTTGTATAAAGTAAATGGGATCAATACAATTAACCATGGTAAGAATGCCCAAATAAATGGCCAATCTGTCCCCCATATATTACCTGCTAACCATTTTGCAATAAAATCTACTTTAGTACGCTCAGCAGATGATATTAAAACAATCATAATACCTGAAAGGGCCATTGAGAAACCAATACCTACTAAAACTAGTCTTATAGGTTGCAGACCAGAATTTTTCTGATAAGAAAATATGTAAATAATGCTCGCTGTTACAATAGCTCCACAAAATCCTACAATTGGGATTAAATAAACAAATGAGCCTGCATCAATTGGAAAGTATAAAAAAAATATAGTGATAGCCACACCCGCGCCAGCATTGAACCCTAGGATCCCAGGCTCAGCCATATCATTTCTTGTAACCCCTTGTAAAATGGCACCAGATAACGCAAGTGCCATACCAGCCATTAAAGTAATGATCATTCTAGGTAATCGAATCGAAAAAATAACAAACTCTTCTTTAAATGTGCCATCACCTAAAAATGTTGGTAGTAGTCTACTATATGGTATAGCTGAAACCCCCATTCCCATTCCAATAAAGAATGTTAAGAGAATAAGAATAAAAAGAATTAACAAAATTAATCTTTGTTTTCTAAGTATAGTAGGTTGTATCATGAGAATTCTTTGCCTCCTTTATGTACGATAAATAGAAAAAAAGGAAGGCCAATCATTGCAACAATCGCTGCAACTGGTGTTTCATAAGGTATATTAATTGTACGACCAGTGTGTCTGCTAAAAGTAAGAAAGTAGCACCAAAAATTGCAGACATCGGAATGATAAATCGATAATCGGTTCCTACAAATCCTCGCACCATGTGAGGTACCATTAAACCTAGAAAAGCCATATTTCCTACTAGAGCAACTGCCGCTCCCGCTAGTAAAACAATGACAACAAATAAGATTGCTTTAATTCTTGGGATATTTTGACCTAAACCTACGGCAACTTCCTCGTTTAAACTAAGGATTGTTAATTGACGTGCAAGGAAAAGAGTTACTAGTATTCCGACTACAATAAAAGGTGTAATCGTTTTTACTTGCCCCCAAGAAGTACCAACTAAACCACCAGATGTCCACATTGAAATGTTTTGAGATATTTTAAAATAAATCCCTACACCTTCTGATATAGCTGTTAAAAAACCTGTAACAGCTGCTCCCGCTAAAACTATACGGAAAGGAGAAAAGCCCCCTTTTTTCGCGGAAGCAATACCGAAAACAATTAACGAACCTACCGCAGCCCCAATAAAACAGGCAATCATGATTCCAAAATAATTTACTTTTGGTAAGAATGCCATTGTTATCGCTAATGCTGCATTTGCTCCTGCGGTTAAACCAAGCAACCCTGGATCAGCAAGTGGATTTCTAGTCATCCCTTGCATAATAGCACCTGCCACTGCAAGAGCTGCCCCGACAAAAATAGCTGCCACCTCTCGAGGTAAACGTAACTCTCTAATAATAGAAATCTGTTGACTGTTCATATTTGTAAAAATGGCATTCCATACATCGTGAACAGTAGTATCCGCTGCTCCGAAAACAATCGCAATTACAAACATAACAATAAAAATAATAATCCCCAATAAAAGTTTAAAAAAGAACGGAATCGAACCTTTGTTTTTCTGTGTCATTAGCCTCTCATCTTCTCTTTATAGATTGAAAGAGTAGGAATAAATCCCTACTCTCAGACTGCCCGCCAAACGCTCGCTTTCTTCGTTGCTTCGCTTGTCTGCAGTGCTCATTACCGTCTATGGTAACTCCGCTCCTCACCAAGCTTCGCGCCTCGAAAGACAATCGTTTTCAATCAGCCTGAAAATCAAATTTTTGGACTTTGTCTACATAAATAGAGTAGGAATAAATATCCCTACTCTTATTTGTATTAGTTACCTAAAAATTGCTTTTTAAAGAAATCTAATTGCATATCTAACGTATCTGGATCGTTGAAATAGAATTCACTTCCATTGACTTCGAAAACATGCTTGTTCTTCACTGCTGGTGTGTTTTTATAAGTAGCTGTTTTTTCTACAGAAGTATCTGTTTGATCAAATTTACTGAAGATTACATAGTCACCCATGAATTCAGGAAGCACTTCTAATGAGATTGCATAGTATCCTGGTTTTAATGCATTTTCTTCAACCTTTTTAGGCATTTTTAATTTCATTTCTTGGAAAAGAATCTCTGTTCCGCGACCCCAATTGTTACCATATACATAAAGCTGTTTGTCGAATTTTTCAATTACAGAAACTGTTGCATCTGGACCAATTTTTGCTTTAATCTCTTCCCCAGCGTTCACGGCACGTGCTTTGAAATCATCTACCCAAGTTTTGGCTTCCTTTTCTTTATTTAATAATTTACCAATTTCGATGTGTTGAGTTAAATAATCTACTTTACCGTATGTGTAAACAACAGTAGGTGCAATTTTCTTTAACTTATCAAGGTTTTTAACATTATCTAATCCAATAATTAAATCTGGATTTAATTCAATAATTTTTTCAATATTTTCGTCTGATACTTCTTCAGCATTTTTTAGCTTTTCACTCCAACGAGGATTTGCCTTTGACCAAGAATCCACGCCAACAATGTTAACTCCTAACGACATTACATTTCCTGCAAACGATGATAATACTACTACTCGTTTAGGATTTGCTGGAACTTTAACTGGACCATTTTGAGATTGATATGTAATAGTTCCAGACTTTTTTGATTCTTTCTTTGAGTCGACTTTACTTGACGCTCCATTACTACATGCACTAATAATTAGCACGAACATTAAAAGAAATGGTATTAGTATCTTCTTCATTATTCTCTTCTCCCATAAGTAAATTGTATGTTATGCACATTGGTTTATTTGTTCTTGGATCTCTTCCAATCACTGTATCAATTGAGAAAACTTTTTTTAGAACGTCATGTGTAATGACTTCTTCGCAAGAACCTGCTTTTACGATTTCTCCATCTTTAAGTGCGATGATGTAATCAGCAAATCTAGCTGCTTGATTCAAATCATGTAAGACCATTACAATCGTACGTTCTTGTTCTTGATTTAGCCTTTGTAATAGTTCTAAAATTTCAAGCTGATGTGCCAAATCTAAATATGTAGTAGGTTCATCTAGGAAAATAATTTCAGTTTCTTGTGCTAACGCCATTGCAATCCAAACTCTTTGACGCTGACCTCCTGAAAGTGAATCAACTGCTTGATATTTATAATCCTTTGTACCTGTCACTTCAAGTGCCCAGTCAATTACTTCAATATCTTTTTTTGTTAATCTGCCAAAACCACTTTGATATGGGAATCGACCATAAGATACTAGTTCACCTACTGTTAAACCACTTGCACTCTCTGGTGTTTGAGGAAGGATTGCCATTTTTCTGGCTAGTAATTTAGTATTCTCTGAAGCGATGTTTTCCCCATCTAAAATAATTGTTCCGGATTGATGCGAGATGATTCTAGTAATCGCCTTCAAAAGGGTCGATTTTCCACATCCGTTTGAGCCAATAATTGTTGTTATCTGTTTATCCGGGATTTTTATATTAAGGCCTTTTACAATCAAACGATCACCATAACCAATGGTCAAATCATCAGTATATAACCGTACCATAAACGGACCCCCATTCATTCAGTATTTCAAACCCAACCGATGATAATGATAATTATTATCATTTTATGTCACTACGTAAATATAATTCTATTTACTAATTAAGTCAATATTAAATTTACGTTAAATCATTGAAAAATTCTCAAAAATGGTTTATATTTTATTGAGAATGATAATCAATGACAGAATATTCTGGAGTGAGACAGAAATGAATATAAATGATCTATATGATGTAACGGTAATCGGGGGAGGTCCTGCTGGACTATACTCTGCTTTTTATAGTGGTTTAAGAGAAATGAAAACAAAAATAATAGAATTTCAATCTGAATTAGGTGGAAAAGTTCATTGTTATCCTGAGAAGATGATTTGGGATGTTGGAGGACAACCGCCAATTCCTGGTGAAAAATTTATCGGCCAAATCGTTCAGCAAGGTTTAACTTTTGATCCTACAGTTGTATTAAACGAAAAAGTCGATACGATCACTCGTGATGATAATGGCATTTTTATTTTACATACTGCTTCTGGTCAAAAGCATTATTCTAAAACAATTATTGTTGCGGTTGGTAGTGGTATATTAAACCCTACGAAGCTTAAAATAGATGGTGCAGAAAGATTTGAAGTTTCAAATTTAAACTATACAGTAAAATCTCTTAAACACTTTAAAGACAAAACTGTAATCGTTTCCGGTGGTGGTAACTCTGCGATTGATTGGGCTAATGAATTAGAGCCGGTTGCTAAGAAAGTTTACTTAACTTACCGAAAAGATGCACTAAAGGGTCATGAAGCACAAGTATCTCAATTAATGAATAGTTCAGTCGACTGCCTTTTCAATACATCAATTACGAAATTAATTGCTTGTGAAAATCATGAAGTAATTGAAAAAGTCGAACTAACAAATAACGAAAATGGTGAAGTATCTCATTTATCTATTGATGAGGTAATCATTAATCATGGTTATGAACAGGATACTTCTTTACTAAATAACAGTGAAATAAAAGTAGAAATGATTCAAGACTTCTATATTAAAGGCAATACAACGAGTGAAACTTCGATTGAAGGGATTTATGCAGCTGGAGATATTCTAATGCATGAAGGAAAGTTGCAATTAATTGCTGGCGCTTTTCAAGATGCCGCTAATGCCGTTAATAAAGCTAAACAATATACTCAACCAGACGCTAGTAGCGCAGCAATGGTTTCATCTCATAATGAAGTATTTAAACAACGAAATCGCGATTTAATTAAACAAATGATGAACTAATTAAAGGCACTTACTTTTATAAAAAAAGGCACTTTAATATTAAAAAAGAAGACCGTTTTGGTCTTCTTTTTTTAATCTTCCAATGTAATTAATACGAGAAAAACCGTTTGGAAAATGAGCTATTTCTGTTAAACATCATAGGTAAATCGAATTCAAAAAGTCTATACGGATTAATTAAGTGATGATATCTTATACAGTATAATCTAGTAGCGCTTTCATACTAATGTAAAAGTTGATAGCTGTTTGGAAAAGAGAATCCCCCGCACAGTGATTAGCAACACATATATTAACCCGCATGTTGTTTTGATTGATCTACTTCTTTCTTTCCATTTTTAAAAATAAAGAATGAAGAAATAACTAATACCGTAATTAATGATGTTAAGTAGAACTGAGAGCGAAGATCCTTCATAAAGTACATCGAAAAATAAATGACAACCATTGCCAAAATGGTAATGTAAGTAACAATTGGGAAACCCCACATTTTTAAACGTAACACTTTTCCTGTTTTCTCAGCTTGTCTTCGCTTTATTACATGTGATACTGCAATAACAATATACACTAGAAGCGCAATTGAACCTGATGCATTCAGGAGAAAAGAAAAAAGTTTATCAGGTGAGATAAAGTTAAAGATTGCAGCCAGGAAGGCGAAAGCTGAACTTGCCCAGACTGCCCAATACGGAGAACCACCTTTGTTTACTTTTGTAAAAATTCTCGGTGCATTTCCTTGCTGCGCCAAAGAGTAAAGCATTCGAGAATTCGTATAAAGTGCTGAATTCAAACAAGAAAGTACTGAAAAAAGTACAACAACCTTCATGATTGTTGCAGCACCTGGAATTCCTAGATTGCTAAGCAACGTTACATATGGGCTACTTAATGATTTTGCATCATTCCATGGCATTAATAAAACTAAAATAGAAACTGATCCAATATAGAACAATGCTACACGCCAAACAACAGTATTAATGGCAGTAACAACAGATTTTTGAGGATCTTTTGATTCACCAGCAGCAATCGCTGCAATTTCAGACCCAAAAAAGGCAAACATAACTGTCATAAAACCACCTAATATTGCACTTACACCTTTTGGGAAAAATCCGCCATGCTGTGTCAAATTAGATAATCCCGGAGACTGAATCGTAGGGATGAAGTTGAATAAAATCGCAAGACCTATTAACATAAACGCTGAGATCGCCACTACCTTTGTAATGGCAAACCAATATTCAAATTCTCCAAATGTTTTAACTGATAAAATATTGGTGAGTGTAAGTACAAATGTAAGAATTAAAGCCCATCCCCATAATGGAATACTTGGGAACCATGAATTCATTATATTTGCACCCGCAATCGCTTCGATTGCGATTGTAATTAACCAGAAAAACCAATACAACCAACCAATCGTGTATCCTGCCCAAGGGCCAATCGACTCTTTTGCATACGTTGAAAACGAACCACTAACTGGGTTCTCTGCAGCCATTTCTCCTAACATTCTCATAAGGAGTGCAACTAATAACCCTGCTATTAAATAGGCAAGAATTGCTGATGGACCCGCACTATGAATAACATTCCCACTACCTACGAATAAACCTGCCCCTATGATTCCACCGATTGAAATCATCTGAATATGACGATGCTTTAGATTTTGTTGTAAACCATTGTGTTGTTTCTCCATATTCACCCTATCCTTTTTTCTGTAAATATAAAAGTATTTATAAAAACCTTGCAGTAAAAGACTCGAGCAATTCCTATTAACCTACACATTCGGACGTAACTTTTAAAAGTTTGAACATATGAAAATCATTGAATGATCAGTTTCAACAAAATTTAACAATTAGATAATACGTTTTCTAAAATGGCAAGACCTTCATTTAATTCATTTTCTGTTATCACTAGCGGGCTTAAAAAACGAATAATATTTCCATCTAGACCTGCAGTAAGTAATAGAAGCCCAGCTTCATTTGCTGCTTTTGCAATTTTAGTAGTAAGATCTTTATTCGGTGTTTTTGATTTTTGATCCGTTACAATCTCTACTGCACACATTGCCCCTAGACGACGGAATTCTCCAATGAAGTTGTACTCAAATTGCCATTTTTTCACACGGCTCTCAAGTACATCACCAATCCATTCTGCTTTTTCACACAATTTTTCTTCTTCAATGACTTCTAATACTGCCAACGCGGCTTCACATGCAAGTGGATTTCCACAATAGGTTCCACCTAATTCACCTGGATCTGCTATATCCATCATTTCAGCCTTACCAATTACAGCACTTAGTGGCATACCACCTGCGATAGATTTAGAAGCTGTCATAAGATCAGCTGCAATTTCGAAATGCTCCATTGCAAATAATTTTCCTGTTCTTGCGAATCCGGTTTGAATTTCATCTGCCACCATCACAATGCCATGTTTTGAACAAAATTCGCGAACGTGTTTTACAAATGATTTTGGCGGTATAACAAACCCACCTTCTCCTTGAATTGGCTCCATGACAATACACGCTACAGTCTCTGGTGCTACTGTTGCTACAAAAAATTGATTAAACTGCGCAATAACATCTGCTTCGTATTGCTCATCAGTCATCCCGTCTGGCTTACGGTACATATATGGATATGGTGCTTGATATACTTCTGGTGCAAAAGGACCAAAACCAAACTTATATGGCTTTACTTTGCTCGTCATTGTCATCGTCATTAAAGTACGGCCGTGAAATCCACGAGTAAATGTGACAACTGCTTGGCGCTTTGTATATTTTCTTGCGATCTTCACAGCATTCTCAACTGCTTCAGCACCACTGTTTAATAAAATTGCTTTTTTTGCAAAGTCTCCTGGCGTTGCTTCACACAATTTTTCACAGATTTCAATGTATGACGGATACATAACGACATTGAAGCCAGGATGTATGATTTTTTCTGCTTGTTCTTGTATGGCTGCTACTACTTTTGGGTGTGAATGCCCTACGTTAATGGTTCCTATAGCTGCACCGAAGTCAATAAACTTCTTACCTTCCAAATCGTATAAAGTAGCTCCCTTGCCTTTTACGGCAATTGCTCGATTTCCATTGCTAACGCCCTTTACAACGTATTTATCTCGCTTTTCTTGCCATTCTTTTGTAGATAGTTGCTTAATCATTATTTGATTCCCCCGTTTTTATAAGATTTTCTCTACAATGTTTGATTTTTCAATTACTGAATAGTTTAATTACGAGCTATTCATGGCTAATATGTATAACAACCTTTACGCTCATTTCAAAATCCAGTTTGAGAACCTATAAACAGTTAAAACGTGTACCGTATAAAAAACGATTAATCTAAACGATAACTTAAAAATAATAATCATTTTAGATGAAGACTAAAATTTATCCTTTGTGCCAAATAACGAGTTTCATTTCGGTCATCTCTTCAATTGCATATTTCAATCCTTCACGTCCTGTACCACTTTCTTTTACGCCGCCATATGGCATTTGATCAACACGGAACGTAGGGACATCATTAATCACTACTCCTCCTACATGCAGATCATCCGCTGCTTTGTGTGCATTAAAAACACTATTAGTGTAAATTCCAGCTTGCAGCCCATATCGGGAATCATTCACAGCATCGATTGCTTCTTCAATAGAAGATACTTTGCAAATTGAAACAATTGGAGCAAAAACTTCGTTACATGATACTTTCATGTTACGTGTTACATCTAAAATAACTGTAGGTTCAAGAATATTACCTTGGGTTTTGCCACCTGCTGCAATAGTCGCACCCTGCGCTTTTGCTTCTTCGATCCAGCTTAAAGTACGGTCTAAGTCATTCGGCGAAATAAGCGATGAAACATAGGTTTCAGGATCTAGAGGGTCACCTAGTTTGAGTTTACTAGCTGCTTGTGCAAACTGCGAAACAAACTCATCATAGATTTTTTCGTGTACGTACATACGTTGTAACGAAATACATACTTGCCCTTGGTTTGAAAATGCGCCCATTAAACAACGATCAAGAGCTTTTTTTACATCAATATTTTCATCAATAATTAATGCCGCATTTGAACCTAGTTCAAGTGTTGTTTTCTTAAGCCCTGCCTTTGCTCGAAGTGCAATTCCAACTGAGGAACTTCCTGTAAAAGTCACCATATTAACTAGATCACTTTCTACAATGGCGTCACCTACAACTCTTCCTGGTCCCGTAACAACATTTAATGCGCCATCCGGTAGACCAGCTTTTTTAAACAAATCAGCTATATAAAATGCAGAAAGTGGTGTTTGTGAAGCTGGCTTCAATACCACGGTATTTCCTGAAGCAATAGCTGGTCCCACTTTGTGTGCAACTAAATTCATTGGAAAATTAAATGGAGTAATTGCACCAATAACTCCAATTGGATTTCGAATTGTGTAGCCTATTTTTCCAACACCACCAACAGCTGCATCAAAAGGGATTGTTTCTCCATGAATTCGTTTTGCTTCCTCTGATGCAAATTTGTAAGTTTCAATCGTTCTTATTACTTCTGCTTTGGCGAAGATAAGTGGTTTAGCCGACTCGAGAGCAATTACTCTTGCAGCTTCTTCTAGATTTTCTTCAAGAAGTTGTGATACTTTCTCTAAAATAGCTGCTCGTTGGTGAGCAGGCATTTTAGCCATTACTTCTTTAGCATCATAAGCAACTTGAATTGCATTCTGAGTTTGTATTTTATTCGCTATTGCAATATCTGCAATTTTTTCTTGTGAATAAGGAGAAAGTAATTCTGAATAATTTTCTGTTTCTACATACTGTCCGTTAATCCAAATATTCTTTTTCATATTTCCCTCCATAACTTATGAATACGTATTAATAATAAGCCTCATTTTTAATAATTGTCAAACAATTTTTATTTTTTAGCATTTTATAAATATTTGTTTTCTATCGAGAACACTTATCTATATTTAGTTCTGCTTAATTGTGATTGTATGCTGGTTCTGGTAAGAACACCTTCGATTTTTTACATTTTTATCAACAAGAATCTAATCTACATAATGATTACATCTACATTTCTAATTTCTATGAATACGTATGCAAAAAAATCGTTAATTTACTCAAAAATTCTAATCAAATTCAATTTTATTTGCTATAATGAATAATAGTCACTTGAAAATTCCAAAGATTATGTCGTTTTTGGAAGTAACAAGAATTAATGCGTTTGCCGTATTCATTGCTTTTTTATTATTTCACTATTATTTTAATTTTTATATTTTATGAGCTTGGAGTGATTTATTTGGTTTCTTCACACGATGTTGCGAGGCTAGCTGGTGTCTCTCAATCTACTGTTTCTCGTGTATTAAATGGATCTAAAAATATTAAACCATCTACAGTAGAGAAAGTAGAGAGGGCCATTAAAGAATTAAACTATCATCCGAATATGATTGCTAGAAATCTCGTAAAAAAGAAAACCAATATGATTGCGTTAATCACAGGACATACTCATGATCCATTCTATGAAGAATCTACTCGAGGGATTGTATCAATCGCAGCAAAAAAAGGATATAACGTACTCGTATTTTTCCATAAAATAGATAACGATAAAATGCTTTACGACCAAGTATTAAGCGCCCCTGTTGATGGAATCATATTGTCTTCTATTTTAATGAATGATTCTATTTTTCCAATTTTAGAAAGTTTGGAAGGCAAACCGTATGTGACCTTCAATCGGAAGCATTCGCGTGGGACAAACTATTTTGAGATTGATAACGTAAAAGCTGGCGAGCTAATAACAAATCATATGATAGAATTAGGACATAAAAATCTAGCGTATATAGGTGGACCGCTACAAGCATCTACTTTTCACGGTCGTTTAGAAGGGTTTAAAACAGAGGCTAATAGACAAAAAATAGCAGTGCGCGAGGATTGGATAAAAACGACCGATACAACTGTAGAATCCATCGTCCAAGCCTGTAAGGAGTTATTTTCAGGTATTGAATTTCCAACAGCCATTGTCGCTGCGACGGATGCCATTGCATTAATTTGCTTGGATTTCCTACTTAATAAAGGCTTTAAAATACCGGAAGATATCAGCATTGGTGCAATTGATAATATCGAGTTTTCTGCCCATGCATCTATTCAATTAACAACAGTTGGAACTCATTTAAGTCAATCTCTAGGAAATCTGGCTATGGAGCATCTAATTAATTTGATTGAAAATAAAAATAAACAAATAAGTTCCGTAACAACTACAATCACACCTCATTTAATTGTTCGACGATCAACTGGAAAGCCTAGAGTAAAATAGATTTTAGAGATGAGCCTATTTTAACAAGGAAACTGAGGCTGTCCCAAAAGGGAAATCTCAGGCCTTAAAATTTAGGCTTTGTTAAAGTTAATTGTTGATTTTTAAATAAAAAATAAGACCACAAAAAATTGTGGTCTTTGCTTTTTCTAATTCAACTAAAGCATCGTTAGTTGCATACCTTACTTTTTATTTTTATGTTTCCAGTAGTTTACGATTAATAAAAAGTACCAAAATGAACACGAACATTCCAAAGCCGAAAAATAACATAAACAATAAAGTTAATAATGAAGCGTTCTTAGAAAAAGGTTCAATATGGGTACGAACAACGTAATAATTTGTAGCAAGTTTACTACTAACAATCATTATTAAAGTTGGTATAAAGAAGATAAAGAATTTTTTTAGTTTCATACAAATACCTCCTATTGATTTTATCCTAAAAATATTCAAATTCCTTTTACAACTAACGCTCTGCGTTCAACAAGTATTTTTTTAAGGCTTTAGCGTTATTTTTATCTAACTCACCATAACCTTCTTTTTTATCATCGCTAATAATTGTTGCTGTACCAGACTCATTAAACCAAATTGAATATTCATATAATCGTTCAGGCATACCTTTTTCTACTTCATAAAAGAAAACAGCTTTTGTATCCTCTTTTCTAGCCATCTTTTGAACTTTATTTGGTTCCCATTTAATTTGTTTAGATAAATCTTCAATTAAAGTTACAGTATCTTCATCCTCAATGATAATTTCGTTTTTATTTTCTATAAAGACATCCACTCTTGTTAAATTTCCCTTTCCTTCTGGCTTGCAACCTGCCAATAAAAAAACGAAAGTAGAAATAAGAACTAAAACCATAATTATTTTTTTCATCCTTACACCTCCTTAAATTGATAAGTTCTACAATATATATTTTCATACCTTTAATTTAAAATCGGGTTATTTTATTCCTGATTTAATAACGTTTATACGATTTCTTATTGAACTAAGCTGCCATTTACTGCAATAAAAAAAGCCGCATATAAGCAGCTCGTGTTGTTCAACTATTGCATCAGTTCGTATTATAAGGTCAG
>NZ_NULG01000032.1 GCF_002577195.1 Bacillus sp. AFS041924
GCTAACTCCTATTTAATTGGCGATAAAAAGGATGCATTAAAAACAGTTAAAATTGACGGAAAAGAATCTTCAACAGACAATATCGTTGCAGGTGCATACCCATTCTATTCATATGAGTACATGATTACAAAAGGTGACGCAAAATCTCCTGTAAAAGAATATATCGAGTTCATTAGTGGAGACGAGTTTGCTAATAAATTAGTTGAAATGGGCTATATCCCAGCTTCAAAAATGGCAGGACTAGAATAAAAAAATAATCAGTCTGAAAATCAAANNTCAAATTTTTGGGACTTTGTTTATACACTGAGAGTTGGTTTTATACCAACTCTTAAACTACTTTATTAATGGATGATAGGGGTTTATCATGAATTTCAAAAAAAGAAACTTTTTTCTAATTGAATACCTTGGAAGAAGTCTTGTCACTTTATGTGGTTTCTTGATGATTGCTATTACAATTTCAATAATAGGATTTATTGTTAGTAAAGGAATACAATCATTTACAGTAAATCATATATCGTTAAGTGAAATGTTATTTTCAAAAAATTGGAGTCCAAATAATGCATCTAATCCAACATATGGCGCTTTAATTTTTATCGTTGGATCAATTCTTGTGTCTGTTGGTGCTGTTATGATTGCTGCGCCAATTGCAATTGCACTAGCAATTTTCATGAATTTTATTTCACCTAAGTTTGGTGAAAAAGTATTAATTCCAGTTTTAGAAATTCTAGTTGGTATTCCATCAGTCGTTTATGGATTTCTAGGTGTTACAATATTAGTTCCTCTTATTCGAAATACATTTGGCGGAGTAGGTTTTAGTTTAATTGCTGGTATTATTGTGCTTAGCGTTATGATTTTACCTACAATATCAAGTATAGCGTCTGATGCTGTTCGAGCTGTTCCGAGAACATATTTAGAAGCATCATACGGACTTGGTTCTACAAGATGGCAGGCGATTAAGTTAGCGATTATACCTGCTGCAAAAACGAATATATTAACAGCAATTGTTTTAGGTCTAGCACGTGCTTTTGGTGAAGCATTAGCAGTACAAATGGTAATCGGAAATACAGTTAAGTTCCCTAATGGTATTTTTGACCCAACAGCAACATTAACAGGGATTTTAACAATGGATATGGCAAATACATTAAATGGTACAGCCTGGAACAACACGTTATGGACGTTAGCAATGATCTTACTTCTAATTTCATTCCTCTTTATTCTGATCATTCGTTTAATAGGAAGAAAAGGAGGAGCAAAAGCATGATTGCAAGAAAAATGGATAAGGTTTGGACAGGAATTCTTTGTCTAATAGCAGGTTTAGTCGTACTATTATTATTATTTTTACTAGGTGAAATTCTTTTTAAAGGTTGGGGATTCTGGGACTTTAATTTCTTGTTCGGAAAGCCTAGCAATACTCAAGCAGGTGGAGGAATCGGGCCACAACTTTTTAACTCCTTTTATATCTTAGTTTTAACATTAATTATTTCAGTTCCAATTGGTGTAGGCGCAGGGATCTATATGGCAGAATATGCAAAACCAGGTCGTTTCTTAAACTTCCTAAGATTATGTATTGAAACATTAGCTTCATTACCTTCAATTGTAGTAGGTTTATTCGGTTTATTAGTATTTGTAACAATGACTGGATGGGGATACACTTTAATTGGTGGTGCACTTGCGATTTCAATCTTAAATTTACCAGGTTTAACACGGGTATGTGAAACAGCATTATTAAATGTTCCTAAAACTAGCAAAGAAGGTAGTCTTGGATTAGGTGCTACAAAATGGCAAACAATTACTAAAATTAGTATTCCATCTGCTTTTCCACAATTAATTACGGGAATCATTTTAGCAGCTGGAAGAATTTTTGGTGAGGCAGCGGCATTAATCTATACAGCTGGGCTAACAACGCCTATTTTAAATAATGCTGCTCCATTAGATACACCAATGAATCCATTTAATATTTTTAGACCAGCAGAAACCTTAACAGTTCATATTTGGAAGCTAAATTCAGAAGGTATTGTTCCAGATGCACAAGCGATCGCAACAAAATCTGCTGCAGTTCTAATCGTCATGATTCTTCTATTTAATTTATTTGCTAGACTATTTGCAAAGTTTTTAAATAGACGTTTTACTGGGGCAAAAAGATAACTAAATGTTTTTTAAGATCTCTATGGAAGATTCCGTAGAGGTCTTTTTGAATTGACGAGAATTTTACATAAATAATTTCATTTGTGGACATGCATACAATCACTTAAAGCTTGTCTCTATATAATATAGAAGTTTATAAGAGAGTGAAGTGAAAAAATTTGCCACCAAAACCCCAAAAAATGAACGATTCAAATGAAGAGAATAAAGAGAATATCAATATCGCTTCAGCCTTTAGAGCTGTCAATAATGCAAATCAAACTGTTCCTGTAAACACTTTTGTAAAAGTAAATTATCACCTTAAACAATTTGATTTAGCAAACGAATATAATCCTTTACTTTCAACATTTAGACCAAATAAGAATGGCGTCTATTTGATTTCTGCAACGATTTCTTTTTCTCCTAATGATAATGTTAGTTATAGAGCTCGAATCGAAATTCGTGTGAATGGAAGACCTGCCGTCGCGATCGATAACGATTTCTTTGGTCCAATAAACTTTGGTAATGTTGTAAATGTTTCAACGATCCTGAAACTTAGAGCTTTGGATAAAGTTGAGGTTTTTGCCCAAAGTAGCGCTGCTGGCTTTATTGCAGTAAATACAGATGGCCAAGCTAGTACTCATTTTGAAGCTGCTAGATTTCCATCTCCAACATAATACTGGATAATAATTTTGAAGGTTCCTCTATGAGAGTGAACCTTCAGACTGCCCGCCAAACGCTCGCTTTCTTCGTTGCTTCGCCTGCTAAAGCGGTGCTCATTACCGTTTTGGGTAACTNNAGTCTGAAAATCAAATTTTTTGGACTTTGTCTACACACTGAAGGTTCCTCTATGAGAGTGAACCTTTTTGTTTTGGTTTTATACGAACTCTTACAAAATTAGACGGTGCGGTGACATAAAAACTGGTGCATTTTTCGAGAGCAGGATTAACAATGTTAAAAGAAAAAAGGAAGGAAGTATTTATTGGAGAACAAATAAATAATAATATAGAAATGAAATGTATATCTGGTATAGGATTGAAAGTTATTAGAATAAAAAATAAACAGAAGTAGGGGGGATATTATGAATTTTTTTGGTGGGAGTAGCAAAGGGATCCGTTTTGAGGCGTTTGGTATAAGTCATTTAATCGTAATAGGCATATTAGTTATCTGTATAATAGGTCTCTTTTTAGTGAGAAATAAATTAAAAGAATTAAATTTAAGAAAAGCAGAGTTTGTGATTGCTGGATTTTTGGTTTGTGCCGATGTTTTGTATAACATATGGATGGTAAAAAATGATATATGGAGGGTTAGTGACTCATTACCATTACAGTTATGTAGTATAAGCTTATATTTAGTGATTATATTGTTGTTAACAAGAAAAAAGCTAGTGTATGAGATTGTGCTGTTTACTGGTATTTTAGGGGCGATGCAAGCAATTTTAACACCCTATTTATTTTTTGGATTTCCTCATTTTAGATTTATACATTTCTTTAGCACTCATAGCTTAATTATATTAGTACCTTTCTATTTTACATGGGTAAGAGGGTATAGACCGACACTGTCTTCAATTGGAAAGGTATTTATATTTTTAAATATACTAATGCCATTTATTATATTTATTAATAAAAAGACTGATGGGAATTATATGTTTTTAGGAGGAAAACCTGAAACAAAAAGTGTTTTAAATTATTTAGGAGATTATCCTTATTATATCGTTTCCTTAGAAGGAGTATTATTAGTACTGAGTCTATTATTATGGCTAGGATTACGTGAGAAGAGTAAGAAAGTATTAAAAGGGACAGAGATTGGTATGTAGATTTTATTTTAGAACGTAGTTAAACTAGTTTTGAAGAAAGGCACTGACCCTCAAAGTCCGTGCCTTTTTACATTAAAGGTTCTGTTAATTTTTAAGTAGTTATATTAAATATCAAAAGAAAATATTTCTTTAAATCCTTTTTTCCCTTCCAAAGTTATTTTTATAGCTCTTGTCTTTGGCATACGTTGAATCCAATTTAATGCTAAAAATCTTTCTAGAAGGGCATTTCCTAATGCGCCACCAATGTGGTAACGTCTTTCACTCCAATCTAAACATTTGTGTGAAAATGATCGACGCTTTTTCTTAAGATTTTCAAGATCAATTTGAAAATCAGTAAAGAATTTCTCTCCTTTTTCCGTAACAATAAATCCTTGCTTTTCTTCGTTTATAACTCCCAAATTAATTAAAGAATCAGTTAATAGTACCCCAAACTTACCAGCAGGATGATCATAACATGTTCTAGCAAAACGTATTGCTGTATTTTCTGAAGCTTGTTTTAAAGACTTAATTTTAATTGGAGGAGCTATTGATAATAATGTCTCCATTATTTGAGCAACTTCCTGATTTAAAATACCGTAGTAACGATGTCTACCTTGTTTTTCTACGCTAACTAATTTTGCATCGACCATTTTTGCTAAATGGAAACTAGCCGTTTGAGGTTTTATTCCAGCCATATATGCTAGTTCACTAGCGGGATGGAATCTACCATCTAAAAGGACAGTTAAGATTGCTGCACGTGAAGCTTCACTTACAAGCGTAGCAACCACTGCTACATTAGGATTTGCATTCATTCTCATTCCCCTCCCATTATGTAATCCATATTTCGATGATAATTGAAATATTTATATTCTACAATACATATAGAAACACATAAGAGGAGGAAAAAATGAGTCATTCTACAAATACTAAGTTGATTAAACCTAAAATTCTATATTACGGAACACCAGTGATTTTACTAAATACATTGAATGAGGATGGGACAGTTAACATTAGCCCTATGTCTTCATCATGGGCTTTAGGAGATTGCATAATTTTAGGAATTGGACTTGGCGGGAAAGCTATTGAAAATTTACAGCGCCACCCTGAATGTGTAATCAATATACCGAGCCCTTTATTATGGGAGAATGTTGAATTTTTAGCCCCTTATACAGGAAAAAATCCCGTTCCGGATTCTAAGAAAAATATTGGATTTACATATGGAAAAGAAAAATACAATATCAGTAAATTAACCGCTACAGAGTCACTAACCGTAAAACCTACACGAATTAGGGAATGCCCAATTCAAATTGAGGCAATGGTAAAACACATCCGTATACCTGAACATTCACCTGATTTTGCAATTGTTGAGACACAGGTTTTACATGTACACGCTCATAATGAAATCATCATTGAAGAAAATCATGTTGATCCAAATAAATGGAGTCCACTCATATACAATTTCCGTCATTATTTCGGTCTCGGAAATAAATTAGGTAAAACTTTTCGTTCGGAAATATAAATATAATTCTATTTAGCCAGTTTCAGTAATATATAGTGCTTCAAATAATAAAGTCAGATTCCAACTGGAAAGGAATCTGACTTTAATTCTTTAGTTTAATAAGAGTTTTCATATTTTATTTATCTTTGTACTAAAATATTTAATTCTTAATCCCAATAATTAAATATTACATCCCCAATTGTGATTGGGTTCCAGTATTCAACTTGTTTTTTAATTGTTCGTATATTTCGTAATTCCTCATGATCTTCAAGAAAAAATTGTTTGTTTAAGTCACTTACTTTCATTATTGTATAACCAGTAAACTCTATTTCCAGTTCTTCAAAGTCGATAAATTCCAATGGAAAAGAGTTTCCAAATTCACCGTATTCATCAGCAAGACAAAAAGCAACAAATGGATGTGCACTATTTATTACTGCATAAACAGGTTTTGGTAGAAAGAAAAATTTTACTGCATAAAAATTTTTATAATCTGTTTCTAAATCACTTAATATCTCATATTTTATCTGTTTTAATGAAGCGATTTCTTTACATTTAGCATAAAATTTTGATTTATCAATTGAGGGTGGATCTGGATCTTCTCCAGGCATGTAATATCCCCCTGATACTCCATACGGTAAATTCATTTTGGTTAGATTGAACTCCTATATCAAATTGTATTAATTCTCTAACAGTATACCAATTAATTAGATCTGAAATGATATAACTTAGTGAAATTATTCTTTTTCCTTTTAAACATCCAATACTAATCGAAGTAGTTGTGGTATTTTTATCCAAAATTAACATTAATTACTAAGTAAGGAAAACAAAAGAATTGGAAAAATAAACATAACTTTTGAGTAGGAGGTTCTTCATGAAAACTGAATCGTTTCTTGATTTAAACGAAAAAAAAATCAGAGAGATTTTATGTCATACCTCCGATTTTAAAACGAGTGATGTTCGAGTTGGTGAACAATGGTACCGTCTCTATTATTTGAATTCAATGATTGATAAGACCCTAGTGCAAGATCACATCATCCGCCCGTTGCTTCAAAACCATTACACGAGTATTCGTGAAGCGGTTACCATTCTAGATTATCAAGAAACTGAATGGTTATCAGAAGTATCAAAAGCACTGGTCGCAGGAAAAACAGTTGTTCAAAAAAATGGAGAAACCACCTGTTATCTATTAGATACTGAACAAACAACTGATCGTACTGTTTCAATTCCACTAAATGAACGTGTTTTACGTGGTTCTCATAAAGCACTAAATGAAAATCTCGACACAAATCTAAACATGTTACGAAAACTAGTGGAAACACCAGATCTTATCGTAAAGAGTTACGCAATAGGGCGTCGTTCAAATTCAAAAGTGGCCGTTTTATACCTGCATTCATTAGCGAACGAAGTCGTCTTAATGGAATTGGAGAAAAAAATCGCAAGTATCGATATCGATTATGTCGAGTCACCTGGTTTTGTTGAGGAATTAATAACGGATGATAAATTTTCTCTTTTCCCAAAATTTCTAATCTCTGAACGTACTGACCGAATCCGATCTTATCTAATGGATGGGAAAATTGCCATTTTAACAGATGGGTCACCGGAATGTGTTATACTTCCGGTCTCGTTTTGGTCCTTTTTCCAAACACCTGATGACTATCAAGTCGGCTGGATTGTAGGTAGTATGTTTCGTTTCCTTCGAATTGCTTGTTTCATCTTTGCCATTTCATTACCAGGATTGTATGTAGCGCTCGTAACATTTGATCCACGAATTATTCCATTTGAAATTGCCTTGACACTTAAAAATTCAATGCAATTGGTTGCTTTACCTCCGATTTTAGAAGCGTTAATCATGCTTGTTACGCTCGAAGTCTTACGCGAATCAGCCATTCGATTACCAAGTCCAATTGGTCAAACGATTGGCGTAGTTGGTGGAATTGTCATTGGTACAGTCGTTGTTCAAACGAATCTGATTTCAAATATGATGGTCGTTGTAACTGCGCTCACGGGTGTATCTTCCTTTATTATTCCTTCATACGAAATGAGTAATGTCGCACGAATCATCACTTATCCCTTCTTAGTGATGGCGTCTATGTTTGGATTGGTTGGGTTAGAAATTAGCTTCTTTATGTTATTAACACATTTAGCCCGGATTCACACGATTGGTATTCCTTATTTTTATGCATGGTTTACCAAAGATGCGATAAAAGATACCCTATTTCGAGCACCGATTAAACGTCTAAAAAAACGTTCAATCGAAAGTGTCGCAAAAGATTTGACGAGACTACATAATCCAAAGGGGTAGTTGACGATGATTCATCTGAAAAAGATTTCACTTAACCAACTTATATGCCTTGTGATTACAACACAAATTGGTGCACATGTCTTGTCTATACCGTACGCCGAATCTCGCCATACAGGTCATGATGCGTGGATGTCTGTTTTGGTTGGAGGTGCGTTCTCGCAATTAGTTATACTAGTGATTTATCGACTTGGTAAGCGTTATCCTACATTAACATTTCAGCAGTATCTCTATCAGATTGTTGGAAGACCAATTGGTGTCGTGTTAAACTTTTTGCTTGCCCTTTTTTGCGCACAGAATTGTATCATTGTTGTGATTTCTTATGCAGATATCCTTCATCGGTGGGTGCTGTATGAAACACCTTGGATTGTACTTGTCGGTTTTTCGTTTCTGATGGCAGCCTATACCGCATCATCTTCTTTAAGAAGTATTTCGACCGTCTCACAATCCGTTCTCACATTGTTTGTTATTTGTGCGGTAATTATCATCATAAGTGGCATGGGTAAAGGGAGTTGGCTTCATTTGTTACCGATTGGCACACATGGAATCGGAGCGGTCTTAAAGGACTCGATTCCAACATTTTGGGCGTATACTGGATTCGAATTACTTCTATACGTTTTTCCATTTGTACAGTGTAAAAAAAAGATTGAGATATTATTTGCAATGTCTTTAGCAAACGGAATTACGACATTCTTTTATGTATTGGTAACCATCATCGTCACTTATAATTTTAGCGAAACACAATTGGATACCATTACAGAACCAATGGTGTTCATTTTACGTAAATTCAGATGGCCTGTCGTGCAAAGTTTAGATATCGTCTTCATAACGATTTGGTTATCTGTCACAACGGCAACCGTCTATTTGTACTTATTTTTGTCTGCACGGTATGTCGCAAGTATGCGAAAAAATGAAATCAATCGTCATTCATTATTGGTTTGGTTGATTGCCGTTTTTGCTTTTGTCATTGCTTGCTTTTGCGCTGATAGACAACGAATTATTCGTTATACTGATGTTCATAATGTTATTTCTTTCATCATGATCGTTGTGCTACCAACAGCTCTTTTGCTTGGTTCGATTCTTCGTGGAAAGGTGGCAAAAGGATGAGAAAAGTTGCCATTTTACTGTTGTTGTTGCCACTTCTAACTGGTTGTTGGGATCGCTTACCGTTAAGAAAATTACAATTTGTCGACATCGCAGGACTCGATTGGAATGAAATGAATCGTGAAGCCGAATTAGATTATGTCATCACGAACCTAAAAAGTACGGGTCCAGGTTCAGGTGAACCAGTTTCTGAGACGGTTGAATTAAAAGGACGCAATGTTGTTGATGCCATTAGTCAAGGAGAATATATCGATCAAGCGCCTTTTTTAGGAATCAGCACAGGAATTTATTTAATGAGTGAATCGTTTATGAAACACGATCCAATTTCGCAACTTAATTTTTTACTACATGCACCGTATTCGTCGATTAACACACCGGTTGTGGTATTCAAGGGGGACCTAGGAACATTTTTAAAGACGGCTCCAAAACAAAATGGAAAGTTCACTGAAAATTTTTATTCCTTTAATATGGCATTAGATAAGAATAGCATCATTCCTAGCGTGACGATGATGCAATTCTTACAATCAAAAGAAGACGAATTAGCAAACTTTGCGATTCCTGTTGTGAAACAAAATGAGAAAGGGACAAAATTAGATGGAGCGCTATTATTTAGCCACGGGAAAAATATAGATGTAGAACTCAATAAAGAACAATTACGAATGGTGATGTTACTAAATGGTAATGAAGGAGGAAGACAACGATATAGTGGTAAATTAGAGAAAGTTAGCGATGAAAAGAACGCTTATCGTAGTTATAGCTTTTCAGTAAAAAAAGGCACTTCAAGTATTCGTGTGATCCCACAGTCAAAAAAACCACCAAAGGTGAAAATCAATGTTAACATCGACATTTACGCATTCGATTTAGGTAAAGCATATCACCAACTTGATGCAAAATATGTGAATAAAATCGAAAAAGTACTAGGGGATCAATTAGACAAAAAAGCATTAGAAACCATTCAAACCATGCAAAAAGCAAATTGTGATTTGGTTGGAGTAGGCGAAAAGATTAAGGCGTTTCACCCAAAAATTTGGAAAAATTTAAATTGGGAAGATGACTATCCTAAAATGAATATTAAGCCACATCTAAAGGTACACATTTTAAATGTTGATCGAATGTAAATTTCACCTATCTTTTGATAATCTGGATTATAAACAAAGCATGTAAAACCTCACAAAAATTCTTTGCATTTTGTTATTTTTGATATTGAAAATTGATAAAACACGAACGATTTGTGAACACCGCATAAAAAACTGTGAAAGTGGCTTAAATAACACTTAAAGTGGCTTAATTATCAACGAAAGTGGATTAATTAGCAGTGAAAGTAGCTCATATTAGTGTAACAACCATTAATATTCTAACAAAGAGGCTGTCCCAAAAGGAAGACTTCAGCCTTGAAATTTGAAAAACAAAAAGTAAGAATGTTGATTTAACAGCATTCTTACTTTTTTAATTTGATGATTTTTTAATCAAATAGGGCTTTTGGGACAGCCTCAGACATTTTATGTACGAAATTCAGTGCTTTATGAACAAAACCTACACCTCTTCGTCAATCGGCGTGTTTTCTTAAAAAAAATCTTAATATAACGATTAAGCTAAATAGAAGTGGCTTGGAGTGACAAATTAACATATAGTTAATGTGAAAACCATTCATCAATCGATCGATAATGTATGGGAAAAAATTGTAAAGTCTATTAGTCTTGTAAACTGTATAATCAAAATGTACTATTTTAATATAGGACTGGGGGACGACATGGAAGAGAAGAAATGGTCGATTATTTTAAGTTTACTTTTTTTATTGTTTGTTTATGTACTTATTCATTTTGAAATAAATGCTAGAAATATTGAAAATTCAGTTCAAAAATTACAGAATCGAGAAGTAGAACCTGAGAAAAAACTTCATTTTGTTCTTATTTCACAAGAGTTTGATAATCCTTATTGGAGGAAAGTACAAGAAGGTGCAGATGTTGCTGCAGAAAAATATGGGGTAAATGTTGAATATATTGGTCCTTTACGTACAAGTCCAGAAGAGCAAATTAAGTTATTAGAAAAGGCAATTGCTTCTCAGGTAGATGGGATTATCGTACAAAGTCTAGATGAGAATTCTTTTTCGCCTGTAATAAATAAAGCGGTTTCACAGCATATTCCTGTTATTACGATTGATACAGATGCGTCAAAAAGTAAGCGTATTGCTTATGTTGGGACAAATAATTTTAACGCAGGAGAGCAATTAGGCAGAGTAGTTGTAGAGGAAACGAATGGTGTAGGGAAAATTGGAGTAATTATTGGAAGTGAAAAATCAGAAAGTCAGCAGGCTAGATTAAATGGCTTTTTAAGTGTTGTTAAAGAGCATCCAAAATTAGTTGTAAAGGATATTGAGTCCTCTAACATTTCAATTATTCAAGCGAAACTCCAAACTGAGAGTATGTTACGTAATAATAAAGATATTTCAGTTATGGTTGGTACAAGTGCTTTAGATGCTATTGGAATCTTGAATGCATCAAAAAATTTAAAGCTAAATCATGTTGAGATATTTGGATTTGATAATATTGAAGGTACTCTTCAAGCAGTTGAAGACGATGCGATTACAGCGACTGTTATTCAGAAGCCATATGAAATGGGCTATCAATCTGTCGGCCTATTAATTGATTGGTTACACGGTAAAGCCATCAAGAAAGAAAATTTTACACCAACCGAGGTGGTGACGAAAGAAACGTTGATCAGGAGGAGAAACGTTGAAAATTAGGACAAAGTTATTTATTTTTATTCCTATTCTAGTTATTTTATTGAATCTAGTTTCATTTTTTATTTTTGAAAATGGAAAGAAAGTTCAAGAAAGTTATAATTTAATGATAAATAAAATATTTTTATATAAACAAATCTCTTTTGAAACCCAAGAGAATTTAAGTTTGGTTAGTAGTTACATTATCAATCCTCAGCCAAAAAACTATCGATCAATTATACAGCATAAGAGCAATCTGCAAAAATTAAAAAAGGAATTGTTAACACATAATGCCACTAAAAATAATCAACTTGTGTTAGAAAATTTTACCCATATGATTGACTCTTTTATCGAGTTAGAAACATCAATTACAGATAATCTCGTTTCTCAGAATTTTTCAAGTTATACAGAGGAATATCGTGATATAGAGAAAATATCAGGATTTATTAGAGAGGATAGTCAGAATCTAGTTGATTTAGAGCTTAGTAACTATCAGCCTATTTTTCGAAAGATTATTGCCAATACTCAGTCAATGAACCAATTAGGTGTGCAATTATTTGTTATTACGACAATCATTAGTATTGTTTTTGCAATTTGGTTATCAAGAAGCATCGTCATTCCAATCAATCGATTAGTTTATATGGCGAAGCAAATTGGTAAAGGGAATTTTAATGTAGATCCACCTACATTGTATCGGAATAATGAAATCGGTATTCTTGGTAAAATCCTAAATGAAATGTCTAAGAATTTAAGTAATCTAATGACTAAAAATATAGAAATCGTAGAGAAGGATCGACTTGTGAAGGAGCTTGAACTAAAAGCTTTACAAAGTCAGATAAACCCGCATTTCTTATTCAACACTTTAAATGTTATTTCTAAGTTAGCATACATTGAAGGAGCTGAACAAACGAGTGATCTGACTGTATCGACCTCGAATTTGTTGCGCTATAATTTACGAAAATTAGACGAGCCTGTAAGTCTTTTGGAAGAAGTAAGAAATGCTGAAGAATATTTTTCAATTCAAAAAGCAAGGTTTAGAGATCGTGTACGCTTTGAATTAAATATAGAAGAATCTTGTTTAGGGCATAAAGTTCCTTGCTTAACATTGCAGCCACTTCTTGAAAACGCATTTATACATGGGATTGAGGGGATGGAGCAAGGTGCTGTCATAGGGATTACGATAAAGAACAGTGAAAAGTATATTTACATTGAAATTTATGACAATGGTGCTGGTATGAAAGAAGAGACGAGAGAGGCTCTTTTAACATCGTCTACGCCGATTATCTCTCAAAAAAGCTCTACTGGATTAGGTACAACAAATGTCTTTAAACGTTGGCGCATTTATTATGGAGAAGAAGATATTGTTGATATTAAAAGTGAAATAGCTAAAGGGACAACCATTATATTGAAACTACCTGTCTTATCATAATTTTATAATTGAAGGAGGTTATTATGTACCGTTTATTAATTGTGGATGATGAACCATTAGAGCGTGAGGGTCTTGAATTGATGATTAATCGATCAATGCCTAATCAATTTCAATTTGAACAAGCTGAAAATGGACGAATTGCTATTGAAAAATCAATAGAATACCAGCCTCATATTATCTTTATGGATATAAAAATGCCAGGTATTCAAGGGCTAGAAGCCGTTTCTGTTATAAAGCAAAAACTACCTGATACAAAGATATTCATTGTTACTGCATACGATTACTTTACATATGCACAAGAGGCGATCTCATTAGGTGTAAAGGATTATATTTTAAAGCCTGCTAAAAAGGATCATATCATTTCTTTACTACAAAAAATGATTGATGAAATTGAGGATGATCATAAAAAGAGATCACAAGAATTAGAGGCTATTGAAAATTTATCACTAATTCGACCTCTAACTGAAAATGAATACACATTAATGCTAATGTTTAATACTGTACAAGAACTAAACATGACTCAATTGTCTGGCATTCTTGGTTTTGAGATTAAGTTAGGGTATGCCAGTGTCATCAAATTACCGAAAGAAATTATTCAAAATGACAAGGAACAAAGAAGAATTTATGAATGTGTTAGGCATTTTATAAAATCTTCAAGAGATTGTTTAATTAGCCCTGTAGTAGATGGCCAATTAGTCATTTTTATTCCAGTACAGCCTAACCGAGAAGACGATCTTGAAATATATCAAGAGGCTTTAAAAACCATTGAATATATTGAAAATCAAACTGGTTATAAAACGGTGATAGGTATTGGATCTTTAAAGCAAGAATTTGAAGGTTTAAGACAATCATATAATGAGGCAATGCAAGCAGGCTTGGAATGTGATGAATTGACACGCGTTAAACTTTTCTCAGCTAATTTTTCATTGAGTATTTCAGATGAAGAAAAACAAATTCTAATCGATTCTTTTAGAAAAGCTGATTTGGAAGAAGTTATGAACCAGTTCAATCATCTATATGAAAGGTTCACTAATTATCATGTTACACAAGTTAGAACGGAATTAAATGCACTATTAAATCAAATTTTTCAATCTCTCCGTAACTCATCGATTGAAGTTGAAAAATTCCATATTCCAGACATAGATGACCTCAATCAATTGAAGAAGATTGTAGAGCAACAAATCATTAATTTAATTACAAAAATTGATCGAGAAAAAGAAATTAAAATGAATCACATGATGGTGTTAGCTAGGGAATACATTGCTCATCACTTCATAGAGGACATCTCACTTGAGCAAGTGGCTAACTATTTAAAGTTAAATCCTGTTTATTTTAGTAAATTATTTAAAAAGCAAACAGGTGAGACTTTCAGTGATTATTTAATGAATTTGAGAATTAAAAAAGCAAAACAATTAATGGAAAATAGAGAATTGAATTTAAAAGAAATTTGTTACCAAGTTGGCTATAATGATCCGAACTATTTTAGTCGAGTGTTTAAAAAATGTACAAATGAGTCTCCTAAGGAATATAGGAAGAAAGTTTTAATGACTATTTAATATAGAAGATTTATTGAATGCTAGAATTTGAAATAATCGATTTTTTACTAGCTTTGGGATTAAAAAGTTCACTTACTTTAATTGAATAGTTAATGATGAAAGGGTCTAACGACATACTTAATAATCGTATTTACGAATTAATTTTTAATTTGTTTATACATTTATTAAGTTTTCAGTTTGACTCTTTTTTAGTTTGAAAAAGAAATTAACTGCATTAATATGTCCCAAAGTTAAAAAAATGCTAGTTTTAATATTCTGAATGTAACCGTTTTCTTTCGTGAGGTAAATTAGTGCAGGTAATAGACAAAAGAGTGAAGGAAATGGGTAAGCGTTTCCAATTGGAACCGTGATAACCTTATTAATGTAAACGTAACCAGAAAAAAAGGGGGAAACATTTTGAAAAAGTTATCAAGAATTTTTGCAATTATTTCAGTAATTTTAGTAATGACTCTTCTTGCAGCTGGATGTGGATCTTCATCTACATCAAGTGAAAGCACTTCTGTTGGTAAGAAAAGTAAAGATGGTAAAGTGGATATCGGTATCGTTTTACCTACAAAAGATGAGCCACGTTGGACGCAAGATGAAACTCGTTTTAAAAACGCTTTAAAAGACACAGATTACTCTGTTGAAATTTTATTCTCACAAGGTGACTCTGCTAAAGAAAAAGCAAACGTTGATTCTTTAATCGCAAAAGGCATCAAAGTTTTAATTATTTGTCCTCAAGACGGCGCTGCTGCTGCAGCTTCAGCTGATGCTGCAAAAGCTGCTGGTGTTAAAGTTATTTCTTACGATCGTTTAATTACAGGTACTGACGCAGTAGATTACTATGTATCATTTGATAGTGTTGCTGTAGGTGCTGCGCAAGCACAATATCTTGTAGACCATGCTTCAGGTAAATCAGGTCAACCTTTATACCTATACGCTGGTGCTGCATCTGATAACAATGCATTCTTATTCTTTGAAGGTGCTTGGAAAGTTCTACAACCAAAAATTGCTGATGGTACTTTTAAAGTTGAAAATTCACAAGCTGCAAATAGCTTAAAAGCTAAAGTTGATTTAACTCGTGATGAGCAAGCGAAAATTATCGGTCAAGTTACAACTAACTGGGATTTCAACGTAGCTAAAAACTTAACTTCATCTAACTTAACAAAAGCTTCTAAAGCTGACAAAGGTGATGTATTAGTTCTTGCTCCAAATGATGGAACTGCTCGTTCAATCGCTGATACATTTAAAGCAGACAAAGATGTAACTTCATATGTTATTTCTGGTCAGGATGCTGAAAAAGCTTCAGTTCAGTACATTATTGATGGAAAACAATCTATGACTGTTTTCAAAGATGTCCGTACATTAGTTAAAGATGCAATCTCTACTGCAACTTCAATCTTAAAAAATGAAACACCTGATGCTATAGGCGTTACAAACAACGGTAAAGCTGATATCAAAACAAAACAAACAGACATTATTGTTGTTGATCAAAGCACAGTGAAGAAAGACTTAGTTGATTCTGGATACTATAGCGCTTCTGACTTCACTGGATTGAAGTAATTATATAGAAGAAATGAATTTGCAAAATAGTGATGGTTTATCCGTCACTATTTTGTTAATTATTCAATTTAATCAATGACTCAAGTAGATGGCAAATTCGGGAGACGGATCATATGAGTGAATTTATTTTAGAGATGAGAAATATCTCAAAAGAGTTTCCAGGTGTTAAGGCATTAAGCGATGTTAACTTCAAGGTTAGAAAAGGTGAAATCCATTGCTTAGTTGGTGAAAATGGTGCTGGAAAATCGACTTTAATGAAAGTATTAAGTGGTATTTATCCATTTGGAACATATACAGGTGATATTGTTTTTGGAGACGAAGTTCAAAAGTTTTCAAAAATAAGTGATAGTGAAAAAAAGGGGATTGGAATCATTTATCAGGAATTATCTCTTTTTCCTGAACTGTCCGTTTACGAAAATATTTTTATCGGACATGAAATTAAAAAGGGAATGACGGTTGATTTCAATGAAACGATTGTAAAAGCAATCGAAATGCTAAAAAAAGTAAAACTAGATGTAAATCCAGAAGTACAAATTAAAGAGTTGGGCGTTGGTAAGCAGCAACTGGTTGAGATAGCAAAAGCACTTAGTAAAGATGTTAAATTGCTTATTCTCGATGAGCCTACGGCTGCTTTAAATGAAGATGATAGTGAAAACCTACTTTTCTTGATGGAAGAGCTAAAGAATCAAGGAATTTCTTGTATTATGATTTCGCATAAACTTAAAGAAGTAATTGCTGTTGCAGATACTGTTACTGTACTTCGCGACGGAAAAACAATTTGTTCTTTAAATAAGGAAGAAATCACCGAAAACACAATTATCAAACATATGGTAGGTCGTGAAATTGACGATATTTATCCGAAGCGTCCAAACCAAAAGTTTGGTGATGTTTCATTAGAATTAAAAGACTGGAATGTGTATGATCCAAGATTAGGTCGTAAGATTTTACATCAAATTAATTTAAATGTTCGAAAAGGAGAAATTATCGGGATTGCTGGTTTAATGGGATCTGGCCGTACAGAATTAGCGAAAAGTATTTTTGGTAATCCTACAAATTTTAAACTTGATGGTTCCGTATTCGTACAAGGTGAAACAAAGCGCTTTAAGCATCCAAAAGATGCGATAAAAGCTGGTATAGCTTATGTAACGGAGGATCGTAAAGGTGATGGTCTAATCCTCGAACAAGATATTAAAAACAATATTTCAATTACGAACTTATTCGAAATATCCAAAACAAATGTGATTAATCAACATGAAGAAATTGTCGTTGCAAATAATTATTTAAATAAGTTAAACATTAAGGCCCCATCAATTACTTCGATCGTTGGAAAATTAAGTGGTGGTAATCAGCAAAAAGTATCATTGAGTAAATGGTTATTTACGAATCCGAATGTACTGATACTAGATGAACCAACACGTGGAATAGACGTAGGTGCAAAATTTGAAATCTATAGTTTTATGAATCTACTGGTTGAACAAGGCATGAGCATTATCATGATTTCCTCTGAACTACCAGAAGTCCTTGGTATGAGCGACCGAATTTATGTTATGGCAGAAGGTAAAATAACCGGGGAATTATCAAGAGAAGAAGCAACGCAAGAGAGCGTTATGGCTCTAGCTACCGTTTAAGAGAGGTTGAATAAAATGAACTTTTTTCAAGAAGCAGGCATGTTATTAAGGAAAAACATACGTGAATATGGAATGTATATTGCTCTTGCAGTAATCATGTTAGTATTTACGTTAAATACAGATGGACTATTTATGTCATCTCGTAACTTAAGTGATTTAATCAATATGACCGGTTATGTAGCAGTTCTTGCCGTAGGGATGACACTAGTAATTGTCATCCGACATATTGACCTTTCAGTTGGGTTTGTTGCAGGTTTTCTAGGAGCAGTAGTTGCTCTATTTCTAACACACGGATTGCCAGTCTGGATTTCAATCATTGCAGTTCTAGTATTTGGCGCTATTATTGGTCTAATTAATGGATTCTTTGTTGCTAATTTAGGAATTCCATCATTCGTAGTTTCACTAGCAGGAATGTTAATATTCAAGGGATTACTACTAATGTCTCTTGTTAAAACTGGAACGATCATTGTTGCTAACGAAAGCTTTAAGGCGATTGGAAATGGCTATATTCCTAGTTTAGGAAATTTGAATGGCTTACACATATCAACACTATTAATTGGTTCAATCTCTATCATTCTTTTTATCTGGAGTGACTTTAAAAAGAGAAGCGTAAACATAAAGTATGGTTTTGAAGTTCTTTCAATGCCAATGCAAATCATAAAATTATTGTTTATTTCTGGTATCATTGGTTACATTTGCTATATTCTTGCAGGCTATCAAGGTATTTCTTGGACTGCTGTCATCATGATTATTGTTGTAGCAGTTTATCACTTTATTTCAACTAGAACTCCATTAGGACGTCACATCTATGCAGTTGGTGGGAACCCTGAAGCTGCACAGCTAAGTGGTATTAGCGTAAAGAAAATCACTTACATCGTATTTGGTTCAATGAGTATGCTTGCGGCATTATCAGGCGTATTATTTACAGCTCGACTTGCATCAGCTTCTCCCCAGGCAGGTACAATGTTTGAGTTAGACGCGATTGCTGCAGCTTATGTAGGTGGCGTTTCTGCTGCAGGTGGTGTAGGTAAAGTAACAGGTACAATCATTGGTGCATTCGTAATGGCTTCATTAACAAGTGGAATGAACTTAATGGGTATTGATATTTCATACCAATACATCATTCGAGGAGCAGTTCTTGTTCTTGCGGTTGTATTTGACGTAATGACACGTAATAAAGGGAAATAATGATGAAAAGCAGAAACAGTCGATTTTTATAGGCTTGTTTCTGTTTTTTTTATTGCCAGTAAATTTTTTATTAATTACCATGAAAAATATGGTAAAATATGGTATATCCATTCGGTTCTGATTTGATTCGGAGGTAATTATGTTGAAAAAGGTCCTAATCTTTGTTCTTGTCTTTCTAATTACTATTGGCTTTGGTGTTTATCATTTTATTCCAAAGAAAGTAAATGAATCAATAAACGGTGTTGAATATCAATTGGGTTCAGGTCATGATCAGGTAAATTCCGTGACGATAAAAATAAAGGGTAGACTTCACCAATCTTTATTTGGAAAAAGAACGTTTAAAGGATTAATTGATGTAAACGGTGCTAATTATTCCAATCAAAATAAAAATCGTAAATTGGAGATAGTTTTTGATCAATATGGTACGGGAACAATGGTATATGCTTACTATAAAAATGGAAAAGCAATTATTGATAGTTACGGGAATCTTTTTGCTAACAAAGATTTTAGTAAAGTGACGATTGAAGAATTTAGAGAAGACAAAAATGGGAATAAAGGTTGGACAAGTGAAAACGGTTGGATGATTACAGGACCAGCGAATAGCAAAAATGAGGCTTTAACCATTACAAAAGAGTTAGTGAAAAAAATTTACATCGTAAATTAAAATGATCAAAATACTACTATATAATTATTTCTGAAGAGAATGTCTTATAAGGCATTCTTTTTTTGTTTCAAAACATTGATTTAATTTAAAATTTTAATTATATGAATATTTAAATATATAAAGTATGAGAATTCGTCTCCTCTTAATATAATAAGAATATCCTATGTCTAATCTATCTTGAATGGAGTGAATGTTATGCTTGAAGTAAAAGGACTAAGTTCTTATTCACCTTTAGGGCACTTGAATGAGTTTCGGAAAAATCCTCTGCTTTTTTTAAGTGATCTTTCTAAAAATTATGATACGATTGTCTCTTTTCGGTTTGCACATCGTAAAATAAATTTACTGTTAGAGCCGGATTTAATCAAAGAAGTATTAGTAACGAAGCAGAATTCCTTTCATAAATCAAAGCCATTTCAAGAGATGAAAACTTTGCTTGGTGAGGGATTGTTAACAAGTGAAGATGAAGTACATATGAGGCAGCGACGTTTAATTCAGCCATCGTTTACAAAGCTGCATATACAATCTTATGCAGAGGATATGGTCAACACCACGGAAGAATTCATTCGTCCCTGGAAGGACGGGGAAGAACGTCTCATAAGTAGAGATATGATGGAGCTTACATTAGCAATTATTGCTAAAACGATGTTTAGTATGGATATGAAACAAGGGCATGAGCGGGTAGGCAAGCACTTCGATATTATTATGGATCTTGCAACTAAGAGAATTCGATCTGTATTAAAAGCGCCGCTTACGTTGAACACACCAAAAAATAAATCCTTAACCGGGGCTATTAAAGCGATTGATAAGGTACTATTTGAAATCATTGAAAAAAGAAATCACTCGGATACTAAGGATGATTTACTTGGACTACTAATGCGAGCAAGGGACGAAGAGTCAAAACAAGGTATGACTAATCAACAATTAAGAGATGAAGCAATGACGATTTTCCTTGCTGGTCATGAAACGACAGCAAATGCATTATCATGGACTTTGTATCTTTTATCCCAACATCCTGATAAAGCTAAATTATTATATGAAGAAGTAGATCGTGTTCTTGGAAGCAGACGAGCAGATTTTCATTCGATGAAAGATTTAATCTATACCCAGCAAATTATTTTGGAAAGTATTCGCCTATTTCCTCCTGCATGGCTTATTAGCAGAAAAGCAATAGAGGATGTTAGGATTGGGGATTACAGAATTCATAAAGGAGAAACAGTCATGATGAGTTCTTATATCTTGCAAAGATCTGAACAGTATTTTTCAAATGCAGGTGAATTCATTCCAGAGCGGTTTAAGAATGGAAAGGTAGAAGGTGTACCTGAACATGCTTATTTTCCTTTTGGTGGTGGGCCGCGTGTTTGTATCGGAAACCATTTCGCTATGATGGAAGCTACCTTAGTTTTAGCAACTATCGTTCAGAATTATGTTATTGAACTTGCACCAAATCATCATCAGGTTGAGGCAGAACCGCTTATCACACTTCGTCCAAAAAATGGACTTCGAATGATTGTAAAAAAGAGAAAATGAGTAGAATTAGTACACATATTAATGCATTCACTTAGGGAAGTGTCTTTTCCCAGATTTTTTCATAGAATATAGCATTCTCTTTACAGTATTTATGGAAGGGGTTATATTTCTTGGAAAAGACAAGACTTACTGGCCGAATTGTTACACCAGATGATGCGGATTATGAACAGGCCAGAACAAACAATACTTTAAACAATCCAAAATTTCCTAAAATAATCGTATTTTGTCAGCATAATCGGGATGTATTAAATGCTTTGAATTGGGTGAAGGAAAATAATATGCCATTTAGAGTCAGAAGCGGCAGACATAGCTATGAAAATTTTTCACTCGTAAATGGTGGGCTTGTAATAGATGTTAGCCAAATGAATACGGTTACTGTTGATTGCAAAAAAATGACAGCTAAAATACTAGCCGGCGCTGATTTAGGTAAAGTTTATAATATTCTTTGGGAAAACGGTACGACAATTCCAGCAGGAACAGAAAGTAGTGTTGGTCTTGTTGGTCTTACACTTGGTGGGGGCATTGGAATGCTGTCACGATTGTATGGACTTACATGTGATAATTTGCTTGAAGTAGAAATAGCTGTATCGAATGGCAAGGAAAAAGCTAAAATTATAAAGGCAAATAAGAAACAACATAGTGATCTATTTTGGGCCTGTCGTGGCGGTGGTGGAGGGAATTTTGGCATCGTAACGTCACTAAAATTTAAAGTGCATCCAATTTCAAACGTATCAATCTTTTCAATTATATGGGAGTGGAAAGATTTTGAAGCTGCTTTTGACGCGTGGCAAAATTGGGCAATTAGTACGGACAACAAGTTAACTTCAGAAATTGAACTTAAATCAAAAGAAGTAAATAAAATAATTGCTCAAGGTGAGTTTGTAGGTCCGGTATCGAAATTAAGAGAACTGCTCCGACCACTAACAGAAACCGGTTCACCTATAAAAGTAGATATAAGGGAAGTTCCTTATATTGAAGCTGTTCACTTCTTTGACGAGCCAAGTGGTAATATACCAGCTTACAAAAAGAGATCAGGATCTTTTCTTAATAGAACTTTTCCACAGAGAGCAATTTTAATCATGAAAAGTTTTCTTGAAAATACATCAAATGAAACGTCTAGCATTTGGCATCAATCTCTTGGGGGAGCAGTCAAACGGATTAGACCAAATGAAACGGCGTACTATTACAGAGATGCCATTATTGCTCAAGAGTATCTTTCCAATTGGAACACACCTGACGAAGAAAGAAGTCATATTCGATGGGTTGAAGAGTTAAGAAATGCTTTATCAAGATACACTACCGGTGACTATGTGAATTGGCCTGATCGATTCATTAGAAACTGGCCAACAGCATATTATGGTGCAAATTTAAATCGTCTTAGAGTTGTGAAACGAGAATATGATCGATACAATCTATTTAAATTTCCTCAAAGCATTCCACCAATTAATAATTGGTTTTAAAGTGAAAAAATAATTGTGAAAAACCGACCAGATTGAATTGTTAATTTGGTCGGTTTTAATATTAATGCAGTTAAAAAAGACAGGGTCTTATTGACCGCTGTTACTGCTTTTATTTCCCTTAGTATAAATAATGTAATTACCAAAAGCTGAAAATAATAGCAGTACAAAACCGAAAATCACAATTTGGTAGTTTTTATCTAAATAACCAAAATAACAACAAACCAAAGTTACAGGGAAAACCATTAAAACGACGCAAAACTTCAGAACAAAATTGGGTAGATCCATCTGTTATTCACCTTATATAAGTATTTTTTATTTTAGTTTTTTCTTATTTATAATTTGTTATTCTTTTTTATACAAAAATGAAATTCTCTTATATGACTTATACTATTTTAAGAAGTAAAACGATTAAAGAGAAGGTGTCAAAATGAATGATAAACAAATTGTAGGAGAAAAGGCAGTAGAGTATGTAAAAGATGGTATGATCGTTGGATTAGGTACGGGATCCACCGTTTTTTATACGATAAAAAAGCTAGGGCAATTCGTAAAAGACGGACTAAATATAAAGGGTATTGCAACTTCTGTGCAGACAGAAAAGCTTGCTAAAGAAGTTGGAATCCAACTGACAAGTTTTAGTGAAATTGAGCAAATTGATATTGCGATAGATGGTGCAGATGAAATTAATCCAGACTTGGATTTAATTAAAGGAGGAGGAGGCGCACTTTTAAGAGAGAAAATCATTGCGAAGGCAGCTAAGACATTTTTAGTAGTTGCCGATCCAAATAAGATGGTAGAGAGATTAGGTAAGTTCCGACTTCCGGTAGAAGTAATTCCATTTGGAATGGAAATGACGATGAAACAGATTAATGCAATTGGTTTATGCCCTGAAATTCGATTAAATGGAACGATACCGTTTATTACGGATAATGGAAACTATATTTTTGACTGCGGTATACCTAATAACGTTCAATCTGAAATAATAGAAAGAAAGCTTAATTTAATACCTGGTGTGGTAGAAAATGGATTATTTGTTGGTATGACTGATCTTGTTATTACGTTGGACAAAGAAAATAATGTAATACTATTAAGTAAATAGTACATAGTAAATTTTTGTATTCAATGAAATGAAAAAGTATATACTTGCTCCTTCTATCTATTTATTCAATAATAATATTAATAGAGAAAGAATAAATAGGAAGAGGGGGATTTTGTGCAATTAAGAGTTTCAGCCGTTCAATATCATCTTCACTCAATTAACTCTTTTGAAGAGTTTGAAAATCAAGTAGAGCATTATATTAAAACTGCAGAGGAATTTGAAGCGGAATTTATCATTTTTCCAGAATTTTTCACAACTCAGCTTATGTCAATTGGCAATGAAAAAGGTGAAGCCTTAACGATTCAAGATTTACCTAATTTTACTGAACAATATCGTTCTTTATTTTTAAAGTTGGCAAAACAATACAATATGCATATTATTGGTGGAACACATGTGATTAAAAAAGGTGATCGCTTATATAATGTTGCTCATTTGTTCTATCCAGATGGGCGTATTGGCGAGCAAGCGAAGCTTCATATTACGCCGACAGAGGTCAATGAGTGGAATATGAGCACTGGTGACGGATTAGAGGTTTTCGAGACAAATAAAGGAACAGTTGCGATGTTAACTTGTTATGACATTGAATTCCCAGAGATCGTTCGAATGGCAAAAGCAAAAGGAGCAGATGTCATTTTCTGTCCATCATGCACAGATGATCGCCACGGTTTCCATCGAGTTCGTTATACATGTCATGCAAGAGCAATTGAAAATCAAGTATATGTTGTCAATACAGGTACGGTCGGTTCACTTCCAACCGTTGATTTTATGCGTGCAAATTTTGGTCAAGCAGTAGTTATCACTCCTAATGACATTCCATTTCCTCCGAAAGGGATTTCTGTAGAAGGCGAATTAAATCAGGATATGATTGTGACAGCTGATCTTAATTTAGATTTATTATATAAAGTCCGTGAAAAGGGTTCTGTTACAACATGGCGTGACCGACGCACAGATTTATATCCGGATTGGTAATCAGGATTAACTTATTCATAAATAGAAGAGAGGATTTAGCCCATGTATCGAAAGGAATTTTTTGTTTTCGAAAAGGACAAACCTGTCCCAGTGGTAATCCGTCAGTATGATGAAAATGATTTTACCGATTTAATCCGTATTCAACAGGAAAGCTTTCCTCCGCCATTCCCATCAGAACTATGGTGGAATGAAGAACAGCTTAAAAATCATATAACTCTTTTTCCTGAAGGAGCAATCTGTATTGAAGTTAATGGTCAAGTGGCTGGTTCTATGACTGGTTTGCTTGTTGATTTTGATCCTAGCCATCCAGACCATTCATGGGAAGATGTTACTGACAACGGTTATATTCGTAACCACAATTCAAATGGGAATACACTTTATGTTGTTGATATTGGCGTCAGACCTTTATACCGAAAATTAGGTTTAGGCAAGTGGTTAATGTTTTCAATGTATGATGTTGTCGTTCATTTGGGCTTAGAAAGATTGCTTGGGGGTGGCAGGATGCCGGGCTATCATAAAGAGGCGAGAAATTTGTCACCTGAGCAATACTTAAACGCTGTAGTAAAAGGAGAACTAAAAGATCCAGTTATTAGCTTTTTACTGCGATGTGGTCGTACTCCTGTGAAGGTAGTAGCTAATTATTTAGAGGACGAAGAATCATGCAATTTTGGAACGCTCATGGAATGGAAAAATCCATTTAAACATTCTATTTAAAGGGAGAGAAAGAAAATGGAATATAGGAGAATTACCAATATTAATGACCCATTATTCAAACAAATGCATCAGTTAATGCAAGATGTATTTCCAAAAGAAGAAGTATTAGAATTTGATCTTTGGAAAGAACCTTTGGAGGATCCAGGAATTCGTGTATTTGTTGCTGTCCATGAAGGTAAAGTAGTAGGCGCAACAGAGTATCGTTATTATGATGATTTTAATGTTGCTATGACTGACTTTACAATAATTGGCCAAGCTGGTTTAGGAATCGGCCCGTATTTGGCACATAAAAGATTAGTAGATTTACAAGCGTTAGCAACTGAAAATAATAAAAAGTTATCAGGTATGTTTGCTGAAATATATGATCCATATCGAGTGGAACACTACGAATTTGGTGGTGTTAAACCAATGGATCCATTTGTTCGTCGAGAAGTATTAGCACATTTAGGCTATAAACGTCTAGATTTTGAATATATTCATCCATCATGGAACAACGATGGTGAAGCGGTAACAGGTCTTGATCTTTGTTTCCTTCCGATGGACGGAGAAAAAAACGAGCTTCAATCAGATTTGATCGTGAAGTTTCTAAAGCGTTATTACACAGTTTTATCGAATAAACCAGCAGCTTGGTATTCAATGATTGAAAACCTAGAAGAGAAAGAAAAAGTCGCATTAGTTTATTTCTAAACACTAAAAAAGCTTGTCGATTAAGTCTAGGAGCAGACATGTCGAGAAGCTTTTTCTATATACGATATATTGATTTTCGAACAATCCCTCGAGTTAGTCTGATTGTTTTTGTTTTTCCTTTTCCTCTTTTTTATTGCTAACCGAAGTTGTATAGGTTTTGGACTTCTCAGAACTATTAAATAGTTTATAAATATAGTCAGTTGTTAGTTTATAACTATCCTCAAGTTTAGTAGTAATGTAGCTTGCTCGCTCAAAAATAATTGAGCGGATATTGTTGAGCTGGTGAGAGATTCTTTCGATCAATGCTTCTTGCGTATCAAGGCGATCTAAAACGCCATGTTGAAATTCCTCTTGCTGCAGCAAGCCATGAGCTACTTCATTTTGTTTTTCAATTAGTTTATTTAGTTGTAAGGAGAGAGAGCGGTTATCAGATTCACTTTTTTCCAAACGGTTTGTCATTTCTGTAAATGCTTTATTTAAACTAATCATTTGGTCAACTAGCGTCTGTTTTTCTAGGCTTTCATTTGCGTCTAAAGTATTTAACCGTTGAATCATCATTCGTTCAAATTGTTCACGCTCACGGTTACTAACTATGAGACTATTTACTTGATTCTTAACATGATTCCACTGGTTTGTTTGAAGTGCTTCTAATTGCTCGTATCGTGGTTTTAATTCAGAGATTGATTTTTCTATGCTCATGTTGTTTTTTTGTTGTTCATGCATTAGCTCAGCTAAGTAATTATGACGAGCAAGCCCTTGATTTGGTGTTTGGAGTTTTTCATTATTTTTAAAAACATCAGGGTGTTCATTCTTATTAATAAATAATCCCACTACTATTTCTCCCTTTCTATATGTTTTTACTAATATTTTATGTTCAAGGACAGATAGGGGAACTTGTGTATGGTTAGTTGGGCTTTCGTTATCTAGAAAAACAATCGTTTAGGAAATTTGAACTGTGTAACGGTCTGCCTTTTCCAAAGGATAAATTTTAGTAAAAGAGTATTGATCAGTAAATATGAAGTGGGAACTAGAGTCATTTTCGCAATTAATCTCATATTAAATTAATATGTCAAATACAAGGATAAAGACCTAAATGAAGGACTTAATAAAGTTCGGGAATTGTTATCTGAAAATTAAGTCAATTTGTATCACCAGCCTATTTTCTTTGAATAGTATGATGTAAGGTGGTGATAAATCATGGATTTAGGTTTCGGACTTGCGGATTGGATGCTTTATACTTTATGGGCTGTTACTGGATTAATGATTCTTGATTTTGTAATAGCATTTATCCGTTCATTTTGGAAAGGTTCATTCGACACATCTTTTATACTAGGATATTTAAAGGATATTCTATACTTCATTTTTCCATTGAAGTTTTTAATTTCAATGTTTGCACTTGATCCTACTGGATGGATTCTAATTGTATTTTATTTCATCGGTGGAATCGCTGTCGTTATAAAATATTTGAAAGACATTTTCAGTAAATTTCAATAAGTATTAGAAGCCCTCCTTTGGAGGGCTTTACAGTGTGAAGATAAAGTCCCAAAAATTTGATTATCAGACTGATTGCAAGCGCTTGTCTTTCGAGGCGCGNNGCAACGAAGAAAGCGAGCGTTTGGCGGGCAGTCTGAGAAGCCCTCTTTTGGAGGGCTTTATTATTTCATTTAAATGAACGAATTTATTTAGTTTTAGCATACATATATTTCTAGGCACCAATGGGCTGTTTTTTTCATAGAATATTCAAAAAATTCCCTAGAAGGAAGTAATGTTTATGAAGAAATATCAATGGGTAAAATGGCGAAGATTTTTTATTTGGTTAGCATTTATTGTAATTATTGGTATTGTGCTTATACAAGGAGGACCAACTTATTGGAGTGTAGCATTTTCGATTGTTAGTCTATTATTCCAGTTGGTCTTTGCAATGTTATTTATGATTATACAGTTTGTAGCGCTTTTCTGGTTTTTAGCTAGAGGACGTACCTATTGGATTTTACCAGGTGAGACTGGTTCAACGTGGGATGATTATCGTGGAAACCCTGAGATTGTTGAAAATGCAAAAAGAATCGTAACATTACTAAAAGGCGTTAAAGAGTTTAAGGAGATGGGTGGAGAAGCGATCCGAGGGTTGCTACTTTGCGGTCCCCCGGGTACAGGGAAATCTTATCTTGCACAAGTTATTGCGAATGAGGCTCAGGTACCTTTTGCTTATGCCTCAGCTCCTAGTTTTCAAAACATGTTCTTTGGTGTAGGGAATTTGAAGGTAATGGGGATTTACAAAAAGGCAAGAAAGTTAGCTAATATTTACGGCGCGTGTATCATTTTTATCGATGAAGTTGACGCAATTGGTATGTCTCGTCAAGGGGGAGGCGCAGGTGGCGGTGGAATGTTCGGTATGGGAATGGGCTCCGGGTTATTGAATGAGCTTTTATTACAAATGGACCCTCCAAACATTGATAGTTCTAAAATCGCAAAATTTCTTCGCTCACTTGGATTACGAAAAAAGAAAGCTGAACGTCCGGCAGTTCTGACGATTGCAGCTACAAATTTACCTGACGTACTTGATCAGGCATTACTTCGACCAGGTCGTTTCGACCGGAAACTTTGGGTAGATTCTCCTGATTACGATGGAAGAATCGATGTTTTCCAATATTATTTAAAAAAGGTGAAAATCGACGAATCTTTAACTTCAGAAAGAGCTGCTCTTGATACAATCGGTTATAGCCCCGCTCAAATTAAACATATTGTGAACGAAACAGTCGTTATTGCTCATCAACGAGGTGCTGAGGTAGCAAACTATACTGACTTCCGAGATGCAATGGAAACGTATGAGTGGGGACTTAAGCAGCCACTCAGATCCATGAGCGAAGATGAGAAGAGTAATGTTGCGTATCATGAAGCAGGTCACGCCGTAGCTCAATATTTGCTAAAGCCACATGATCGAGTATGGAAAGTAACAATTATACGAAGAGGTGACGCATTAGGTCTTGCTGCAACTAAGCCAACAACAGAAAGATATAACCGAAGCGACAGCGAGATTCTAGCAGCAATCCAAGTTTGTTTAGCGGCTAGAGCTGTAGAAGAAGAGTTTCTTCACAAGAAATTAAACGGAGTTACTTCTGATTTACAACAAGCTACACTGCTTGGTGGTGCATATCTAGGTTTAGTCGGAATGGGCGATGAGCTATTTAGCTGGAATGCATTAGGCTCTCAAGCAGAAGGCCTAAGAGCACTTCGACCAAAAATTAACCTTCTTCTAAAGGATCAAATGAGCCAAGTAAAAAAACTTGTAACCGATCACGCTGATTTCGTACATTCAATTGCGCAGGAGCTGTTAAACAGAGGGGATTTAACAGGTGAGGAAATAGAAGATATTTACGAAAGCTTATATTCACGCACACGCCCTGAACCTCCTATTGTAAAAGTAGGGGATGTATATGAGAAGAATATCCAAGGTTTATTTAAGGATTTTGATAAGTTATCTGAAGGCGAGCAGAATTGAGATTAATCTAATCGTACTTGATGTCATTGGAATGACTTTATAAATTAAGATAATCCACAGGGGAATTGATTTTCCTTGTGGATTTTTTGTGTTTTTTCTCTGATTACAAGGAAGAATGCTACGGTTCTAAGTACGATATCAACAGGTTGTGGCAAAGTATCAGCGAGTTTTAGGCATATATCAACAGGTTTTGGCAATATATCAACGGATTATAGGTATATATCAACGGGTTTCATCAATATATCAACGAAGTTCACAACTTTATCAACAATGTTCACATAGCGTTCGTATTTCGAAAAATTAACTCCCTGCTGTATTTTAACACGCAAAATGAGTTCAAGCGTTTTATGCACAAAAGTACTGGACGAAACGCGACACTTTATACACAAAGGTCACAACTATCAATAATGTACACTTATAGTTCGGATATCTGGCTTGCCGCGTTCCGTAATTCAACTCTACTTTAACCGCATTTAACAGTTCAAAGTTCGCCAAAACGGAAGGAATTCTCTATAGATAAACTGAATCAAAATAAAGCCACCACAATTAAAAGTATCTTTTCAATCCTACAAGCATATTGATTAACAAATCTAAAACAGTACAAGTCACAATGATGGGAGAGTGAAGAATGAATCGTCTTTCAAACAATCTAGGAAATGCTAATACAATCGATGATGTAATTCATCAATTAGATGAAATTATTTCAATGAGTAATAAAACAAAAAATAAACTAGGATATTTTGCTTCTTTATACCGGATGGTCACCATTAAAGTGAAGGAAGGGATTTTAAATAATCAATTTGAAGACGGTGCAAGAATGGAAAGTCTTGATGTAAACTTTGCAAATTTTTATTTAAAAGCACTTAAAAGTTATTTAAATGGTGAACCTTCTAGCCTCAGCTGGCAATTAGCGTTTCGTCATGCTCAAAGCGGTAAATCTATTTTGCTGCAGAATTTATTGCTCGGAATTAACGCACATATCAATTTGGATTTAGGAGTAGCAGCTGCAATGGTATGCAAAAACGCTGATATTCAATCGCTCTACAATGACTTTATGAATATAAATCGTATATTGGCATCTTTAGTGGACGAGGTAAGGGATGACATGGATCGTATATCGCCATGGATTGGTTTTTTAGACCATATCGATCCAAAGGCATCTAAGGCGATCATAAACTTTAGCCTAGAGAAATCACGGAATTATGCTTGGAATTTTGCAAAAAAGCTTGCAGGAGCCAAAGAGGCAGAGTGGGAGGGGCTCATTAAATTACATGATCATGAAGTTGCATCGATTGGCAAAATGGTAGCAAATCCAACTAGTTGGATGCTAAAGACTGGTTTGTGGGCAATTCGTTTAGGTGAATCAAAAAATATTGAAAGAAATTTAGATCTTTTAAATCATAATAGGTTTGAGACTGCAATAACAGATGGGATACAATTGTAAGAAGAATTTGTCCTTTTTAGTCCTTTATAGGAGAAATGTAGACTGTTCTCCCGTCCATAGCATGAATCGTTTTCATACCGAGTACATCTGCATATGGGTATAAAGAGTTACAAGTTAGTATAGGATAAAAAGTTGAAGACAACACTCGTTGACTAGAGTGTTGTCTTTACTATTTAAAAAATAAAGCTTCTTCTGTAAAATATGATTGTAAAGATGCAGGATTAGAAGGTTAACGAATAGGTGATAAAATGATACATACATATTTAGGCGAAACAATCAATTTTAATATTAAGTACAAAAAGCGAAAATCAATCGGTATTTATATAGACTCTTACGGAAACGTTGAGGTTCAGGCTCCTAAGGATACACCAGACAAAAGTGTCATCGAAGTTTTAGAGGTTAATTGGGAGTTGATTCTTCAAAAATCAAATGAAATGAAGGAGCGACTTCGTGGTCCAAAGGAAAGGACTTATGAATTCGGTGAGACATTTCTTTATTTGGGAAGTTCTTATCCAATTCAGATTTCACATGATGATCGTATTTTGCAAGATCAAGTGGTTTTTGAAAAAGATAGGCTAAATATTATTGTAAAACAACTAGAGGATGAACGAATACAACAGGCACTAAAAAGGTTTTATTATCAGCAGTGTAAAGCGATCGTTCAAAAGAGTATTCAAAAGTATCAAAGTAATTTTAAAGTAAAACCTTCTTCGATTCGTATTAATGATAGTAAAACGAACTGGGGTACTTGTGATTCAAACAGGCAACTGACATTTAATTGGAAATTGGCAATGGCTCCTCAAAAGGTGATTGACTATGTAGTTGTTCATGAAATGTGTCATCTTGTTCATATGAATCATGATCGTTCTTTTTGGCGACTAGTAGGAAAAATAATACCTGATTATAAGGAAAGAGAAAATTGGTTAGCATTATCTAGTTGGAAAATGACTGTATAGTAGCATTCCAAATTCTTAGTTGAAATGGGGACGACTTTTGTCGTCCCATTTTTTATTCTTTAAGAAAGACTAAATGATACCGATGACATTTCTTCATTTTTTATATAAAAAGTCTGCTAATTCCTTACTTTTTAGTCTTCTGTTTTTACGGATTTTAGCGCGTTCTTCTCCGCCCTCATATAAGAATTTTTCTTCTTCAGTTTCCGGAATAATTTGTGGTACTTTAACTAAATTTCCATCTTGATCCAAGGCAACAAACGTTAAAAAGGCAGTTGCTGCGATTTTCTCTTCACCAGTTTTTAAGTTTTCTGCAGTTACTTTAACGAATACTTCAAAAGATGAGGTACCAGTCCAAGTTACATAACTTTCGAATGCCACCGAATCTTTCATCGTGATCGGATGAAGAAAATCTACAGAATCAGTAGAAGCAGTTACAATTGAAGATCTACAAAATTTCATTGCGGAAATACTTCCGATAATATCTAAGTCATTCATAAGTTTTCCGCCAAACAAAGTATTATGACTATTTACATCATTTGGTAAAACCAAATTTGTTCGAATGACTCTTGTTTCTTTACAAGTTACCATATGTTTTTCTCCATTCTTTAATTTCTATAAATTGTACACTATTTATTGAAGAATTTATCAAACTTTATTTAAAAAAATACAATTATGATCGTTCTACTAGAGGATGGTCATTAATCCTCAATTCTCAAAGTTGTTATTTAATATCACATAGTTAAAAGTAAATTTGTCAATGAAATTTGTAGGAAAATGTGCAAATTTAAATAAGTTTATTTGGGTCGTTTACATTGACTTTTACTTCTTAAGTCGGTATATTTATATCTTGTTGAGACGGGACAAATACTACATATGGGTGTTGTGAAGAAAGTGAACACCTATATATCGATATATGGTAAAATCGATATAATCTATACGAGGAGGAACAGGTGATGATAAATACAATAATTGATGCTGAATTACCTGCGAATATACAGAAATTAAACAAAGACATAATGCATTTTCCAATGATTACACCTATTAATCCCAAAATGCATAAAACTACATTTAAAGGTGTATCTAGAACGGTTATGTTAGATCGATACGCATTTAAAGATATTAAGCTTAAAACTTTAGGAGTAGGTGACCTAGTCGTTTTAACATATAAGGATGATCCGAAGTTTCCTCGTCGTGGATATGGTGAAGTGATTGCCATTGACTATACTAATGAAGAAGTAACTGTTCAATTAGATGCTCAATTTGAAGATGGAGCAATCATTACAGTTGCATTTAATAAAGTTGATAAGCCACTTGAAATCTTCTATGAACAAATTGCAGACCGTGTAGCACGAGGACTTGCATCTGCAGAAACTCCAGAAAAATTCTCCGAAGTAAAAGATATGTTTTATGAAATTTTAGCTAACAAAACATTTGTACCAGCGGGACGTGTGTTGGCTGGTGCAGGAACTGGTGCTTCAACTACATTCTTTAACTGTTATGTAATGCCTCATATTCACGATTCTCGTGATGGGATTGGTGAACACCGTAAGAAGGTAATGGAAATTATGTCACGTGGTGGTGGCGTAGGGACGAACGGATCAACTTTACGTCCTAGAGATGCAATCGTATATAGTGTGAACGGACGATCAAGTGGTTCAGTTTCTTGGTTGCACGATTTATCAGAATTAACGAACTTAGTCATTCAAGGTGGATCAAGACGTGGTGCCCAAATGATTATGATGAATGTAAATCATCCTGATATCGTAGAATTCATCGTATCGAAGAATCAAAATCCAAAGGTTTTACGTTTTATCGCGCAAACAACAAAATCGAAATTAATTCGTGAAGAAGTAGAGCGCAAATTAAAGTTCGAGCCAATTAGTACAGCTGAAAAAGCTGCTTATGAAGCATTAATCCATTTAGCAACGCTTGAAGGAAAATTAGATACGCCTGAAATAGAACAAGCAAAAGAACTTCTTAAAGATGGTGGTAAATATTCAGTTCATAACCCTGAGTTTTTAACAGGTGCAAATATATCTGTTTGTTTAACTGATGATTTTATGGAAGCTGTAGAAAATGACGGAGAATACAAGCTTCAATTCCCAGATTTAGAAAACTATGACGATGAGATGCGTCTAATCTATGATCAAGAATGGCAGGAATGTGGAGATGTACGTGAATGGGCTGCTCGTGGTTATGGTGTAAGAACGTATCACAAAATAAAGGCAAAAGAGCTTTGGGATTTAATTAATGTGTGTGCTACTTATTCTGCAGAGCCTGGTATCTTCTTCTTAGACAATGCAAACAAAATGACAAATGCTGTATCGTATGGTCAAAAAGTAGTTGCAACTAACCCTTGTGGCGAGCAACCACTTGCTCCATTCTCAGTTTGTAATTTAGCAGCTGTTAACTTAGCAGAAATGACGGAAAATGGTCAAGTTAACTGGGAAAAGTTAAAACGAACTGTACAAATCGGGACAAGAATGCAGGATAACGTAATCGATGCAACCCCGTATTTCTTAGAAGAGAATACGAAGCAAGCAAAAGGAGAACGACGTATCGGATTAGGGGTAATGGGATTACATGATTTACTAATCCGTTGTGGTCTAGTGTATGGTTCAGAAGCTGGAAACAAGTTAGTCGATCAGATTTTTGAAGTAATTGCTACTACTGCTTATAAATCTTCAATTGAATTAGCTGAAGAAAAGGGAGAATTCCCATTCTTATCAACATTTGAAGATGGACGTGAACGTTTTATTAACTCGGGATATATGAAAAAAATGCCGGAAGAAATACGTGAAGCTGTATTAGAAAACGGTATTCGTAACTCACACTTATTAACAATTGCTCCTACTGGAAGCACTGGTACAATGATGAATGTCAGTACTGGACTTGAACCATATTTCAACTTTGTGTACTTCCGTTCAGGACGTTTAGGTAAATTCATACCAGTTGTAGCGGATATCGCTTTAGAGTGGTTAGAAGCTAATGGTTATGAAGTAACTGAAGAAAATGTTTATGAGATGATCGAGCATCTGCCAGAACAATTTGTTGGAACGATGGACCTTTCTCCAGAGGCTCATGCTGATGTTCAATGTATTATCCAAAGATGGATCGATTCTTCAATCAGTAAAACAGTGAATGCTCCTAGAGGGTATACTGTCAAGCAAGTAGCGAAAGTGTATGAAAGATTACACAAAGGTGGTGCGAAGGGCGGAACTGTTTATGTAGATGGTTCTCGTGACGCTCAAGTCTTATCACTAACAAATGAAGAAAATGATTTTACAACTGTAGAACTTGAAGCAGTTGAAAATATTGAAACGCAAAATAATCAAGATCAAATTTCACCAATTAAAACTGGTAATGTAGGAGTAGAAAACGGAGATACTTGTCCAATCTGCTTGGTTGGTACTGTAGTTGAACATGGTGGTTGCAATACATGTGATAACTGTCAAGTACAGCTGAAGTGTGGAATCTAGGATGATCTGAATTTCACTTATATGTTTTTAGAAAGAAGCCGATTGAGGCTTCTTTTTTTCATGCTCCTTATCTAGGTGAATAGATTGAATTGGATGGTAGACACTAAATCGAGAGATGGATTGTGAAGCAAAATCATAGAAAATCATTTGTTTTTTTGTTATATGTAGAGAGAATAAAAAGTAAATAGAAAAAAGTGGAAAAGGGGGATTAGATGACTCACGGAAATGGTGCGGGATGGAATTTTGATAATAGTTATTCGAGGTTACCAGAATTCTTTTTTGCTATTCAAGACTTAAATCCAGTAAGTTCACCAAAATTAGTTGTGCTAAATAAGCCATTAGCAGCATCTCTTGGTTTAGATGCGCAAGCACTTCAAAATGAAGAAAGTGTTAACGTTTTTGCTGGGAATCAAGTCCCAGAAGGTGGATTACCACTTGCTCAAGCATATGCAGGTCATCAGTTTGCTCATTTTAATATGTTAGGGGATGGAAGAGCTTTATTACTAGGTGAACAGATTACCCCAAATAACGAGCGATTTGATGTTCAACTTAAAGGTTCAGGTAGAACGCCTTATTCAAGAGGTGGAGACGGTCGTGCAGCACTTGGCCCAATGCTACGTGAATACATTATTAGTGAAGCAATGCATGCACTAAGGATTCCGACTACAAGAAGTCTTGCAGTTGTAACTACCGGTGAACAAATTCAGCGTGACACTCGATTACCTGGAGCTGTTATGACCCGAATTGCTGCTAGCCATATTCGTGTTGGTACGTTTCAATATGTTTCAAGATGGGGCAGTGTTAAGGAGCTTCAAGAACTTGCAGATTATACAATTCAAAGACATTACCCAGAAATTGAAAAACATGATCCGAATCGATATCTATTATTCCTTCAAGAAGTAATAAAACGCCAAGCCTCACTTATTATTAAGTGGCAATTGGTTGGTTTTATTCATGGGGTAATGAACACTGACAATATGACAATTAGTGGAGAAACAATTGACTATGGTCCATGCGCATTCATGGATACTTATGATCCTGCAACCGTTTTTAGTTCAATTGATCTACGTGGTCGTTATGCTTATGGAAACCAACCAAAAATGGCTGGTTGGAATCTTGCTCGATTTGCTGAAACACTATTACCACTTTTACATGATGATCAAGAGAAGGCTCTTGAAATAGCACAAAATGCAATTTCTGAATATCCTATTGCGTATGTTGATAATTGGGTAGCTGGAATGAAAAAAAAATTAGGAATATTTAATGAAGAAGAACAAGATAAGTCTTTAATTGATGAGTTACTTGAAATAATGGAAAAGAATAAAGCAGACTACACGAATACGTTCCGAGCATTATCATATGGTCAGCAAAATGAATCATTGTTCAAATCCCCTGAATATAAACAGTGGGAAAAGCAGTGGCAGGAGAGATTAAGCAGACAATCAGAATCAAAACAAGCCTCACTTCAATTGATGAGAGACAATAATCCGACTGTTATTCCAAGAAATCATCGCGTAGAAGAAGCATTAGAAGCAGCGGTCGAAAATGGAGATTATAGTGTAATGGAGAAGTTGGTTAAGGTGCTTTCTAATCCATTTGTTGAGTCTAAGGAACAAGTTAGTTATTGTTCACTTCCTCCTGATCCAGATCGTCCTTATCAGACTTATTGTGGTACTTGATTATAAAAAAATGCTACCTTTGAAGGTAGTATTTTTTTACAGGTCTATTGAAAAAGAGAAAAGAATGAAGATTCCTAATTTAAGAGAATTTGAGCATACACATTGTATTAATCAACAAAATTTACTATATTAGAAAAAGTAAATTAAAAAATTTTCAGATTCATAATATAAGAGGGAAGAACTTTATTTCAAAGCTTTCCCTCTTTTTATTTTAAAAGATAGGCTAAACAGAAAGAAGTGGAGAAGTTGAAGAAGCAACAAATTTACATCATTTTATTTTGTATTATGGTGATATGGGGATTTAATGTTATTGCTACAAAAATTTTAGTAGAAGATTTTATGCCTGTTACGATGACAGCGATTCGTGTTTTTACTGCGGGGGTAAGTGTTTTTATTATTTTATTTTTAATCAAAAAAGTTCGGTTGCTTACTAAGAGGGAGTTTGGTTATGTTTTTCCTGCGATGCTATTAAATGTAGTGGCGCATCATTATTTTTTATCGATTGGGCTTTCTCAAACTTCAGCATCAAACGGGGGACTTATTCTAGGAATGGGGCCTCTTCTAACAGCCTTATTGTCTGTTTTCTTTTTAGGTAGTGTACTGACATTTGTTAGAGTTTTAGGCGTTTTATTTGGATTTGCAGGTGTCGCTTTTATTGTCTTCCAAAGTGGTGGTGGATTTCATGGAGTGTCACATGGAGATTTTTATGTGTTTTTAGCAATCTTAGCTCAAGCATCAAGCTTCGTTTTAATTAAAAAAGCGTCTAAAACTTTAGACCCAAGATTAATGACTGGATATATGCTTGTCATGGGTTCGATTATTTTATTTGGAATTAGTCAAATCCTTGAGCCAAATGGAATGGCTAGCATGGTACATCATTCAGCAGGAATTTGGGCCGTATTTTTTGCATCAGCGGTTGTTGCTACAGCTATTGGGCATATGCTATACAATTTTTCTCTTGGAAAGGTTGGTACAACAGAGGCTGCGATATTCTTAAATCTAAATCCGTTCTTTTCACTAATTGGGGCGATCCTATTTTTAGGAGAAAAAATCGTTTTAACTCAAGTAGTTGGATTTATTTTAATTTTAATAGGAGTACTGTTCGGATCAGGAGTATATGAAGATTTATCTCGTAAATATAAACGGAATAACCAGATGCAAGTCTAATAGAAACGGAAGCGGCTTATTTTATATTGTTTAGTTAAAATATGATATGGTCAATTTACTTAAGGCAATATACCGACAAGGTGATTGTCTTTTTTTATGTTACTTAAGAAAATGATTTCTAACTATTATTTCATGAAAAAAACTAGCTATTTTGGGCATATTATAAAGTATTTAAATAATTAGGAAGGACTTCTTCACGATGACAAAAATCGATCCTAGAACTCACTCATTAAATACAGAAACAATTGAGAATGAAATAGAAATAAAATTACTAAGTTGGTTACTTCATGATTAAAAAGAGTTTTTATTTTCTAGGACTAATTCTGATCGGATTGGTCTGTAGCTATTTACTTGTGATTTGGTCTCATCATTTTTTGTGGAAGAGCAAGGTAAATCTGTATCAGCATTTTATAAACATGGGTTATTTAAAGTGGAATTTCATGATTGTGGCAGTTATAGTTTCAATACTAATAATTGGACTACTTGTTCTAGGCTATAACGTTTGGTGGATTTCAATTACGATTGTAGGGTCTATTGGAATTTTCTCGTATGCACTATCAGAAAAAATAAAATATACTGGGGAGCCGTTTCATCCAAGTGATTTATTATTCTTGCGTGATCCAGTCGTTTTTTTACAATTTTCAAAACTTCCATTTCTACTTAAATGGGGAGGGGTATTTGGAATTATATCATTTCTTTTTTTAGGTACTTTTTTTGCCTATAAAAAATGGAGAAATGCTTCAGCAAGGAAAAATAATCTGCGTATCTGTCTAATCGTATTAATTGGGGTATTTTTTTCATTTGGTACAAAAGAAGGTTATGCTTATTTTATAAAAAACGCCAATGTAGAATATATTCCTTGGAATTACGAAACTAGTGTTGAGAGATATGGTATTTATCCAGCATTTTTAGTGAGTTATGTAAATAGCAAACATGAAGAACCTAAAATACCTAAAAAAGAAAAAAATGGGGTCATTAAAGGGATAAATTCTCTGAAGCCGCTTTCCAAACCTAAACAATTACCGGATATTTTAGTGATTCAAAGCGAGGCATACAGTATCTTAGATGGAATGAAATTAAAATGGAACACTGACCCAAATACACCTCTTCACTCTATAAAAGAAGGTATTCATGGTACTTTAATAAGTAATACATTTGGAGGCCGGACAGCTAATGAAGAGTTTGAAGTATTGACTAGTCTAAAATTAAAACGTAAATTCGAAGATCGGACACCATACCAAGAAGGAAAAATGGGGAATAGACGATCACCTAGTTTAATTCAAGATGTTAGACAATTTGGTATGGATACAATTGCGCTTCACCCATTTAAAACATCATTTTTTAAACGAAAAGAAGTTTATCCTAACTTAGGATTTAATCAATTCCTTTCAGAAACGGATTTAACTTCTTGTAAAAAATTTGGTTCTTATTTATCAGACGATTGTAGTTCGAAAAAAGCATTATCATTAATTAATAAAGAAGGAAGTCAATTTGTATTTTTCGTGACAATGCAAAATCATTTTGATTGGCATAAAGGCCATTTTCCTGAAGAAAACATTAAAGTTAGTGGAGTGCCAATGCATGAAGATTTAAAAGGGAAAGTAGAGAGTTATGCAAGTGGTATTTATAAAAGCGGAAATTCTCTTGTATCAGTATGGCAGGAAATAAAAAAACGTAAGGATCCTACTATCGTTCTTTTTTATGGTGACCATCGTCCAACATTTGGCGATAAAAAAGCAACTTACGAGTCGTGGGGAGCACCAGTAGAAAAGATGGATGGTGAAGATTGGTATAATGAAACTCCGATGTGGATTTGGAGTAATGACAAAAATACATTGGACAAGATTCGAAAATATTCGAAGCCATTTTTTGTGAAAGGTACCCTTACAGTCGAGTCTTATGAAATTGCTCCCCTGCTAATGAAAATCCTAACAAACGATCAGATTGATCATTCATGGTATGAATGGGTACTTCAAAATCATTCAAATGATATTTGGGATTGGGTAATTTATGATCGGGTATATGGAGAAGGTTATTCCATTAAATAGAAAAATCTTTAATTAACATTTGGCCATAACGGCCTTTTTTTTATGGAGTAAATAACTACCATATTTAAGACTTTTTCCAAAGAATTGCTAGTACTCTTATGTGATAAATGAATTATATAAGAGTGCAAAATTCAAAAATCCCATATCCTAATTTGAAAATTTTTACATAAATTGGGAGTTCTTGAAAAAAATACAAATAGGGAAATTTATAAATCAGGAGGTTTGAAATGAGGAAAGTATTTTTCTTAAAAGGTCCTTTAATATTTTTGATCGCATTTTTTAGTTTCTTTTCTACTGTTCAGCTTAAAAATGTAAATGCTTTTACAAGCCAAGTACTTCAAATGGGTGCAACAGGAGAAGATGTTATTGAATTACAGTCTCGATTAAAATATAACGGCTATTACACAAGTAAAGTGGATGGTGTGTTTGGATATAACACCTATTGGGCGGTTAGGAATTTCCAAAATAATTTTGGAATGCCAGTTGATGGAGTTGTAGGTGCAAAGACAAAAGCAATGATTGTCAAAGCTACTAAATATGTGAAGAGCGGAAGCACAGGAAGTTCTGGATCGAATGTGCCGAATGGTTATTCGCAAAACGACATTCAGTTAATGGCGAATGCAGTTTATGGTGAATCGCGTGGTGAGCCATATATTGGACAAGTGGCAGTTGCGGCAGTCATTTTGAATCGTGTAAGTAATCCTTCATTCCCAAATACAGTGTCAGGCGTTATTTTTGAGCCACGTGCATTTACTGCAGTGGCAGATGGACAAATTTATTTAACGCCAAATGAAACGGCAAAAAAAGCTGTTTTGGACGCAATAAATGGTTGGGATCCAACTGAAAATGCAATTTATTATTTTAATCCTGACACAGCAACAAGTGCTTGGATTTGGAGTCGACCACAAATTAAGAAAATTGGTAGGCATATATTTTGTCGTTAAGAAAGGAGTGTTTGTGTGATTAAGGAAGCTGCAATTGGCGTTTTGGCAGTTGGAATTATAGGAACATCATATTGGGGTTATACAGAGCATAAGGCTAAAAACGAAATTAATATACAAGCAGAAAATAACTACCAACGTGCATTTCATGAATTAACTTATGAACTAGATCTATTACACGATAAAATCGGGGACACGTTGGCAATGAAATCGAAAGCATCTATTTCACCAGCATTAGTTGAAGTATGGGGTCTTACTTCTCAAGCGCACTCCAATGTTGGCCAGCTCCCCTTAAGACTATTACCAATTAATAAGACAGAGGAGTTTCTAACAGATATTGGAAACTTTAGTTATCGAACTGCGGTAAGAGATTTGGATAAGGAACCATTGACTGAAAATGAATATGCTACGTTGGAAAAATTATATGAGAACTCTGCTGAAATTCAAGGGGAAATAAGAAAAGTACAGCATATGGTATTTGAAAATAAATTGCGTTGGATGGATGTAGAGCTAGCCTATGCAAAGGATCAAAATCCTAAAAATAACGTAATAATTGATGGATTTAAAACAGTAGAAAAAAATGTAATGACATATTCTGATGCAAATGCAGATCCTTCTCTGACTAATTATAAAGTAAATCGCCCAAATCTTGCGAATGTAAAAGGTGAAAAAATAACAGAAGAACAAGCAAAGGATATTGCTAAAAAGTTTCTAGCAATAAATAATACAGCTCAAATTAAAGCTGAGCTTACAGGTAAAAAACTTAAAGATCGTTATTATAGTTTAGAAATTAAGGAGCCTAAAACAAACAGTGAAATTTATATGGATATTACGGAAAAGGGAGGATATCCTGTTTGGGTAATTGATAGTCGAGATATAAAACCACAGAAAATTGATTTAAATCAAGCTTCAATTAACGGACTAAAATTTTTAGAGCGCAATAAATTCTCAAATATGGAACTTACTGAAAGCTCGCAATACGATACAGTCGGTGTATTTACTTATGTAACGAAGCAAGACGATGTGAGAATTTATCCTCAATCAGTTACGATGAAGATTGCACTTGATGATGGAAGCATTGTTGGATTTTCATCAAGAAATTACTTAGCAGCGCTTAAAAATAGAACAATTCAAAAACCAAAAATCTCGATTGAAGAAGCACGTAAGGGAATTAATTCAAACTTAAAAATAATGGAAGAGCGTCAAGCGATTATACTAAATAAACTAAATCAAGAAGTTCTTTGTTATGAATTTGTAGGAACAAGAGGAAATGACACATATCAAGTATTTATTAATGCGAATACTGGAATCGAAGAACAGATAAAAAAATTAAATGTCTTAGTCGAAAACTATGACTGAAGAAATAATTTTTGGAGCCTTAAGTAAATGACTTAAGGCTTTATTTAATTTAAGGGTTCATGAAATAGAAAAAGCAAAAATAAAAGGGTATCTTGAGTAAGTAAAAAAGCGAGAAGATGAAAAATAGTAACACATAGCGAGTTCATGAGTAAGGAAAATAGCAAAAATAAGAAATATAGTAACTCATAGAGGGTTCATGAGTAAGGAAAACAGCAAAAATAGGAAAAAAACGTACTCATAAAAGGCCGTAATTGAAATAAAACAGCCAATAGAAATGGTTTAGTAATCTAACCATTTCTTTTTTATAAAGGTAGCAAAAGAACATCTTTAGCTTTTCTAGTTCAAAAAACCGTTTATTTTTATCACGTATATGAGACTTTAGTTTTGATATCTTATGATCATCATCTTGTCAGTTGAGTTTAGTAAGTCAATCTACCTAAGGCTTGAACAAAGCTTTATTTTAAGCAATTTAAGAGGGGAAAATATTAAAAAGTTTATAGAGTTTAATTAGTAAAAAAATATTTTAAATTTGTCCTAATGTCCAAAATGATGAATATATATTTCTTGAGATTAAAATTCTAGAGGGAGAGAGGTATATAAGGGTAGATTCTGCTTGTTGTTAGTAGAAATTTAATTGATTTGTAAGCGTTTTCCTATAGAGAGAAAGGGGGATTAAATGAACATATTATTATGTTGCGCTGCCGGAATGTCTACAAGTTTATTAGTTACAAAAATGGAAGCTGCTGCGAAATCCGAAGGGATTGACGCAAGGATCTGGGCAGTGAGTGCTAATGATGTTAAAAATCATCTTGATCAAGCAGATGTATTACTTGTAGGTCCACAGGTAAGGTACCTACTCCCACAGTTAAAAAAAGAAGGTTTACAAAAAGGAATCCCAGTAGATGCTATTAATCCCGTCCATTATGGGATGTGTAAAGGTGCAGAGGTCCTGAAATTTGCGATCGATTTAATAGGTTCATAATTTCATATAGGGGTGATTAGTGTGGCCAACTTTACTCAAATGTTAGAAGAGAAAGTAATGCCTATTGCTGGTAAAATAGCAGGTCAAAAACATTTGCAAGCATTGCGTGATGGACTAATTTTAACGATGCCTTTAATCATTGTTGGTTCCTTATTCTTAATTTTAGGCTTTATTCCGATCGATAGTTACCCACAATTTATGGCTGATACATTCGGAGCGGATTGGTTAACGAAGATACTTTATCCCGTAAATGCTACTTTTGATATTATGGCTCTTATTGCTGGGTTTGGTATAGCTTATCGACTTGCTGAGCATTACAAAGTAGATCCACTTAATGCTGGAGCAATATCGATCGCATCATTTATTTTATCGACCCCATATTTCACATTGTTTACACCTGAGGGAGCAACTGCTGCGTTAAAAGTTGGCGGTGTTCTACCTATGGCGTTCCTAGGAAGTAAGGGATTGTTTGTTGCTATCATAATTGCATTAGTTTCAACGGAACTTTATAGATGGGTCATTCAAAGAAATTTCGTTATTAAAATGCCTGATGGTGTACCACCAAGTGTAAGTAAATCATTTGTTGCACTATTCCCAGCATTTCTAGTTATTACTGTTATATGGGTAGTCCGCTTAATAATGGAAAATACTCATTATGAAACGTTGCATAATATTGTTGGAGAATTATTACAAGATCCACTAAGTAAGCTTGGTGGTTCCTTAGTCGGTGCGTTAATTGCCGTATTATTAATTCAGTTATTATGGTCAGTTGGTTTACATGGTGCAGCAATTGTTGGAGGAGTAATGGGACCAGTTTGGTTAGCGGCTACTGATGCAAACCGTCTAGCATTACAGGCTGGCCATGATATGCCAAATGTTGTTACACAACAATTCTTTGATATTTTCATCTATATGGGTGGTTCAGGTGCAACAATCTGTTTTGCCATTATGATGTTATTGTTTGCAAAGAGTCAGCATGCCAAACAATTAGGAAGGCTATCGATTGGACCTGGTATCTTTAATATTAATGAACCCATTACTTTCGGTGCGCCAGTAGTAATGAACCCATTACTTTTAATTCCATTTATTTTAACGCCATTAGTTCTTGTTGTGACCACATATATCGGAATGAAAACAGGTTTTGCTCCAAAAACTCATGGTATTGCTATTCCTTGGACGACTCCACCAATTATTGGCGGTTGGCTAGCAACTGGAGGTAACTGGAGAGGCTCAGCAATGCAAGTGATTAACCTTGTTGTAGCATTCCTAATATACTACCCGTTTTTCAGAATGTGGGATAAACAAAATTTACAAACTGAAAAGGGTTCATCAAACTAAAAAAAGGTTTAAAGGAGCCTGCCCCAGACTGATGGCAAACGATCGTTTTCATTCAGTCTGGGTATCATGTTATTTCATCTTTGTAAACAAACTGGAAGCTTGCCTATGGGCAGGCTCTTGGTATTGTTTTCTTAAATTCTAGTAAAGGGCGTGATTCTATTGACAAAAGAAGAATTGTACAACCTTTCCTTCCAGCTAATCTTGCATAGCGGAAATGCTAGAAGCCTTGCAATGGAAGCTATTTATGTGGCAAAGGAAAAAAATTTTGAACTAGCTTTTGAAAAACTTTCGGAGGCAGAAGGCGAATTTAGTCAAGCGCATCGTTTTCAAACTCAATTGATTCAAGCAGAAGCTAGTGGTCAAGATTTTGATACACCAATTTTATTAATTCATGCTCAAGATCATTTAATGACAGCAATGACGCTTAAGGATTTAGCTAGGGAGATTATTGAACTACGGCAAGAAGTAAGCAACAAATAAAGGGAGGTTTACATAGGATGAGTAAATCTATTAAAATTGCGACAATTGGTGGAGGGTCAAGTTATACTCCAGAGTTAGTAGAAGGGTTTATTAAACGGTACGATGAGCTTCCATTACGTGAACTATGGCTTGTAGATGTTGAAGAAGGAAAAGAAAAATTAGAGATTGTTGGTCAATTAGCTAAACGTATGTTTCAAAAGGCAGGTCTTCCTGTAGAAGTTCACTTGACACTTGATCGACGTGAGGCGCTTAAGGATGCCGATTTTGTTACAACACAGTTTCGTGTTGGTTTGTTAGATGCAAGGGCAAAGGATGAAAGAATACCTTTAAAATATGGAGTACTTGGTCAAGAAACAAACGGCCCAGGTGGTTTATTCAAAGGTTTACGGACAATTCCAGTCATTTTAAGTATTGTAAAGGATATGCAGGAGCTTTGTCCGAACGCGTGGTTAGTTAATTTTACAAATCCTGCTGGTATGGTTACTGAAGCGGTGCTTCGTTACACCGACCATCGAAAAGTAGTTGGCTTATGCAATGTTCCAATCGGAATGGAAATGGGGATTGCTAAACTATTAAATGTCGAGCATTCACGTGTACGAATTGATTTTGCTGGATTAAATCATATGGTTTATGGATTAGATGTCTTTGTTGATGGTGAAAGTGTAAAAGATCAAGTGATAGAATTATTAACAAATCCAGAAAACTCTAGTTTTGTTAAAAATATTCAAGGATATGGCTGGGAGCCAGAGTTCCTTCGAGCATTAAACGCTCTACCTTGTCCATATCATAACTATTACTATAAAACTCGTGAAATGGTTGAGAAAGATATTAAAAATGCTGAAACTGTAGGTACTCGTGCAGAGGTTGTTAAAAAATTAGAGGATGATCTTTTTGAACTATATAAAGATCCTAATCTATCAATTAAACCACCGCAACTTGAAAAACGTGGGGGAGCATATTACAGTGATGCGGCCGTGCGTTTAATTTCTTCTATTTTTAATGATAAAGGTGATATTCAACCGGTTAATACGATGAATAATGGTTCTATTGCTAGTATACCTAACGACTCAGCAGTAGAGGTCAGTTGTGTCATTACGAAGGATGGACCAAAACCAATCGTAATGGGAGATCTACCTATTTCTGTAAGAGGTCTTGTTCAACAAATTAAATCATTCGAGAGAGTAGCTTGTGAGGCAGCGGTAAAAGGTGATTATGACTTGGCAATTTTAGCATTAACGATTAATCCGTTAGTTGCATCTGATAAAGTTGCTAAGCAAATTGTTGATGAAATGCTAGAAGCACACAAGAAATACTTACCTCAATTTTTTAAAGAGGTGAAGATTAAATGATAAAATTAATCGTTAATGCAGATGATTTTGGTTATTCAAGGGGAATTAATTATGGAATAATTGATGCTCATAAAAATGGAGTTGTTAACTCAGCTACGATGATGATGAATATGCCTGGTGTTAGTCACGCTGTTGAGTTAGCAAAAGAAAATCCAAGCCTTCAAGTTGGCATCCATCTTGTTCTAACTTGTGGTAAGCCACTTTTAAAGGATGTTCCAACTCTCGTTAATGAAAATGGTCACTTTAAAAGTAGGCATGAATTTTTTGAGGATAAAAATATCTCACTAAATGAATTAGAAAGAGAATGGACTGCACAAATAGAAAAATTCTTAGAATCAGGACTAAAACCAACACATTTTGATAGCCATCATCATGTTCATACAGTTCCTGAGTTTTTACCAGTCGTACAGAATTTAGCACAAAAATATAAGTTAAGTGCTAGACGAATTTCTGAAGATGCTTTACACGGGATCGCTCCTTTTACAGATGTTTTTCTGCATGATTTCTATGGAGCAGGTGTGACTGACGACTATTTTGATAAGATTTTAACTCGAGTTCAGGATGGTCAATCAGTCGAAGTCATGTGTCATCCAGGTTATCTTGATCACGCGATAATTAATAACTCATCCTACGCGAAGGATCGAGTAAAAGAGACGTTAATTTTATCAGCTGTTAAACTTCCAAAGGAAATTGTTTTATTATAGAGTTCAGTTAATAGTTTAAATGATTAGCATAGGGATCATCATTTGATGGTACTCTATGCTTTTCTTCGTTATATCGACATAAAATATAATTAGAGCTTTTCATTTCTGAAAAAAATGTAAGATGAAATAAGAGTATTTTTACATTATAATTAATGGTAATAACATTAAAATAGTAATAAGGAAAATACTATGAAAATTGGGAAAATTATTAATTACCATCGAAAAAAACAACAGATGACACAAGAGCAATTATGTGATGGAATTTGTTCAATTTCGCATTTAAGTAAAATTGAGAATAACTCAAAAGAGGTTAATATTGCGACTTTAAACTTACTATGTTTAAAGTTAGGTATTTCAGTTGAAGATGAAAAAAATAAAGTAAATGATATTCAAATAAAATTACAAATATTCTATGATGCGATTGAACGATTGCATCATAAAAAAGCAGAAACACTGTATACGGAACTTTCCCAATATAAAGAGTTTGTCCAATATACAGAGTTGCTCTATCTATACGAACTATATATGCTAAGATACATTTTGTTTTTAAACAAAGTCGATTTAGCAGAGCAAGTGATTGAAAAAATAGAACAAAATACAAGGATGTTTTCTGAATTTGAATTATTTGTTTGGAATGTAATAAATGCAATTTTTAATCATAAAAGAAGTAACTTTCTTAAATCTTTAGATTTACTAGATGGAGTAAAGGATTTGAGGAAGAAGTACCGTGATGAAGTGACAGAATATTACTATTTAAAATCTTTAATGCATTGTAGATTAGGACAATCTACATTAGCGATCTATTTTGGTAATAAGGCTCTAGAAGTTTTTAAACAAAGGAATAATATCATTAGAACGTTAGATGTGAAAACAATTTTATCAATCCATTTAACTGAAATGGGTGAATACGAAAGAGCAGAGGATATCTTAAAAGAAATATTAGACGATGCAGAATTAATTAATAATACCGCACTTATCGAAATGGCATGGCATAATTTGGGTTTTTTGTATGGTACTCAAAACAAGTCTGAAAAAGCGCTAGAAAGCTATTATAAATCGCTAGAGTTAATTGAGAAGTATACTGAAGGATACTATCTTACACTAAGTAACATAGCAATTCACTTACTAAAACTACAAAAAAGTGAAGAAGTAGTGGAAATTTTAGAACATGAGTTAGCGTTATTCGAAGATACAACAAAAATAGAATATATCAAGTTACAAGTACTATATTTTGAAGCAAAAAAAGATGAGGAGGCACTAATCCATTACTTGATGGAAGAAGGTATACCTCTTATGGAGAAATATGATAACTGGATGAAAGTATATGAATACAGCGAACGAATTGCTGAGTATTATCAACAACAGGGCGACTCACATTTAGCAAATAAATATTTGCAAATCAGCCTACAACAAATGAAGAAGACACATAGTACTGGCGTTAACGGTTCAAAAATTCACAACTAATTAAGCCAAGTTCACAAAGTGCTCCAACCAATAAAAAATGGGATGACTCAAAAATTCTGAGACATCCCATTTTTTATTTATAAACTAACTGGCTTACCAGTATCCTTTTGAATACGCTGTTTTTTTGATTTTCTAAAATAAAGTAATTCATAAATAACTGGGATTACGATTAATGTTAATAATGTTGAAACGGCTAGCCCGCCAATTACTACAACTGCAAGACTTTGGGATACAAGGCTACCGGTTTCAGCTTTTTTGAATAATAGTGGTAGCATTGCGCAAATCGTGGCAACGGCAGTCATTAGAATAGGTCGAATTCGAGTGACTGCAGCATCAATTATTGCTTCACGAAGTATCATTTGTTTCTCTTTTTGTTTTACTCGGTCTAGTAATACGATTGCGTTTGTCACAACAATTCCAATTAGCATCAGTGCCCCTAATAGTGCAGTCGGTTCAACTGATATGCGACTGATGATTAATCCTAACACAGCTCCAATTGCAGCTAAAGGTAAAGAACATAGGATAGCGATTGGTGCACGGAATGTTTTAAATGTAATAATCATAATCAGGAATACTAACCCAATTGAAACAAGCATGATCATATATAAATCTGAGAAATCTTGTGTTTGTTGTGCGAGAGCACCACCGATGTATACATTTACACCATCGGCAATTTTCATGCCTTTTGATTTTTTATCTCCAAAAATAACTTTATTTAAATCTGCATTAATTTTTGAAAGTTTATCAGGTTTTACTTCGGCTGAGATGCTTAAATACGTGTCGCCATCTTTATGATATAAAGTAGTAGGCTTTTCATCTACTTTTAATGTGGCAATTGAAGATACTGGAATCATTCCTGATTTCGTCATAATTGGTACAGACTTAATATCCTCAGGGGTCTTAGGTGCTAGGATTGGTTCAAGATAAACATCGGTTGGTTGTTGATCAATTGTCACTGTTCCAAGTGGAGTTCGATTCAGCATAACAAATAATTGCTGGGATAACTGTTCAGCGTTGCCTTTTGAAGGGTCAACCTCTAAAGAATATACAGTCTTTTTATCTTCCTCATTTGTTGTTACTTTCTTAATCCCATCAATATCTTTTATCTTATCTTTCATATCACTAGCGGTAGTTTCTAAGTCATTTAAATTATTGCCGACGATATCGATTGTGATTTGAGTTTTTGATCCACCAAATAAGCTAGATGCCATGGTTGTTAATTCTGCATCGGCATAGTTAGATTTTTGAGTATTGATTTGTTTAACGACCTGATCTGTAAGCTTTTTATCATCAAGCGTAATTAAAAAGATTGCTTGAGTAGAAGAACGTACATCTCCATATTTTACGGCATCGGCTGTACTACCTAGTTGAGTGTAGACGCCTTTTATACCTTTTTGTTCTAGAATATAATTTTCCAGTTTAAGCGTATTTTCTTTTACTTTTTCAATTGGAGTATCACTTGGATAGGTTAAAGTTGTTTGTACAAAGTCTGAAGATGAATTATCTGTCGCGCCTTTTGGCATTGCGAAGTAAGTACCAATTGAGCCGACGAATAATAAAAATGAAGCGAGTACAATGACCCATTTATGATTTAATGACCAAGTAAGTACTTTTTTGTAACGAACTGATGGATTATGTGCTTTTAATTTAGCCTTTTTAAGGAAGAATGCACTTAATAAAGGAACAACAGTCAATGCTACAAATAACGAAGCCAATAAAGAGTAAGTTATTGTTAAGGCAAATGGAAGCATGAAATCCTTAAGCCCGGTGCTAATAATTCCAATTGGCAAAAATACTGCAACAGTTGTTAAAGTAGAGGCGGTAATTGCACTACCGACTTCTTTGGTTGCATCAATAATCATTTGAACTGAAAACTTTTCGGACTGAGTTTTTCGAAAGATATTCTCAATGACTACGATACTATCATCAACTAAACGTCCAACTGCTACAGCTACCCCACCAAGTGTTAAAACATTTAGTGTAATGCCAGATTGGGCAAGTAAAAATAATGTTAAACATAACGATAAAGGAATCGAAACAATTGTAATTAGTGTCGAGCGTACATTTCTTAAGAATAACATGATGACAATCGTAGCAAACAATGCGCCAAGTAAAACTTCTTTAATCATTGCATGTACAGAAGTCTTAACCATATCGGAAGTTGCGACCATGACGTCTGAATTCATATTTTTATATTTTTTATTTAACTGTTTAGTAGCTTCTCTGACATCCTTTGTAATACTAACGGCATTTGAATTGCTATCCTTCGTTACGATTAATAATAATCCATCTTTTCCGTTGATTCTCGTTATATTGTTTGATGGTTTTTTTACTTCAACTGTTGCGATATCAGCTAATTTAACATTTTCTGAGACCATAAGATTTTTTACTTTATCTATATTATCTAATTTCCCAACAACTTTTATATTACTAGTTTTATCATTTATGATTCCTTCGCCAACTGGAACGGCAGAGTTTTGGCCACGGATGATACTCATGATCGTTTCTAGTGATACTTTATTTTGTGCAAGCTTTACATTATCAACTTTTACAGAGACAAAGGACTTTTCTGTACCGTAAGTTTGAACATCTGCTACACCTTTAATATCTTTAAAATATGGAATTACTTGTTTGTTTGCAAATTCAATATTATTCGGAGTTAAACCGTCCTCGAAAGTGATTGCGACGTCTGCGATAGGGATCATTGAAGTGTTTAATTGAACAATTGTAGGTTTACTAACATTTTGAGGTAATGTGATCGTACTTAAAGATTCTTGAACTTCTTGCTTAGCGTCTTTCATATTTGTTCCAGATTCATAATAAACATCAATTTTTGAAAAACCATTACTTGTACTTGAATAAATATGACTTTTACCTTTTACACCAGAAACAGCATTTTCTATAGGAGTCGTTACCTGATCCTCCATTGTTTTTGAATCAGTACCTTGGCCCATAACAATGACTGAGACGATTGGGTTGTCTGCAGCCGGTAGAAATTCCATTGGAAGCTTCTGATAGCTCAGTACTCCAATTAATAAAATGAGAACGGATAAAAAGGTAATGGCGGCTTTATTATTAAAGGCCCATTTTGTAAACCAAGACATTAAACGAATCCCCCTTTATGGTAAATATATCCAGTAATGCACAATTGGAATCGTAACATACTAATCATAAAAACAAAATACATTTTATTTAGAATTTACAAAATATTTAAAAGCAGAATTCGACAATCGATTCGATCGAAGAGGTAAATGAACAAGTACATACTTAACTAAAATATGAGACAATTTGTCTTTTATACTTGTTTAATGATTTAGATAGTTAATTTTAAAATTAAGTTTAATAGATCTTATATGTTTAGAAAATTCTGAAATGATAGCACACTTATAGGACATATGGTAAGGTATTAACATCTAACGAACTAGGATATTCAATAGAATTGAGGTGCTGTATTTTTATGATTAAACGTTTTTTTAGTTATTATCGCCCGCACAAAAAGCTATTTTATATAGACTTTTTCTGTGCACTATTAGTAGGGGTTATGGAGCTTGGATTTCCTTTAGCAGTGTCTTGGTTTATTGACCAGCTACTTCCAGAAGGGAATTGGAGTAAAATCATCTCAGTAAGTATCGGACTTTTACTACTTTATTTAGTAAGCTCTGGTATGCAATTTGTTGTCAATTACTGGGGACATAAGCTTGGTATTAATATTGAGACAGACATGCGTCGTGAGTTATTTAATCATGTCCAACGTCAATCTTTTCGATTCTTTGACAATACGAAAACTGGCCATATCATGAGCCGTATCACAAATGATTTAATGGATATCGGTGAATTAGCGCACCATGGTCCAGAGGATTTATTTATTGCGATTATGACTTTCATTGGTGCTTTTTGGATCATGTTAACGATTAACGTCAAACTGGCATTAGTGGCCATTATTATCGTGCCATTTTTAGTTTGGTTAATTTCATACTCAAACATGAAAATGAATAAATCATGGAGTAAAATGTATGGGAATATTGCGAATGTAAACTCGCAAGTTGAAGATAGTGTTTCAGGCGTAAGAGTAGTTCAATCATTTACAAATGAACAATACGAAATGAAACGATTTAATAAAAATAACCAATACTTCCGCAAAACGAAGCTAAAAGCTTATAAAGTAATGAGTGTGAATTTACTAGGAATCTATGTATCTACTCGATTAATGACTCTTATTATTTTAGTTTTTGGAGCTTGGTTAAGTTTTACGAAAATTTTATCGTATGGAGAATTAGTAGCGTTTATTTTATATTTAAACGTTTTATTTAAACCAATTGATAAGATTAGTGCTTTACTTGAACTATATCCAAAAGGTATGGCGGGCTTTAAACGTTTTACGGAGTTAATTGATAATGAGCCAGACATTGTAAATACACCAGATGCAATTGAAGTAGTTAATTTAAGAGGGGATATTAAATTTAAAAATGTTACTTTTGGTTATGAAAACAAACGTCCAATTTTAAAGGATCTATCCTTCTCAATTGAGGCCGGTCATACAATCGCCTTTGTAGGACCTTCAGGTGCTGGAAAAACAACAATTTGTTCATTAATTCCAAGATTTTATGATGTTTTAAATGGTGCTATCACAATTGATGGAATCGATATTCGAAATATGACGAAAGAATCATTACGAAAAAATATAGGAATTGTTCAGCAAGATGTCTTTTTATTTACTGGTACTTTAAAAGAAAATATTGCTTATGGAAAGTTAAATGCTACCGGGGAAGAAATTGAGGAAGCAGCAAGAAAAGCTCACTTAACCGATTTAATTGCCTCATTGCCAGACGGGTATGAAACTCAAATTGGTGAAAGAGGATTAAAGCTTTCAGGAGGACAAAAACAACGATTAGCAATTGCTAGAATGTTTTTGAAAAATCCACCAATCCTAATCTTAGATGAGGCAACTTCGGCATTAGATACCCAAACAGAAGCAATTATTCAAGAAGCATTAAATGATTTATCAAAAGATCGAACTACACTAGTAATCGCTCATCGATTAGGCACAATTAAAAAAGCAGATCGAATATTAGTAATCACTGAAGAAGGTATTGCTGAAGATGGTACTCACAAGGAATTACTATCACAGGAAGATGGAATTTTTGCTAAGCTGCATGCTCATCAAATTTAACACAAAAAACATTTTTTATAAGAAGGTGTTTTGTATTGATTGAAAATTTTACTGGTAAAGCAGATTTATACTCAAAGTATCGACCAAGTTATCCGAATGAATATATCAATTATTTACTCTCTAAATTATGTAAGTGAGGGGAGTACTATTTGTGATATCGGCTCAGGTACGGGCCTATTAACTAAACTTTTACTAGAGAAAAAGTTAAATGTTATCGCAATTGAACCGAATGATGATATGCGCGGGGTCGCAAAGATGACACTGAAGGTATATGATCAATATAAATCAATTAAAGAAACAGCTGAAAATACTTCATTAAAAAATAATAGTGTTGATTTAATAACAGTAGCACAAGCATTTCACTGGTTTGATAAGGAACGTTTTCGATTAGAGTGCAAGCGTATCTTAAAAGAGAATTCGAAAGTATCTCTAGTTTGGAATAGTAAAGATTTATTAAGCCCATTAATCAGTGAATTACATGAGATTTGCAAAGAGACCTGTCCTAAGTTTAAAGGTTTTAGTGGAGGAATAGAGGATACTCCAGATGTTTATGATCGATTTTATAAAGAGGGTAAATATGATATAAAGATTTTTAGCAATGATTTTGAAATGGATTTAGAAGGATTTTTAGGTAGAAACTTGTCATCTTCCTTTTCTCCATTACGCGGGGAAAAAGAATATGAGGCATATCGAACTGCACTCCCAATTTATTTCAGAAATATAGTTTAAATAGTAAAATCGTTTATCCTTATATTACTAAGAGTTATTTAGGTTATGTTTAAAAAAAGAGCATCGATTTCGATGCTCTTTTTTGGGAGGTTTACTCCCCATTATATATAATTTTTGTCCCATCAACTTGTTTATCCATTTTATACGTCTTTAGTGGACTTCATATAATTCACTTGTATATTTTTATTGGTGATCCATTCATTTTTTTGATCGTACTATTCATTCTTTGTAAGAACTAAATCCCATCTTTCCTCAATCAACTTTGATCCAGTCCATTCAAAATTAGGCTTCTCTTCAGTCAAAGTAAAATTATATTTTTTATAAAGATAGCGTGCGGTCTCTAATGTGCTTACAGTCCATAAAAATACATAATTGTAATGGTTTTCTCTGCAGAAGTTAAGTGCCGTTTCAATTAGTTTTTTACCGATTCCTAATCCCTGATATTTTTCATCTAACACAAACCATCGTAACTGTGCCACTGATTCATTTGCCTTCGTAATAGCAATTGATCCAACGATTTCTCCGTTTACTTCTGCGACCCAAAGTTCTCCACCTTCAGGATTCATTAAAAATTCGCTTAAACCTTTCATTACATAGAATTCAAATATGCGACCAAATTGGTATGTTGTACTATAAATCTTTCCATGAATATATGCGACATACCCTACATCGCCAGGGATAAATGGTCGGATTGAAACGTCAACATTAGGTGTCTGATTTAATGAGAAAATTGATTCAATTGACTGCATTGACTTTACTAACACTTGTACTTCAGTGTTAGAGAGGTTTTTAATCATTTTTTCTACACCGATGTTCGCGTCATTAACCAATTTATTGTAAATTTCCTTTCCTTTATTCGTTAAATGAAGTGAATATTGACGTTTATCTTCAGGTGATTGGACTTTTACGATTATGCTTTCTTCATCGAATCGTTGAATAATTCGACTTAAATAACCACGATCAATACCGAGCTTTTCGATAATATAGGTGGCTGTACATCCATTATTTTCATTGATTTCTGTCATGATTCTAGCTTCGGTTAATGGAAAAGGATGATTATAGATTTCTTGATCAATTTTTCCTAATACATTTGCATAATGTCTGTTAAATTTGCGTATTTTTTCAACATAATTCATATACTATCACCTTTAATATTCTGAAATTTTAGACTACTAATAATATAATCAATATAGTTGACTGAGTCAACTATTAAATTGGTGTCATAAAAAAACGATAATTGTACTAGAATATTCAAAAACATGGATAAGGAAGTTGTGTAAATGAGAATATAATTAAGAAGAGGTTATAAGTAAATTAATATTAGGGGGAAAACATGGAGCTATCCTTATTATTAGAGTATGGATGGGTATTAGTTATTCTAATTTTATTAGAGGGGTTATTATCCGCTGATAATGCACTAGTTCTAGCTGTAATGGCAAAGCATCTACCAGAGGAACAGCAAAAGAAAGCAATAAATATTGGTTTACTTTTAGCGTTTATATTTCGAATCGGTGCCATATTTATTATTTCATTTCTATTTAACGTGTGGCAGGTACAAGCGATTGGTGCTGCTTATTTAATTTTCATTGCATTAAAGCATTTATTTAAAAAGCACGGTGATGATAAAGGGAAAAAAGGAAAAAGCTTTGGTATGACGGTTGCTCAAATATCATTAGCAGACATTGCATTTGCGATTGATTCTATTTTAGCAGCAGTAGCGTTAGTAATTGATCTACCTAATACTAAAATGGGTAATATAGGTGGCATGGATGGCGCAAAATTTATTGTCATCATTATTGGTGCAATAGCTGGTTTAATCGTCATTCGATTTGCGGCAGGTATCTTTGTTAAGTTGCTGACAACACGTCCAAGTTTAGAAACAGCAGCTATGCTATTAGTTGGTTGGGTAGGGGTTAAACTATTAATGCACACGCTAGCACATCCTTCACTACACATTATTTCACATCATTTCGTGGAAGGACCAATCTGGAATACAATCTTCTGGTCAGGAATGATTTTAATTGCATTAGGCGGTTGGTTTCTTTCAAAAAAGAAAGCTACGGATGTTAATGCAGAGTAAATATAAAAAAATCGCTTGGAGAAGCTAAATTTCCAAGCGATTTTTATTGAGTAAAAAGACATCTTTCTACTCTACTTAATGAGTGTAATAAAATCATGTAGTTTATCCAACGACATGATATTTTGATTGCATTCTTGACTATTCTTACAAATATAATTTCCTCTTTGTGTAAAAGTACCTTCAATTTTTCCTTTTGTTTTTGTCATAAATAACCCTAATTCACCAAATTTATTACATAAAGTACAATTCCCTTTTTTATTTATAGGATTAAAAGTACCTTGTAGACCAACTAATTTTTCATTTAAATAAGTGACAATTAACTTCGAATTAGATCCTAAATCATCCCAACCTATATATGTTGTCTCAAATAAATCAATATTTTTTAATAATGGAAGCTTTAGTTTTTTAGCTTTAGGAAATAGCTTTTTGATGGTTTGCTCTGAGACTTCTTTAAATGGAATTATATATGGTTTTAGTTGGCTCAGAAAAAAGTCTGCTTGTTCTGAATTTTTAATTGTACTGATTTGATTGAAGAGCAGCTGTTGTTCTTCTATGATGTCAGGAAATAAGCCTAATATTTTATCGTTTACTAGTGAATGCAAAGCATTTAAAACAGTTTTATCGTTTACTGTAGCATGACCATTCGTTAAGACATGAAGCTGGTGCTTAATAAAGTTATATTGTTCCGTTCTAATAAAAGGTTTCATTTATATCACTCCTAATTTGACAGGAAAGTTCGAATAATACTTAACATCTCTAGCTTACGTCAAAAAAATGGTTTTATATATGTTGAGTTTAGTTAAGAAGTAAAGTTGCCATAAAAAAACACTGATTTTAGTTAATCAGTGTCGTTTTATTTATCTAGTATATACAATTTTTTTTATCGTTTCCATCGAGAGAAAGTATTCCTTTGCTAATTGTTCAATAGGTTGACCGTCTTTAAATGCTTCTTTGATTGCTTTATTTCGATCATCAATTAGTTTTCTTGCACCTGAACGTGAGCCCCATTTTTTTGTGACTTTTTCAGATTTTGGAATATAGAGTGTTTCTCCCTGAACATATTTTTGTATTTCCGATAATAACTTTTCAGGTAAAATAGCAGTTGCTTTTATATATGCCATCTTTGATTAGCCCCTTATTCTTATTAGTAAAATAAGGTGCAAAGCCATTGAATCAGAATTGCTTACTTGGGCGATTCGTTAAAACCTACCCATGCAAAGTATCGCCTCTCTAAATCTAGGCTTTGCATGGGACGCTGATTTATCTGACAAACTAACAGTCTTTGTCATAATAGATCACCTCCTAAAGAAATCATCAAAACTTATTATTTATTATAAATTATATTTAATTGGAGTGCATTTGTGATTTATAAAATTAAGGCTCTGTTAATATTA
>NZ_NULG01000033.1 GCF_002577195.1 Bacillus sp. AFS041924
GCCTTTTTATTTGCGATTCTGCCTTTTTATTTGCGATTCTCTCTTTTTATTTGTGGTTCTCTCTTTTTATTTGCGATCACGTCGTTTTAATTGCGATTCTCTCTTTTTAATTGCGATTCTGCTATTTTTATTGTGATTCTGCCTTTTTATTTGCGATTCAGTCAGTTTATTTGTGATTCTCTCTTTTATTTGCGATTCTCTCTTTTTAATTGCGATTCTGCTATTTTTATTGTGATTCTGCCTTTTTATTTGCGATTACGTCGTTTTAATTGCGATTCTCTCTTTATATTTCCGATTACGTCGTTTTAATTGCGATTCTCTCTTTTTATTTCTGATTCTCTCTTTTTATTTGCGATTACGTCGTCTTAATTGTGATTCTCTGTTTTTTATTGCGGTTCGGCCATATATTTGCGATTCTCTCTTTTTATTTGTGATTCAACAATATTATTAGCGAATCGCCCATGCAATTACGATTCTCCAACTCTATTTACACTCCGCCCATTTTTATCAAAATTCAATATCCTATCAAACTCAAAGATTAATCCCTAACTGATTAATAATTAACAAACCAAAATACTTACGGGTATCAGCATTCATTATGTGAAGAGTTACATACTGTTCCTCTTCCTCATGATTTTCAAAGTCAACATAAGCACCATCAAGTGTTTCTCGTACATTTTTAATCTTGTAGCCTTTCTTTATAAGGGAATCGATTTGATTTCTTTCGATTAAAAATTCCTTGTACGTTGACATTTATTCAATCAACCCCTTCGTCACTCTTCATTTAATCTAGCTTCACCATATTTCTTCCTCTTTAAGTATCGTCCACTACCTGCATTACCTACAAACTGCTTCTCTTTAATTACAAACTCTCCACGAACTAATACACTCACCGGCTCACCTGTTACTTCCATCCCTTCAAATGCATTATAGTCGACTGCCATATGGTGAGTTTCTGAAGAGATTGTTCGTTTACTATTTGGATCAAAAATAACTAAATCCGCATCTGAACCAACAGCAATTGTTCCTTTTTGAGGATATATACCAAATAGCTTTGCACTTCTAGTAGAAGAGATGTCGACGAATTGGTTTAATGATATTCTGCCTTTTTTAACCCCTTCAGAGAATAATATACTTACTCGATCTTCAATCATTGGTCCCCCGTTTGGAATTTTTGAAAAATCATCACGACCTAAGTCCTTTTGTCCATTAAAATCAAATGAACATTGATCGGATCCTAATGTTTGGAGGTTTCCATTTTTTAATGCATTCCAAAGTACGTCTTGGTTCCATTTTTCGCGAAGTGGTGGGGACCAAACATATTTTGCTCCTTCAAAGTCAGGCTTTTCTAACATAGACTGATCCAACACTAAGTATTGAGGGCATGTTTCTCCCCATATATCAATTCCATTATTTCGAGCTTCCGTTATCTTTTCAACTGCCGCTGCACAAGTAACGTGGACGACATATAATTGTGAATTTGCTAAACCTGTTAGTGTAGCCGCTCTTCCTGTTGCTTCACCCTCTACTTCTGGAGGACGTGTCAATGCATGGTAAATAGGTTCTGTTTTTCCTTCAGCTAAAGCTTGATTAATTAAATAATCTACAACATCGCCGTTTTCGGCATGTACCATTACTAGCGCTCCATATTCTTTTGCTGCTAAAAGCGTACGGTACAATGTGGCATCATCGGCTTGGAATACATTTTTATAAGCCATAAACACTTTAAATGATGTGATTCCCTCTTTTTCTATCACTCTAGGTAATTCTTGTAATACTTCTTCATTTATTTCGCCAATCATAAGATGAAAACTATAATCGATAACGGCTTTATTTTTCGATTTTTCATGCCATGTTTCAATTGACTTTTGTAGTGGCTCTCCTTTATTCGTTAAACAAAAATCGATAATTGTTGTTGTTCCACCAAAAGCAGCTGCGATTGTACCGGATTCAAAATCGTCCTTTGTGACAGTTCCACCAAATGGCATATCTAAATGTGTATGTGGATCTACTCCACCTGGAAAAATGTAATGACCTGAAGCATCAATCCCTTCAACTTCTGTACAATCTAGATTTAATCCAATTGCGGAAATTTTATCTTTCTCTATTAAAATATCAGCCTTATAAGTATCCGTTGCAGTAACGATCGTTCCATTTCGAATGATTTTCTTCATTTTCGTTTCCTTCCCCCCTTTAAGATAGAATATTGATTAGATTGTGTTAATAACTTTAAAGCTTGTTGACGTTCATTCCAAGACATTGAAGGTTGTTTATTTGGAAGTTCTATCATGTTAATTGCATCTTCTACCGGACATACGATTTTACATAAATTACAACCGACGCAGTCTTCCTCCCGTACCTTTAAATAGGACTTTCCACTTTCATCTTTTAACATATCAATACATTGGTGGGAGGTATCTTCACAGGCAATATGACATTTATTACAGTTAATACACTCATTCGTATCAATCCTAGCAACGATTTGATAATTTAAATCTAAATTTCCCCAATCTGAATATTTATGAACTGTTTTACCTACTAAGTCCATTACTGAGGAAATACCTTTTTCGTCTAAATAATTATTTAACCCATCGATCATGTCCTCGACAATTCGGAAACCATGATGCATTGCTGCAGTACAAATTTGAACGCCAGTCGCTCCCATTAATAAAAACTCTACTGCATTTTGCCAATTCGAAATTCCTCCAATTCCGGAAATAGGAACTGTTATACGTGGATTACGTGCACATTCGGCAACCATATTTAATGCAATTGGCTTTACTGCAGGTCCACAATATCCGCCGTGTGCTCCTTTTCCAGCAACATGTGGGACTGTATTCCAGGAATCTAAATCTACTCCCATTAAACTGTTGATTGTGTTAATCATACTAATTGCGTTAGCTCCACCTCGAACTGCCGCTTCCGCCGTTACAGTAATATCCGTAATGTTTGGTGTTAATTTAACGATTACCGGAGTTTTCGCAACTTCTTTCACCCAAAATGTTTGTTGTTCTACTAATTCAGGAACTTGACCTGATGCGGATCCCATCCCTCGTTCGGCCATTCCGTGTGGGCAGCCAAAGTTCAGTTCTAATCCATCAACACCGACATCTTCTACTCTTTTCACGATTTCATGCCATTTATATTGCTTAGGTTCAACCATAAGTGATGCGATAATCGCACGGTCTGGAAATCTTTTTTTCGTTTCATAAATTTCTTTTAAATTCACTTCAAGAGGTCGATCAGAAATCAGTTCGATATTATTAAATCCAGCAACTCTTTGTCCGTTGAAATTAGTAGCTGCAAACCTTGAGGTGGTATTAATAATTGGTTCGCCTAATGTTTTCCAAACTGCCCCACCCCAGCCAGCTTCAAACGCACGTTGGACTTGATATCCCGAATTTGTTGGAGGAGCAGAAGCAAGCCAAAACGGATTAGGTGACTGTATGCCCGCAAGATTTATTCGTAGATCTGCCATGCAAGAAAACCTCCTTTTAAGTATTTAACTGTTTATGAATCGCATAAGCTACTTCTTTACCTTGTTGTGCTGCAGTCACTACCATCGCTTCACCTTGCCCTTTTCCAAAAATGACATCACCGCAAGCAAATACTTTAGGATTAGACGTCTGAAAAGTTTCTTGATTGATTTTCACCACTCCATCAGTGTGTTCTAATCCAAATTGTTCAATTAATTCTACATAACGAGTTTGACCAATCGCTTTTATGACCCCATCAACTGGAATTGTAAAATTAGAATCAGGAATAAGTACGGGTCTTTTGCGACCGTCTTTTCCAACTTCACCTAACTCCAATCGAACACACTCCAGTGCGATTACTTTTCCGTTTTCACCAATGATTCGTATTGGTAATGTGAGCCATCGGAACTCCACACCATCTTGTTTAGCAAAATCGTATTCAAATTGGTAGGCACTCATTTCTGCTTGCGTCCTACGATATAAAATTTTGACATTACCTGCGCCTAAACGAACAGAACAGGTCGCTGCATCAATAGCAGTATTACCTGCGCCTATTACAACAATGTTTTTACCGATAAATCGATTAGATAGCTCTCCTAATTTTGTCTCTTTAACAAAATCAATCGCGTCGTATACTCCGTCCAAATCCTCCCCTTCAATGTCTAGCATCGGTACTTTCCCCATACCGATAGCCAACACGACCATGTCATACTTTTCTAATAGTTCAGCTGATGATACATCTGATCCGACTCTTGTATTTGTATGAATTTTTACATCTAAGTTTTCGATTTGCTGAACTTCCCAGCTTGATATTCTCTGTGGCAGCCTGAAAGAAACAATTCCATATCGATTTAATCCTCCAGCATGATTTTCAGCTTCATAAATTGTAACTTCATAACCAAGTAAAGCAAGTTCACGAGCAGCCGCTAATCCAGAAGGACCACTTCCCACGATTGCAACTGTTTTTCCGTTCTTTTTACCCGCCTTAAATAATTCCTGATTATTTTTTATCGCCCAATCAGTTGCATAACGTTGTAAATTCCCAATCTTAATCGGTTTCGTAGAATGGTTTAGTACACATGCACCCTCGCACAGCTCTTCAGTTGGACAAACTCGAGCACAGCTTGCTCCGACGGGATTAGATGTCATAATTGTTTTGGCTGATCCTTTTAAATTTCCTGAACCAATTTTCTTTATAAACGTAGGAATGTCAATACCGGTTGGACAAGCTTTAATACAAGGCGCATCATAGCAATAAAGACATCGATGCGCTTCTTCAAACGCTTCTTGGTCCGATAATCCAGGATGTACTTCTTCAAAGTTCTTCGATAAATCCTTCGGCGAAATTCGATTCACTAACAACACCCTCCTCTAGTAGCTATATCGTGACTTTTTTAAGAATGTAGATTTTAAGTTTGTTTCATTAAGGAAGTAATTTCAGACTCTCCTCCTGATATGTAAAGACGTTTTCAAAAATAAAGCTTTTTCTAAAATTGAGGTATTTCAATATATGTTTAAAAATATCGATTTAGACATGTTATATAAGGGTTGTCAGTGCTTTATTAATGAAAATAAAAGCTCTCTACTTATAGTTAGTAGAAAGCTTTTATTTTTTAAATGCTATTCAATTTTACGTTGGTTTATTAGCTAAAAAATAAAGGCCCAAACCCTTATAACACTTAGGTTTGAGCCATGATATTAGTACTTACCTAATACTTTATTCTTCACAAAAACAGTAAATCGTTTTCTAGAAATATAGACAAGAAGTACAATAAGTAATAATCCTAAAATAATCTTACCGAATAAAGTAAATTCTAACACTTGATTAACAGAATACGATTCAAATAATATGACGGGAAACTTCCCAATTAGACTAGCTAAAATGAAACTTGACCACGTAACCTTTCCAAATGCAGCAAATAATGTAATTAAACTAGATGGGATAAAAGGAATTAAACGTAAGAATAAGACACCGTAAAAAGCCTCTTTTCCTTCTAAACTTAAAAGCCTCTTTAATAGCTTAAATTTACTTGCATTGCTAATAAATCTTTTTTGTAGACCTTTTCTATACAATAAGAAAGATACGATCGTCCCTATGATTTCACCTACGAAAGATACTAAAAATCCACCAGTAAAACCGAATAGTTTAATATTAATTGCAGTCAATAACCACGCTGGTATAATACCAATAATACTAATTAGAACATTAATTAATATACTAAGTACAACTGCATAATCTTTGTATGTATTTAATAGATGTTCTATTGCAGAAAGTGTCATAATTTTCCCCCATTTTTTTAACCACTTAATTGTACAATATTTAGTAAGATTAAAAGCTTAGGTCACAAAAAAGACTTCCAAAAATAAAATCTATCTACTAGTTTAGACATAGAAATTATAAACATACTAATCAAATTAAAATTAATTTTTCGGACAAAAAAAGATGATTTCGAATTACTCGAAATCATCTTTTTGATTATTCTTCTTCAGCTTGACCTTGGAAAAAGATAAATAAATATTTTACTAATTCTAACACTGAAATTAAAGTTGCTGCTAAATAAGTAAGAGCAGCCGCTCCTAGTACTTTATTTACACCTTTTCTGTCAGTGTCATGGATTATACCTGATGCTAGCATTAATGTCTTTGCTCGTGAACTTGCATTGTATTCAACTGGTAACGTAATTAGTTGAAATGCAACAGCTACTGAAAAGAGTAAGATTCCTACTCCAATTAGAGAAAATGCTTGAAGTAAAAATCCTGCTAGTAGTAATAATGGTGCAGCACCTGATGCAATATTAACAACCGGGAAAATACGATGACGAAGTGTTAAAAATCCATATGAAGTATCATGTTGTATTGCATGCCCTACTTCGTGAGCCGCAACTGATACAGAGGCAATCGATCTACCGTAATAAACTTCTTCAGATAAACGAACTGTTCTTGCTATCGGATCATAGTGATCTGATAATCGACCAGGGACTACTTCCACCGGTACGTTAGGTAAATTATTATTATTTAATATATGTCTTGCTACTTCAGCTCCGGTTAAACCTCCAGATGCTGGCACTTCAGCCCAGTGATTAAAACTAGATTTCACTTTAAATTGTGCCCAAATCGATAATCCAAAGGCAATCAAAATTAGGAAATCCATAGGGTGAAAAAACATTTACATTCTCTCCTTTTAAAGAATAAACGACTGTAACGTCTGAATTAATTCTGATGATTGTGATGTTAACTGACGTATAATATTTTGTTTTTGTTCTAATGTTAAATTTTCTAGTAAAAATTTTAATTGTGATAGATCATTTTGTAACTGATTCATATGAACAGTTACTTCCTCTGTTAAAGGTGCAATACTCTGACTCTCGACCATTGCTGTTTTTTTCTTGTTTAAAATCTCTTTTATTTCTTGGAGTGGTAAGTGTATGGATTTGCATTGCTCAATAAATTTTAAAGTTTCTAAAGAAGCTTCATTATAAAACCGATGTCCAGACTCCGAACGTTGTGGCTCAAGTAATCCTAAGTTTGTATAATAATCAATTGTGCGCTTAGACACGCCTACTTCTTTTGCTAATTCTCCTATTTTATAAACAATCCCAACGTTTTCACCATCCTTCTATTTGTATTATAAGTCAGTTCACTTAAAACGTACAGTAAAACGTTACGTTGTTTATTTTCCGTCTAATAAATTAGTAAATTAACTACATCTTAAAATACAGAATAGGAATAAACTTCGTGGGAAAAATAGGATAAAATTACCTGTTCGGGAAAGGGAGACGCTTTTAATGATAGCTGACCGAAATTTAGATAAAAATGAAAAATCACTTCGGAAATTGCTATTTAATAGTTCTGACTTTAAAACAAGCAATTTTGGAAGCGGCGACCGAAGTTTTCGGTTATTTTATTTAGATACAATGATTGAAGATAGAATGGTGCAAGATAATATTATTCACCCATTACTAAACAAAACAAATGTCAGTGTACGTGAGGCCGTTTCCATTCTCGATTACTGCGAAACAGAACTCATATCTGTTGCAGCAAATGCACTTGTTGAAGGAAAAACAGTACTCCAAATCGAAGGCGATACAAAGCTCTATTTACTTAAAACAGAGTTAGTGAAAGAGCGCTCAGTAAACATTCCAATAAATGAACGTGTTTTACGAGGATCTCATAAAGCTTTAAATGAAAATCTGAATACGAATTTAAATATTATCCGAAACCTAGTTGCCACTCCAGATCTTGTCGTTAAGCATTATCAGATTGGACGTAGGTCGAACACGAAAGTTTCAGTAATCTATTTACAGTCTTTAGCTAATGATATTGTTTTACAAGAATTTGAGCGAAGGATTGCAAATATTGATATCGATTACATAGAATCACCTGGATTTTTTTCAGAACTGGTTCAAGATAAAAGATTCTCACTATTTCCTAAAATGCTCGTCTCAGAAAGAGCAGACCGAGTACAGTCTTATTTAATGGATGGGAAAATTGCTTTTTTAACCGATGGTGCACCAGAATGCGCAATCGTCCCAGTTTCTTTCTGGGCATTTTTTCAAAGTCCAGATGATTACCAAGTTGGCTGGGTATTCGGTAGTTTATTAAGATTAATAAGAATTCTTTGTTTTATTATTGCTTTTAGCTTACCAGGAATTTATGTCGCACTAGTTACTTTCGACCCTCGAGTCCTTCCATTAGAAATCGCACTTACTTTACAAAGTTCAATGCAATTCGTTTCGATGCCACCTATATTAGAAGCGATTACAATGCTAGTTATACTTGAGGTTTTAAAAGAGGCAACTGTCCGTTTACCAAATCCAATTGGTCAGACAATTGGTGTTGTCGGTGGTATCGTAATTGGAACAGTTGTTGTTCAGTCCAATCTAATTTCAAATATGATGGTAATTATTATAGCGCTTACTGGTATTGCTTCATTTATAATACCTTCGTATGAAATGAGTAACACAGCCCGATTATTAGCATATCCTTTTATCTTCATGGCAGCAATCTTTGGGTTAGTCGGATTAGAAATTTCATATTTGTTGGTTTTAACACATTTATCCCGCATGAATACAATGGGCATTCCGTATTTTTACAATTGGTTTAATGGCGACACGATTAAAGATACGATTTTCAGAGCACCGATCAGGAGCATGAAAAAACGTCCATTAGAAAGCATGGCTAAGGACGAAATTAGAATGGGAAATCCTAGGGGGAAGACTGAATGATACAATTAAAGAAGATTTCGATTAATCAACTTATTTGTCTCGTTGTACTGAACCAAGTTGGTGTCAGCGTTTTGTCGATTCCCTATAAAATGTCTCAAATATCAGGTTATGACTCCTGGATGTCTCTGATTATTGGAGGAATTATTGCTCAAATTGGTATTCTGGTTGTCTATCAACTTGGAAAAAATTATCCCGATCGATCAATACAACAATATATTTTTTCCATTACAGGAAAACCAATAGGAATGATTATTAACTTGCTATTTGCAGCATACTGTGCAGAATCTTGTTTAATGGTTGTAGTTTCTTATTCAGATGTCATTAATCGATGGTTATTATTTGAAACACCTTGGTTCGTCCTAATTGGTCTAATGACTTTAATAGCTGGGTATATTGCTTCTTCAACACTTCGTTCAATTTCTACAATTACACAATCGATAATGCTTATGTTCTTTGTATGTTTTGTAATCATTTTTATTAGTGGTTTTGGAAACGGAGATATTCGTCATTTTCTACCAATCGGTACTCATGGGATTGCTCCGATTTTAAAAGGTTCGATTCCTGCATTTTGGGCGTATGCTGGATACGAACTTCTTTTATACGTATTTCCATATGTAAAATGTAAAAAAAAGAAAAATATTTTGGTTGCTATGTCTGTCGCTAATGGGTTAACGACATTATTTTACGTTTTTATAGCTTTTATTGTTACGTACAATTTTAGCGAAAAGCAACTAAATCTAATCCCTGAGCCGATGATTTTTATACTTCGTAAGTTCAGGTGGCCAGTTGTTCAAAGCTTGGATATTCTATTTATCACAATTTGGCTATCAGTGACTCTAGTAACTGCTTATATTTACTTGTTTTTGTCTGCTCGTTATTTAGCTTTTATCGGTAGTAAAGAAATCCGTAATCATTCACTTTTAGTGTGGTCAATAGCAATCTTATGCTTCGTTGCAGGAATATTCTTTACGCAAAGACAGTGGATTCCCAAATTTTCAGAGTATCATAATATTTCTACGGCAATCATGATAATGGGAGTTCCAACGGTGCTTCTACTAATATCGTTTGTAAAAGAAAAGGTGGCAAACTAATGAAAAAATGTTTAATATTACTACTTCTGTTGCCACTATTGACAGGCTGTTGGGATAGTCTTGACTTAAAGAAACTTCATTTAGTCGATGTCAATGGTTTTGATCTGAACGAAAAAACTGGTGAAGTCGGGGCTTTTTTTCTAATTACGCAGCTTAAAAACACTGGACTAGGTATCGGGGAGTCTCATTCGGTAATGAAAGAGCTAAAAGGACCGACATTAGCAGAAGCAATTGGCCAATGGGAATATACTGATCAATCCCCATTCATAGGAATTAGTACAAGAGTTTATTTAATAAGTAAAAGTTTCGCTTCAAAAGATCCCGTTTCAGAGCTTGATTTTTTACTCGGAGCACCCTATTCGTCTATTAACACCCCTTTGATTGTATTAGATGGAGACCTTTCGAAAATATTTGAAACTGCTTCAGACCCAAATAAAGAGTTTTCAAAAGATTTGAATGATTTTATTGTCTCAATGGAGAAAAACAGAACAATACCAACGGTCTCCATGATGAATTTTATACAATCAAAGGATGATCCAATGTCTGATTTAGCGTTACCTATGTTAAGTCCAATAAAATCTGACTTAGAATTAAGTGGAGCGTTATTATATCGCAATGGCAAGCCTACTGGAAAAATACTTGATAGAGATCAAGTAAAACTGATGATGTTACTAAAGGGAGGAAACACAGGAAGGCAAAGATTTACTGGTAATTGGGGAAGATTTACCGGAAATTTATCAGGAGATAATGGTGAAAAATCATATTCTGAAACTGCGATTAAAAATAATTATGGGTTTACCGTCAAAAGAAACTTTTCAAAAATTACTGTTTCCAATGAATCAAAAAAGCTACCAAAAATCGAGGTAAAATTAAAGTTACAAGTCAGTGCTTTCGAGCTTGGTCAAGAAGGTCATAAGTTAAAGCCTGATTATGTCAAAATGGAAAAAGTTCTTAGTGAACACTTTGAAAAGATGGCTTTAGAAACGATTAAGACAATGCAATCTGCAAATTCAGATGCTCTAGGTATTGCTAAGGAATTAAAAGCATTTCACCCAAAAGTATGGCAGTCATTAGATTGGAGAAAAGATTATCCAAAAATGACGATTAAACCGAAAATTGATATTGACATACTTAATACATAGATTGAATGACAGAATAACCAAAGACATTGATTATTATTTATGTAATGCAGCAGCCTTTTAGGTCGCTGCTTTTTTTATTATTTCCCACTACCCATCTTGCTGTATACCAAGCTTGTCTTCTATCCGATTAATCCGATCATGCAAAAGCTTCCCTTTTACACTTGAATTAAAATATGGATCATCCTGCCACCAGTTTAAACCTATCTCCATCGCTTTATCGATTGAAGCAACAACAAGACGAATTTTAATTGTGAGTAGCTCGACATCTGCCAAAGCGATTTTAATATCTCCTGCGATGACGATTCCTTTATCTAAAACTTTCTCTAAAATTTCCAAAATATTAGTGGATTGCGCTGAATGTTGCATGTTTTCTCCTTTCTTACATTAAGTTTCCTAATGGTCCTAAATCTATGTTTAAGTCTTTCCCTTCAAGTCCAAAAACAATTTTTAATTCTTCCATTTTTTCTTCTAAATTTAATAAGGCTGTACCAAGCTTTTCGATTTGTTCATCCGTAAGTGATCCTCCCTCTACCCTTTTAATAGCTTGCCGCTCCACTAGTTGCCTTAGCAATTCCAAAATTGTAAGAACTAGTTGAGCTAAACCTTGTTCAATATCTTCTGGATTCATATTAATTCTCTCAGCTATTCCACGATTCGCTGACATTTTTCATCACCCTTTCATGCATCGATTCTACTGCTGTCACTAGTAAGCTAATATTCACATAGACCAAGTCAATATCTGCAATAGAAAGAATGAGATCACCAGTAATAACTACTCCTTTATCTAAAACGCCATCTAAAATATCTAATAATGTGATGTTATCATTTATACTATTCATATCTTTCTAGTATCCAAACTTGCAAAATGATAAAATGGCCATGGTCCAGAAATCTCTACAATAATTCCTTGAGCTTCATACTTTTGTTTAAATTCTTTGATAAGCAATTCAAATTTCTTTCTGTAGTCTTTTGAAACTAGAGAAGTACTGTTGTAAATCATATCAACATTTCTTCCAGTAGCATTTCGGCTCCAATTTTCTCTTGTTTTATTCCCAAAAGTTGAATTTATTAGCGTATTTTCCAAGCTTTGAGTTATCAAACGTAATTCAGCTTGCGCTTCATTCTCAAGTAGTTGTCCTTGTTTTTTCTTCATGAAAAATTGTTTCCCAGGAGATAGTACTTTCAATTCATCCCTCATATTTGGAACGACTTTACTATGTCGCTCCAATTCTTTAAAAAATTTCGATTTATCAAAGTACATCTTAACGTTCCATTCCTCTTTTTCCTTTAATTGCTCAAAAAGAGAAACGATAGTAAGATGCTCCTGCGATAAATCCTCTCTTAATTTATCGATACTTGAATAGACCGTACAAAACTTAGAAGGAAGAAATAAATAGTTTTTAGCATAAATCACAGTTGTTTCATGATGATGAACTGCATGCTTGTGTACCCATTTTGGATTGTCCATCTTCTCTTTTAGAACAGATTCGGCAAATTCTTCTTCTCTTACATTACAGAAAACTGCGGTTACTTTTTCATCAGTTTCAATACAGGTTTGGGTATGATCAATTCCCATCACCGAATAAAAAGGTGAATTTGTCAGTTGGACTGTCGGTAGTAAACCATATAAATAAATGCTCATTTGCCCGCCTCCCGTTCTTTCGTTTTTGCGATTTGATATCGTAAAAGAAGTGCCTCTTCCTGCTGTTCATAAATGTCATGCGATATTTCTCCTAATTCATTCATCATTTGTAGTCGGATCAATTGCTGCTCAATTGTTTTCGAGTCAAACAAAACTCGGTCAGCTTCTTCCTTTATTTTTTCACCTAATAAAATGATTGATTTTAACGGAAAAGCTAGAGCTTTAAAAATCATGGCCTCTCACCTGCCGTTATGTTTAACTGAATAAAGTTATAAGCAGGCCATGGTCCAGAGTATTTGAAGTCTACTTTATCCTTCCAAATTTCATAGAGCTCATTAACTTTTTCATCAAAGATTTCTTCTTTTTCGCAATCAATTAAAAAAGCAGCATTTAGAAGCATTGTTTCATAGATAGGAGGATTTGATTTAGAGGCATTCGAAATTGTAGAAAGAGGTGAATAAATCGCTTTGTATAGATTGTGGCGCAGAGCATAGAAAAAGTCTTTTGTTTTTTCTCCAAGTTGAATCTTTTCGTAAAAAGCTGCTTCTTTCTGCTGACTTACTTTCTCCTTAAGCTTTTGTATGTCATCATTTTTCCGTATTTCTTCTTCTAGCCACTCTTTTTTCGCGATTACTTTTAAACCAACTTCAATTTTATTGTTTATTTTCTGAAAGATTGATTGCAGTTCATCATACAGTTTTTCTAGTAATAAATGAATCTCTCTTTGGGTAGAAAATACATTATTAAAACTCATTGGAATGACCGTAAACTCTTTCATTACTATAGAGATTACACTTTGATGGGCAAGTACATTCGCTCTAGTTGGAAGGTAGTCCTTTTTGGGAACATCTGCAACAATCATCACAATTTCTTTATATCGAATTGGATAAAGTTTTATGTTCTCTCCTTCCCACTTTGTAAAACCAAAATCGGGATCAGTATTCGTTTGAATTATACAAAATGGATAAACGCCTTCGTTCACATCAATTTCCCTCCATTTGTAAACTGATAGTTTTAACAATATATTGTTTAGCCTTTGAGTACGTTTGAACTATACCAGCTTGTTTGAGATGAAACCAAAAAATATCCGTACACAATATTTGAAACTGAAGATCGTTAATTGTAATTGGAATGTTTTTTTGCTTTGCAATAGTGGCGATCTTGATAGAGGTACGTAGACTTTGAGGATCATTCTTTCTACATTGATAACGGATAAATTGCACTAAATTAACAATATAAAGACTTTCCTTTTCCGATAATCCAGTAATATGTGATAGAATGGCACATTCTGTTTCATCATCCATTTTTTCTAACGGAATCGTAATCATCCGATCAAGCAAAGCATCTTGTGCTTCAAATACGCCTACATACTCCTGTGGATTGCTTATAAAAATAACTGAAAAGTTAGGGTGCACAGGCAAAAAGGACTCTTTTCTTTTCATTCCATATAGAGGAATCACTCTTTCTTCCAAAATTGATAAGAATAAGGTGTTAGTTTCTGGATGCGAACGAGTGAATTCATCATAAATCAATGTATACCCTTTTGTCGCAGCTTCTATGATCGGACCATTAACCCACGTTTCTTTAAAGGTTTCTTCTTTCTTGTAAACAGTATGAATGTAATTATCGATTATTTTTTTGTTGGTAAATCCATTAAAACTCCCAAGCAAATCCTTATTCGTTATTTCATGATTTCCATGTATTAACATAAACGGTCTACCCATCTGTTTTGCAATATGAAGTGCAAGTGATGTTTTTCCAACACCAGCTGGTCCTGTAAGATGGACTGAAAATCCTGATTGCAAATAGGAACCCACCCGTTCTATTAAGCTATGCAAATAATGAGATAATACAAAGCTTTTTTCCATAATACTCTCCCTCACTCTTGAAGTATTGCACCTCTAGCACGCAACGATTTTCTTTGAAATGATACAATTTCTAATTCAGCACTAAGCAAAACAGAATAAACTCCTACTAATTCATCTTTAGCATGAGCTTTCATATATTCTTTTTCCTCTATTACCTCAACGGTTATTTCCCAGCCTTTGTCAGATTTATGGACATGAGTAATTTTGTGAACTGGTCGAATATATTGCCCAAAAAAAGTTTTTACTACTTCTAGTATTTTAATAATTTCCATAATAGCCGCCCCCTTGTTTAAAAAAGTAGACCAAAGCATAAAGCCTTGGCCCTACTTGCTTAAGCAACTTCCTCTTCTTCTTCTTTCAGCAACCCTACTGCTTCTGCATAACGTAACCAAGTATCAACGCTTGCGATTACTACACGAGCTTCAATTGCTAAAAGCTCGATACCGACAAGTGATACCCTTACAAATGCATCAATGACAACACCTTTATCAAGAATACGGTCAATTACTTCAGCTAGGCTTGAAGAATCTACACTTTTTTGAATGGATGCCATCAAGTATCCCTCCTTTCCTATTAAAATAAGAAAGAAATGATAGAAAACGAGAATATATCATCATCTCGACTGATTTCCTATCCTTTCCCTCTATCCTATGGGACAAGCAAGTTGAGAGTGATAGACTTAAATCAAAAATGAGTCGTTATCCCTACAATCCAATTTTTTCCAGCATTGATATAACTTAGTTAATTGAGCGATCAGCGTATAAAAAGTCTAGTATCATAGAATTAAAAATTTAATAGGAACTTACCAATAATATAAAAGAGGCTTGTCTTATAGTAAAACCATCAAAATTGCTAGTTTTTTGAATTGTAATCGATTTTTTTAAGCATTTTAGTCCTTTTTACATGTGTTCTGAGTCTATTCACGCCGGTTTAACCCATAATTAAGCCAAGTTCCCAAAGTGTTCGTGTTTATGCATAAAGTCTACAATTAATTAAAATAAAAAAAGCTATCCAAAAAGTACTTTGACTTTAAGGATAGCTTCTATTCAACTTTACTATATTAGTAGAAAATAAATCACTTAATTATTCTTTCCAGTAACGACGAGCACCTGAGAATTCTTCAATATAGGCCTAGTTCCTCAGTTCATACAAAAATATCAACAATTATATTCCTGTATTTTATTTACGTGCAAATTAGTCTAATTTCTATTTAATATATAAATTTTTTAAGTATTTTTGCATATTGTTTTTTAATTATTTTAAAAAGTAATCTACTTAATTTCAAAGTCAATAGCTGCACTGATATTCTCACTTTTTGCTGTAGAATTAAATTCTACTGTATATGAATTCATGGGCAATCCTTCGATTAACTGATCATAATCTTCAATGTAAACTAATTCCTCTGCCTGTTTTAAAGTAATATTCTTTACTTTGGGAACAGAAGCTATATACAATGAACGTTGTTTAACTACATTTCCTTCTTGATTCTTGATTTTATAATCATATTCAAGCGAAGAAGAAAATACTAGTTTTACAGGATAATCATTTTGGTTTTTTAATGTGAAAATAAAATTTTTGCCCCCTTTATCCTCTACTGATTTTAAAGTGGCTTCAATACCTAAATAAGCAATCCCTTGAGTCTTTATACGACTTTCCTTTTTATCACTTACAATAGATTGGGTACAACTACAGAGTAACGTAATAGTAAGCACAATTAGAGTAGTGATTTTTATATATGATTCAACTCCTTATTAATAGGATAGGAGCAAAGTTAACTCCTATCTCTTTATTTATGCTTCCCAATAGAAATTTCAACTTATAAATTCTATCGATTATTGGAGTTCATGTTTTTGTTTAGGTTTTGGTTTTATTTTTTTCAATCCAACTTTCATCACTGCTGCCGCAGCATCTAAACGACCCCAACCAAATTTTTGGTCATAACCTGCGTCACCTAGGTCATGGGCCGACTCTTGTAACGCTTGTTTCACTTCCGAAACTTTTATATTAGCTTTTAATGAATAGAAAAGACCTGCAACTGCCGCTACATGTGGTGCTGCCATAGATGTGCCATAACTATAATAAACATCTCCATTCGCAAATATCGATGGAATACGTTCACCCGGTGCAACCAGATCAAGTCCTTCGCCTGTATTTGAAGTAATACTATGGGCATCACTATTATCTGTAGAACCAACTGAAATAACAAAGTCGGAACTAGCAGGATAGCTTAACTTTGATGCAGCCTCATTTCCAGACGCAGCTACAATCGTTACCCCTTTATTTACTGCGTATTTTAACGCATCTTCTACTACTGGGCTAGGTGTAGATGCACCAACGCTTATATTAATAACTTTAGCTCCATGATTAGTAGCATACCGAATTCCTAAAGCAAGATTTTCAAAGGTTCCTAATCCCGTTGTATCTAATACTTGAATTGGTAAAATTTTTGCATGTTGATTGATTCCCGTCATTGAATTTTTGTTATTGGATATAGCACCGATGATACTTGCTACTTGCGTCCCATGTCCATTTTCGTCTATAGCATCATCATCATTATGAACAAAATCATAATCTTGATCTGTTAACACTACTCCTTTAAAATCATCAAAGTCATATCCAACCCCTGTGTCTAGAACTGCAATTACTGTGTCAGGGAGATTTTTCCCTCGGAGGAATTTCACCATTTCTTTATAGTTAATGTCTGCTCCTACTACTCCGCCAATTGGTTGATCCATTCCAGCTCCTTGTGCAGTATTTTCAAGTGACCATTGGGTTTTATATTGAGTATCATTACTAAGTGCTTGCGTTTGTTTGCTTACTTCTACAAACTCAACTATTTTTTCATTTTTCAATTGTTTAACTAGTTCACCAGGATTGTTTTTTACTTCTAAAATAAACGTATTTTCAATAGATACTACATTATTCCCCAAAGCATTAATTTTAGGTGTCTCTGTAAGACGTAGTTTTGTTAAGGATTTTTGTACAACTTCCTTAAGTAGATCCAAAGTCACACCTTTTTTCACTTTAACAATAATTTTATTCGACGAATTTGTAGTTAAGCCAAATTCTTTGATGGTTTCAAAAAGGGTTTTTCCTTCATCTAATTGTAAATTATCCCAATATTTATTAAGCTGTTCAACAGATTTTTTTGATGCCTTTTTATTAACTGTTTCTTTCAAATGCTTCATAACTTCGACTTCATGTTTTGTTAGTTTATAATCACTATTTTCGCCATCACTGATCCTTTGAATCTCTTTTATTACTCCTGCTAGTTCTCTAAGATCTTTTGCTACTGAATTTCGGAATTCAGAATTTAAAATTGCATCACCTAAAACTTCTTTAGAAATCCTATAATATAATGAGGAGATGCTTTGACCTATATCAGTTTGTTGTAACATATTATCTCTTATATCTCTTAATCTACCTAATAAGCTAAGAATTGAAGGATTTTGCTTAGCACTAACTTCCAGGACGCAGCCAGTAGGCTCATTAAATGGTAGATGATACATTGGTTCACTATTAAAAGTAAATTTACCACCTTTAGTGCTTTCTACCTTTATATAAATAATTGAATCATTGGAAAGTGGATAAAGAAGATAGTTAGGGTTTTCTCTATAATTGAAATAAGCCTTTCCTGCCTCCGCACTTTTTTTATCTCTATATACAGTTATTAAAGGGCCAGCACCATTAGGGGCACCATCGATAGTGAAATTTATATGTGAGTTCGGTCCAAATGCAGAATGGGGATCTAACTTAAACCACTTGCTCTCACCTTCTTTTTTAAATTCAAAGCTTGTTGGAGTGTTTAATTTTACTTTTTGGATTTCTTTTTCATCAGGCTTTTGGTAGATTCCTACTGCTGCAAATGCATTTTCAACTGTTTGTACTTCAGGTGAATTTTTCCCATATAAATCTTTTGTCGCTTGGATAACACATAATCGCAATTGCACAAAATCGGCTACTGGAGTTAAATAATTTGTAAGTGCTCTGTAGTAAATTTTACCTAGTTTATCTTTTCCAATGCCTTTCACATTTACACCATAGTGTGAGCCACCTTCACTTATTAAATAAGCAGCTTTATTGGGGATTCCACTATTTATATGTACCCCGCCATTATCCAGTATACCTCTATATCTATTACTATAATGATCTGGATTTTCGTTAAGCGTTGGGTCAGACATAGAACGTAGAGCATCTCCGGAACGATTAGGCGTAAAAACATCTTCTCCAATCTGCCAATTATCTCTTTTCTTATGATCAATTTCGATTAATGTACCAAATATATCTGAAATTGACTCGTTTATAGCTCCTGGTTCACTAGCATAAACAAGTTCTGCAGTATGCTGGGTTACTGCATGTGTGAATTCATGACCCACGACGTCTACCGCACCTGATAATGGAATAAAATTCTTTCCATCCCCATCACCAAATGCGAATTGAAATCCATCCCAGTATGCATTGTTATAATTCTTACCGACGTGTACAGTTGCCTTTATCGAAGCACCACGATTATCAAAACTGTTTAGATTAAACTTCTTATTATAGAAATCATATGCGATTGCTGTATTGTAATGAGCATCAACTGCTGCAGCATCGTAAGTTTCGTTTAAGATCCCGTCATCGTCAAACCAAATTTTTCCTGGTAGAATTTCGTTCATTTGACCATCGTATGTCGTAATTCCTGATCCCCTTGTAAAATCTTGTAAATAATATTTATTTTCTACTTTATTCGCTATAATACTTTTTGTATCTCCTAGAACTCCTTTACCTATTATAGTTGTTTTTGTTCCATAATCTTGTCCAGCTTCATGAATTGAATTATATTTTTCAACTATTTTGCCTGTCTTTACGTCAATAAAGTAGTACCAGTTACCTGGCTCTGGCTCTAAGAAATTTAATTTTACAAGATAGACTAAATTAGCTTTATCTTCTTTCATATAGATAGTGAGCTCTGAAGTAGGAGTTTGTGTTAATTTTGGATTCATTTTTAAGTCCTGCCTTGCTAGATTAATCGCCTCGTCTTCAGTAATTTTCTTACCATTTTTAATCCCTTCTTCCAAAACTGCTTCTGGAGCTACAGAGCCTGAAAAAGATTGAAGAATTCCGTTTTTTATATGAGCAATTTGTCGATAACCAAATATTTTAATACCATTATATTCTTGTTGAAAACGAACTACCTGTTCTCCCAAATTACTTTTTTCTTGTTTTATGACTTTAAATGATTCTGTTGGATTTTTTTTAAGTTTATACATATGCTTCGAATCATTTAAAAAGCCAAGAACAGTTTTTACCGGAGATTCCTTTGAAGATTCTGATCCTGATAGTTTACCAGACATAAAATTTGGTGTACCAAAAGTTTTTGTTAGACTAATAGAATCAATATCTTCTTTAGAATTTGTGTACTCTACTGATGATTGCTTTGCATGTATATTCTCTGCAGTTGAAACAAAAGGAAAGAGTGTTTGTGTTATTGCTAGTGTGGTTAAAGCTGCTATAGGCAAAAGTTTTTTAATCATAAATAAACTCCTTTTTAATTAGAATTATCTGTAACTCTCATTAATTATTTAATTAAATTTTTAAAAATCTCTTACTTTTTCTTTCTAACAACTTACTAGCTTTGTATTAACTTAATTTTTTAAAAAATAAAATGTGGCTTAGAAATAAGTAATGTGAAGATATGTTTACATTACTCGGGATGTGCATGCTTTAATAAGAACTTACAACAACCAGTATTAAAAATTCTATAAAAATAGTTGAAGTGAATATTCGATAAATCCCTCCATTCTACTTATCTTAGATTGATTAAGCGCTCAACGTCTTAATATTATGAGTATTCAGAAATATTAACAATACAGAATTTTAGATTGAAATGATTTAATTTGTAGATGGGTGATGAAATAAATAGGAAGATAGGATGATACTGATTCTTTTTACACTTACAGAATTCGAGAAATGCACCGCGGATACACATTATAGGAATGAACTCCTTTTCCTTCATGATGGGTTTGAGAAAACGATATTGTGAATAAGCTACCATTCATGGATACACTAAGAATGCTGAATAAAACAAAAGACTAGCAATTTTTTGGTAGTCCATTAACCTCCTACTCTATCATTCTTATAGACTTAATAGAAAATGAATCTTTGTTCCTATAATTCAATATTTCCACAATTACATTTGGCTTTGTCAAATAAACAATTAAAGTGAAAAAATATAATTTATTATCATAATTATTGAAGTAAATAGGCTAGCAGAAAATAAAGTAAAAATAAAAACCATGAACTCAATGTTGAAGTCCATGGTTTTCATTTTTACTTTATTACTCTGACCAATATCGACGTGCACCTGAGAATTCTTCAATATAGCCAGGAGTGTTTAATGGAATGATTTCAACACTTCTAGCAGCGTTCGGCGCCTGAATCATATTACCATCACCGATATACATTGCAACGTGATGAACTGATCCAGTTCCATTTTTACTTGCAAAAAATAATAGGTCACCAGGTTGAATCTCATCTTTTTTGACTTCAATACCGTTCTTAGATTGAGGGCCTGAATCTCGTGGAATTGTTACACCAAAAGACTTAAATAAACTATGTGTAAATCCTGAGCAATCAAATCCGAAACCTGATACTCCAGCCCATAAGTAACGCAAACCAAGGAATTGCTTTGCAGTTTTAATTAAATTTTCAGGAGTTGCCTTAGGGAACTGATTTTCATTTTGATAGACTGCGACATCCTCTTTTTTTATAAATTTATTGCCATCATCTGGAGTTGCCACCATGACAACATTGCCAAAATCTTTCACTACAGGTAAGCGAGTATTAAAGCTAATCTCCATAAACTTATGATTTAGAGCTTTTCCATCGTACAACCAAGCTGTTGGACTTGATACCATCACAAATGGGGTATCGGCATACTTCTCTAATCGATCATCCGTTGTTAATTGCCTTTTTGGCATCCAACCAGGATAGCCTTGTTCGTTACGTGGAGTAGGTTGTCCATCAACAGCTACCTTCACCCAGTCACCCGACTCTTCTAATATGGTTACTTTTGTACCATATACTGCTTGTGTTTCAAGATAACTTGTTAGCCAACGTCGGACTTCAGTATCTTCCATATTAGCTGACCATTGACGAGGATCAACAGGATTACTTAATGAAGGGGCATCAATCTCTCTAACTTGGAATCTACCATTTGTTGTCCATTGGGTTGAAACGGACACATCGACATAGGCTGTCTCACCTGTTGTAAGTTCTTCTTGCGTTTTTGCTAAAGACTGAGTTGTCATCGTAGAAAGTAAAGTACCTGCAACACATAAACTCAAAATTAAATTTTTTGTTTTTTTCATAGTAAATCTCCTCTCCATATTTTAACGAAGACTTTTTGATAATCTTCGGTTAAGCCCTAAACCAGGTAGAGATGATAAATGGACTTCATCCCCGATAAATTCAATACCATCAAAATCTTGATTCCTTAACCAAAGTGGAGCATCTAAATCGATTTTTTGAATATTTGGATGAGCAGTGGCAATATGTGCTGCTGCAATTACGGAGACAGAAGTTTCCATCATACTTCCAATCATGCAAGGAATATTCGCTCTTTCAGCTATATCTGCAATTTGCATTGCTCTTCTAATTCCCCCAGTTTTCATCAGCTTTATATTTAGAAGATCAACCGCATCTTCTTTAATTAGACGAACTGCATCTTCTGGAGAAAAAAGACTTTCATCAGCCATAATTGGTGTTTTGACATTCTGCTTAACAAATTTTAGTCCTTCAATATTTCCTGCTTGGACCGGCTGTTCAATTAGCTCTAAATTGGCATTCAACTGTTCCAATTCTTGGATAATGGAAACAGCTTGTCGTGGCGTCCAGCCTTGGTTGGCATCTACACGAATGGCAACATCATTGCCGACTTTTTCTCGAATCGCCATAATTCGTTGAACATCCTTTTCCCAATCTTTTCCTACTTTGATTTTCAAAGTAGAAAATCCATCCTTGATGTTTTGACTAGCATCACGGCACATTTCATCCACCGTTCCAACACTCACAGTCATATCGTTTTTTAATGGATTTGTTCTTCCTCCAAGATATTGATAGAGTGGGAGATTGAGATACTGACAAAGTGCATCGTATAGCGCTATCTCCATAGCTGCTTTTGCACTTGTATTTGCTACACAAGAGCCCTCAATTAATAGGGAGATTTCATTGATATTTCGAATATCCCTTCCTACTAATAGTGGTGCAAGAACTGACTTTAAAATCATTTCAATACTTTCCTTCGATTCTCCAGTAATAGCAAGCGTCGGTGCTGCAGCTCCTACTCCGACGATTCCATCCTCCAGCTGAACGTAAACAAAAACGTTCTCGATTTCGGTAGCTGTTCGAAGAGCCGTTTTAAAAGGTTTTTTTAAAGGGAAAACTTCTGTTTGCACTTGTATCGATTGAATAATCATCGTTTTTTTCCTTTCTAAATGAGGATAAACTTCTAAATTATCGTAATAAATAAAAAATCCAGCTATTAGAAAGGAAACTTCCCTGCTAATAGCTGGATTTCATCTACGAGAATAGATAAAGCAGCATTAAGATTCAATTATTTGCATGTATTTAATATGTGCATTTTTAAATGCTACAGTCAACGCTTTTTGGGATGAACCAAAATAACGCGAACTAATTTCGTCTATTACTCCATCTACATTTAACATTGATTGCCCTTCGAATAAATGCTTCACAAAGGATGAAGTTAATGAAATAGTAGCAGAACAATCAGCATCCACAATTAAATGACTTGTCCGATCGACGACCAATCCAATAAAAAAAGCATTATATTTTTGCATAATCGGATTATTGGATGAAGTCTTTGCATCTCCAATAATATAAATAGTATCTTTATTGTACAATTTATTTCCTCCCGCAAAACAGGTATTCCGTGCATAACTCCTTCAAAAAAAGAAAGGAACTGGCAACGGGATATGTCATCGCTTACAGTTAATATTAATATACAAATCTATTTTTGACAATATATTATGAATATTCTGTTTTAATAAAAGGAAATGTGAACTATTTTGAAACTCTTACTTTTTTACTAGATTGCATTATTTTTTTCTTAGAACAAAAAAATCAAAATTAAAATATGAAAAAAAGCCTCTTAAAATACAAGAAGCTTGATTTATGCTTTACTATATCTAAGGTATAAATCACCAATTCAAAATTATTGAATTCCTAATGCACTCTTAATGGTCTCTAAAGTAGCTGATTTATATTTCTTCAATGGTTTCGGAGCATTTTCTACGTATTTATTTTGTTGCAAATAATTCATTTCTACAAATTCCAGGTCTCTTGAATTAACTTTTCCATCAAAATTAATATCCGCTTCTCTCTTGCTAGCGCCCCAATATGTTTGGATGTACAGTGCATCTAATATATCGATAACATCATCTTGATTCACATCACCAGCAACACCATAATCAAAAAATGATCCAGCCATACCAGTGTAGTATAAAAGTAGCTGACCTGAAATATTACCATTCTTTTCGAACCCTATTTGAATTTGGCGCTTCATCGTGAAATGCCCAGGCACCTTCAACTCCCAAGTAAACGGTTTATCAGTGATTGGAAGTTTAGAAATTCGATAATCGCCTGCTTTAGTAATTGTAGATGAACCATCGTACACATTACCTTTTGCATCAAATATACGAATCGATGCGCCAACCTTTGTCCAGTCAGGTGTTAATGCTAAGCCATATATTTTTAATGTCCCAAAAATTTCTGAGAAGTTTGGCTGTATTTGAAAATCCATACCAGTTGAAGAAACAGAAGCAGTTTTGCCTAATTCGTCTATACAAGATAGTGTTGGGTTTATAGATGTGCTTAATGCAAATGCTGTTTCCTTCGCTTTTAATTTCAAGTTAATAGCTGGTAAGTTTCCACTAATTGTATCTGTTCCATTTAAAACGAGTTTCACTTTTGACGTGTTACCTGTCGTTGTAACAGTCAATTGGTAATCACCATAATTCGCAAGTGTTTCATTTCCTTCTGCTTCTAAAATATCAAAGCTTTGACCGATATTAGTTAGAGTCCACTCTGCTGATTTTATCTTTTGTACATTATTTAAATTAAGGGTTGCAGATACCGTATCTCCCATTTTTACAGTTGTTTTATCGGTCTTAACTGTCCCATAAGGAGTGCCGGCTTTAACAAAAAAATAATTTTTCTTCTGAGAAGTATTTTTCGCCCCGTCTAATCCATTCACTGTAAATTTTATGAAAGGAGTCGTTTCACTAATTGGTACGTCAAAATTCACCATGCCATCTGAACTTACAGGAAGAACCGGATTACGGCTTCCATTAATAGAGTAATTCAAAGTATTCACCGATTGATCTACAATGAATCCTTCTGCCGCCATCTTAGTCACTTCATCATCTAATACTTTTATTTGAAGAGGAACTGTTTTTTGTCCCTGCTGATATTCATACACAACAGGAGATTCATTTCCATCTATGGAAGTTGTGATTGTAGGACTATATGGATCTATATAAATATCACTTGAAGATGTAGAAATATGATCACGTTCACTTGTACCAATCAATTTAATTTTGTAATGTCCAGGTTTTGTATAGCTAACCTTAGAAGAAATTGGATTTTTAGGATCTCCAGTAAACGCATAGTATTTTCCTTCAAATACTCTTTCAACAAAATAATTCGTATTTTCATATAACGTGTCAGCAGGAATAGATTCTAAAAATCCTATATCATTTCCGGTCTTTCCATCTACTACTACTAAATCTAGCCATTTCATTGTAGATTTTAATTTAAAATTTAATCTAACCTGCCAATTAGCTGAACTGTTTACAGTCTCTTGTAATTGATAAGGTGACATTATATTTGAAGAAAGCGATGATGAATCAATTCCTTCTTCGGTTGTTCGAACGCTAAATGGTACTCGATATTGTTCATTTTTGTCATTTTGGTTTGTCATAATTAAATAGCCTTCGTAGATTCCTGCCTTAGCTGTCGCTGGTACTTTAATTGATATAGATAACTTTTTGGATTCTAAAGCTTGTACTGAAATAGCATTTGGGATGTCTAATTTCACATCATTAATACTTGCGTCTACTGAACCAACAACATCCTTTTGAAAATTAACTTCTATATCGAATTTCTTCGTTTTGTTTTCAATATTTTTGAAGTTAAGGATCTTCTTAACTGAGTTATCTTCACCTGCATAAAAACTACCAAAACTTAAGCCCCCGGTTTCCTCAATTGTGTTGACAGTTTTTCCATTCATCATGATAGGTGTTTTATCCACTACTATAATTTCCATACCAGTGTGTACAGCTCGGTAAGGATCTACACGACCAGCTCCAGCTTCAAAAACGCTATATTTGTCCGCCAATGGTTTGGCTGTATTCATCAAAATTGTTTTAATATCTGCTGGCTGAAGATTAGGATTTGCCTGAAGTAACAATGCTGAAATACCTGTTACATGTGGAGCAGCCATCGATGTACCGGACATTCGATTATAGGCAAACTGATAATTTGATGGATCATTTTTATAAATGTCGTAAGCAGGGACGCTTGATAAGACACTTACTCCAGGCGCAGTAATCTCCGGTTTAATATCTATATTTTGACGTGAAGGTCCGCGAGAACTGAAATAAGCCAGCTTGTCACCATCTGTAAATCCTTCAGAGTAATCTTTAAAAGTCAATTTGTTATACCCTGCAGCTAGCTGTGCTTTAAAATCTAATCCTTGTTCATAGCTCATACTAAACGTCGGAATGAAATTTTGATCCTCTCTGACAAAGTTTGATGGGCCTGCATTTGGTATATTATTATAAACGATTACCCCTAGCGCACCATGTGCTTTTGCGGAGATAACTTTTGTTTGTGTACCAATAGTTCCTGTATTGATTAAAACCCATTTACCGTTTACATCTTTATTCTTGAAGTCAGACTCTAGTCCGACTCCTAAATCGACAATATCGATTGTTTGTTTATTAAATGATTTAAGATCGGCTACAAAGTTTGAGTAAAGATTGCTTAAATTATATGCTTTGTTAGATAAACCTTCTAGAGTTCCCGTATATTTTGCTACCGATATTGGAGTACTGCTAGCCCCAACAGTTAAAGCTAGTGCTGCTGCTCCTGGAGAACCAAGTGTATATGAATTAGGTCCGCTATTCCCTGCAGATACAACCGCTGTAACGCCATTAAGAACTGCATAATTAATCGCTGTACTCGTTGGATATTGTGGATCATTAAAATCGATTCCTAACGATAAATTAATCACATCCATTCCGTCGGTAACCGCTCGATCAATTCCAGCTAGAATTGCATCTATCCCTCCTGCACCATATTGTCCTAAAACGCGATATCCATATAGTTCAGCATCAGGTGCAATCCCTTTAACTGTTACCCCACTAGTATTTTTTGCTCTTCCAGCAATTGTCCCCGAAACATGCGTACCATGATCGGTATAATATGTTGTAGCACCTTCTGGTGGCATTGGACTTCCAGCCTTTATCCAATCATCGTATGTAGTTTCCATTGGATCATTATCATTATCTACAAAATCATATCCACCTTTAAAAGCATCTTTTAGATCAGGATGGTGATAATCGATTCCTGTGTCAATTACTCCGACCTTCACTCCTTTTCCAGTAATTCCTTCCTTATGTAATTTGTCCACTCCAAGAAATGGGATACTCTCAATTCTTTTAGTTGACTCTTCATCACTATGAGAATTTGAATTTATTGGTGGATCAATCGAAAATGTAGCACTTTTATAAACTGCTTTTACTGCATCCGACTGAAGAAGTGACCCTACTTTGTTTGCAGGTAGATTCATTGAAACTCCGTTGTATGCTGTTTTAAATGAACGAGTTATTTTATAAGATTTTTTACCACTTTTATCTTTAGCTGAAGGTAAAATACTATTTAAATCATCCTCAAAAGTAGCATGCTCTTTATCAACCTTGTTTTCCGCTTGAGAAGCCGTCATTACCTTTCCCTTTAACGCAGCATCAAGGACAGCAACTTTCTTTGGCATAGACTTAAACTCGACAATAACGGATATTTCTTTTTCGTCTTGTAAATCTTTTTCATCAAACCCTTGCAAGCCATTGAGATCTGATGCTTGCAGCTTTGTCAGTGCATCTCTTTCGTCTTTAGTAAGTGCTGCTAAAATTTGTTCTGCTTTTGTACTTTTTTCAACTGTAGTACTAGTAGCATGTACTTTAGATGGAAAACTTAAATATGTATTTGATAGACTACTTGAAGCCAAACCTACTCCCAATGCAAGGGCTAAAGCCTTTCTAATTAACTTCTTTTTCATTCTTTTTTTACTCTCCCCAATGTAGATAGTGTTTTAAAATTTGATATGATGTCATGGAACACAACTAATAATTTTCAATATTCAGAATTCAGATTACAAACTCTTACTTTTGTTTAGTTCCCTCCCTATATTTAAATGTATCTACTTCTTACTAAAGAGTAAATTGGGGGATTTCACATAATTTATTCACTTTTTACGAAAGAAGATTAATGTAAAAAGTTGTTTTTATTTGTCTATCAACAAAGAATTTAGAGTTTTTTTCTAGAAAAAAGTTATATAAAATGTCGAATTTACATTTTTTAATAGAAAATATTTGGGTGAATACTCAAGATTTTTACTCTAAATATCAAAAATCGTTACTATCAGATCGGACTTTAAAGATAAATTATCCAATTTGTCTTTGAAAGAACTGATAACTATTAAATAATTTGGAGAAATTACAATTGAGAAATCAAATTACATAAAAGATTATGTAAAAAGGAGTGCGTTGTGAAAAGATTGATTGTTGTTCTAATATTAGTAGGATTCATCGGATATTTTACTTATAAATTTAGAATGAACCATCATCTTACCAAATTAGAAAACCAAGAAGATAAAGATTTAGTTGGACACGGTTGTGTTGTTTTAAACTATCATATTATAAGTTCAAATCGTGATAAATTCATCCGATTTCTTACAAAAGAACCTGAATTTACAACATTTAATATTTATAAAAGTGATTTTGAAAAACAGATTATCACTTTAAAAAGAAATCATGTGAACTTTATTACCCCAAAGATTTTGGATGAATCTATGCGAAACAAGCGAACACTTACCACAAAGCGTAAATGCATTCTCATAACCTTTGATGATATCGATCAATGTGTGTACAAAAATGCATATCCTATTTTAAAAAAGGAGCAAATTCCATTTACCAGTTTTCTCATTATGAGACAAGTAGGAAATCAAAATTACAAAGGGATCAATCTAGCTAATTGGAATCAAATCAATGAAATGCAGAAGTCTGGATTAGCTACTTTTGGTACTCACACATATGATTTACATTACTATGATAAGAGTGGCCGACCTCCATTCTTAGAAAAGAAAAACATTAAAACATTTCAAAGGGATTTACAGCTCACCTCAAAATCTTATCTACAGCATTTTGACGTACACCCACAATACTTCGCTTATCCTTATGGATTTGGAACACCACAAACAGACCAAACTTTAATGAAAAATGGCTATAACCTACTATTCACACTGCGATATGGAATAAATAAACCTAGTGATCCAATTTTTTTTGTGAAAAGAGTACTTCTAACTTATGATAAATGGGAAAAGGTTAAAAAGTGGATTGAATCGAATAAAAAATGACGTACGATTGTTCACACGTCATTTTTGGTTTATTCCATTAAATAAAAAAAAGCTGCCAAAATCCAGTAACACTGGTTTGGACAGCCCCATTTTATTAATTTACTTTTTGAATTCTTCCATCCACTACATAACTGAACGGTCTTGATAGTGATTTAACATAATCTACAGTAGCTTTAAGATCTTCTGGTCCTACTTCTAAATTAGTCGAAAGTTCACCAATACCATATTTTATATTTCCATACATATAGTTGTTTACAACAACTGAATATTCTTTATTCGGATCAATTTTACTATTATCTAGTAAAAAGATATCTACTACCTTTCTAGTCGATGAATCCCAAGTATACTTAAATCCAGCAATGTGGAAGTCTAAGCCCTTATCAGTAATTTGATTATTTAATACCGTTTCAATATCTTGTCCACTAAGCATTACTTTATTAAGGACATTTCCAAACGGTTGGATCGCGAATAAATCACCAAACGTAACTTGACCAGCATCAAGTTGTGCTCGAACGCCACCACCGTTCATCATTGCGAAGTCAGCATTCATGGAAGCTTTCATTCCGTCTGCAATTAAGTTTCCTAATGCAACATCACCAATAGAATCTGAAGATGGATACCCTTTAGGCAAAGTTTGCAATGAATCCCCAACAATTTCTGCTTTAATTGGTGCGATTAAATCTTCGTATTTCTTCATAATCGATGAAATCGTTGGGTCAGGTGTATAGTCTTTTTGATAAACTGTTACTACTTCTGCTTCCTTCTTAATAATTTCACCTGTAATTGCATCTAATTCTAAATCTACATCAGAAAATGCAGACCCATAAGAATAAGCTTGTACGATTAATTTATTATCAACTTCTTTATCATTAAATACATGATTATGAGCAGCAAAAATAACATCTACTTCATCATCAACTTTTTCAGCAATATCGGTTGCATCATATAAATCCGCTTTACCTGTTTGAAGTGTAGGGTTATGTGCTAATACTACAATTGCTTTAATCCCTTGTTTTTTTAGAATATCCGTATACTTGTTAATTGCTTCAACCTCATCACGGATTTCAAGCGTCTCATTACCTTTTCGAACAATCATAGTAGGAGTTTCTTGCGTTACTACTCCGATAAAACCAATCTTTTTACCGCCCACTTCTTTAACTGTGTAAGGCTGAGTAATTAATTGTCCTGTTGAGCTATCGTATGCATTAGCAGCGATAATTGGAAAATTCATTCCGTCATACCCTTTTGTACCATTAGGATGCTCTCCACCATTCATCATACGCTTTAATTCAGCTATCCCTTCATCAAACTCGTGATTTCCAACTGTACCCACATCAAAACCCATAGCTTCCATCACTTCAACTGTTGGCTCATCTTGAAATAAAGCTGAGATTAGCGGACTACCGCCAATCATGTCACCCGCATGTACAAGTAATGTATTTGGATTTTCTGCTTCACGTTGTTTTATTGCGGCAGCTGTGTACTCCATACTTCCAGCTAACACTTCTTGTCCATTTGCAGTAACTTTTGTATCTGTATCAAGCTGACCGTGAAGATCATTTAAGCCTAATAATTGAACTTTAATATTCTCTTTAGGAGTAGTACTTAAATCCAATTTAAAGATTCCAAAGCCTGCGTTATCATTTTTATTTGTATAGGAAATTTTACTATTAGGTTTAATAAATTCTTCCGCTCTTGGTGAAGTCGTAAAAGTTACATTTACATTTCCACTAATAGGTGCGATCGACCAGTTGTTATCTGCTGTTGGCGTAATTGTTTTCGATTCAGAAATGTAATCCATTAAAATTTGACGGTTTTCATCAGCAGAATCTACTACAAGTTCGCTTCCTTTAACACCTGGGAAATTTCCGCCACCACCAGCACGATAGTTATTTGTTACAACGATGAATTCCTGATTTAAATCTAATGGTTGTCCATTATAAGTTAAGTTCACTACTCGACTTGAATTGCTATTAACTAAATTACCATTTAAATCATACTTTGCTGGTTTTGTTACATCGATTTGATAGTTAACACCGTCAATCACATCAAAATTATAAACAGGGAAAGCTGGATTTAATAAAGCTTGTTCCTCTGTTTTAGTTGGATCAATTTGATTATATTTACCTGCTGTCATTTCAATCCACTCTTTGACAACAGAACCTTTTACTTTAATCGCTTTTAATGTATTGTCATAAAGATATAAATCGCCAGCACTTCTAATTGTTAGATCGCCTTTTTTAATTTCTGTATATTCAGCGACACCGTTACGTCCAGCTTTAAATGGAGCACCTACTGATAGGATTGGTAATTCTTTATATTCTGGTTTGTTTTCAGCAATATATTTTTCTACAAACCATTTTTGTGCATTTGTAACGACTTGAATTGATGGATCATCTTGGATTAATGAAAAATAACTATGAATATCATCAGTAGTTGATCCAATCGGTGTATTTACATATTTAACTGTTGCATCATGATTTGGTTTAATGGCATTTACTATTTCTTGATCTGGAGCTACTGTACTTTCTGTTTTTGTTTTACCTGTAGCAGGATCCTTCACATCAACCCATACTTCTCTAGTTGAAGATTGAGAATTAACTACCGACCATTTTCCTTTTTCTTTTTTTAGTGTAAGGTCAATTAATCCCAATGAACCGCCACCATATCCTGCTTGTACTGCCGGAACACCATTGATTGTTCCTTTTGCATTATCTACACCTGGTAATGGCTTTTTGTTAGAATCTAAAAATAAAGCATCAAGTGTAGCTTCTGATTTTGCAGGGAATACTTTATGTGTATGTGAAAAAGTAATTGCATCGATACCAGGTACTTCACTTAATGAATAAATAACATCTTCAGTACTTTTTTTATTCGCGTTAAAGCCTGAATGAGTCATAGCAATAATAAGATCTGCTCCCTGTTCTCTCATTTCAGGTATGAATTTTTTAGCTGTTTCTACAATATTTTTAGTAATTACTTTACCTTCAAGATTTGCTTTATCCCATTCATTAATTTGTGGTGGAACAAAGCCAATGAAGCCAACTTTGATTACATGTTTCTTCCCTTGTTCATCAACGATTTTTTTATTAACAATCTTATAAGGATTAAATTTGTTTACATCATTATTAGTATTATTATCGTGATCATCTACGAAAACGTTTGCATTAATGTACGGAAAATCAGCATCATCATATGCTTCCTTTAAAAAGTCTAACCCATAGTTAAATTCATGATTGCCAAGTGTTGCAATATCATATCCCATTATGTTCATTGCTTTAAATACAGGATGGACTTCTCCCTTTTTTAAAGGATCAATTTTCGCTTCATAAGTTCCGAGTGGCGTTCCTTGTATTAAATCTCCATTATCGACTAAAACATTATTTTGAACTTCTTTTCGAGCTTCTTTTACTAAAGTAGCTGTCTTAGCTAATCCAACTTTTTCATATGCTGCATCTTTGTAGTAATCATAGTTTAATAAATTTGTATGGATATCTGTCGTTTCCATAATACGAAAATTTACTAAATCCTTTTCATCCTTATTTATTTTAGATGCAAGCACGTTTACAGGTTCTGTCTCCTTATGTGCAGCATAAGCTGGCTTACCCATAGCAGGCATGCTTAATAAAGATACTGCTAACGAAACTGACAACGCTTTCGAAATTGTACGATTCCTTCTCCTCATTATAAATTCCCCTTATCTATTTATTAGGATTTAATTAAAAATCATCCCCTAGAATTATTATAAAATTAAATTAGGTTAAAATATATTTAATTATTCTTAAACCTAGTTAATGGTTTCTTAAGGAGCAAATAAATGAATTTAGATCATTTAGCCTACATTGTAGATGTCTCAAAAACAAAATCACTATCAATGTCTGCCAAAAATTTACATATTTCTGTTTCTGCAATATCTCAGGCCATAAACAATTTAGAAGAAGAATTTGGATTTAAAATTTTTACTCGTCTACGACATGGAACAATTCCAACACCGGAAGGAGAAAAATTAATCGAAAAATCGCTAACTGTACTCGTACATACTGAAAAATTAAAACAGCTATCAATCAACAAAAATGAAGTGCAAAAAGAAATTACAATTGCGTCTGTACCTGGACTAATTCATTATACAATCAATATAATCAAATTAATTAAAACCTTAAATCCAAACATAAAAATTAGAGTTCATGGTAAAAATTCGATAGAAATTTTAAACGATGTAAAAGAAAAAAAACTACGTTTTGGTTTAATTTGGATCTATGATGAGTTATTAAAATCGAATAAGGAAATGGTATTCGATATATTTCAAGAAGTGAAAATCAATGTTTGTTTAAGTAGAAATCACCCACTTGCTGAATGTAAACAGCTAACAATCGAGGATCTAAAAAATGAGATTTTAGTTATTCATGAAGAGCATTATATGAAATGGTATTATGATGAATTTTTAAAAAACAATACAGAATTATTATTCACGACTAATAATATCGATAGCCTTAGAAGTGCTGTTAAAGAAAATATTGCTATTACAATCGGTACTGACTTTGTCGTACAAAATGAGGCACTTATTCAATCTGGAGAAGTTATATCCATCGAATTACTTAACCCTTATCACCGTCCTTTTTATGTAGGTTGTGTCCGAAATGAGTATCCTCCTCTTTCATCTGATGATAAAAAGTATATTGATGAATTAAGAAGTGAATTTAATAAAAAAGTAGGTAGTTAATTCCTTTAGATAAAAATTTGGATTAATAATCAATTAAAAAAGGCTAATTTATAAGGAGAAGATACCTTAAAAATCAGCCTTTAAGTATTCATACATATAAAACTTACTAATGATGATCACAAGCCAATCCACATGAGCAACTGTCACTTCATTTCCAATGAAGATAGAATACTTTTTTTAATCAACTGTAATTCTTTTATTTACTAATCCATGTAAAACTACCCGATCTTGGATATTTGTGTTAGAACCAATATACCTCTTTTATAATCTATTGGCACTAAAATTTTTTAGGCTAGAAGATTAGGTGAAGAATGGATTACTTTTTATCAATGGGAAAAAACGTTGTCTCACTATAAAAATTATTTATTAAATAAATTAAATCCTATTGCCCAATTATTCATTTGATAGGATTTGCTGAGATCAAATAAAAAAAGACTCATGATTTATTCCATGAGTCCTTTCCTACACCAATTATTATAAATGTCTTTCTATTTACTTAAACCTAAATTTTCCAATATACTATTTAACGTTTCACCTTTAAAAGTAGTCTTCGCTTTCGGTACATCTAGAACAGTTTTATTTTGTAGTCCGAAGTTTTTAATTATAAAATCCATATCCTTTTTATCTACTACTTTATCAAAGTTAAGGTCTCCAGAAGTCTTATTTGTCCCCCAATATGTTTGGACAGCTAAAGCATCTAAAACATCAATTACATTATCTTTATTTACATCACCTGCTGCAGCAATTGGCATATTAACTTGTTGATCTTTTCCCACTAGCTCACCGCGCACTTCATCAGATAAGTTTACTTGTTTGTATAATGTAAAATGTCCAGGAACATCTACTCTTACGGTGTAATCATTTTTATCAGCGTTAAAACCATTGGCTTCGAATGCACCATTTTTGTTTACTATTGGTACTTCAACAATTGATTTTTCGTCGTACGAACTAACGGTGACTTTTGCTCCAATAGTACTTTGGTCTAAATTATTATTCAATTGACCGGTCGTAGGCTCATTTGCCCCCTCTACTCGTAAAGAACCTTCTAACATTGATATAGTTTGATTATTTTTATAACCTTCCATATAAGTATATACGTCGTTCGTCTCAACATTTGATTGATCAATTGTTTTAGAATTAATCAGATGCCATGAGAACGGAGTACTTACTGTAAATTTATTTAATGTTTTTATATCGAAATTAAATAATTGAAAATCCTCAGGAAGTGATTTAGTACCTAAATAATTAAAAGTAAATGTGTATTGAAGTACGTCTGGCCAACTTGTTGGTGCAGTTGCCACTGTAACATTAGCTTCACCATATTTCTTAACTTCATCATTTACAGTTACATTTTCAATACTAGCTTGATCTGTAAATACCGGTATCGAAATTTTAGTAGTTTTTAAGTTTTTAATATTATTCGAACGAACACTATAATTTACTGTGTCCCCCGTTGTGATACTTTGTTTATTTGCCTCTAAATAATAATATGGGTACGTATCTTTTACGAAAAAGACCTTTAACATATTTGACGCGTCAGCAGAAGGATTCTTCGCAGCATCTAAACCATAAAATTGAACTTGCAACGGTTGAAATTGACTGTTAACCAAAATTTGATCAGAATAATTTCCGTTTTTATCTGTGTTGATTGGATTTGCCGGAAATCCACCATAAAACGATACAACTGAATTGCTAGATTGATCAACAGGAATACCATAACGATTTGCCTCTTCAACTTCCGGGTCTTGTACATTAATATTAAAATCATATAAAAATTGTCCGTTCGAATCTAATTGACTTTCATTATATTCGATTACTTTTTGGTCTAAATCATCAAAACTACTTGTAACTTTCGGTGCACCCAGTTCATATATGAAATCTGAAGCTTGTGAGAATGTTTTCCCACTTTCATTAGTCCCGACCAATCTTAATTTATAATGTCCAGTTTTTATTGTCTTTGCTTCACTACTAATAGGATTGTTTGGATCGCCTGTAAATGGATAGTAATTACCATCAAACCCTCTTGGGATAAAATAAGATTGATTTTCATTTAATTGTAAAGTATCAAATGAACCGACTAATCCAAGGTCTCCTCCAGTAATTGGGTCTTGTATCACTACATCTAAAGTCTTCATATGTGACTTTAACTCAAATGAGAAACCTAGAAATGGATACATCGTCTCTGGCCATGTGTAGCCAGTTGAAAATAGCGGGTTTTCCACTTTAAACGTTGAAATCCCCTCGTTTACTACTCGCACACCAAACGGAATTTGATATTGCTCTGTTGGATCCTCATTATTAGTGAATAATACATATCCTTCATATGTTCCTTTGTCTGCCGTTTTTGGAATGTTTAAATTAAACTTAATCGATTTTTGACTTATTCCGTTTAATTTTATCGAACCTGGCCCCGATAACGTTACATTATTTAAAGCAGCATCTTCTGATCCTCTTTGATCAGTTTGAAACTTAATATTAATACTAAATGTTTTCGCCTTTTCGCTTCTGTTTTTAAGTGTAACAGTTCTTGAATCAGAAATGGCTTGGTCATTAAATCCGAAAGATCCAAAGCTCATTCCCCCTGTGGATTCATCAATTAGTTTTTGTTTTCCATTAATAACGCTAGGTGTTTTATCCTTAACGACTAATTCCACATTTGAGTGAATAGCTTCATATACATCTACTCTACCACTGCCAACTTCAAATACACTATATGCTTTTGACAATGGATCAGCTGTATTCATCAAAATCGACTTTACATCTGACGGAGTGAGATCCTTATTTGATTGAAGTAATAAAGCTGATACTCCTGCTACATAAGGTGTAGCCATTGATGTACCCGATAAACGTTCATAAGCAAATTGATAATCTTGTGCTTTTGTACCATCCGCTGTTTTATCATTAATATAAAATGGAACCGTTGAAAGAATTGATACGCCTGGTGCAGTCACTTCTGGTTTAATATCATAATTAATACGAGATGGCCCTCTTGAACTAAAGTTAGCTAATTCATCTGATGCCGTTTGTATCTTTGCAAAATCACCAAATGAAAAATCAGTTTTTCCTTCTTTAATTGCATTTGAAATGGCTAAACCATCTTCGTATGCAATTGAAAAAGAAGGGATTGTGTCCATGGACTCTCCTAATAGTTCCTTGATTGTTCCTTCTGCTTTATTTGCTTCATCATTATACATAATTACTCCAGCAGCACCGTTTGCTTTTGCATTTTTAATTTTATCCATTAATGCAATTGAACCACGTTTTATAAAGGCAATCTTTCCTTTAACATCTTTACCAGTAAAATGATAGGTGTTTCCTAAACCAACATCTACAAGTTGATATGTTTTACCTTTTAATGATGTTAAGTCATCTTCATAGTTTCGAGCCATTTGTCTTAAAGAATAATTTTTATTGCTATTTACTCCAGAGTATTGATATAGATCGATTGCAACTGATGATGCACCTACTGTTAATGCTAATGCTGCTGTACCAGGTGCCCCAAGTGAATACAAGCTATCACCGCTATTTCCCGCAGCAACTACTGTAGTCACACCACTAATTACTGCATTATTTACAGCTACTGATGTTGGAAATAATGGATCATTAATCGTTGCACCTAAAGACATATTAATAACATCCATTCCATCATTTACAGCTTTATCAATTGCAGCTATTATTCCATCACTATCACCACCCCCATAAGGACCAAGTACGCGATAAGAATAAATGTCTGCATCTGGCGCTACCCCAACTTTTTTAAATTCACTATTTGCTACTCCTTGTCCAGCAATTATACCTGCCACATGGGTACCATGCTCGGTATAATAAGCTGAAGTACCACCAAATTCTGGTTCCCCTGATTTTTTCCAGTCTTCATAGGTTGTTTCCATTGGATCATTATCATTGTCAATAAAATCATAACCACCTTTATAAGCGTCTTTTAAATCTGGATGGTTATAATCAATCCCAGTATCTAATATTCCTATCTTTATACCCTTTCCTGTATATCCTTCAGCATGTAATCGATCTAATCCATCGTAAGGAGAGTAATTCCCAACTTTAGATTCGTCTGCTTTCATTTCACCGCTTTTGTCATCTTCTGGAGGTGGATTAATCGTAAATGTTTGATTACTCCATACCTTCTTTACAACTTTAGACTTTAACAGTTCATTAATTTGATTTGCTGGTAAACTCATTGAAACTCCATTAAAGGCATTTTTAAATGTACGTTTAATTTTAATATCCAATTTTTTATTATTAGATTTTAACTTTTCAATATCTTTTTTAAACTTTTCATGATCACTATCCACTAAACTAGATGCTTCGGCTGCTGTTAAATTTTGACCTTCTAGACTCGCTTCTATTTGAGCAACTTTTGCTGGTTTATTAGCGAATTCAACAATGACTGGAGTTTGGACTGTAGATGATAAATTAATATCAGGTGAAACTTTGAGCCCCGTTTCATCCGTCGTTGATAATTGATGTAGAGCTGTTCTTTGTGCAGATGTTAAATTCCTTAGAATATCTTCCACTTTGGAATTACTTTTTGCTTGTGAGACTTTTGTTGCTTGACCAAATGAACCGAAAACTATACTAGTTGATAAAGCTAAAACTGTTAAACCTTTTACAGCTTTATGTTTTTGACGATTCTTCCCCATTTTCTTCCTCCTAGTAAATCATGTATGTAGAGAGTACTTTCTATTTCTAAATTTTCAGAAAAGTATTCCTGCAATTATCTTAATCTCAGTTGGATTACACATCAATGGGGGTTATTCACTCCAAAAACTTTACTAATAGGGGAAATAAATGAAAGAAATATGTCGAAAACTTGTTTATAAATGGGGTTTTCACATTAAAGTCTCCTATACAAAATATAAAAAGCCTTATATAAATATACAAGGCTTCAATTTATTTACTTTAAACAAGTTCACTATTTTTTCGATATCGATCTACTATAGAGTGTGTAAACTGATTAGCCCGTTCAATATCTCCTTTTTTCGAATAAAAATCGAATAACTTAATTTCATAATTCTCAGTTGCAAGACCGTAGCCCTTCTCCTTAAAAAACGGATATGCTACTGTCTCTAAGTATTGGTAGTATTCTTCTATTAAATTTTGAATTTTAAAGACATGTAATTGAAAATAGTGAGAATACATAGCATCGTTTGATTTATTTGCTAAAGCGAGCCCTTTCTTTGCAGCTTTAATCAAGTCTATATCGGATTGTAGACCTATTTTTGTAGCTGTATTTAAATATCCTTCTAAGGTTACTAAATAATGAGGATGTGATTTATCACGTAATTTTAAGGATTGACTATAATAATCGAATGCTTGTTTATAGGATCCATTACGAAATTGTTGATAAGCATAATTATGAAGTAATTTTGCTTTTTGATCATTTAAACCTAGACTTTCAGCCATTTCAATTAATCTTGGATACCCTGAATCTTTTGTATCAAAAATTTCTTCTTGTTCAACTTGAATCAACATTAACATTTCAGTTTCAAGTATTCTATTAAAGCTGTTCTCATTCGTAAAAAATTGCAATGCTTTATTAGCATAATGATACGCAAGCACACGGGAATTCATGCACATATAGGCAACAGCTAGATCAAAATAATATTCAGGATTATTGTAGTAGGTTAGATCAATTCTCTTTAAATAAGAAATCGCTCGTTTATATTCACCTTGATAGTCAAGATAAAACTTCCCCTTAATATGATACAGCATATTTTGATCATAAGGTGAAAGTTCGTGCCAACAATTCATCTCATCAATCAAAGCTTTAGCAAGATTATTTTCTCCAATTAATAAATAATATCTTGTTAAAATTAGTGTGTAAAAACGATAAAAATCTTGGATTTTCAAAAGCGAGATTCCTTCTAACTTAGCTTTCATGCTTGTTGCTTTTGAATTTAGTTTTAAGATAATTGAATCATGCCATTCTTTTAAAACTGAATTCAAATTATAGTACGTTTCGATTTCAACCTGCATATTAATTCCAAGTTTTTTAGTTAACAATTCAATTGTTTCTTCAGATACTTCTGTAATACCACGTTCAATTTTACTAATATGCGTACTCGAACAAATTTGATTCCCTAAGTCGGCTTGCCTTAAACCTTGAAGTTCACGGTAAAACTTTATAATTTTCCCTTGGATCATGATGTCCTCCCATTGCTTTATCCTCTTATGAGTATTTAACGTGATAAAACAATTTCTCCCTATAAATTGTTCGTGTACTAAGTCGTTTATTTTATATTAAATCATTATTTTTTTTATTTTCAATAACAATATTTAACTCTTACTATATTTCATATTGCCAGTCCCAAAAAAATTTAAAAATATCACATTATATAATAGGCTCTGATAAAAAAGAATGTTGATTTTCCATTCCAGGTACTTCGCTTGAGGCCACTGAAAA
>NZ_NULG01000034.1:0-17525 GCF_002577195.1 Bacillus sp. AFS041924
TTATTTTTTGTTAAAAAAACTCACAAACGTTTATTTTATATTTTTTAAAATGCTGCCTAATATTATTAGTAAAAATTTTAAAATAAATATTACTTGTGAATAATTTCACATGTATAAATAAAAAAATAAATACCCTTTTAATTTTTCTTATTATCGATTGTGAATGTTTTAACAATCTTGATTCTATAATAATTCATTTATCCTTTCAATCAACAAATATTTCTATTTATGAAAAAAAATGGATTTACTTATTCGTTTTTACATCTTTGATATGTATTTTCAAAATATTAGAAGGGAACTATAAACTAAATTATATTAAAAGTTGATACATATTTTATCCACATAGAAGGAGGAGTGATCTATCATATTGAAGTTCATGCGAATGTGCCTTCTTTCATTAATAGTTTGTTTACTAGTCAGTTGTCAAAGTAAACCATCAGTTCAACCCGAAAATCAAACAATACCACTAAACGAACAAAAAATGAGCTTTAAAAATAAACTTTTAAAAAACTCATTATTCTTCCTTGTCATAGGTGTCGATTCACGAGGTGAAAAAAAATCTAGATCAGATAGTATTGCAGTAGTTCAATATAATGTGGAAGACCGAACTTTAAAAGTTGCCTCAATTTTAAGGGATTCTTTTGTTAAAATTGATGGTTATAAATATCGTTACGGTAAAATTAATGTCGCTTATTCTTTAGGTGGAGAAAAACTTCTAAAAGAAACTATATATAAAAATCTCGGTATCCCTATTGACCATACAGTCATTATTGATTTTAAAGGATTTATCGGAATCGTTGATACACTTGTTCCAGAAGGTATAAAGGTAAATGTAAGTCAAACATTAATTGATGATATGAACTTGAAGATGAAACCTGGAGAAAACAATTTACACGGTGAACAACTTTTAAAATACGTCCGTTTTAGACATGATCATAACAACGATTTTGGTAGAGTTCAACGCCAACAAGAAGTATTATTAAAAGTTGTTAGTGCTGTTAAAGAAAAGTTAAATACATTTGGAGGAATTGCTAGAGTACCTCTTTTATTAGACGAAACAACTCATTATGTCTCGACTGATTTGAAATTAGAAGAAATACTTTCACTTGTCTCAATCGCATTTTCTCAACCAATCGAAAAAATAGATCGTTTAAGCATTCCTGTTGATGCTGGTTTTACAAACGAAACTGTTGAGCATTCAGGTGCAGTACTTAAATTAGACTTTTCTAAGAACAGAGAATCGATAAAACAGTTTTTTAAGGCACCCGCACCTGTCTTAAAAAGTAAAAATAATGATGGACATAAAAAGTTGAGAAATAAATAATAATTTCAATGCACAAAAATGAGAAGGTCCTGTGTATGACCTTCTCTTTTTTTATGGTTATTTACCCTTTTTTGTTCCTATTTTTTAAGTTCTCAAGGTCTAATTCATTATTATTTCTTAATATGGTTTGGATTTCATATAATTTTTAACAAAATTCAAAGCTTTTTACCTTTTTAATTGCACTTGCCTAAATTGCACTTATCACCTTATTATTTGTACATCAAATGAAAGTCCCTTATTGATTAAAAGAAATAACTTTATATGTTTCTGATGAGTATTCCAAAATTGTAATACTAGCGTTTTTTATTTCTAATTCAATATTAAACTCTTCCGAAAATTTTTTCACAATATTTCTGATTGTATTTCCGTGAGTGACAATTAATACATTCTCATTATTTTTATTTTTTTCGATAATTAGTTCATTTAATCCTTTTTCTATACGATTCCATAGCTCAGAGTAGTTTTCCGCATGATGATATGGATCAGATTCTTTAATAAAATTTGTAATATCTTCAAGGGAACGATTTCTTAATAGCTCCCTAAATGTAGAATAACCATGATCATTTGCGACCTTACCTAAAGCTACAGCTGAATATTCTCCTTCAAAACTACCAAAAAAGGACTCTCGAAAGGCTTTTGTTTTTCTGATTACAGGAATTTCATAATTATTCTGCTGTAAAATTAGTTCTGCTGTTTCAACTGTTCTGCCTGAATCACTAGTGTAAACGCGATTAAACTGAATTTCAGACAGTTTCTTTCCACATTCAATTGCAACTAGTTTTCCTTCTTCTGTTAATGGACTATCGGCCCAGCCTTGCATTCTTTTATAGCGATTTAAATAAGTTTCACCATGTCTAATTAAATATAAATGAATTCTATTCCCCATCAAATCACCCACAATTTGAATTTTAAAATCTTAATAGAATGACTTCAATTCACTATTTCTTTCGTTAACAGTTGATCTTTCTTTATCAAATACTTACCTAAATAAATCCCACTAGCCGCTGCTTGAGATAAAGAATGCGTAACTCCTGAGCAGTCACCGATGACATATAAACCTTCTAAACTCGTTTGAAAGTTTGAATTTGTTTCAATGATTGGCGAGTAAAACTTTCCATCTATTCCATAAAGAAGTGTATCCTCATCAATCGTTTCTCCAATAAATTCTTCAAGCTGGTTCAAAAATCCTTGTAAACTATTTAAATAAAGTAACGGAACTTCAGTTGTAAGGTTACCGTAATCGGCAGCTAAAGTAGGTTGGACACTGTTTTTTTTCATTTTTTCATTAGTTGTAGACTCCCCGCTTAGTAAATCTCCTAAACGCTGGACAACAATTCTGTCTGAACAATTATTAATCTTTCCGATGATCTCATTAGCATAAAGATTTGCTTCTTTTAGCGAAGGAAAATATTTAGGAGTGAATAAAGTAAAATTTAAATTAGTCGTACTTGCTTCTTGCTCTCTAAAATTTTGTCCATCAGGCATTACTAAGCCTTCTTGAAACTTTCGTACGATTCTACCTTTTGGGTTCATGCAATATGTAGTTGAAATTATTCCATCATACTCATACGAAAGTTTTGTTTCAAATGTATCTTGTAAAATTGAACGCAGCTGTTGCTCCTTCATTTCCACTCTAATACCTAAATCCAAACGGGTTTTTCCTTGCTTTACCCCAAGGTTTGTACACTGTTCTTTTAACCATTCTGTTCCAGCTCTTCCAGTTGCAAATATTACGTTTTTAGATTCAAATTTCCCTAAATTTGTATTCAAAGTGAATAGATGATTGTCATGTTTAATATTTTGAATATCAGCTTCAAAGCGAATTTCGATTTGGCTAGATAATTCGTTATATAGTCGTTGGAATATTTTTGTTGAAAGCATCGTACCGAGATGTCTAACTTCAGTTGTTAACATTTGTAAATTACAATCTAGTGCCTTTTTAACTAATCTTTCATTTACTGTGGAATATTTTTGTACGGCTTCTCCCCCAAAACGACAAAGTAGGTCGTCAAGTTCTTTCATTAGTTGTTGAAGATTTTCCCTTCCAACTTTTTGAGCCAGCTCTCCACCAAAATCACATGAATAGTTAAATTTCCCTTCAGATTTACCAAGACCTGCAAAACCATAATATTTACCGCAAACCTCGCAATTGCACACACCACCTTGGTCTAGTGCACAATTCCTCTCCTCTAAAGATTTTCCTTTTTCAAGAATTAATACCTTTTGATTTGTTTGTAATAATGTATATGCTAAAAAAATGCTACTTACACCCGAGCCTATAATTGTAATATCATACATGCTTCATACACCTACTTGATTTTTATCATTCTTCTATAGTAATTGTACAATAATTTCTAATTTAAAGTGAAATATCTAAAACGATGTGAATACTGTTTCTGGAGTTTAATTAAAAAAAACACGCCATATAAGCGTGTTCAAGGTATAGATATTTTCCAAATAATATGATTTTCAACGAATCTAGGAATTTTTATTTTTATCCTTATCTTTAAATTCTAAAATGGCGATTACAAACATTCCAAAGCTAATCATTAGAGATAAAACTTCAACAGTAACCATATTCATATCCGCCTCCTTACAATAAGGCTTCCCGGAACCAAGTTTGTCCTATACATCAGTTTTTATTTATGAACATCTTTTTTGTTTATAAACATTTAGTAAAGTTTAACAATATTCTCTACTATCAAGATAGCTAAAACCAATTTCTTCCATAATCTTTTTTTGAGTCTATATTTTGTAATAATTTTGAATAATATCACCGACAGGAGGAATAAGAATGGATCATTACGAGGCATTTTTAAATAGTAAGAATTGGATTGATAATGATTTAGACGCAAGATATATAAATATAAACCACCCTTATTCGATCTTAATTTCCGGAGAGGAAGGACAAATTACACTGAGAGGGAATACTGGTTTTGATAATGGACAAAACGGAGAAGAAATCTACTCTTTTACTTCATTAAAAGAGCTTCAAGAGTGGTTTGAAGATCATATTGGAGAATAAATAATCTATTTGTTAATCATTTTTATTACGAATTAAATAATGTAAAATTCCTACTCATGCCAAAATTTCAAATCATTGGCTGAGTTTTTTTTCTAGCCAATAAAATGACTATTTTGGACTCTTATCAAGAAGATTGTAAAAAGCCATCAAGACTTAGAGGATATTGAAGGAATCATACCGAATAGAATTCATTGGAGGTGTTTGATATGAACAATATAAACAGCACATCAACTAATAGTAAGGAGGATTTGTATATTCAGGTAATTAACGAAATGAAAGGCATACAAATTCATTTGTTAGAAGAGATTAATCGGTTAAATAACGAGGTTAATTTTTTAATTTCAGTTGTAATGCCGACTATTGATCGAGATTGTTTAAATAACGAACAATTAGCCATGTTCGGGGAGATTGTCCTAAATAAAAGAACTTAAAATTTACTCTTTTACTCTCTTTCGTATTATACCCTACCACATTAGATAGGGAGTTTACTTTTTTAATTGTTCCTAAAAAATCGCTTTGTTGAATTTAGTTAAATTCGTAATCAAAGTTGTTAGACTTATAAATTTATTCTCCTTTAACTCATTCAATTTTTAGCAATTTCAAACAGACTACTTTCTCTATTCGTCATTTTTTTTAGAAAATACTTTTCCGTTATTTAATTGACACCAATCAAGATCTGTAGCGTCACTATATTTTGCGTTAAATTCTTCAATAGAAAGAAATACTTCTATATTACCTTTTTCAAGTTCGATCAGAAGCGTATATGGGGTTAAACCGTAAACATTTGAAACAGCGATTAATTCACCAATATGTATTTTTTCTGAAAAATCTATTTTATCTTCCAATACAATCTCTCCTCAAACTTTGGATTAAAAAGTCTTAATATACTTTAATATCCTACCCTTTTTACGTACATATTTTCAGTAAATACTCATTTTATCTTTTGTAGAATTTGATTAATTTAAACATGCGTCTTTTTTAGTAAAAAATTTAAAAGATTAAAATGACTCAAGAATTTACTTGAGTCATTTTTTTGTGACGTTTTTAATAATTCTTCCGCTCAAACTAAATGTATTAACCCAATTTATGTAATGTTAGGACTACTAACTGCAGCTTATATGCACAATCCAGCTAAAAATAAAGAAGTTCATGCATTCCTGCTTTGAATTACTTCTACTATCAATAGTTTTTAATACTAAAGAAACCACACATGTGATTCATATCACAAACTAACCTTAAAATTGTTGATATTCTTTCTTTAGATAAACAAAAAACTAATTTTGGAGGTTTTAAAATGAATCAACCATTTAACGAGTTAACTTTTATAAGTGAGATTGTTACCGAATTTCCAAAGGCGAGTGATCTATTTAAATCATATCGAATTGATTTTTGCTGTGGTGGTAAAAGACCGCTAATTGAAGCTGTAAAAGAAAAAAATTTATCAATCGAAGAAGTTTTATCGAAACTAAATTCACTTTATCAAGAAACAAAATTATCAAACGAAACTGTTATTGATTATAAAAATGCTTCTAGTGGAGATTTAATTGATCATATTGTAAACAAACATCATCGTTTTTTAAACGAGGAATTACCTCTTTTAAGCCCATATGTAACAAAAGTAATGAGAGTTCACGGTGAAACTCAACCACATTTAGTACGATTACACAAGTTGTTCTTTGATTTAAAAACAGAATTAGAACAACATACTTGGAAAGAAGAGACAGTTGATTTTAAGCTAATTTTAGATTATGAACAAAATCCAACTGATGCAACTTACAATAAATTGAGTAAAATCGTTGAAGAATTAGAAAATGAACACAGTTCTGCCGGAGATATATTAAAAGAATTACGTGAAATTACTAATGATTATACACCGCCAATGGGTGCTTGTGGTACTTATCGTCTTGTTTATCAAAGACTTGAGGCTCTCGAAGCTGATACATTCCAACATATCCATTTAGAAAATAATATTTTGTTTAAAAGAGCAATTGCAAATGTCTAAACTTATTAACTTGATATAAAACTTATAAATTTTAAATAGGAGCATGAGTCATCAACTCATACTCCTTCTTTTTTTTTGGTAAAATCCACCTAATTTATCCAATCCATGTATTTACGTTTACTTCTTATTTAATTAACAAAAAAAAGACCCCAATACTTAGGAGCCTTTATTTATTTCATTTATTCATCAAATAATACAGGAATAAATTTAAATTCATTTACATTAAATAAACCTTTAGTCGTAATCTTTATACTTGGTATAACAGGCAATGCAAGAAATGATAAAGTTAAAAAAGCGTTAAATGTATTGTTAGGTCTAATTTGTAATAATGATTTTTCTATTTGATACAAGCCAGCTTCTACTTCTTCAGCAGACTTATTACTCATTAACCCTCCAATTGGTAATTCTAATTTTGCAATTACTGTTCCAGAGGATACGACTACTATTCCTCCGTTCATTTCTTCAATTGTTTTTATTGCTAAATACATGTCTTCATCATTCATACCGGCAACGATTAACTGGTGAGAATCATGTGCAATAGTTGTTGCAATTGCTCCATCAATTAAATTTAATCCTTTAACAATCCCTAATCCAATTTCTTTTTTTGAATGATAGCGATCTAGTACTGCTATCTTACATAAGTTTTTAGCTACACTTGGAGCAAACTGAGTATGTTCAATTGGTAATTTTTCAATAAAATGATTTGTAACAATGCTATTTGGATTAATTTCAATTATATTTGCAAGTGTTTTATCATCAGTTTTTAATTCAAGATCCTCAATCTTTAGATCACCTAAACTTACTTTCGAATCAATAAAGTTCAACTCATCATTTTTGATTAAATTACTATTTTGTTTATTTTTAACGATAAACTCATCTTTACACCATACATCAGTAACTTCTACTAATTCTAGATCACTTAGAAACACTAAGCTTGCTTCATATCCAGGAGCTATTGCACCTTTTTGTTTTAAACCATAGCATGAAGCAGGATTTAAAGTTGCCATTGAGTAGGCTGTCACTGGATGAATTCCATATTCGATTGCAGTTCGAATACAAAAATCAATAGAGCCCTCTTTCATGATATCGTCTAAATGTTTATCATCCGTACAGTACATAATTCGCTGTGCATTTCGTTCATTTACTGCAGGTAATAGATCCTTTAGATTTCTTGCAGCAGACCCTTCTCTAAATGCAACATAGATCCCCGCTCTAAGTCTTTCCAATACTTCTTGCACATTTGTACATTCATGATCTGTCGAAATACCTGCGTATGAATACGTGTTTATTTCATTTTTCGTTAATCCAGCTAAATGACCATCGATCGGCTTTTGATAAGCATGAGCTAATTCTAATTTATCAATCATTTGTTTTTCCATTGACATGACAGCAGGATAATCCATTACTTCTGCTAAGCCTAGTACTCTCGGATGTTTCATAAAAGGCTCTAAATGTTCAGCATAAAGTATAGCTCCACCGCGTTCTAATGAAGTCGCTGGTACACATGACGGTAGCATAACTCTAACGTCTAATGGAATATTTTCTGATGCATCTAACATCATTTGAATTCCATTAACTCCAGCAACATTTGCAATCTCATGAGGATCTGTTATGACGGTTGTTACACCATGTGGAAGTACAGTTCTCGCATATTCACTAGGTAAAACCATCGAAGATTCAATGTGAACATGGGAATCAATAAAGCCCGGTGAAATATATTTACCTTCTGCATCAATTACTGTTTTAGCTTCATAATCACCTATTCCAACAATCATTCCATTTGTAATTGCGATCGAGTCTTCTAAGATTTCTTTCGTAAAAACATTTAAAATCTTCCCGTTTTTTATTAAAAAATCAGCCTTCACAGCTTTGGTTGATGTTTTCATTTCATGTAAGTTCATTTTTAGATTCCTCCTAAAAATTTAGGAGAGATTATGTTGTGTCATATCTCTCGTAGTCAAACTATTTGGTAGCTTGGTAGAAACTTTTGGACCGCTTATTTCCAAAATTATACGAGCGTATTAAGATACACTTAAAAAAAGTGATTGAACTTAATTAGCTACTATTTAATTGTAAAAAACTATATTAAAAGTATTCTATTAAATTTCTAGTCTAATATGCAATAACTATTTTAGGAGTATTAAATATAAAATAATTCTTAATTTTCTTCTTTATGAATAATATAATAAATGGGAAAAAAGGATGGTGTTCATAGGAGGAATGTAGCTTGAACAAAGAGGTACAAAAAAATAAGGATCATATGTTTGAAGTTCATTATAAACAATTTGCCTCGTTCCAAAGTTTATTACCAACAAATCCACCTATTAGTAATAAAAAAGACCAAATTAAAAAACAAAATTTAACTTACATTAGACTCATAAATGTCATTCCAAACAAATCCGGCATAGCTATTTATATTAATCGTAATCAATTAATTCCAAATCTATCATATAAAGACTCCTCTCAATATTTATCTTTACCTTCAGGAGTGCATTTCATTGAATTATATAATACGGATGATTTATCAAAACCAATTTATTCAGAACAAATAAATCTTCTTGCAGAACAAATTTATACGATTGCCATAGGTAATAAATTAGACCAAATTTCACTTTATTCATATATGGATAATACTACTTTACCCTTAGGAGAAGCTAAAATCCGTTTTATTAATCTATCCCCTAACTCACCTAATCTTGATTTTGCCGTAAAAGCTGGAGAAGGAGATGTTGTTTTCTCAAATGTACCATACCGTAGTGCATCAGAATATCTCCCTATAACACCTATGTCAGTTAATTTAGAAATACGATTGTCAGGTACCAAAACCATCATTTTGCCGCTCTATAAAACTAAATTTAAAGAAAATACAGTATATGATTTGATATCAGTCGGGTGTGTTGAAGAGGGCCCTAGATTTGAAGTTATTAAACTATATTACCTTTAATAATAAAAGGTGATAAAAAACAGGCTTGTCATATTAGACAATCCTGTTTTTCTTAAATAGGTAATAATTGAATGGCAACTATATGATTATTTTAATTTGGGCTTTTGAAATCATTTAGTACTTTGATCATGCTAATAATGACACCAATATGTTCAGAAACATGTGAAATATTATATATGAGTAACTCACCAATTGTATTTGCTTTTATAAAATTCTCTTTAACAGGCGTATCAAGTTTATCACTACATGTATCATGAATATAAACAAGCTGTTCCTTTAACTGTTCGATTAATTTGTCCCACTTTGGCACAACTTCTTTCCAATCAAGTGGTTTTGTACCGTATCCAAAAAAAGTTTGGTAATTTTCTGGAAGAACTTTATTTTGATCAGAAAGTCGAATAACGTGGTTTTCAGTAGAATATAGAATATGACCGATTTGCCAGTGAATACTATTTTTAAAACCTTCAGGTACGACCTCTCTTTTGTTTTCAGGACATTTTTTAATCAAGTCAAACAATTTTTTATATTTTTTATTTAATAATTGAAAAACAAAAGAATCACTCATTTTGTGCCTCCTGATATTTTAGCGCAAGAATACTTTCCACCTACCATATTTATCCTTCTGTTATTAAATTAATAACATTTTCTTAAGTGCATTGTATATCCCATGTTCATTGCAACTATCTGTGACTAAATTCGCTTTTTCTTTAACTTCTGTTTCCGCATTTCCCATTGCAACCCCAACTCCTGAGAGTTCCATTAGTTCGATGTCGTTCATTCCATCTCCGAAAAAGACGATATCTTCCTGCTTAAATTCATTTTCTTCTGCGATTTTCAAAATGGTTTTTGCTTTTGATCCTTCTTTAGGGATGACATCAGAGCCAAATTTGTGCCAACTAACATATCTAAATTCATTAATATCATATTTTGGAAGATCTTCTGGCTTACAAAAAAGCATAGCTTGAATAATTGAATTTTGTTCCCAATACATATCATCAAATTCAGGAATGGTCAATCCTAGACTGTTGTAGGCATTCATTAACGAATCTCCTGGTATCTCGAAATGTCTTTTTAATCCGTTTGCTGTTTGGAATACAATTTGATCATTGTTTTCTGTTGCAATTTTAATTAATTCCATAATTGATTTCTTTGTAAAGTTTTCCTCGTGTGCTAACTCATGTCGGACATAGCCGATTGATCCATTACATAAAACATAAGTATCAATTTCAAGTTCATCAACGATTGCTATTGCTGAAGTATAGTCCCTTCCAGTCGCAATACCGATCTTATGTCCTTTTTCTTTAAGAGAAATTAAAGCTTCTTTTGTACTGTCTAAAAACTTCATTTCTGTCGTGAGTAATGTTCCATCAATGTCAAAAACAATAAATTTTTTACTCATTTTCTTTCCCCACTTTAATCTATTTCTTTATTTTTGATTATTATATTTACAAAATGAAATTGAAATGCACTTTTTTTGATGGAGCCTTATCTATACCAACAAAAATAGGATTTAAACAGAATCTCTTTCCACAATGCGATAAGGTATTTTTACAACTTACTTTTTAATTTTTGCAGATATTCCACTTCTTTTTCTTTACTATAATTTGAAGGTAGTACCGTAATCAAAAAATCATTTTCTAGTGCTTTGTTCAGTATCCCGTTTAATATTTGATCAAATGCAGGATTATTGTTATATGGGAGAATAACACCTATTGTTCTTGTTTCTCCTCGAATTAAATCAATCGCGTTTTTGTTTGGTGTATAATTCATTTCTTCAATAACCTTAAGGACAGCTTCTCTTTTATCACTAGCAACATACTTATAATTGTTAAGAACTCTAGATACAGTAGAGACGGATACGCCTGCCAATTTTGCAATATCACTAATATTTGTCACCATATACCTCCCACTACTATCACTTATGAAGAATACTACGCATTTTGTTTCAACTTTTGAAAAGCTTTTATAATGTAAAGTAGCTTCCCATTGTATGCCCATCTTACCGCAATTCTGTATTTCCCTACAATAAGAGTAGAATTTTTGATAGCGCTCATCTCTTTTTCAAACGAGAAAGATTTTTCATAATTTATTAGTTTATTGCTTCTACAGTTATTCTTTTATTGGTTAGAAACAAGTCTCCATAGTAGATATTGGTGAAGATTAACTTTTCTAATCATCTTTCTTCCCACTTTTGAAAATTAACTTATTTTCAATCTAAATTATGAAATGGATTTCAAGTCAAGTGAAAAATAAAAATTAATTCTAAACCGACATGAAGCGGATTGTATTTGCAATTTTGTATTAAAAAATAGACTGCAAAAAACAGCCTACATGTTATTAAACTTCCATGTTCTAACAAAAAATACGCTTGTTTAATTTTCTACTTCAAAACTTAACATTCGGGATTTCATGGTAACTTTTTTATATTAATAGTTACATAATAAGATGACATTTAAGAAACTTTATTTATTCCCCTCCAAATTAATGAAAAAACTAGAATAAATAATCCCATAGAAATCCCTATCATTTGGTCTAATAATATTTCACTCGTTCTAAAATAACGAATAATGAAGGTACCTCCAAAAATAATGATTATCGTAATCGCTAATTGAATTAGATAAGTGTTTATTTTCATCATGTTCATCTCCATTTGCTAATAAATTTACTAATTAGTCACCTGTTAAATCTTACCATATTTAACCATTTTTTAGCATAACATTTTTAATACCCTCTAAAAACCCTTTATAAAAATAAAACAACTCGGAATTAGTCTCCGAGTTGTTTTATGCCTCTTTTGGCAGAGTTATGTAAAATCCAGTCCATTCATCATCTGAAACACATTCAATTTTTCCATCGTGCTTTTCAATGATTTGTTTGCATACAAATAAGCCAATTCCAGTACCATGGTTTTTTGTCGTAACAAATGGTTCAAAAATTGTCCGTATGCTTTCTTCACTAATTTTTGGGCCGTTATTTTTAATTTGAATTTCAATCATGTCCTCGCGATCTGCAACTTGGTAATGAATCGTTTTTTGACCATCGTTTTCAGCTAAGGCATCAATTGAATTCATTAATATATTAAGCAAAACTTGACGAAGTTCATTTCGGTAACCTGGTATGTATATATTTTGTGAAATTCCTTCTTGTAAAATCACATTTGAATTTACAATACTTGGATATAGGAATTCTGTTATTTCTTTAAACAAGTCATCAATTAAAAAGTACTCCACCATTTGATCATGATCCTTTTTTGAAACATGGAGAAATTGATCAATTCTAAAATTTAATTGATGCAATTCATGATCTATTATGTCTAAATACTTCAATTGAGGATGGTCTCCTTTTAGTAATTTGACAAATCCAATAATTGAAGTGAGTGGATTTCTAAATTCATGTACGAAACTTGCAGACATTTGTCCTAAAATCGTAAGTCTCTCTTTATGCGTTTCGTCAATGAACTGCTTTTTTTCTTCTATATCTTGCGTAATGATATATGAATATTGTTTAACTGTAAAATAAATAAACTGGTCAAAAACGTAGTTTATTTTATTAATTAATGGCTGAAGTAAACTAATGCTTTCCTCAAAATCAGATAAATGTTTAAACAGTTCACTTCTACCTATATTTGAGTTATAAACAAAATCTCCGATATTAGCACTTGCTTTAGCTCGTTCAAGTGCGATTTTATGTGCCAAATCTTTGACTTGATCCTCATTAATTTTACCTTCAATAAATAATAACGTAAAGTCAATCAATCTGGTTCCATTAATGATAATCTCGGATTTAAAAGGGTCATCATCGCTAATTACTGCTTGAGCGACCCAATTCTTTACTAATGTAGGCATACTTTTCTGTATGAAAGAGCTATACCTACTTTCTATTGACATATCAATAAGGAACACCTCCAATAAAAAATCTATTAATTAAATAGTAACAAATTTTTAAATATTCGTTAAGTAAAAAATAAAAATTTGTCGAATTTATTACGACAAAGTAATAATTTTTACAATTTTCTGATTAAATCGCAAATTAAACTTATGAATATTTCATTAAGTTACTGGATTTTTACTAATGTCACTAGAGCTATAGTATTAAATAAACTAAATGTATGCAAAAATGTCAATAATATGGTGAGTAGAATAGAATAAAGTTAGATACAATTAAATTAATAAACTGAAAGTAGGTATTTCTATGGCTGGAAATAAAGTGGAAGATTATTTAATTAAAGGTATCTATGGTGAAAAGCAAATAAAAATTGAAGAGCGAAACATTTTTTTAGGTACAATTCGTGAAAGGGTAGAAATTGCATTAACTACCAGTCAGGTGATGGCTAATTCAATTTATCCACTTGTAGAAAAGTCTATAAACGTGAAGAATGTTACATTATTATTAAATGGTACCCTTCCCTATCATTCGATTTCAAAATATATTTTGATGGCAAAGAAAAAAAACATTCAGTTCTCATTGGTCAATAACTTACCCGTTCCTACTCCAATTGGACTTGTCGTTACTCATAATAGCGCTGTTGATAAAAACGAAATTTTTATTAAAGACGATCTTTACAACTCAACTAATTTTTAACTATTACGGTATGTGAAATTTTAATAATAAAGGATAAAAGCGCAGCTAAAATTGTATTACAATTTAAGTTGCGCTTTCTTCTTGGCTTTCAGGTTTTTTCACAGTTTCACGTGTTAGTTCTATAGATTTTATATAATGTCCATCTAACTTTAGTACTTTAAATGTACAGTTTTGATACGTAATGGCGCCACCTTCTTGTACATCAAAGTTTTCAGTTAAAATCCATCCGCCAATTGTATCCACATCGGTGTCATCTATATCCAAACTAAAAACATCATTAATTTCACTAATTAATACTTTCCCTGCGATAATAAATTTATTTTCATTTACTTTACTGATATCCTCTTTTTCATCAACATCAAACTCATCGCGAATTTCACCAACAATTTCTTCTAAAATATCTTCAACAGTTACTAATCCAGATGTACCTCCATATTCATCAACTAAGATTGACATATGTATATGTTCTCTTTGCATTTTCACAAGTAAATCATGGACTGATATTGATTCAATAACTTGAATAATCGGCCTAATATATTGTTCAAGTGTTTTTACCTCAGCATCACCTTTATGTAAAACAAAATCTGTAAAAACATCTTTAAAATTTATTAAACCAACTACATGGTCTTTATCTCCATCAACAACAGGAAAGCGAGTATATTTTTCAGTACTCATAAAATGAATATTTTCATGAAAGGGTTCACGTAAGTCAATTGCAGTCATTTCAGTTCTAGGAACCATTATTTCTTTTGCAACCCGCATATTGAAGTCAAAAATATTGTTAACATATTTAAATTCAGATTGATTAATTTCTCCACTCTTATAGCTTTCAGAAAGTAGAATTCTTAATTCTTCTTCTGAATGCGCAACTTCATGTTCTGAAGCAGGCGGAAGTCCAAATATTTTTAGTACCATCCTTGCTGAATTATTAAACAACCAAATAAACGGATATGTAATTTTGTAAAAAAGAATCAAAGGTGGTGAAAACATTAATGTAATTTGTTCAGCCTTTTGAATTGCTATCGTTTTAGGCGCTAATTCTCCAACTACAACATGGATAAATGTAATAAAACCAAATGCTATTAAAAAAGAAATTGTGCCAGAAAGTGCGGTAGGTAAATGTAAATCGTCAAGTAATGGGTGTACTAACGCATCTACAGTTGGTTCTCCTAACCAACCTAAACCTAAACTCGTAACAGTAATACCAAGCTGACAAGCTGAGAGATACTCATCAAGATGAGTGATTACCCTTTTTACAGCTCTTGCTTTTTTATTTCCCTCTCCAATTAATTGATCAATTCTTGAGCTTCTAATTTTTACAATTGCAAATTCAGAAGCAACAAAAAAGGCAGTAAATGCTATTAATACAACAATTAGTAATAACTTTGTTCCAATTCCAAACAATTGAGTCATCCCTCCAATTGGAAGTGAAGGCCATCTTCATAACCTTAATTTTAAAATTAGGCTTATCTTAGTATATTCAGTAAAATAATTTGTTATCAAAATTTTTTTATTTAGTAAAGTTTAATTCAGAAAAAAAAATTTGGTTAGGATTATTCCTTCTCCAAAAAGAGTCACGCATTATATGCTATTTACCAACTTTTTAGTCTAAATTTTTGTAGAAAGGTGGGGTATTAATGGTATAAATACAGTAATTCGATAAAAAGCAATACAATAGTATGCAAGTTTACATATTCAGCCATTTTGAGTATTTAGAACCTATTTATTCGAAGTAATATAAGAACTTTTGCCGAGTCAACACTAGTTTTGTCAATCACAAAGGAATGCGCAGTATTATAAAGAATTTGTACTATATAAATTATTTGGAGGAGGAATAGCTATATGTATACAACTTCTCAAGTGGCAGAACAACTGCAATTAACAAATAAAAAGGTTTTATTGTTTTCAAAAAAAGGAAATCTAAAATTAGAGAAATCCAATAATGGATATTTATTTACAGAAGAACAAATTCAGCAAATTAAAGAAATTTATGAAGCTTCATTACAAACGGTTGAAACTAAGCAAAATGAAACAGAAAATATAGACATTATTAGAGAATTAACTCAAAAATTATTAAAACTTGAAGAAAAAGTTGAAACGAAAGCAAATGAAGTCGTTTCAGTACAAATTTTGGAACATCGTTGTGAAATTGAAGACTTAAAAAAAGTAGTTGTTAAACTTGAGGAACAAGTAGAACAATTAAATGAACAAGTAACCATACTAAAAGCGGAATTAGAGGATCAGAAAAAGATTATTACATTTAAACCAAAAAAGCGATTTGCAATTCTTTCAATATTTGGAGTCTAAGGCGTAGAAGAATTTTCTTCTACGTTTTTTACATACTAAAAAGAATCTTGGTCAAAAATAATTTTGTATGAAGGGAGGAATCATTATGCAAAAAAATGCGCGTCAATTTACTCAAGATGCTACTACTGAACTTAAACATGCAATCGAATGTCTTCAATCTGCATTAGAAACTGTTGAAAAACCGCAAAACCATGAAAGAATTGAACAAGCGCTTCAAGCTTGTCAAACAGCTTATAATCAAACACATCAAACAGCGAGTATTCTTGAACAAGAATAGGATAAAAATTGAAAAACTCAGGTTCCCCTGAGTTTTTCGTAGTTATTTATCATAATACATTAATATTTCTTTAAATTCATTTGAATATTTCAATAGTTTAATAGCATGTTTTATATCCAATAAAAACGGTACAGCAATTATATCATCACTTATTTCAAAATATTCATCAATAGGTAATATTTTAAATCCTGCGCTTCTAGCGAACATATACAGTCTTTTATTGATTGTACCAATATACCAATCAGCATTCGTATTGTTTGCATGATCATAGCATGCTAATAATATATGTTTAAAAAACCCTTTTCCCCTATTTTCCCTCGTAATTAATAATTTTCCAATTTCATAGATATTTTCGTTTTGAATATATTTAATATATTTGTTTTCGGAAAAATTATAATAATATTTATTTTTATCCTCATTTTGAATTTTAAATTTACTAAACTCTAAAGTACCAATGCACTTTTTATCCGAATCACAAATTCCATAACGAGTAACTTCATTATTTCTTGTTAAGAAAGGTATTTCGTTTTCTTCACAAAAATCTCCCCACAGCTCGTTAAATAAATTATTCTCTTCTTTTGTATGAATAACACGAAACACTCTCACTCACCCCTATAATTCCTATATAAATATTCTTATTTTACGTCTATTAATCAACGTTTATACCAAATTTTAAATAAGTAACTTTCATTCTATTTAGTTATTTTCTTAATAAAATATTTAAATGGCTTGTTTATATATGGCTCTATTGTATGGTAAATTTTAGCTTTTGGCAACGCTTTCACAACTAATTATGTATAATTTGTGAATTCTAATTTATCTCATAATTAGTTTTTTAGTATAGATTATTTAGTTAAAATAATTCTTATTTCGAAATTTTATTTCACATATTATACAAGTAATGATGTATCGAAGTATCAAAAGGGCGGTTTTGCTTTATTAAAAATCTAATTTATTAAGTAACAGAATGCCCTATGCCGTTAATCGGTAAGGGCATTGTGATTTCTTATTTTAGTATATAGAATTATTTTAGCTCAAGTTTAGATAATGAAATTACTTAATTTC
>NZ_NULG01000034.1:17574-33476 GCF_002577195.1 Bacillus sp. AFS041924
TTTTGGGACTTTGTCTACACTCTGTAATGAAATTACTTAATTTCATCTATTGTTCTGTTTATGATCTCTATTAATTCCCTTTCACCAATTAATTCATAAAAATCCTCGCCCTTTTTCCTCGGGTAAAACTGAATATAAGTCCCACACCCAGCTTCTAAAACTTTACGATGTACATTACTCCCAGGATATAAGCAAATCACTTCATTGATTGGTTTTCGCACATAAGACATTTTTCCATTAATTCGCTCGACATATTTTAGTCCCCAGTATTTATACATTTGTTCCATTGCTTTTGTATTTCCAACTGGCTGATAGATATTGAACATTGGACTGTATTTAATTTCAAAAATAATTGAAGCAACATATTCTTTATTTTTTTTTCGATAAAAATCTAGACGGATATCAGGTTTTTTAGATTCTTCACCACTAAAAAAATTCGTTCCTTTTAATAACGATACTTGAGGGCTTCCTTCAATAATTTCGTTATAAACTAAATTAATGGTCCAATCCTTATTTTCCAGTGTTACAAATGCTCCGTCCATTAACTCATCATCTTTTATATGCATTAATATTTGTTCAGCTAATGGTTCAGAATCATTTTTAAATTTTAACTTTAAGAAAATATCGCAGAGAGAAAAAAAGACAAAGTATTCATATAGTAAAAAAGTAGGCTTATAAACTGGTAAAAGCATTTGTTTTTTACCATATTCCTTAACTTTTTTATCAAACAAGCTTAAAGAGTGGATAAAGTTTAAAAATACTTTAGAGGGACTAGATGGATAATTTGAAGTATCAGTATCAGTTGCTATTCGAAAAATCCCTATTGTGTATTCCCTAAAATAGACTTCATAAAGTTTTTCCAATGAATTCGTTATACGTACTTTTTCGGATACACTTTTCGTTAACTTTTCTAACTCGATCTCTTTTAATAATTTTGACTGTCGATATTTAGCTTTTTCACGATCTGTAATTGAGCCGTTTCCAACTACGTTTTGCATCATTTTTTCGATATCCTTAACTTGAAAATTGATTTGATCCATTTTATTTTTGTCTTTTACTAATTCATATTTTACAAAGGTTAATAGTGTCTCAATTGTTAGTAAAAATTTACGGACTTTATTTTTTGCATATTTTATCTCATCTAAATAATTTTCCTCCTGCAATACTGGTTGCATTGTTAGATTTGTTGCGTTTGAAATGGCTGGGTGTATTAAATTCCATCTAATCGTATTGAAATCTAATTTTTTAACCTGTCTTTTTAATTCATATTCCTTTTTTTGTTTCCGCTTTAATTTACTTATAAATTGTTGAATTGCTACTAACAGCCTTTCTTCACTCGACTCGATAAAACGAATAATAGGCCAAAAATACATCGTTCCATTTTGAGTAAAAGAAGCAGATGATTTTTTAAAGAATTGTGAATCATTCATGATTCCATTTATTTGTTGATTTAAAGTTGCATGCATCCACTCTAATTGATCATATTCTAAATTTTTCGGAACTATTTTTATCATTCCGTAAAAATGTTGTTCTTGATAAATAATACAAAATTCGTAATAACCACATCGCCAAGGATAAGCATTTTCAGTTTTACCATGTTCATATATTAATATTCTTCTATTTTCTTGTGTAAAAATAAATTGTTGATCATCTAAATTTTCTTGTTGAAAATGATAAAGATTATTCCAAATGAAAGTAATTTTACCGTCAAAATCACCATCTACCTGAAATAAAAATCTTTTTAACTCCTGTATTTCATAGGCAAATAAGTAGGCCTCTTTTGGGTTCATTGTTAATGCATCAAGTGATATTTTTTCCTCTTTCCCTCTTGTTCCGACTAGAATTGCAATCGTAAATGGAAGATAAAGTGGCTCAAAAATTTCTGGACTATTAGTTGACATATCCATCAATCTCCAGCTGCTTTCGTTTCTTTTTTATTTCTTTAATCGAAAATTCAAAATCAGAAATCGACCTACCTAAATTAGATTTCATGACCATATTTAGTAGACCTTCCTGTTCGTTCCCTTCACCCGTACCAATTAATTCTTCTAAATTAGCAAATAATCCCCTTACTTTCGTTAATACACGTTGCTTAACGAAGAGATCAACTGCTTCTTTGCGTTCAAATTGAATATGGGAAGGCAATATAGGAATATTTGCTAAATAATTTGATAAATCTTTCATCATACGCGGAGAAATAATTCGTTCACTAAGAGAATTCTCAACTATCTTATTAAACTCATCAAAAAACTTTAATTCATCATTTGTAAGCTCAGAAGCAATTAACGTTTTCTTAGTCCAATTACTATAGGTCTCTGCATTAATATAGATTTGTGGTACAGTTTCATAAATGTTTTCATTGTTCATCTTTTCGGCATAATTTACGAATGAAGTTGATCTAAGTGAGATAATATTTACACGATCCAATAATCTTAATGAAAACTCACTAGAAGTTTCATCAAAGTTAACTGTTCCAACAAAAATAATATTATTTCCAATTTTTATTTTAGGCTTATAATATTGATTGATTACTACATTATGATCATGGAATAAGGTTATAACTCTCTTTTCTTGTGGCATTTCTAATATTGATAAAAATTTACTAAACCAGTGCTCGATTTGGGAAAGATTCATTTCATCAAAAATAACCATATACATCCGGTGTGGAAATTGTTCAGCCTCTATTAGTAATTTAGTGAGTCCAGTCTCAGAATCTATATAAATACCTGTTGCTGGATTCAAATAACCTAATAAATCATAGTGCTCTCGGTACGACGGAGAAATTGGAACAAATAATAATTCTTTTCCAAACTCTAATCCTAAGGTTTCCCCATAAATACGCGCTAATTGTGACTTACCTGTACCACTTACACCACCTAAAATGGTCAACGCCTGAAATTTACAACAAATGTGGAAATTAATAATATCTTTTTTTTCATATAACAAGCCTTGCTGTAAGCAATTTTGATAAAACCGCTCGATAAATGCATTTTCAGTATCATTACTCCATTCAATAGGAAATGCTTGTTTCTCTGTAAACTCTTGTGTATAAATTAATTCTTTGGATTCTTTTTTAAAGTTTTTCTTTAACTCTTCCCACTGTTTTTCTGGGATAAAATAAATTAAATGATTTAAATGAATAAAAGACTTTTTTAGTTCGTCTTCTTCATAATCTTGAAATGTAACTTCATTTTGTTTTTCTAAGTAACTAATATCATTCATCATCGATTTTAAAAACAAATTCCCGTATAGTCGATTTTCATAAAAAACAAATTCCGGTTGATCAAAATCATTAAAATATTTTGGTAGATGAATTGGCAAAGAACCTTTTATCAATCGGTTTTCTACCTCTTCACGCTTTCCTTCTCCCCTAAGTTCGATGACAGGTAAAAGATGATAGGAAGTGTCCCTTTTTCCATCAAAAAATTCTACTATATCGGCCGTAATAACCTCATTGGCATATTCAAAACGAAACATAACTAATTTTGAATCAAAGAACTTTTTTAACTCATCAATTATGTCATCTTTTTTCTTACTCTTAATTAAGGGCTTTATTTTACTTTCATTATTTTTATTTGCAGTTGTCCCTACAAACAAAACATCTTGAGTTGAAAAACTAGCTTTTAATTTTGATGGGATTGGAGATAAGCATTCTACATAAAAACGAATATGATCTTCGTCTTCATAATAAAGTAAGCTCTGCTTCTCTTGGTCCACTACTCTTTCTGTGACAATCTTTCCAAGAAATAAAAAGTTGTGAATTTTTTTCGCTAATTTCTGGGTCAATGCGCGTTTTAATTTCAAAGTCATTTCCCCCACTTTCCGACATTTCTCCTACATTTTACGTTCATAATATAGAAATTATGAATAATACGGCCTTTTTACAAACAAAAACACCCAGGAAACCTGAGTGTTTCAGTAGTAGACAAAGTCTAAAATTATTATATTAAAACTGATGGTTTAAGTAATCTTTTAACTCACTAAACATGTTTCATCGTTTTAATTCTAAGGATTGTCTTAAAGCATTAATTGATAATAAACAATATCTAACCATTGATTAAATTTCTGGCCGACTTTATAAAAATGACCTACTTTTTTATATCCCAATTTCTCATGTAATTTCTCACTAACTTCATTTCCGCTAGTAATACAAGAAATAATTGTGTAATGACCTAATATTTTTGCAATTTCAATCATTTCTAGCATTAATGTCTTTGCTAACCCTTTACGACGATGCTCAGGATGAATATAGACAGATAGCTCTACAGTATGTTTATATGCGTCTTTTTCCTTAAACTGTGTAAGTGAGCAATAACCTGTTACTACACCATTTTCTTTAGAAACAATGACAGGATACATCTCAGAATGGTTATTAAACCACATTAACATGTCTTCTTCTGTTTTTATTTTCGTATCAAATGTAGCAGTTGTGTTTAGAATTGCATCATTATAAATCGTTACGATTTCTTTTACATCCTCTTTAGTAGCAAATGTTATTCCCATTTAATTTCCTCATCTCAAATTTATTTCTATCCACATTTTACATGATAAGGTTTGGTAAGAACATAGGTGAGGATTCCAAAAAATTACCTACTTACTTTTTTCCCTTAACACCTTTGATCAACCTTTTTCACCCTAACTCTTCATCTATACATGCACAGTGTTTAGGCTCTTTACATATACTGCGTTAGTCGGATTGATAGGAGGTATGAATATGAGTGAAAAAGATAATAACAACACTCAGGATGAAAAACAAAGTCATTCATCTTTAGATCTTCAACATTATTTAAAAAAGGTGGATGAACTAATCGATCAGTCGCCAATTAGAGGTCTTTTTGATGAAATTGATAAATTCTTCCATAAACACGGAGTTTTTTCTTCAATCGGTGTGGATATCATTGAAAATGGTGAGGAATTAATTATTCAGGCAAGTATGCCAGGCGTAAGCAAAGAACAAATTTATATGGACCTTGAAGGTACGATCTTAACAATTGGATTAAAAACTGACACAACTACTGAAGTACAAAATGATCAATCAAACTATTCATATAAAAAATATTCTTATAGCCAATCCCAAAGAGTAGTAAAATTACCTTTCCCAATTAATGCAACATCAGCAACATACGAAAATGGTATGCTCGTCATTAAAGGTACAAAATTACCAGAATATCAAAAACAAATTTTTCTTGACTAAAAGAAATCCGAATTTTATTCGAAATTGATGAAGTTCAGTTTTTGCCATCTCTATTTACAGTAACAAATTAAGAATTTTTATGGAAAAAGCAGTTTAATTAACTTCATTCAAGAAAAAAACTGAGTATCTTTTAAGAAACTCAGTTTTTTATTAAAAATTATTTACTTTTCTATTAAATCTTCTATTATTCCTTAGTCAATGTTTCGATATCCGCTAAAATATCATCAAATGGAACATTACTTACTCCACTATAGTCTTTAACGATTTTTCCATTTTGATCAATTAAATAAAACTTAGTACCATGGATTACTTGTGAGTTATTTTCAGGTTTTTTAACAATTGTTTTAAAATTTTCAGATGCGAATTTTTCAATATGTTTTTGTGAATAGCCCGTTAAAAAATTCCAATTACTAAAGTCGGCATTAAATTTATTACCAAATGTAGTTAATAATTGTGGCGTATCAACTTCCGGATCAATACTAAATGAGATAAAGTTTACATCCAATTTCTTTTCTGCAGCCTTTTGTTGAAGTTTTGCCATATTTGCTGTCATTGGCGGACAAACTGTTTCACAACTTGTAAATATAAAATCAGTTAGCCAGACTTTTCCTTTTAAATCTTTTGTACCAAAAGACTTACCTTCTTGGTTTGTGTATGTAAATTTTTCTAAATCCCAATTTAAAGGATTTTCAATTTTATTACCACAGCCGCTTAACAATGTAAGACATAAAATCATAATTACTGTTACAAATAACAAATTTCTCTTCATAAATATCCCCCCAATGTTGCATCATACTTGTCCATTGTATCAAAAACAGGTAGTTACTTTCTAATATTTTAAATTAATTAACATATATATTTAAAATTTTTCAAATGATATTTTTACAAAGGAAAGTAAGACTAAACAGTTTGATAAAGAATCTTGAAAGGATGACTAGTAATGAAAAACAAAAAATATGAAAATTTAGATACGAGTTATCGACGAACTTTTAAAGATTTTATCAAATGTGGAATTGAAAGAAGTAAATCAAAAAAAGATTACAGTAGTGTAATTCAACATTGTAGTCATAAAAAAGTTTCCTATTTAAAGGAAAACCGACATGAAACAACTATCACTTGGATTGGACATTCTACTTTTTTAATTCAAATTAATGGAATCAATATTTTAACGGATCCAGTTTATGCAAATCAAATGGCTTTAAAAAAACGCTTATCAAATCCAGGTTTACTTTTATCTGAATTACCTCCAATTGACATAATTTGTATTTCTCATGGTCATTATGATCATCTTGATTTTAATACATTACGTCATTTTCCAAAAAACACATTATTTTTTTTACCAATCGGTTTAAAACAGAAGTTTGTTAATAAAGGCTATACAAATGTACATGAAATGAAATGGTGGGAATCAAAGAACTATTTAAATATCGAAATTTCATTTGTGCCTTCTCAACATTGGACTAAGAGGACTTTATTTGACAGGAATAAGTCACATTGGGGAGGATTCGTCTTCAAAACATCAAATGAATGCTTATACCATGTTGGTGATAGTGCATATTTTTCCGGTTTCAAAGAAATCGGTAAAAAATTTCAAATTGATACAGCGATCATCCCGATTGGAGCATATGAACCTGAATGGTTTATGAAACACAATCATATGTCCCCTGAGGAAGCTGTTCAAGCATTTATAGACTTAAAAGCAAAGCTATTTATCCCAATGCACTACGGAACATTTAAACTTGCAGATGATACTCCTTTAGAAGCTTTGGAGCGACTATGTTCTGAATGGAAAAGAAAAAAATTAAAACCTGAAAAACTGAAAATTTCTTTACTAGGTGAAACAGTTCACCACTCGATCATCATAAACAAAAAAGAAGAAGCCATAATTTATTAGGCTTCTTCTTCCATTATGTTGAAAATCACTTGTTTTCAATACATTTTATTCAGCATAAAAAACGAACCCGATCGCGCCTTTTCCTGTATGTGTACTAATTACTGGTGTTGTGTAATCGGTTTCGGGTAATTCAATATTTGTAAGCTGCTGAATTGAATTTCTAAGTGTCTCTGCAAGCTCTGGAGCATCAGCATGTGCAATACCTACTCCTTTAATCGTTTTTCCAAGTGTGTCTTGTTCAAAATACTTTGTTAATGTTTTCACGACTTGCTGATGACTACGCACTTTACCAACTGGAGAATAGACGCCACCTTCTAGTGAAGCAATTGGTTTAATGTTTAATAATGACCCTATGAAGGCTTTTCCTTTCCCAATTCTTCCACCTTTAACTAAATTTTCAAGTGTATCTACCATTATATATAGATATGAATTATTTTTAATTTCCGTAACACGTTTAACGATGTTCTCTACAGTTGATCCCTCTTCTGCCATTTTCGCCGCTTCAATTACTTGAAAAGCCATTGCTCTCGTAATAAAAGCTGAATCTATTACTGTTACATCGCCTTCAACCATCCCAGCAGCCGCACAAGCAGTTGAATATGTTCCGCTTAAACCGCTTGATAAGTGAATAGAAATAACTTTACTTCCGTCAGCTGTCAATTTTTCAAATGTTTCAACAAATGTACCTACAGCTGGTTGAGATGTCTTTGGCAATTCGACTGAATGTTGCATTTCATCAATAAATTGCTTTGGAGAAAGATTAACTCCGTCTAAAAATGTTTCACCATTTATTTGAATTGATAAAGGAATAACAGTTATATTTAAATTTTCAATTTCTTCTTTTAATAAGTCGGCCGTTGAGTCAGTTACAATCTTAATTTTTGCCAATTGTTTTCACATCTTTCTTCTCTATAATTCTACAAATTTTGCAAAGCAAATTCATTATATCATTTTTACTATCAGTTAACAGTAAATATTAAAGTTCCATTAAAATTTCAAAAATTCTTTGGAAATCGTATTGACATTTTGTTAAGATTCAATTTTCTAATAGGATTTAGTAAATCTAATTGTGAAAAACATGATTTGTTAAGGCAGAATTTATAGGATCTATGAAATCAATTCGAGGTATTAAATGGAATTAAAAGAAAGGATTTAGTACAATTTGAAAACAAAAAGAAAAAACTCGGCTGTTAACCGAGTTTTTAGTAATTTATTTGCGGTTCTTTTCGTCTTTTTCTTCTAAAATATCATTTGTAAGACCTTGAGTTGAACGTTTAAATTCTCTAAGTGTGTCTCCAAATGCTCTTCCGATTTCAGGTAATTTTTTTGGTCCAAATATAATTAAAGCTAAAATTAGAATTAAAATTAAACCTGGAAAGCCTATGTTAGCCATTATTTTCCCCCAACTTCCATCTACTATTAATAAGTAAGTACCAAACTTTCCTTATATAGTAATATTGTCAAAAATTTGTCCATTCGTCAAATAAATTTAAGTATTTTTATTAAATTTTAATAACTACTTCAGATTTAGTTTACATAACAATATTATTTAATCCCTAATTATTTTAGATAACCTAAATCAAATGCTCTTTAAACTGTAGATATTCTTTTTCATTACTTGGTACATCCAAATTACCTGTTCGAATTTTTTCCTTATACTCATTAACCTTTTGTAAAATTGGTTCCTCTACATTATGATCTGCCACAATTAATTCTATACCTTCTTCATTAACACCATATATTAATGTCTTACCACCATGAAATTCATTTAATTTTGTTTGCTTTGCTAAATCATATACAGCTTGATCAATTTTTTTCACAAGAGAGAAAAGTGTTACGTTTTCAGGTAAACCTTTTTTATATTCATTTCGGTCTACACCGATGACCCATACTTCTCTATGATTTGATTGCTTAATTTTTTTTGCTGTAGTAAATACTCCTTTACTTGTTAAACCAGTTACTGGGAAAATGATATCTACATTATTATTAAAAAAATCATTTGCAATTCTAGATCCAATTTTAGGATCGTTAAAAGTATTAGAATACGCTGTCAGAACTTCAATTTCTTTATTTACAGACTTTACTCCAGAAATAAAGCCATACTTATATCGGTTAACTATTTCATTATCATCTCCGCCGATAAATCCTATTGTATTTGTTTTTGTTTTCATTGCTGCTATTACACCAGCTAAAAAGCTGCTGTCTTGCTCAGAAAAATTAATGTTTATTACATTAGGTTGATCTACATTTGAATCAATCACCCCAAATTTAATATTTTTGTATTTTTCCGCAACCGAATTCACTACATTAGATAAGTTATTTCCTAATCCAATAATCAAATCATAATTTGAATCAGCCATTTTAGTTACTTTCTTTTCAAATCTTTTCGTACTAGTTGTTTCAATGTATTTATAATTTTTGTCTTTTTTTAAATTTTCTTCATTAGCAAATTTTGAAATACCTTTCATTGCAACGGAGTTTAAATAACTATCGTTTTTACCATTTGAATTTGAGACGATTCCGATTTTAAATGTATTACGATCATCTTGTTTACCACTGCAAGCCGAAATGACGACTGCGATGATCGAAATTAAGATTAAAGCAGTCTTTTTTATATACAAATCATTCACCTCATTTGAATACAATTATTTCTAGTATGAATGTAGAATTATTCTTTTATTCGTAAATTAAGGCTGAGATTAGAAAATACAGGAATTTAGAATAATTTTTCTCATAAATTACGTAGTTTAACCTGATCTAATGAGTTGCAACTAAGCTATTGTAGGTTTCACGTATTAAAAGGAGTTACAAATATCTGAAAAAGAATGTTTTATCAATTTAAAACAAATAACGAAATAAATAAAAAAGAGTTTATAGAAACTAAGGATTTCTTTAAACTCATCTACATATGACCTTAATGTTACTATTTTTTTATAGATAGTACTTGGTTCTACTTCTTGAAGATATTTCTCATTCAAATGTGCCTTTGACGATTACTTCATTATCTTGCATCATGATTTTACCTTTTGAAATAACCGCTTCAATATCTAATGTGGTTTTATTTAGGAAGACTAAGTCTGCATCATATCCATTTTTGATTTCGCCTTTTTGTAATTTTAATATTTGGGCTGGATTTTTAGTGATTACACTAATTGCATCTTCAATCTTGATCCCTTCATTTATAATTGCATCTTTCACTTCGCTGTATAAACTGCTTACTCTTCCAACCTTCATGCCTCTTAATTTCCCGTTTTCATCAAAATCAGGTAAACTTCCTTGGCCATCAGATGTAAATGTAATTTGTTCAATTTTAACACCTGATTCTAGCATCCTTTTCAAGCCTACACTACATTTCACTTCACCATTATTCAAAAAATGTGGAATGGAGCTTGTTGTAAAATCTACAAACCCTCCATTTTTTGCAAACTTAATCCCTGCTTCAAATAAATAACTATTTCGGTTAATATGCGTCGGATAAAATTGAGTGATTGGTAATTCGGTTTCTTCCACAATCTCCTCGATCATTGATAGCATTTTTTTACTATCTCCTATATGTACATTTACAACGCCAGCTTTGCCAGAAAGTAATCCTCCATTTCGAGCTTGAGCTGCTATTCTTGCAAACTCTTCCTTTGTCGGCTGAGATGATCGATGGTCTGAAATCGCAATTTCTCCTACACCGATAATCTTATCGACTAAGATGATATCTTCTTCAATTTTAGAAAATAATGTTTTGACGGGTGTTTGATATGAACCAGTATAGACAAATGAAGTGATTCCCTCTTCCTCTAATGCTCTACACTTAGCTAGTAAACTTGTCATCGTTCTTGTTGTGCCATCTGTACCTATTACCCCGACAACAGTAGTGATGCCACCTTTAATACAATCAGACAAAAGTAATTCAGGAGTCCTTGTTTTAAACCCTCCTTCACCTCCACCACCAATAAGATGAACATGTGCATCAATGAAGCCAGGCACAATATAGTAGTCAGATGCATCCAATATTTGTATAGGCACTGAAGATGAAGTTATATCAATTCCTTCATGAACATATTCAATTTTTTCATTTGAGATTAAAATATCGTTTTTACCTAAAGACTTAGGCGAGAATATTTCTCCATTTTTTATAAGTAACATATATACCTCCAATTAAATAAATTAGGTCAATTTCATACTTACTTATTACATGTTGATTCACAATAACTAAAAAGCTATCTTTCAAAAATATACATACTACAAAAAAATATAGAAAACATTAAATCTCTATATTTGTTCATAATACTCCCATATATAAAAATGATTCAATGAAAATAGGAGGCATTTTTATGAGTAGAGCAATGAAAGAAGAATTAGCAAATGCTATTACTCACGGAATTGGCGCAATTCTGAGTATACCTGCATTGCTTTATTTAATCAGTAAAGCTTCAAATAACGGATCGCCTTGGCATTTATTTTCTTTTACTATTTTTGGTTCATCCATGTTGCTACTTTATATTTGTTCAACATTGCTTCATAGCGTCCGAGATCCAAAGCTTATTAAAATATTTACAATCCTAGATCACTCAGCTATTTATTTGTTCATTGCAGGAACATATACTCCGTTTTTACTTGTTACATTACGAGGGAAAATTGGCTGGTCGCTATTAACAATTGTTTGGGGATTAGCAGTTTCGGGTGTAATCTTTAAATTTATTTACGTTAATCGTTTTGAATTATTTTCTACAATAGTTTATTTAATAATGGGTTGGCTAATGATGTTTGCTATTAAACCTATTTATGTAGGACTATCTGGAATTGGATTTTTCTATTTATTATTAGGTGGTTTATTTTATTCGATTGGGACAATTTTCTTTCTAGTCAAACGATGGCCCTATAGTCATGCAATATGGCATTTATTTGTTTTATTAGGTAGTGCATCAATGTATTTTTGTGTTATTAAATTTGTTTTTTAAAAAAAGCGCTTCATTTGAAATGAGCGCTTTTCGTTTATTTTTCTTCAATAATTTCTTTAATGTATTTAGTTAATTCTTTTGCATCAGTAATCCCAATTTGTTCAGGATATACTGGTGGAAACACCTTAAGCGTCACATTTGCAGGTTTAATTCGATTTCCATTAGCTTCTAAAATATTATATGTTCCTTCAATTTTAACAGGAATAACCGGAACTCCTGATTTCGTTGCTAAATGAAGACTCCCTGATTTAAATTCACCTATTTTACTACTCTTACTTCTAGTACCTTCAGGAAAGATAACTAATGAATGACCATTTTTAAGTTTATCAACGCCCTCTTTTATAGCTTTAAGTGATTGTCTTCGATCACTTCTGTCCATAAAAACACTATTCATTTGTTCCATCCAGTCTGGTACGATCGGTAATTTTTTCAATTCGACTTTTGCAATAAATCCAATAGGTTTATTCAAATATCCTAGTAATAGTGGAATATCAAAATTACTTTGATGATTACTTACAATTAGGACACCTTGGTCTCTAGGAATATTTTCGATTCCTTCAACCTTTACTTTACTACCAGTACAACCAATCATCATTTTCCCGAAATAATCAGGAAATACATGCATTTTACGATCTCTTTCATGGACAGGTAATTCTTTTGGTAATTTTTTTACTGATGATAATTTTAGCTTTGCTTCAATTACACCAATGACAATTCGTGTTGCAGCAAATATTGTGCGAAACATAATAATCCTCCGATAATTGAGTATGTTAATTATTATACAAAATGCCCCACTACTTGAAAAGTATTATCCATCCTGTTTATTTAATTTAAAGGCAATAAAAAAAGAATCGACTATTAATCGTCGATTCTTTAATTTCATGAATCTTTAGTTCGAAACTTTTGCACTGCTAAATTCTGCAGCAAGAACTTTAGCTTTTTCAATTGCATTAGCTTTAATTTCTTGTGCTTTATCTGGCATCGCAGCCATACCTTCTACGAATAATGTAGTAACATCCGTAACACCAACGAAATTTAAGATACTAGTTAAGTATGGGCTAGAGAAGTTAATTCCAGCAGCAGGACCTTCTGAATATACGCCACCGCTTGCTTGGATGTGTAATGCTTTTTTATTTTCAAGTAAGCCAACTGGACCATTTTCAGTATATTTAAATGTTTTGCCTGCAACAGAGATATTATCAATGAAGTTTTTTACAACTGATGGGAAACTAAAGTTCCAGAATGGTGTAACAAATACATACTCATCAGCTTGAGTGAAAACTTCTAAATTACGATTCATAGCAGCTAAAGTAGCTTGTTGATCTGCACTTAAGTCTTCAAAAGCAGTACCATTTGCTAATTTACCCCATGCATCAAATACAGTTCCATCTAACATTGGAACATTTTCTTTGAATAAATCGAAATGAATCACTTCATTTTCAGGATTTGCTTCTTTGTATTCAGTAATAAATGCTTCCCCTACAGAAAGACCAAATGAATTTTCAATCGCATTTGGATTTGCAGTAATATAAAGTAATTTTGTCATTGTAATATCTTCCTCTCAGTTTCGATTATCTTTAATTCGAGATTTATTTTTTAAAATTAAGGGATAACTAAATCCCTTAACCTCATAATAATATCTCTAATTCAAGATGTCAACACTTTTTCTCATAAACTAAATACCTATATTTTATTTTTGATTTTTCATCAACCTGTACTTCAGACATGGATTTAACATTCCATTCTTCCTTTAAAAAATTCGGGAAGAATGTATCACCCTCAAAATTATGATCAATTTCAGTAATGTATAGGGTATCTAAATAAGGAAAGGTTAAATTAAAAATTTCAGCACCACCAATAATAAATAAATCCTCATGTTTATGTTCTTCAAGATAACTTATTACATCATTGATAACCGTAACACCTTCTAGATGAAAATCCTTTTGTCTTGTTACAACGATATTCTCACGATTAGGAAGCGGTCTACCAATCGAATCAAAGGTTTTTCTTCCCATAATAATTTTATGACCAGTAGTTACTTTCTTAAAATAAGCAAGCTCTTGTGGAAGATACCAAGGCATCTCGTTATTTAAACCGATCACATTGTTTTCTGACATAGCAACTAATGCAGCAATCATACACTTACTACCCCTTTAATTGCAGGATGAAATTCATAGTCTTCTAATGTAAAATCTTCAAATTTAAAATCAAAAATGTTTTTAATTTCATCATTTAACTTCATTTTAGGTAATTTATGTGGCTCTCTTGAAAGTTGTAAATTTATTTGTTCAAGATGATTTGTATAAATATGGGCATCTCCAAATGTATGTACAAAATCACCTAATTCTAAATCACATACTTGAGCAATCATCATTGTTAACAGTGCATAAGATGCGATGTTAAATGGAACTCCTAAGAAGATGTCAGCGCTTCTTTGGTAAAGCTGACAAGAAAGTTTCCCATCATTCACATAAAATTGGAAGAAACAATGACAAGGTGCTAAAGCCATTTTATCAAGTTCTCCAACATTCCAAGCAGATATAATCATTCTTCGAGAATCTGGATTTGTTTTTATTTGATTAATCACTTCAGTAATTTGATCAATTGTAGATCCATCAGCTGCTTTCCATGATCTCCATTGTTCACCATAAACAGGACCTAAATTACCATTTTCATCAGCCCATTCATTCCAAATGCGAACACCATTTTCTTTTAAATATTGAATATTCGTGTCACCTTTTAAAAACCATAGTAATTCATGAATAATTGATTTAAGATGAACTTTCTTAGTCGTTACTAAAGGAAAGCCATCTTGAAGATTAAATCGCATTTGATAACCGAATGTACTAATAGTTCCTGTTCCAGTACGATCTGTTTTTGTCATGCCATTGTCTAATACGTGTTTACATAAATCTAAGTATTGCTTCATATTGGCCTCCTAATTATGTAATATTAATTCTTACTAACCTCTATAAAACCAAAATGAAATTCAGAAGATTTTCGAATTAATTGATTAAATCCATATTTTTTAAATCTTTCACTTCTAAAATGATCTTTCAAAACTACTCTTTTTTTTGCAACTCGTTTAGCTTCATTGATTACTTCAAATGTAAGATCATCATATGATGCTAAATTTTTTAATGCTGCAATACCTGAAGAGGCTTCGATATTTTTTTCAAACATCGGATCAAAATAAACGACATCAAAAGATTGATCTGGAAGTGTCTTCAAATAATTTTTATAATCAACATTTTTCACTTCAATTTTATTAATGATATTCGACCAATCTTTAATGTTTTGTTTATTCGTTTTTAAGCCCTTCGACGTTAAATAAGCGATGATATGGTTTTTCTCTAAGCCTAAAACATTACCACGCTTACCTACCATGAAACTTGCAACGATACTATCCGACGCCATTCCAAGTGTACAATCTAAAAGTGAATCACCTTCTTCTAATAAACAAGCATCACAAAATGGATCATGTTCACCTTTCATCAATCGTCTAATTCTGAAAACAGAGGAATTCGGGTGAAAAAAATATGGAATAGCTTGATCATCCTCATACCATTCTAATCTATTTTTACCTATTACTAAGATAGGTTTATTAAATTTATTATAAATTTCTTCTAAGCTAAGGTCATTTCGGATTATTGATTGTCCATTTAAATCTGAGGCAATTATTTCGGCTTCTCTTTCTAAATTAACATCCGGTCTTAAGCAAGTAGTTATTATCATATGTCTCCTTAATTAAGAAAAAAAGAGGAAAAATCCTCTTTTCAGCTACCCGCCAACCGCTTGCTTTCTTCGTTGCTTCGCCTGTCTGCGGTGCTCATTACCCAATAGGGTAACTCCGCTCCTCACC
>NZ_NULG01000047.1 GCF_002577195.1 Bacillus sp. AFS041924
TTAGCATTGAAGAACATTAATATCACTTTATCATTAATAAAATTTACCTATTGTTCCAATAATGACAACTTTATATTTCAACACTCTGAAAAAAAGCACTTTCTAAAGTGCTTTTTTAAGAAACTATATAAGTCTCATAACCATTTACATTTAAGAATTTTTCTGCTTTCTCTCTGTCATTTTCAGTTTGAAGACTTATTCTAAGTACCCCAGGTAAACCTTCACGTGATTCAATAATTCTTAGATTAGTAATGCTAACTTGGTGAATCGATAAGATCGTCGTAATGTTTGCAAGCTCACCGACACGATCTAAGACGTCTACATATAAATCAAAATATCTTGGAATTGCCCCATTTGCTTTAGCTGGCATATTGTCTCGAAAATCTTTTGATTCCTTGAAATATTGAAAGATATCTTCTTGATCCTGGTTCTCCACAAGCTGATACATTTGCTTCATATCGTCAATCCAATTCGCAATTAATGAAAGCAAAGTATCCTTATTTTGAATCACTATATCTGTCCACATTTTTGGGCTGCTTGATGCAATCCTAGTAATGTCTCTAAAACCACCCGCAGCTAGCGCTGTTACTAATGGTTCATCCACTGAGTAATTCTTAACCTGTTTTACAAGATTAGCAGCGATCAGATGTGGAAAGTGGCTTACGACTCCTGTGATTTGATCATGTGTATCTTCATCAATTACAACGAAATGTGATCCTGTTCCTTTAAGCCATTCTTTTAATTCATCAATTTGACCATTTTCAGTATTATAGCTTGGTGTCAAAATATAATATGCATTTTCAAATAAATGAACTTTTGCACTCTCGATTCCGGTTTTATGTGAGCCCGCCATTGGATGCCCACCAATAAAGCAATAGCCTTTATCTGTGAGTGTCTTTGAATGTCTCATAATTTCACTTTTCGTACTACCTACATCCGTTAATATGACATCATTCTTTAGTTCATATTCACTTAACATATGTATATATTTAATTGACTCTTCTACAGGACAAGAAAAAATGATTAGATGAGCCTTTTCGGCACAGTTTTTAAGCTGTACCGAGGTTTCATCTAAAACTTGAATTCTTTTACCAATTTCAAGTTGTTTTTCGTTAATATCATACCCAATAATATTTACATCATGAGCTTTTTTTATTGCCAAGGCAATTGAGCCTCCGATTAATCCTGTGCCAATTAAAAGGACGTTCTTTTTCAAGGCAATCACCGCCTATCCTTCTTTAGGTAGTTTTATTTATGATTGAAGTTTAGAACGGAAGTCTTTTAACTCAAACATAAACTCTTCGAATTGTGGAATATTCATTTGTTGTGCCGAGTCTGATAATGCAACAGCTGGATCAGGGTGTACTTCAGCCATTATTGCATCTGCTCCAATGGCTAATGCTGCTTTTGCTGTCGGTAATAGTAAGTCCTTACGACCTGTAGAATGTGTAACATCTACAACAACTGGTAAGTGAGTTTCTTTTTTCAGAATAGGTACTGCTGAGATATCTAAAGTATTTCTTGTAGCTTTCTCGTAAGTACGAATTCCTCGTTCACAAAGAATAATTTGATCATTTCCTTGAGAAATAATGTATTCTGCTGCATTAATAAATTCTTCAATTGTTGCTGACAATCCGCGTTTTAATAAAACAGGTTTATTTACTTGACCAACTGTTTTCAATAAATCAAAGTTTTGCATATTACGTGCACCAATTTGAATTACATCAACGTATTCTAGTGATCTTTCAACATCATTCGGATTTAGTATTTCACTTATCACTGCTAAATCAAACTCATTTGCTACTTCTCTTAAAATTTGTAGTCCTTCGTATCCAAGTCCTTGGAAATCGTATGGAGAAGTTCTAGGTTTAAATGCACCGCCTCGCATCATTGTTAAACCTTGTTGTTTCATAGCTTGTGCTACTGCACGTACTTGTTCGTAGCTCTCAACTGCACATGGCCCCATAATAAATGATTGAGAACCGTCACCAAGGACAATATCATTTTTCACTTTAACAATTGTATTTTCAGGCTTTTTCTTTCTTGAAACTAAAAGAGCTTTTCTGTGATCATCCTCTTGTAGTTCTAAGCTTGCTTGGAAGATCGTCTTGAAAATATGTTGTAATGTTGAAGTTTCAAATGGACCTTCATTTACATTTGCAATCATATCTAAAACTTCACGCTCACGGACTGGATCGAAACGCTTGATACCATGTTTAATCTTTTGCTGACCAATTTCTTGAACAACTTTTCCACGCTCGTTTAATAATTCAACGATTTTTAAATTAATCTCATCAACCTTATCACGTAATTGCACTAACTCATTATTTGTACTCATTTCTTTTTCCTCCTCAAATTTTAAATGTCTATTCTAATACCACTTCTTTTATCAAGAAGTAAAGTATGTAAAAAATGAAAACAAAAAATCCCTACTGAATAAACAGTAGGGACGAATTAATTAATCGCGGTACCACCCTAGTTGTGAACAAAAACTCTGTTCACCACCTTCATTTTGTTAACGATCAGAATGACCGTTTCTATTTTCATTTAATGAAATAGAAATTGCTCCAAGAATGTAATTCAGCATACCTTATGTACTGACTCGCAGCTTTCGTCAGCTCTCTTAAACAGGGAAGTTATGCCTACTGTGCCCTTATCAACGCAATATATTTAATTGTCAAAAGATTCATTAAAAAAGTTATTAATGAGGATTATAAAGTACTTTTTAATAGACTGTCAATGCATTTTTTTTCTAGAATATGTAACAAAATTTAAAAAGATACATCATCATCGCATTGGTAGCGCTTACTATTTTCAACATTTTTTTTATACTACTTACATTTTTTTTATGGTACAGACACACAGAATTTGTACTTTACATAAATATATAAATAACAACTAACCTTACCTTCCTTAGGAGTGATTATATGCCTGGTCTATTTACCGCTTTAAGTCTGTTCTTAAAAGAAGTGTTTGTGTTTGTTTCGTATGTAAAAAATAACGCTTTCCCTCAACCCCTATCTCAAGCCGAAGAGGCGCTCTATTTAAATCGTATGGCAAACGGAGATGGAGAAGCACGAAATTTATTAATTGAACATAATTTAAGACTCGTTGCTCACATTGTCAAAAAATTTGAAAACACTGGTGAAGACGCTGAAGATTTAATTTCAATCGGGACTATCGGCTTAATTAAAGCGATCGAAAGCTTTGTCCAAGGTAAAGGAACTAAATTAGCAACATATGCTGCTAGATGTATTGAAAACGAAATACTTATGCATTTACGTGCTCTAAAGAAAACAAAAAAAGATGTCTCCCTTCATGATCCGATTGGTCAAGACAAAGAAGGCAATGAAATTTCACTGTTAGACATTTTAAAAACTGAGACAGAAGATGTAGTCGATCAAATTCAACTAAACATGGAATTGGAAAAAATTAAACAATATATTAAGATTCTAGACGATCGCGAAAAGGATGTCATTATTCAACGATTTGGTATTGATATGGATAAAGAACTGACTCAACGTGAAATTGCAAAGAAACTAGGAATTTCAAGAAGTTATGTTTCGAGAATTGAAAAACGTGCTTTAATGAAAATGTACCACGAGTTTTTAAGAGCTGAAAAAGAAAAGAAAAAAGATAAAAAATAAACCACTGAAAATGAAATATACCCTCCAATTGTTAGTCAATACTAACAATCGGAGGGTATTCATTTTTGTGGTTTATGCTTGTTCTTCGTTTTGAAGTTTTCGTTTAAAATAATTTGACGTCAGAAAAAATCCTAATGCAATAATCAGCATTGCAAAAACGATACTCTCAATCGTCAATATTTTATGTTGGGTTAATCCGTCCTTTGGAAGGAGAGTCCCGATATAGAAAAAAGTTGCCAATGCTGTTGTTATAGCTCCAAATGTTTTAAAATCATTAACTTTCGCCTGAATCTTTTTAATATTCACGTATACTGCACCTTCCCTTCTTGATGACTAATTAACTTTAACATATTTTATACAAGAAAAGTGAAGGTAATTAAAGGCAGTATATGTAGAGATTAGGAAATAAAAAAACATGATGATCTTTCAAGAATGTTGTTGAAAATTAAATTTTGATAAGTAAGTTGTGTCTCAGTGATTTCCACTACAGGTTGCTCGCTTTCCATGGGGCGAGACCTGAGCCTCCTCGGCGTTACCTTGCGGGGTCTCAGCCTTCCCGCATCTCCCATAGGAGTCGAGCACCCTTTCGTTCCAATCATTTTCTTTATACTAAAGAATAATCTTAAAAACAAAAGAATAGTCAACTGAACTAATGAATTACACTTTATTCATCAATATCAAAATAAAACTAATGATGATACTTACACATCTTTAAAATATTGATTGTCAAAAAGAAGCTATTTTAATTTTTAGAGGTTTGATTATTTAAAATCCCTTTCTTCTTTGAATGATTTCACTTGTCTCAGTTATTTTAGACCATCCTTAATATATTCAATCGTGCGTCTAGTTTCCTGTTCTTCGTTCCAGAAAGGTGTATTTTCTAAAGCGATTGAAGATATAACTAGACCAATTACCGTTGAAATAATTAGTCTGAGTACTGTTGGAATTGGGAATTCTTTTATTTGTCCTTTATCTATAAAGGATTGTAATACAGTAGCCACTTTAGGGTACATTTTATCTTTAAATAGCCTTTTTAGTTCTTCTTGCATATCTTCTTGGAATGGCATTTCTTGGATGATTATTTTTACAACAGCCTTGTTTTTCTTTGCAAAATCCATGCGATTTTTAATAAGCGCATCAAGAAAATCTTCAAATGTTTCGTGTTCTAAGTGAAATACTGCTTTCGAAAAACGATCCATTTCAAACGGTGCGATTGTTTTTACTAAAGTCGGCTTGATAATACTTTTTAGTAAATCTTTTTTTGTTTTAAAATAACGAAAAATAGTTCCCTCAGCAACATTTGCTTTTTTTGCAATTTCATTTGTAGATGTACTAACAAAACCTTTTTCTGCAAAAATTTCTATTGCTGCTTCAAGAATTTTTATTTCTTTTTCATTCATTTCTTGCAATTTTTCTTCTGGAAAAAACTCTTCTAATTTAATTGGTAACACTCCTTAAATTGAACGGTGTTTCTTTAAAGCAACTATATTTAAAGAAATAAATACTATTGAAAATCCAAGTAGGATCAATAATTGAGATACAACATCTGTAATAGACTGTCCTTTTATCATAATACCTCTAAGAGCTTCTGCTCCATATGTTAGTGGTAAGATTCCCCCGATCATTTTAAACCAATTTGGTAAAAATGCTGTTGAGAAAATACCTGAAAAAAGGATTTGAGGGACTGCAATAACTGGTATAAATTGTACAACTTGAAATTCATTATTTGCATATGCAGATAACAGCATGCCAAGTGTTAGAGCAGTTAGAGATAAAAGAATATTAACTACGCAGACTTCCCATGCGCTTCCTACATTATACATATCTAATACACTGATTGAAAAGACTGTGATAATGATTGATTGTATTAATGCAAAAAAACCGAAACCTAAAATATAACCAACAACTATTTCCCATCTTTTGACTGGCGTAACGAGTAATCTTTCAAGTGTTGTTGTTAATCGTTCCCTTACAAACGAAATCCCTGATAAGATAAATACAAATAGGAATGAGAAGAATCCAATAAAAATTGGTCCAATTGAATCAAATGATTCCATATTTTTACTACCGTAAATTGGATCCATTACAATTTTTAGATTAGACGGTGTGTTATTCTTAACCGCTGATTGAATAGCATCCATTACTGCCGTTGTTCTTGCCTTATCAGTTCCTTCAATTTGGACAACTATTTTTCCTGATTTAAACAAGACGGCACCATCAAGATCCATATTTTTTAACTGTTCTTCTATGTCTTTTGCATTTACATTTTTTACTTTCGCATAATCTTTCATTTCATGTTCAAATGCTGGTGGGGCATCTACTAAAGCTAAAGTCGGTTTCGTATCATCCTGTTTTAATATATAAGAAAATAAAAACAATAAAACGATAGGTGCTACGAAAATCATTGCGAGTGATCTTCTATCTTTTAAAAATTGTTTTATTATTCGTTTAGAAATAGCAAAGATTCTCATGAGTACACCTCATTATTAAAATATAGGTCTTCGATTTTGCCTGTTTTTGATTGCGAGATTAAATTTTCAGTAGTGTCTAATGCAATCAGTTCTCCTTCTCGAATTAATCCGATTCGCTCACATTTTTCAGCTTCTTCCATGATATGGGTTGTAATAATGATCGTAGTACCTTGCTTTTTCATTTCAAAAAACTGATTCCAAATTTGCTTTCTAAGTACCGGATCTATTCCAACTGTTGGTTCATCTAGAATAAGTAATGTCGGTTTATGCAGGATCGAAATTGCAAGAGATAGACGCTTCTTCATTCCTCCAGAGTATTGATTTACATGTTTGTTTAATGCATCTTCCAGACCAACAATTCCAGCTACTTCCTTAATTCTCGTTTTCAGATCTTTACCTTTTAAATTATATAGGGCACCAAAGAAATTTAAATTATCAGTACCGGTTAAATCACTATATAATGCGTCAGATTGCCCCATATAACCGATTGACGGCAAAACAGAGAAATCAGGCATTTCCTTGTTATAAACTAATACCTCTCCTTTTGAACTTTTATCAATTCCAGCAATCAATTTTATTAAAGTTGTTTTTCCAGAACCCGATGGACCTAATATTCCAAAAATCTCCCCTTCTTGAATAGTCATTGAAATATTTTTTAGCACAGCTCTTTTACCAAATAAACGATCGACTTTTTGGATTTGAACAACATCACTCATCGTAATCCTCCGTTCAATTTATTTCACATTTTTAGAATGAGTGAGTACTCACTCTATATTTCTATCTTAATTCACCCTTTATCAACAGTCAATAAAAAGTGAGTACTCACTCATTATATTTAGATAAAAAAAGAAAGATGCCTTATGGACATCTCTCTTAAAAAAAATTATAACGCTTTAATCATTTCCTCAACCATTAATGTTGAATTAACAGCCGCAGTATGGATGAATTGATCAAATGAAATATTTGATTCTTTACCAGCAATATCAGAAAGTGCACGCGTTACAACAAAAGGTACTTTAAAAGCATAGCAAACTTGAGCGATCGCAGCAGCTTCCATTTCGACAGCATATAGATCACCAAATTTTTCTTTTACAAACTCAACTCTAACTGGATCATTCATAAATGAATCACCCGTTACAATTAATCCTTCAACTACTTGGATACCATTAACCTTTTCTGCACATTTTTTTGCGATTGACTTTAATTTGTCATCCGATGGGAATGCTGCTGGCATACCTGGAACTTGACCGTATTCATAATTGAATGCAGTTACGTCTACGTCATGGTGACGCACTTCTGTTGAGATAACAACGTCACCAACGTTTAAATCAGTATGAAGTCCGCCTGCAGATCCTGTGTTAATCACAACATCTGGTTGATATTTTTCTAACAGAATTGCAGTTGCCATAGCTGCATTAACTTTACCAATTCCAGACTTAAGTAAAATTACTTCTTTTCCTTCGTATGTACCAATGTTATATTCTGAACCTGCAACCTCTTCTTTTTTCAGGTTATCTAATTTATCACGTAATACATGTACTTCTTCTTCCATAGCTCCAATAATAGCGATTTTCATTCTTTTTATTCCCTACTTTCTATCAAACTTTAATCATTTTAACATTAGGGCAGGGTTAAGGTAAAGTTAAAGGCAGGGGTTAGGAAAAGCCGTTCAATAGCATTGGAATCGATTTCCTATCATTCCGTTATTTCCTGCCTTCTCGCCTTCCTATTTTTTAATACTTTAACTCTTTTACTTCTTGGACCAATATAGGGAGCCAGCCTTCTTTTTCTACCCAGTGTAAATAAACGACGTATTTATAGCTTAAGTCATTTGTGGCAACATATACTTTTATACTTTGATGATCGAAGCCTTGACCGAGATGCCAAACGGAGAAATCTTCTTTTGTAAGAGTGATTGCATATGATGTTGCCTCTTCCATTTCATAGAAGTCTTGAGATTTATAGCCATAATGAACTGTATGAGGTTCACTTTGTCTTGTTGGATTCGGTTTCCATTCTTTTACAGTCGATTCCATTATATTTTCATCATTTATTGAATCTCTTATAATCTCGTTTACTTTTTCACGATATTTCACTTGATACGGATTCGGTATATCTGTCATTTGTATTGGTTCTTGAACAGTCGTAGTAAGCTCAGCTTTTGCTGTTTTAGGCTCCATTTTTTGTTGATTAATAATCGGTAAAGAGATTTTAATCCCTAAATAGATAATTCCAAAAAGTAGTGGGATAAGTAGTATTCGGAAAAAATAATTTCCTCTTTGTGCTCGTCTTAATTTCCGGACTCTTCCGTTTGGTTCAATTGAAGACATTGACAAAATCCTCCAAAAACAACTAATTTTCCCTATTTTATCATAGAGTTAATGAATAAAAAAAGCTATTTTGTGTGGGTTTTATCAAAGTTATATATAGATTTTATTAAATTTGTAACCGTGTCAGATGTTGATGTAACTTCGTTTGGAACATTTAAACTAACTACTGCAAATGCATATCTTGGCTTGTCATACGGAAAATAGCCTGCAAACCATTTGTTTTGTTCGACTATTTTACCATCAACTACTTTTGTTTCCGCAGTCCCACTTTTACCTGCTAGTGTGAAAGGCAAACTAGTATATCTATTTCCTGTACCTTTAGCATCTGTTACTACACCTCGAAGCAGCTCTCTTATTTGTTGCATTGAGTCTGGAGCTAGATAATCATCAGCTAATGTCTGATCTGGAAAGTTAAACATTTCTGTACCATTTTTATATAATACAGAATCAACTACTTTAACTTGTTTTGGACTTCCGCCTCGTGCAATCGTAGCCATCATATTAGCTATTGCTAAGGGTGAAACTTTCACATCTTGTTGACCAATCGATGTATTTAGTAGTTTATCGCTTAAATTGTTACCTACGAAATAAGTTGGTTTACCCTCGTTTTGGAACTGACTAAAATTAGCTTCATGATAGACAGAACCTGTCCATCCTACAGGTCCATCTAAACCTAACTTCTTAGCATAGGTTTGGAACATATCTTTATTTTTTAAAGTTAATTGTTTACCCAATTGTCCAAATGTGTAATTACAGCTTTCATAAAAGCTTTGTTGGAAGGTTAAATTACCTTTTCTCTTTTTCTCTTCATCCTCGTATTTTCCTACTAGATTATTATTACAATTAAACAGTTGATTTCCTTTTACAATTCCTTGATCTATTGCGGCTGCCGCTACAACAGTTTTAAAGACCGAACCTGGTGTACTAGCTAATAGTGCATAATTGGTTGCTGTATTATCATTCTTAGAAAATAATTTTTTGAAATTCATAGTTGGTCGGCTAACCATTGCTAATAATTTATTTGTTTTTATGTCGATAAGTACTGCGGCACCTTTTTGAAGTTTAGCTTGGTTAACAGATTGTTCTAGAATTTGCTGTAAATCTTTATCAATTGTAGTGGAAAGGGAAACTGGATAAAAAGGATTACTAGGTTTCGCATATTTTACTTCATTTCCAAACATTGGTTTACCTAAATTATCTACATGGAGCATTAAATTAGATGTGCCATCAGATTTTAAGAAATCTTCAAACTGGGCTTCTAAACCAATTACTCCAAACTCTTTAGGTTTATAATCTCGATCACTTTCATATTGCTTTTCATATTGTTCCTTATTTTCTCTTGCTATTCCAATTAGGTGTTCTGCTAGTTGTTGATCGTCTTTATCTTGAGACAACATGGAAATTAAACCAGAGACATGTAAGTTATTTATTTCATCAATTTTTTCAGATGATAAAGGTGTTTTAATTCCATCCAATGTGAAAGGTTCCTTTTTACCGTTAAATTGATTTTTGATACTTGCTACAGGTACGCCAGTGATTGAAGATAGTTTTTCAATCGGCCAATCAATACTCTTTAAAAAAGGAAATAAAATTACTTTTGGCGTATATTGTGCACTTAATAATTTCCCATTCCGATCAAGTATTTTTCCTCGACCATTATCAATCCGAAACTGAAATGTTCTTTGCGCAACACTTCGTTCAATTAAATTTACTTTCTGTGGGCCAAAATTCTTTTGATGAAGTACACCAATATCTAAACATCTGTATGCGATTAAAGTAAATAATAACGAAAAAATAATTAATATGGCTTTGATCCGTCTTTGCATATAAAAAACACCTCATCTACAGTGTAGACGGGGTGTTCTTTTTTCAAACTATTAAATTGTTAAACAAATCAAATTATTTAACAGCAAGAATTCTTACTTGCATATCTCCACCTGGAGTACTAACAGTTACTTCTTCACCAACTGTTTTACCTAATAAGCTTTTAGCGATTGGTGAATCGTTTGAAATTTTACCTTCAAATGGGTCAGCTTCAGCACTACCTACGATTGTGTAAGTTTCTTCGTCGCCTGCAGGTAATTCTAAGAAAGTAACAGATTTACCTAAAGTTACTGTATCTGATGCTTCGTTGCTTTCAGTAATAATTTCAGCATTACGAATCATATTTTCTAAAGTTGTAATACGACCCTCAACAAATGCTTGCTCATCTTTTGCAGCATCATATTCAGAGTTCTCAGAAAGGTCACCGAAGCTACGAGCAATTTTAATACGCTCTACTACTTCAGCACGCTTTACTGTTTTTAAGTTTTCTAATTCTTGTTCTAATTTTTGCTTCCCAGCTAAAGTCATAGGGAATTTTTTTTCGTTAGCCATTTTTGTACACTCCTTTTAGTATCCACCGTTTCTTTATGTAGAACTTCTAAATATATATGTTTATACAATGGTTGTACAAACAGTGTATGAGAATAATTAATGAAACATTCAAGTTTTGAAAACGCATTCTTTTATATAGAAAGATGAAGAAGTTTATGCTTCTCCATCTTTCCAAAATTATTTTTAGGAATTAATCTCTCATATGAAGGTATTATAATACACTTACTCTTTCAAGTATAGTCTGAATTTTTGTAGCCATTAAATCAATAGCCACAAAGTTCTGACCACCTTCAGGTATAATAATGTCGGCGAATTTTTTTGATGGTTCACAGAATTGATTATGCATAGGTCGTACAACATTTACATATTGATCTACTACAGAATCAACTGTTCTTCCACGTTCTTTTATATCTCGTTGTATTCTACGAAGAATTCGTAAGTCAGCATCCGTATCTACAAATATTTTTATATCCATTAAGTCACGTAAACGCTCGTCTTCTAATACTAGAATACCTTCTAAAATGATAACTTCTTTCGGCTCTACAGGGATTGTTTCTGAAGATCTTGTATGAATTGTATAGTCATATACAGGTTTCTCGATTGCTTTGTATTGCAATAAATCTTTGATATGCTCAATAAACAAATCATTGTCAAATGCTAATGGGTGATCATAATTTGTTTTCAATCTTTCTTCCATTGGCAAATGAGTTTGGTCTCTATAATAAGAATCTTGCTGTATCATTAAAATCGAATGACCTTTAAATTGATCATAAATTGCTTTTGTTACTGAAGTTTTTCCAGAGCCAGTCCCTCCAGCAATTCCAATTACAATGGGCTTTTTCCCCATACTTCAATCCCTCTTTCTTATCAAACTAACTTTTTTCTCATCATATTGTAAGGATATACTTTTTGATCCACTTTAATTTTTACAATTTCTAATGGATGTCTTGCAGCATCTACTTCTGTTCCTTCTTCATTCACAATTACACCAACTGTTTGTTTGAAGTTTTCGATTTCAGGTCCAAAGAATTCAATTTGGTCCCCTGGTTTGAAGTAGTTACGTTGTTGAATTGTTGCGATTCCTGTTTGCTCATCATAGTCTAATACAAGACCAGCAAAATCATACGTTGTTTTTTTGCTATGATTTCCATACATTTGCTCTTTCATTCCTGGGAACCCTTCAAAGAATGAAGAAGCTGTATCACGATTAGCACATTTATCTAGTTCTTCAACCCACTCTTCTTTAAACTCAAAGTTTTCTGGGTCAGCACAATATGCATCAATTATTTTGCGGTAAACAGAAACTACTGTTGCTACATAATGAATTGATTTCATACGGCCTTCAATTTTTAAACTATCTACACCAATTTCAATAAATTTAGGAATTGAGCGTAATAAATTTAAATCTTTAGGGCTCATTGCAAATGGAGCATCTTCTTCAGCAAATAAAGGATTTTCCATTGCATCTGGATTCGTAGACTCAGTTTGAACTAAATCGTAGTCCCAACGACATGATTGACAGCATCCACCACGGTTTGAATCACGTGCAGTCATATGATTACTTAAAGTACAACGACCAGAGTACGCAATACACATCGCTCCATGAATAAATGTTTCAATTTCAACATCTACTTTTTCTTTAATTTCTTTTATTTCTTCATAGCTTGTCTCACGAGCTAAAACTAATCGATGTAATCCTTCTTCTTTCCAATACTGTGCAGCACGATAATTTGATAAAGATTGTTGCGTACTTAAATGCACCTCTAATTTAGGAGCAGCCTCTTTACATGTTTCAATAATATAAGGGTCAGCTACGATAATACCCGTAACTCCTGCCGCTTCAATACCTTGTAAATACTCAACTAATCCGTCCATGTTTTCGTTATGAGCAAAAATATTTGTTGTTACATAAATTTTCGCATTAAATTTATTTGCAAATTCTACCCCTTCAGCCATTTCTTCTAAAGAGAAGTTATCTGCATTCGAACGTAAACCAAATTCTCTACCACCAATAAATACAGCGTCAGCGCCATATCTTACTGCAATTTTTAATTTTTCTAAATTACCAGCTGGTGCTAATAGCTCAGGTTTCTTAACGATTACACGTTTGCCATCAACTATTTTATCTAATTGTCCAATTGCCATCATTTATCCTCCTCTTTAATACAGGACTAATGGACAAGGTACTATGATAATAGAATGACCTTTTACTCGATCTTCTTCATCTCTAGATTTCCTTGTCTTTCCTGCCTTTCAAGTTCTAATACTTCTTTTATTAATACACTGTTTCTTTAAAGAAGAATCCTGTGTCTAGTGGTCTATTTACTGGTTGAATTGCTTCAATTTTGTCAAAAAGCTCATCTTTTATTTCTTCGTAAGCTTCACGGTCATCTACACATAGGTCAATAGCTTGTCTATATAGTTTTGTTACTTCAATGATATATTCTGATGATTTTAAGACACCGTCGATTTTAAAAGAATCAATTTTTGCATCAATTAAATCTTCTAATTCGTTAATAATACAAATATCATTTGGGCTCATAATATGAGTTCCGTTTTGATCTTCAAAAATCGGATATTTATTGTTACGCTCGTGGTCAACTAAGAACATATTTTCATCATATTTCTTTTGTTGAACGATTTCTAAATCTTTCCCTTGGTATTCAAAGTAGTTACCTACAAGAGAACGTTTTGATTGGAACATACAAGTCATTCCATGTACTTGTACTTCGATTTCAACTTTCGCGTTTTCTTTCATTTCAGTTACTGCTTCAAAACTTAGTTCTCTAGCTAATACAGCACGTTTAGATCCTCGTTTACCCCAGTAATTACATGTAAACCAATTCGTAGCCGTTGTTTCAGTGTTCCAATGTAATTGCATATTTGGAGCAATTTCACGAACTGACATAAGAACTGCAGGATCTCCAAATACCACTGCATCTACATTTGCATCTCTTAAAAACGCAATATAATCTTCAATTTCATCAAGAATTTCATTATGATATACACCGTTCATAGCCACGTATACTTTTACATTTTTTTTATGTGCAATTTCCACTGCCTCTTTTACAGCTTCACGATTAAATTCTCCTGCTAAGCGTAATCCAAATCGTTGTTCACCAATAATAATTGCGTCTGCACCAGCATCGGCTAATTTATCTATATCATTTAGGTTAGTTGGCGTAACTAATAATTCAGGCTTCATCATTATTAACTCCCCTTTTTTTACTAATAGCAACTCCATCACCAATCGGCATAATTGTCGAATCATACTTTGGGTGGTTCATTAGCCATTCATTGTAGTTTTGAATCCTTTTTATTAAGGCTTTCTTGCGTCGATTTTCAACTAAATCCGCACTTTCAGCAACTTGACCTTTAAATAGTACATTATCCGATATGATCACACCTCTGTCTGATAATAGCGGCTCATATAATTCAAAGAATCGCTGATACTGAGCTTTAGCGGCATCGATAAAAATAACATCAAATTGTCTGTCGTCAGGCAATTTTTCTTTTAAAAGTAAAGCGTCCCCTTCTAAAAGTAGAATTCGATCACCGTAATCACTTCGACCAATAAACTCTTTTGCTTTTCGAATTCTTTCTGCATTTCGCTCCATAGTAACAATCTTCACATTTGGAAACTCTTTTGCCATTCGAATACTTGAATAGCCAATTGCACTTCCAATTTCAAGTATTGAAGTTGGCTGTATTAAATAAAGTAAACCAAGCATAAATTCCATACCTGCTTTATCCATGATTGGTACATGATGCTCCATTGCATATGTTTCCATTTCTTCTATAAAAGGTTCTCTATGTTTATAAAAATTCGCCAAGTATTGACGAACTAAAACGTCATTCATTGCTTATAAAGCCTCCAATAGAAATACAACCTTGTTTAAAACAAGGTGTAAGTAAAATTTCTGTGTATCTGAATTTTTTAGACCCGTAATATTCTAACATAAAAAAAAGACCCTTGGCTAGTACCAAGAATTGCTGCAACGCTTTCACTATTTTTTGATTTTACAAAATTCCTCAGTAAACTATTTAGTCTACTGAGGAATTTATTATTTAGTATACAAGTATTTCCAATTTTTTATTTTATATGCTTTTCTTTTTCAGTGTTATGCTCTGATAACGATTTAGTGAAGATTACTTTACCTGTTTTATCAGCAAGAAAATATAGATAATCTGATTTAGCTGGCTCAAGAGCAGCCACTATACTATCCACGCCAGCACTTGCGATTGGACCAATTGGTAATCCTTTAACATAGTAAGTATTATATGGAGATTTAACTTCTAAATCTTTATATAATACTCGCTCTTTATGTTTACCTAAAGCATACAAAACAGTCGGATCTGTTTGTAGAGGCATATTTATTTTAAGTCGATTATAAAACACACTTGAAATTAGCTTTCGATCTGTTGTACCCGTCGCTTCTTCCTCAATTAAAGAAGCCATTGTTAAAGTCTGATGAGGCGTAAGCTTAAGCTGATTCATTTTTTCCTTATAATGATCCAAAACTTTCACCGTTTCAGTTAACATTGGTGTAATAATTTGATCTAAGCTTGGAGTAAAATCCCCATACTTATAAGTTGAAGGATATAAATATCCCTCTAATGGGTAACGAATCCCAGCTTTAAACATTTCATTTGTTAATAATTGTGGAAACTTTTTTTGTAAACCTTGGATATAAGCTTTGTCGTTCAACTGTTTTAGTACAGCCGCTTCATCTAATTTAAATTCTTTTGCAATAATCGCGGCTATTTCCTTTAACTGTGTTCCTTCAGGAATCATTAAGTTCTTAACAGCTACTTGATATTTCCCTCCGACTTGTAGGTGGTTTACAATCGTTGCAACTCCTTGGCTTTCACTAAAATGATAGTTTCCTGATTTTAGACTAGCGTTATTATGCAACTTCACATATAGTTTAAAAATTGATGTATTTTTTATTAAATTTTTCTTTTTGAAAATTTCTGCAATATCATCAACTGAGCTTCCTTCTGGAATAGTTACTAAATTAATTTGTTTATTTGCTGAATTTACAGGTTTTAACATATATTTGTAAGCTCCAAAACCTGCTCCAACTACAACAAGAATAGCAATAATAAGATATGTAAAAATGCGTATAACTCTGCCTTTTTTATTTGAGTTCTTGAATCCATTCTGATTAAATTCATTCAAAGTCAAGTTACCGACCTCCTTTTCCACGTTATAGTATACTACAAATATGTGGTGAATCGGCAATTTTCTACATAAAAAAAATGCTAAACACCTTATTAGTGATTAGCATTTTTAAATTCGAGAATATTATTCTCCTTCTTCTTCGTCAAAGAAAGTATTTAATACTTCTTCGACCATTTCCCATTCTTCGTCTGATTCGATTGGATATAATTCTCCATCTTCACCGTCTTCTGCAGGAATAAAGCTAGAAGCATGATAGATTGGATCTCCATCTTCATCAAACTCTTGTCCTACTGGGCTGTAAATTACGTATGATTTACCATAATCATCTGATTCAAAAGTCATAATAATATTACAAAGAATCTCATTACCTTCCTCATCGATGATTGTAATTTGTCTGTCTTCACCGTGTTCCATTTATATCACCTCTATTATTTTGATCCTTTTATGTACAAGTATAAAAGTGAATATGTGGAGTTTGCTAATCTAACCTGCCAAACTCCACTCTTCTTTATCACTTTATACTATCTAAGTAGTTTTGTAAAATAACTACCGCTGCCATTTTATCGATTACTTGCTTTCTTTTCTTACGACTGACGTCAGCAGAAATTAGAAACCGTTCAGCAGCCATTGTTGAAAGTCTTTCATCCCATAGTATAACCGGAAGATTGAATTCTTCTTCAATCATTTTTCCAAAACGCTTGCAAGCTTCACCGCGTTCTCCAATACTTCCGTTCATATTTTTAGGTAAACCTACAATTACTTTTTCAATTTCGTAGCTGTCGATGAGTTCCTTTAGTCGGTCTAGTCCAAATTTCTGACGATCTTCATCAATTTTGACTGTCTCAATTCCTTGAGCTGTCCAACCTAGAGCATCACTTACAGCTACGCCTATTGTTTTTGTACCTACGTCTAGCCCAAGTGCTCTCATTAATTATTCTCCACGATGTTGTTGTAAGTAAGATTTAACTAGTTCCTCAATGATTTCATCACGCTCTAGTTTTTTCATCATACTTCTTGCGTCGTTATGACGAGGAATGTATGCAGGATCACCTGATAATAGGTATCCTACTATTTGATTGATTGGATTATAGCCTTTTTCTTGTAAAGCGTCATGAACCTTTAACAAAACTTCATTAACTCGTATATCCTGGCCTTCATCTTGCAAACTAAACTTCATCGTTTTATCAAATGAATCCATACAAAGCACCCCACTTATCCGTATATTTTTAGCTAACTATATTGTACCATTTTTATGAAGCAGTTACGAATCAGCTAAAAATTTTTATTTCTGTTATTGTACACGATTTTTCTGTTATTTTGAAATCGTGTTCATCCAATTTTCAACAAAAGCAACAGCCTCGTCTAATTTTGAAGGATCCTTACCACCAGCTTGAGCCATATCTGGACGGCCTCCGCCTCCGCCTCCACAAATTGAAGCAGCTTCTTTTATTAGATTTCCTGCATGGTATCCTTGACCTACTAAATCTTTTGTAACACCTGCAATCAAGTTAACTTTGCCTTCATTTGCAGATCCAAGTAAAACAACTACAGATCCAATTTTATTTTTTAGATCATCAACCATCGTTCGAAGACTATTCATATCTGCTCCATTTACTTTTGCAGCTACGAATTTTACTCCATTTACTTCTTTTACGTTATTACTAATATTTCCTGCTTCAATATTGCTTAATTTTGAAGAAAGTGATTCATTTTCTTTTTGTACTTGCTTTAAATCTGATTGTAAAGTTTCAATACGAGCAACAACGTCTTTCGTATTAGACTTTAATAGACCAGCTGCCTCTTTTAGTTGGCCAATTTGTTCCTGCATATATTCATAAGCCGCTTTGCCTGTTACTGCTTCAATACGGCGAGTTCCAGCTCCGATTCCTGACTCAGAGATGATTTTAAACGTACCGATTGATGCTGTGTTATCAACATGGCATCCACCACATAGCTCTAAACTATAATCTCCAACTTGTACTACTCGTACTACATCACCATATTTTTCGCCGAATAATGCCATTGCTCCCATTGCTTTTGCTTCAGCAATTGCTTTTTCAGAAATTTGAACTGGAATGCTTTCCCAAATTTTTTCATTTACAATTTTTTCAATTGTTTCTAGTTCATCTCCAGTTACTTGACCGAAATGCGAGAAGTCAAAACGAAGACGCTCTTGGTTTACTAGTGACCCAGCTTGATTTACATGAGTTCCTAGTACAGCCTTTAAAGCTTGGTGTAAAAGGTGCGTAGCTGTATGGTTCTTAACAATGCTTGAACGGTTAGCTTTATTAATTGTTGATGTAACTTTAGCACCAACTGATAGTGCACCTTCAACAACCTTTACTCGATGTAAATTTTGTCCGTTAGGAGCCTTTTGTGTATCAAGAACCTCTACTTTTAAACCAGAAGCTGTTATCGTTCCACGGTCTGCAATTTGACCTCCACTTTCAGCGTAGAAAGGAGTTACATCAAGAATTAAATGAGCTTCTTCGCCATTTGCTACATCTTCAACTCTTTCTCCGTCTTTTATTAGAACAAGAACTGTAGATTCGACTGAACCTTCACTATACCCTACAAATGAAGATGCTTCCTTAATTTCGCGAAGTACCTCACTTTGTACTTGCATGGAGTCTACATCTTGTCTTGCCGAACGAGCACGTTCACGTTGTTTCTCCATTTCAACTTCGAATCCGTCATGATCAACGGTTAATCCTTCTTCTTCTGCATATTCTTCAGTTAATTCAATTGGGAATCCGTATGTGTCATAAAGACGGAAAACATCTTCACCTTTAATTACAGTACTTCCTTTAGCTTTAGCATCCTTCATCACATTTGTCAGCAGTGATAATCCTTCATGTAATGTCTCATGGAAACGTTCTTCTTCATTTTTAATCACTTTTTGAATAAACGGTACTTTTTCCTTCACATTTGGATAGTAGCTTTCCATAATTTCTGCAACAACAGGAACTAGTTCAAACATAAATGGACGCTCAATACCTAATTTTTTTGCGAAACGAACAGCACGACGGATTAATCGACGTAATACATATCCTCGACCTTCATTTGAAGGAAGTGCTCCATCTGCAACAGCAAAAGATACAGTACGAATATGGTCAGCAATTACTTTAAAAGCAGTATCCTTATCTAATTCACCATTGCGGTATTTTTCACCAGAAATTGTTTCAACTACATTGATAATTGGCATAAATAAATCAGTATCAAAGTTTGTATCAACTTCTTGTAGTACACTTGCCATACGCTCTAAGCCCATTCCAGTATCAATGTTCTTACTCGGTAATTCTGGGTATTCTTTACGGTCTAAACCATCTTTTGAATTAAATTGGGAAAATACGATATTCCAAACTTCTAAATATCGATCATTCTCTAAATCCTCTTTTAATAATTTAATTCCAATGTTTTCAGGATCATATTTTGTTCCACGATCATAAAAAATCTCTGTACAAGGTCCGCATGGTCCTTCACCGATTTCCCAGAAGTTACCTTCTAGTAAGATAATATGCTCTGGATCTAACCCTAATTTAATCCATAAATCATACGTTTCTTTATCTTCTGGATATACAGTAACGTATAATTTTTCTTTCTCGAAACCAAACCATTTAGATGAAGTTAATAACTCCCATCCCCATGTTACAGCATCTTCACGGAAATAATCACCGATTGAGAAGTTCCCTAACATTTCAAAAAAAGTATGGTGACGAGCTGTTTTACCTACATTCTCAATATCATTCGTACGAATTGATTTTTGTGAATTTGTTATTCTTGGATTCTCTGGAATTACACGACCATCAAAATATTTTTTTAATGTCGCTACACCACTATTAATCCATAATAATGTTGGATCTTCTACTGGTACTAAAGATGCACTCGGCTCAATAGCGTGCCCCTTTTCTTTAAAGAAGTCTAAGTACATTTGGCGAATTTGCGCAGCAGTTAGCTTTTTCATTATATTAACCTCCATTTAGTAAATTTATAATGTGATAAAATGCTTTAAAAAACAAAAAAATCCCGTCCCTAAAACAGGGACGAGATGTACTCGCGATACCACCCTGATTATGAATAGAAAGCAAATTGCTTAGGTAATTACTACCTCAAAGTCTATTCATCACCTCAAAGCGACCGTAACGTGGTCAAACGTCAGTGATTAGCTGCATTCAGGAGTAGCTTTTCTGTCACCCTTCATTAAAGTTTCTTTCAGCCTAGGAAACTTCTCTCTTTAGCACATGCTTAAATGGTCTGTGACATACTTGTTCCTTCAAAATTTTGCAAATATAATTGTATGAAAAAATAGTATCATTGTAAAAAATGAAAGTCAAGTTGAGAGACGTTCTTTTCTATTACTGAAATATCGAATGATAGAAATAATGACAACTAGCGCTGGGACAGCGAGTAATAAACCGATAAAACCAGCAATTTCACCCGCAACTAATAGTGAAAACATAATGATAACCGGATGAGTATGAATTGACTTCCCTATTATAAATGGGGAAAGAATATTTCCTTCAACTAATTGTAAAACAATTAAGATAATCCCTACTCTGATCAATAAACTTGTTCCCTCAGAAGCAGCCAAAAATAGAGTTGGTATCGCTCCAATAACCGGTCCGAAATACGGAATAATATCTGTGATTCCTATGATTACTCCTAAGACTAGTGCATACTTCATCCGAACAACCCATAGTAAAATTGTTGCTAAAATAAACAATAAAAAACAAACTAGTATTTGGCCACGAATATATTTACCAAAAGAATTATTCAGTTCCTTGGCTAAACCTTTTGTCTCATAACGCCATTTATAAGGGACAATTTTCCAAAACATACCCGTTAAGACTTTATAATCTTTTAAAAAGTAAAATACGATAAATGGGATAATAAAAATCGAAATCATATTATTTACTAATTGCTTCATCCATTCTCCAGATTTATTTAATAATGATAATCCAGATTTTTCCGCGCCATTGATCATTAAATCAATACGGTTGTGAATAAAGATTGGCATCCTTGAAGTCTTTCGGTCTATTTTCGATAAAAAATGATCATATAAAGCCATTACTTTAGGGAATGCTTTTAAAATATCGTGCCATTGTTGTTTAAAAATAGGAAGTAGCAAGTATAGCCCTAATATACATCCTCCAAAAAATAATAAATAAATTAGTAGAATCGCAAATACTCTTTTTATCCCTTTTTTATGAATGTATTCAATTGCTGGATGTAACAAGTAAGCAATCACTAATCCAATCAAAAATGGAACCATCGATTTTAAAATACCTATTACAATATTTAAATAAACTGGTTTTAAATAATAAAATACAATTCCAACTAATCCGATTAACAAAATTAAGCATAATCGGTAAATCCACTTTAATTTTAACCCGTCCATAAAAAACCTCCATACTGATAATAGTATGGAGAATTTCAATTAAATTATGTGACCAGCTATGAAATTCGTAAAATCTTCTCGCTTTACAACATTCAATACGCATTTAGTCCCTGCTTCTTTTTCAATGATCGCTAGTTCCTTTGGAAATTCCTTCTCAACACCAACTGTCAGATAAGGTAACTTCTCTTGTGCACGCCTTGATCTAGTATTTGACTGTTTTGCACCTGCAATTACATAGTCCATTTTCAACTCATTAAAAGCAATTTTTAAAATTTCAATTTTTGATGCCTCATTATATCCTTCACCCCAAAATGGAACTCCAATCCAAGTACCAATATGACAAACGCCATCTCCTCGGTCGATATGCTTTAAGGTTGTCATTCCAACTACCTCATCCTGCTTATTCAAAATGATACGATTTACTACTTTACCTTCTAATTCCTGTTGAATAATAAAATTAATAAATCCAATTGTATCCTCAATCTTATCGACTTTAATTCCTAAAGTGTCCTTTACACCTGGATCAGATGATAACTTAAAAACCTGCTCCACAAATTTTAAATTATTTTTAACAAGACTTATCTCCACTCCCATTATTACCATCTCTTTTCCATGCTTTTAAAACATGATATAAGAGCATGGAAAAGTTTTCAATGATTAATTTCTAATGAACATAAAAAAGCACATGTCTATAGAGACATGTGCCTTAAAAATTAAAGCATTTTTTTCAATGACTTTCTCATGCGTTTCATATTTTTTGAAGAAAGCCATTTATTTTCGTACGCTAATTTCATCGCAAGTGCACCTGCACCTAAACCTAAACCTAATAAAGAGCTTTTTCTAGCCATTAATTACCCACTCCTACATACTAAGTTTTCGATCCTCTTCGTCAAACAAATCATCTAACGAACTTAACGTACCATCTTCTTCAACTTGGTGGGTATAAATCATGCCTTTATTAATTGTTAGTTCAATATAGCATCCCCAGCAATAATATTGATTTACACCAATCTTCCCTAAGTCTTTACTATGACAATTTGGACAAATCACAATGCTCGCTCCCTTAGCCTAAAAAAGGCAATGTTTCTAAGCATTGTGACCAAATTTTCATAAAAATATACGTTAGTACAGGAATCGTCTTGCACTATATATTCTTAGTCAATTACATGAAATCATAAGGTGAAAGATTTGGTAATTCGTCTGAAAGCTGAAAAGGTAAATCGTCATTTATTGGTACTTCACCATTCTCAATCCCTTTTAACTTCATACATAAAGTAGTTTGTCGTTGTCCATCATCAGTTCTTCCGATCCCTTGAATAAATGCATCTTGTTCTCCGCACATAATTAGGAATTTCTTACTTCTAGTCACTGCTGTGTAGATTAAATTTCTTCGCAGCATTCGATAATAACTTTTTACAATTGGAAGCACAATAATATCAAATTCACTTCCTTGCGACTTATGGATTGAACAACAATAAGCAAGTGTTAATTGAGAAAAGTCAGGTCTAGTATAGGTCACTTCATTTCCATCAAACGATACGATGATAAGATCTTGTTGTTCTACATTTTCTTTTGCGAAAAAAATGTTCACAATTTCACCCATATCTCCATTAAAGACATTATTTTCTGGAACGTTTACAAGCTGAAGTACTTTATCACCTGTGCGGAATGTTGTATCACCAAAAATCATTTCACGTTGTTTTTCTTTTTTAGGGTTAAAAACCTCTTGTAACCCTTCGTTCAACGCATCAATTCCAGCTGGTCCACGATACATTGGTGCAAGTACTTGAATATCTCTTACAGGAAATCCTTTTTTATTGGCATTTTCACACACTTTTTTGACGACATCGACAACTTGTTGACTTGAACAACCGATAAATGATCGATCTTTTCTTTGCTCAAATAAATCCTCCGAGATTGTTCCATCTTTAATATAATGTGCTAATGAAATAATTGAAGAATCCTCAGATTGACGGTAAATATCTTTTAAACGTACCGTTGGAACTGTACCGGAGTTTAATAAATCCTTTAAAACTTGACCTGGTCCAACTGAAGGTAATTGATCCTCATCACCTACAAAAATTACTTGGCAGCCTTCAGGAATGCTTTTTAATAATTGATTCCCTAACCAGACATCAACCATTGAAAACTCATCAATGATCAGTAATTTTCCATTAAGTGGGTTTTCCTCATGATGGCTAAATTCTCCTTCTCTTGTCCAACCAAGTAATCGATGAATTGTAACTGCCGGTAATCCAGTTGCTTCACTCATGCGTTTTGCCGCTCGGCCAGTAGGTGCAGCAAGCAAATATGGGAATGGATCATCTTTCGGATAAGAATGCTGATCCAATGATAGTTCATGTATTGTCGAGAAGAGATTAACAATACCTTTAATAACCGTCGTCTTCCCTGTACCTGGCCCACCTGTTAAAACCATCATAGGAGACTCCATGGCCTTTTTAATCGCTTGTGCTTGCGAAGGTGCATATTTTACTTTCATTTTTGCTTCGAGTTCTTCTAACTCTTTTGCAAATCTAGCTTCAGTCATTTCACCAAGATCAGGAGCATCGCTCAATAATTTTTGAATCGCATTCACAATTCCTTTTTCAGCATAATAAAGAGCAGCTAAATAAATCCGCTCATCTTCCATAACAAGCTTTCCGTCAGCGACTAATCGTTTCATTTCCCGAGAAATGTCGACTGCTTCGACAAGCTCTTTATCCTGTTTCATTAACAATTGTCTAGTTTCGTCAATAAACTGGTCTTGCGTAATATAAACATGTCCTTCTTGCATCGATAAATGCTCTAAAATATAAATACAACCCGCTCGTATCCGATCAGGATGATTTCCTGTAATTCCAATTGCTCGACCAATTTCATCTGCTCTTCCGAATCCAATTCCATCCACATCTTCAATCAACTTAAATGGATTTGTTCGAATGACATCTAGAGTTGATTCATTATAAGTCTTATATATTTTAATTGATAAGCCTGTTCCTATTCCGTAGCTACTTAGAAAGCTTATTACTTTTTCAAGACCTTGATGAGATAAAATGGTCTCATAAATTTCTTTAGCCTTTGCTTTTGCCAGCCCGGGAACAGCTTCTAAGCTATCAGAGTTGTCTAAAATTTTATTTATCGCACCTTCACCTAGATGATTAACAATTTTCTCGGCCGTTTTTTTTCCAATTCCTTTAAACAAATCTGATGATAAATATTGGATAACCCCTTTTTTAGTAGATGGAAGCTCTTTTTCAAACGATGAAATTTGAAATTGTTTACCATACCTTGGATGGTCTTTTACGATCCCCTTAAATGTATATGACTCATCTTCATTCATTCTTGGAATATTCCCAGTAATTGTCATTTCCTGTTCACAATTTGATAAATTTGTATCGACCACTTTTACCTTTGCAACAGTATAAAAATTTTCTGCATTATAAAAGATAATTGTTGTGACATTCCCTTTAATATAAGGTGTCTCATCAACAAACAATTCCATTTCACTTTGCGTTTGCATTTCTCCACCTCCCAAGCCTTAAAACTAAAAAAACTTATTCTTCTTCTTTATTTTCAATCACTTTCAATGCATGCATAGCAAGCATGTGATCATCTTGATTTTCAATCGCTTTATTAAAATGATCTTTAGCAATTTCAACTTGATCATTAAACATCGCAATAATCCCTAAATTATAATGTGCATCAGCATGCTGTTCATCTAATTGTAATACCTTTTCTAAATTTACTTTTGCTTCCTCTAACATCTCTAACTTTGCTAAAGTAAGACCATATTGGAATAATGCATCGACGTCTTTTTCGTTTAGCTCAATTGCTCGTTGAAAAAATGGAAGTGCAAAACGATCATCTCCATTATTTACACAGCATAATCCAATCATAAAATGTACATCACTATCATTCATGCCCAGTTTCACACAATGTTGAAAATGATTTTTTGCTAACTCAAACTTTCCATCCTCAAAATACACTGTCCCAACTGCATAATGAGCTGCTGCTAATTCTGGATCGATTTCTAAAGCCTTTTCAAAAAAGCGACAAGCGCGTTCTACATCACCCATCGAAAGTAAAAGCTGTCCAAAATTTACATAAGCTAATGAATTAGTAGGATTTTCTTCAATTTCCTTTGTTAAATAATTAGCTGCATCTTCTAAATTTCCGTCTTGAAGGGCTGCTACTCCACGTTCAAAATTATTCATGTATAACACCTCTATGTATTTACTTTCAATTATATTGGATTATCACCATTTTAATATCATTACTAAACTTTTTAGAAATAACCAAAACATAATTTATCTATTTAACACTATCACACCGCCGTATACATTTCAAAGGAACGTTTCTTTAAATTTATCACGTCCAATTGGTTATTTCTTTTCAAAAAAAACAACCCCAACCATTATGATTGGGGTGATTAAAATCATCTTAAATACGTTAATTCTTTACCATCAATAAATGCACGGTCAATTGTTCCTCCACCTAGGCAGTCTGTTCCGTCGTAAAATACAACGGCTTGTCCCGGAGTGATTGCACGAATTTTTTCATGACATAGAATTCTTACTGAATTATCATCTAAAATTTGAACTGTTACTTCGTTATCTTCTGAGCGATAACGGAATTTCGCAGTACATGTAAATGATCCTTCTTTTGGCTTTTCAGATGTCCAACTAATATCTGAAGCGAGTACTTCATTACTATAAAGTAGCTCGTTATGGAATCCTTGTTCAACTAATAAAACATTATTTTCTAAGTCTTTTCCTACTACGAACCAAGGATCACCATTTCCACCAATTCCAAGACCATGACGTTGACCAATCGTATAATACATTAGTCCATCATGTTTCCCTTTAACTTCCCCACTCATCGTTCTCATTTCGCCAGGTTGAGCAGGTAAATAGTTACTAAGAAATTCTTTAAAGTTACGTTCGCCAATGAAGCAAATTCCTGTACTGTCTTTTTTCTTAGCAGTTGCTAAATCTGCCTCTTCAGCTATTTTACGAATTTCTGGCTTCAAATAGCCTCCAAGAGGAAACATAACCTTCGATAATTGTTCTTGGCCAAGCTGATTTAAGAAATAAGTTTGGTCTTTATTGCTATCGATGCCTCGTAACATTTTATATTCACCGTCACGAAACTCAACCCCAGCATAATGACCAGTTGCTACATAATCAGCACCTAGTGTCATTGCATGGTCAAGAAATGCTTTAAATTTAATTTCTTTATTACACATTACGTCAGGGTTTGGTGTTCTACCCTTTTTGTATTCATCTAAAAAATAAGTAAACACTTTATCCCAATATTGCTTTTCAAAATTCACTGCATAATACGGAATTCCTATTTGATTACAAACTGCAATTACATCTTCATAATCTTCAGTTGCTGTACATACACCAAATTCATCTGTGTCATCCCAGTTTTTCATAAAAATCCCGATGACATCATATCCTTGTTGCTTCAATAAATATGCCGTTACAGATGAATCTACACCACCAGACATTCCTACTACTACGCGAGTGTCTTTTGGATCTTTTTTATTCATAAATAATATCCTCTCGCACCTTAAAATTTATATTTTAACTAATCGTTTTACAATTGAAGATACACGCTCCCCAAGTATACGAATTTGTTCGTCTGTATTTCCATAACCAAAACTGAATCGAATTGAAGATTGGATTTTAGGTGAATCAATTCCAAACATTTCAACTAAAACATGCGAAGGATCTATACTACCAGCTGTACAAGCAGATCCACTTGAAGCTGCTATACCTGATAAGTCAAGATTCACTAAAAATGATTCAATTGAAATATCTTCAAATGATAAGTTTAACACATGTGGTGCAAAAAACGTCTCATTTCCATTTTTTTCAAAACGAACTCCATTTTCATTAAGGACACTTATTAAAATTTCGCGAAAACGTAAATAACTTTTTACACGCTCTTCTCTTTCAATCTGAATTAATTCCACAGCTTTTGCTAATCCAACAATCCCAGGAACGTTTTCTGTACCTGCACGACGTTTTCGTTCTTGCTGTCCACCGAATTGTAATTGCGTAAAAATCGCATTTTCACTTATATAAAGAAATCCTACACCTTTAGGCCCATTAATTTTATGTGAGGAAATTGATAAAAAGTCGACACCAAGTTCTTCAACATTTATAGGAATTAAGCCGTAAGCTTGTACTGCATCTGTATGGAAATGAGCTCTATGGTCTTTAAGAAGTTCACCAATTTCTTTAATTGGTTGAACTGTTCCGATTTCATTATTAACCATCATAATAGATACTAAAATCGTATCATCACGCAGTGCAGCCTTTACATCCGCTACATTCACACGACCTGTATGATCAACAGGTAAATACGTAACCTCAAAGCCTTCCTTTTCAAGAGCATTGCATGTATGTAATATAGCATGATGCTCGATGCTTGAGGTAATAATGTGCTTACCATATTTTTGATTTGCATAAGCAGCACCTCGAACTGCAAAGTTATCACTCTCAGTTCCACCGCTCGTAAAAATAATTTCGTTAACTTTTGCTCCTATACTATTGGCACAAATCATGCGTGCAGCATCAATCTTTTGCCTTGCTTGTCGACCAAAAGAATGAATACTAGATGGATTTCCAAAAGTTTCTTGCATTTCTACAACCATCTTTTCAATAACTTCAGGATGCATTGGAGAAGTTGCAGCATGATCTACATAAATACGTTCCATTTTTATTAAATCCTTTCTTTGATGAAGCGTTCAAACGCACTAAAATTATATATAAAACATATATCCATTTAAATCATCAGATTCTAATTTAGCTAAGTCTTCAAGACTAGTATGATCTAACACTTCATTAATCGCCTTCTGAACTCGAGTCCATAACTCTCTTTGCGCAGGATTTTCATCCTCTAGATTTTCGATTGGAGATAACGATCCTTCAAGAGCAGTTATCACTTCGCCTGCAGAAATATCATTTGGTTCCTTTGTTAAAATATACCCACCATATGCTCCACGAATACTCTTAACTAATCCCGCATTTCGTAATAGAGAGATAATTTGTTCTAAATAATGCTCAGAAAGATTTTGTGCTTTCGCAATACTTTTAAGTGAAATTGGTTTATCACAATATCTTTTAGCTAATTCAATCATAACTGTCAGTCCGTATCTTCCCTTAGTTGAAATCTTCATTAATTCACTCCGTTCAATAAACTGTATCTCTTATTTTTATCTGTTTTATCCTATTTTTAAACTGTAGTAATACAAATATTGTACACTATTTATACTATAAATTCACATGTCTGGGAAAAAATACGCCTAATCCAATTGGAAAAGTGTAATATCTAACATAAAAATCGTATGGAAATAATTTTTAGTTTTTTTTGATTACCATGTAGAAATTTACTTACTTATGAGGGTTCATGAGTTACTAAAAATGAAATTTGGGCTTATTTTCTTACTCATGAAGGGCTCATGAGTTACTAAAAACGATTATTGGACTTATTTTCTTACTCATGAAGGCTCATGAGTTAATAAAAACGATATTTGGGCTTTTTTTCTTACTCATGAAGGGCTCATGAGTTAATTAAAACGATATTTGGTCCTATTTTCTTACTCATGAAGGGCTCATGAGTTACTAAAAACGATTATTGAACTTATTTTCTTACTCATGAAGGCTCATGAGTTAATTAATATGCTAATAGAAGTTATTTTCTTGCTCATGAAGGGCCCATGAGTTAATTAATATGCTAATAGAAGTTATTTTCTTACTCATGAAGACTCATGAGTTACTAAAAACGATTATTGGACTTATTTTCTTACTCATGAAGGCCTCATAAGTTAATTAATACGCTAATTGGCCATTTTTTCTTACTCATGAAAGCCTCATGAGTTACTAAAAACGCTAATTGGCCTTTTTTTCTTACTCATAAGATGGGGTATGTGTCTCTATGGTAATAAAAAAACACCCACTATGTCATCTAGTTTATCTAAACGACATAGAAGGTGTTTTTCTTTTAGATTTTTTTCTACTTAACTTTTCAACTTCCCAGCTCGCACGAATTGAGCAGTTGCCGCTTTTTCATCGAAATCTTCAACATTTTTTCGAGATTCTTTTATGTTATTTAAAAAATTTAAGATGTTGAATTCGATGCTTTTTATTTCGTATTCGGTATCAGCATTTAATAAATCCTCTAATAAATCTAAATAAATCGCTTTCTCTTCAGGTGTTAACACTAGCCTCATTACATGCCTCCTTCATTTCAGCTAAGAATATTATTGAAACTACTATACTATTTGCTTTGAAATATTATGCAGTGAACTTACCCTTTCCCGTTCAGTGTTAAGTGCCCTACTTAAAAGGAAGCTCTGTGATGAGAGGCCAGCTAATATACAGTATCCAATTACCATACGTATATCCTTTAGCATGTTCTCTGGTATAAATAAAGAAACAAATAATGTCGAGGCTGTTGCTCCAAATAAAATGTCCGCAAGAAATCCTAAATAAAAGCCTTTCTTTCGTCTCACTGGGAGCATAATCGTACCTTTGTTAAACAAGATGTGAAAAATAAATCCGGTCACTCCACCAATGACGATCGCCAAGACATAGAGCTTAACCATGTTCATCCTCCATTCTTAATTTTAGGTACAAAAAAAATTCCTACTTTCGTTTCGAGAATAAGTTTATCGAAATGATCGCTAGGATTGGACAAGTTCTATATTAAAGTATGAACAGCTTGTACTTATTATTATAAAAGCTTAAAAATTAATTTTCAAAACAATTTGTAAAATTTATCCAATTAAAACAAAAAACAAGTTAAAAGTCCTGTTTTATTAATTAAACAAATAGACTATAAGTCTATTTAACTATTTCCCATTACCCTTAATATGATATATTTGATTTAAAAAGAAGCTAGAGGAGGTTATAAGTTGGCCATACAAAGAAAATTCAAGAACATAGTAAAACAGCTACGTCATCAGGATTTATATCAGCGAGCAAAAGGAATTGACCAACTTAGGAAGTCTCTTCGTTCAAGTGCTTCTATTGAATCGTTAATTTTTTTATTGGAAGAAGCGGGAAATAGCTTCCCGAAATCAATAGAAGATTGGGATGATGGAAGTTATCATTTAGTCGGTTTTTGTTCAGAGTTTGAACTCCCAGAATTAATAACGCCAATCGAAAAGAATTTTGAATCATATAGTGAACGCGCAAAACTTCAAGCCCTATATTTATTAATAAATCTTAAATCCGAATCAGCTAGAGATGCTTATATACGAATTATCAAAAAAAATATTAATCGATTTTCACTGGATATTGATGTTCAATTTATTTTCGAGGAGACAAATTGGGCTCCAGATATTGTAAAAAATTTATTATATTTAATCGAAAATGAAGAAACTTCTGTTTCTATTTTCCACTTGATTCTTCTATGTAAAAGGAATTCAATTACTCTTCCTTTTACATTTGCTGAAAACGAATATGTGAAAGAGCAAATTAAACTGTTTTATAAGCATAAATTAGATTCATATTTACATTACGATCAAGATTACAATTTAAAATATGTGTACCAAGCTTGGAAGGAATCTTACCTTATCGTTCGAACTGAGATGGGGATTTGCCTTCAGTTAATGCAATATTTTTTTGATGACTGTATTCGTGAATATTTAGTAGAATCACTTGAGTATAAGGATCCTTATTTAAAGGTTGATGCTGTAATCTCACTAATGGGACAAGGCGTTCAAATTAAAAAGGAACTTCTTGATTACTGTGCCCACAATATAGAATCAGCTGTATGGTTTTATACAAAACTAAATGAAGTCTCAAAAAATGATTTATATACTTTTACGGAAGAACATCAACAAAGTTTTGTAAAAAACAGATTGTTCCTTTATTTAATTGCTCATGAGGAGTTCGGGATTATACCTGACGAAATCGAAGTTATAAAACGCTATGATACTTCAAACTATTATGAACAAGAAGTAACTTATTATTTAACTAGATTTCGCAGTCATCAAGAAAACTGGAACGAAAAAGATTGGATGGCTGCATATGTAGGTGCATATATTACTGAAAATATTCCTAGTCCTCGATTTTTTGATGAAACAATAACGGCATTTACAAATTGGGATAAATATACTGAGGATGAACATAAGAATCAACTTGAATTATTAAATAAAGAGGAAAGCGATAAAATAGGGCAAGAAGTCATTTTGGAATCGAAGCCACCTTGGCATTTTGGGACTTATTTTCTTGGTTTTCTAACGGCTATGCGAACCGGTACTGCTTTTGGTAATCATGATCCTATTTATTTTTTATTGCTATCTATACTCTGGCTTATTTTCTTATTTAAAGTGTATGCCACAATCCAACTTCGAAAAGAATCGAAAGTTATTTTAACTAGTAGACAGCTAAGCTTAAAAAAGGGAAAAGAATTGAAGTCAATTGAGCTTCATAAGATAAACCGGATAACAATTGAACTTCGAAAATGGGGTAAAAACGAAGGTAAATTGGCTGCATATCAACGAAAAGTAAATTATATTGTTTTCTATGATCATGATGACGAAGAGATTTTATCAATTCCATCAACTTTTATAAACCCTGAACTACTTTTATTCGAAATAAAACTATTAACAAATCATTTAGTAGAAACTCCAAATAAAGAAGTTTTTGATAATGATGTAAGTGCTTAAAAGTCGAGATATTATCTCGACTTTTTTATTCATGCTCCGTTCATATTAAGTTGATATGATATTGCTTAATTAGATTTTCACACTAAATAACGGAGGCAGTTTTTTTATGTATTCTAAAAAAAGTTGGTGGATTTTATTTATTTTTTCGCTTTGTGTCATCATTCCTTTTATGGCTCCTTATTTTCTACTATCTCCTGAAAATAGTCGTATCCAAATCAGTTCAGCTTCAATTCAATTCCCTGCTTTAATTACACATATCTTTTTTGCATTTATCGCTTTAATTGCTGGTTTCTTACAATTTGTTAAAGACATTAGAATTCGTAATCCTCGAACCCATCGTATAATTGGTAAGATTTATTATATTAGTGTTTATATAAGTGGGCTTCTTGCATTAATTGTTACTCTTTATATTGATAATTTTTCAAAGGCAATTTCTTTCCTTGTTTTAGCTATATTATGGATTTTCACTACATTAAAGGGAGTTCTTAGTGCAAAGAAGAAAGATTTCAGTACTCATAAAATCTGGATGACTCGAAGTTTCGGAATCACTTTAGTAGCAGTCAGTGGTAGACTTTTAGTGCCAATTATATTTTTAGTTTACTTTTTACTAAATGGATTTCATATCCCTGGTGGTAGAGAGAGCATGGTTGAAGAAGCTTTAAACGTTAATATATGGCTAGGATTATTCATTAATTTCATTATTATAGTATGGGGAATTTTAAAAAGAGAGAATAAAAAAAGGAAGGTAGTTTAGGCGAATAATCTCGCTTAAAACTACCTTCTCTTTTTTTATGTATTATTTTTGATTTTTCTTGAACTGTTGTAGTTTTTCAAAAATAGCTCCATAACGTTTTTCGTTCCCTGCTTCTTTTGGTTTATAGTAAACTTGATTCACAAGTCGTTCTGGAAGATATTGTTGATTTACCCAACCGCCAAAATTTCCTAATGGATGATCATGTGGATAAATATAATCAATCCCATGCCCCATATCCTTAGCTCCCGCATAATGGCTATCCTTTAAATGTGCTGGAATATCATCATGTAGCCCACTTCTCACATCATTTAATGCACGATCAATTGATGTAACACTAGAATTAGATTTTGATGACAAACACAGTTCAATTACTGCATTTGAAAGAATAATTCTTGCTTCAGGAAATCCAACTTGCTTTGCCGCTTCACAAGCTAATACAACCTTCCAAGGATCGCCAGCTAATCCGATATCCTCGTAAGCAATAACTAATAATCTCCGTATGATGCTAGTTATATCACCTGCTTCAATTAGCCTCGCTAAATAATATAGTGCAGCGTTAACATCACTTCCGCGAATACTCTTTTGAAATCCAGACAATGTATCATAATGAAAGTCGCCATTTTTATCGTGATTAAATCCTTTAGAACGAAGAAACTCATCAATAATCTCATCTTGAACTACAATTGTTCCGTCTGATTCCTTAGGAGAACCGTAGACAATTGATTCCAAAATATTTAATGAGGACCTCGCATCACCATTTACTCCATGAGCAATTTTTAAAATTTGTTCTTCTGAAATTTGGATTTGTAATTGACCTAACCCTCTATCTTCATCTCTTAAGGCTTTATCTAATAATTTATAAATATGTTTTGGTAAAAGCGGATCTAGTTTTAGTATATGGTTGCAGCGACTTCTAATCGCACTGTTTACATCGTGATATGGATTCTCAGTTGTCGCTCCAATTAAAGTAATAAAACCACTTTCTACATATGATAATAAATAATCCTGTTGTAGTTTCGACCAACGATGAATTTCATCAGCAAAAAGAATAATCTCACCGAACATTTTTGCTTCATGAACAATATCCTCAAGTTCTTTTTTACCTGAAGTAGTCGCATTAACAGTTACAAATCGCTTATCAACAGTACCAGCAATCGCATATGCAAACGATGTCTTACCTATTCCAGGTTCTCCATGAATTAACATAGAAGGAACTCGTCCGTTATGTATTAATCGATATAAAGCTGATTCTTTTCCAATAATTTTATCCTGACCAATTAATTCATCAATTGTTCTTGGTCTCATACGGTACGCTAGAGGTTCATGACTCATTTTTCCCCCTCCTTTAAACTCTTCCTTCTATTGTAAATGAATTGGAAACATTTTTCATCTTCACCTGAAAATATTTCTCTTTATTAAACAAATTATTTGGTGAAGATAATATTAGATGAATTTAAGAAGGTGAAAAAAATGAATGCTCCTAAAACAAAATGGTCAACTGAAGATGAACATACATTAATTGAAATAGTTGAAAAGTATGAAAATAAAGGTAAATCCAAACAAGAGGCATTTGAAATGGTAGCAAATATTATTAATCGAACAAAAGCTGCATGTGCTTCTCGATACCGAAAAATATCAAAAAAACAAAATAATGAAATAAAGGATTCTTATGAATTTACCGAATTAAATACGCCTATAAATCATTCCTCATTGAACTTAGAAATGAGCATCCAATTCTTAAAAAATTTAGAACAAAATCTTCGAATTAAAAAACAAAATAGTCTACTGAAAGAAAAAATTAGAAAAATAAAACAAGAAAATGAAGATTTAAATAAGAAAATAATTAATGCAAAAACATTCATCCAAAAGAAACAAAAAGTATTAATCAATCTAGTTGATTAACTTTAGACAAAATACTGTAAAACATTCACAGGTTATTAAATCTCGTACTATTGTATAATGAAGTAACAAAATGCATGCAAAGTAAGGAGTATCATAAATGAATTGGAAAAAAGGCGGTCTTTGGATCATTATATTTTTTATTATTAAAGGTACACTTTCAACACTTTTAATTGTTACAGGTGCTAAATACTTTAATTTATCATATATTCAAATTTTATTTCTTGTTGTTATATTAATTGGAATTTCAATTATTGGACGTCAGTTTGTGAGGATACGTAAAAATAGAATTAAAAAAGAAAAGGATTTAAATATGTAAACCAACTAAGAAAGCTACTAAAAGTTTGAAACCCCCAATCTAATTGGGGGCTTTATTTTACTTACTAGGTTTTCTCTTATTCAACTTAACCGATTCCATGTCGTTAACAACGCCATCATTACCAACTCTACCTTTTTTCTCGACGACATTATTTTTATTTTTAGATAGTACATTTATCTGATTGGATAAATTGTCTACATTTTGTTGAGTTCGATCTTTTTCCATGTCATTATTACCACTACATGCAGTTAATATTGTTAAAGATAATCCGAAAGTACATAACACTTTCAAAGCTCTATTCATTACAAACACCTCCTATTGAAGGTAGTTTTTGCATTATAAATAAAAAAACTGTAGGAAATTAATTCCTACAGTCAGACTGCCCACTAAGTTGTTTTTATTCTTTTCCTACACGCTTAATTTCAATATCTTTAATTAATTCACGTACAGCATGACTAGCTGCGATCAGGCCAGCAACTGAAGGTACAAATGCGTTTGAAGATGGTGGCATTTTTGCTTTACGAATTTTTGTATTTTCATCTGGCACGATTTCTTTACGTACATCTTCGCGAATGACAATTGGGCTTTCATCTGAATAAACAACTGTAACCCCTTTTTGAATACCTTCTTTGCGAAGTTTAGTTCGAATAACCTTTGCAATCGGGTCATGTGTTGTTTTGGAAATATCTGCAATTTTAAATCGTGTTGGATCCATCTTATTGGCAGCACCCATACTTGAAATAAGTGGAATTCCACGACGGCGACACTCTTTAATTAAGTGAATTTTATATGTAATTGTATCAGATGCATCAATTACAAAATCTAATGGAATTTCGAAAAACTTTTCAAATGTTTCTTCTGTATAAAACATTCTATGAGTAATTACTTCGCACTCAGGATTAATTTCAAGAATACGTTGCTTCATCATTTCTACTTTAGGCTCTCCAACAGTCGATAATAAAGCATGAATTTGTCTATTCACGTTTGTTATATCAATAACATCTTTATCCACTAGAATTAAACGACCGACTCCAGAACGCGCTAAAGCTTCTGCAGAAAATGAGCCAACTCCTCCAATACCTAAAATAGCAACCGTACTGTTTTGTAATCGCTCCAAACCTGCTTTACCAAAAGCAAGCTCATTACGAGAAAATTGGTGTAACATTTATTCAACTCCCACTATCTTAATCAGATTACAATGATTTAAATATACATGATACAAGCTATTTACATCAAGCTTGAATTAAAGAAATACAGATTTTTTCTTAATCTTTCAACAAGAAAAAGGAAAGGGTTAAGAAATTCACTTCCTTCACCCTTCCTTTTTATTTTACTCTTCTACAGTTGTTTTTAACGCTAATTCTTCTAATTGTGCAGAAGAAACTGGACTTGGTGCATTTGTTAATAAACAGCTTGCTGACGCCGTTTTAGGGAATGCAATTGTGTCACGTAAATTTGTGCGACCTGCAAGTAACATTACGATACGGTCTAAACCTAACGCAATTCCGCCGTGTGGTGGAGTCCCGTATTCAAATGCTTCCATTAAGAAACCAAATTGCGCTTGCGCTTCTTCTTCTGAGAATCCTAAGCACTTGAACATCTTTTCTTGGACGTCTCTTTCGTAAATTCGAACTGATCCACCACCAAGCTCATAGCCATTTAATACTAAGTCATAAGCTTGAGCTTTTACACTACCAGGCTCAGAATCTAATTTTGCTATATCTTCACGAACAGGTGATGTGAATGGATGATGAGCCGCAAAGTAGCGATCTAATTCTGGATCGTACTCAAGTAATGGCCATTCAGTGACCCATAAGAAATTGAATTTAGATTGATCAATTAAATCTAAATCTTTACCTAGTTTTAATCGAAGTGCGCCTAAGCTGTTTGCAACGACTGAGGCATCTGACGCTACGAATAAAATTAAGTCACCAGCTTCGGCTTCTACAGCTAATTTTAATGTAGCAAATTCTTCTTCACTAAAGAATTTAGCGATTGGTCCTTTGAAACCATCTTCTTCAAGCTTTAACCAAGCAAGGCCTTTTGCTCCATAACGACCAGCATATTCTTGAAGACCATCAATGTCTTTACGTGAATAGTTTGCTGCTTGACCTTTTACGTTTAAACATTTAACTTGGCCACCGTTTTCAACCGCTGAAGTAAATACTTTAAATCCACTTTCTTTTGCGAAAGAAGAAACATCGATTAACTCTAATCCAAAACGAGTATCTGGTTTATCAGAACCATAACGATTCATCGCTTCCGCATAGCTCATTCGAGGAAGTGGCGTTACTAATTCAACACCTTTTGTTTCCTTCATCATTTTAACCATCATTCTTTCAGTCATTTCCATAATTTCCTCTTGAGATAAGAAACTAGTTTCAATGTCTATTTGAGTAAATTCTGGCTGACGGTCAGCACGTAAATCTTCATCACGGAAGCATCGTGCAATTTGGAAATAACGCTCAAAGCCTGAAACCATTAATAATTGTTTAAATATTTGAGGTGATTGTGGTAAAGCATAAAACTCACCTGGATGTACACGGCTAGGCACTAAATAGTCACGAGCTCCTTCCGGTGTACTCTTCGTTAAAATTGGTGTTTCAACTTCTAAGAAGTCTTCACCGTCTAAGAAATCACGAATTGATTTTGTAATTTTTGAACGTAATTTAAATGTGTCATACATAACCGGACGACGTAAATCTAAATAACGATATTTTAAGCGAAGGTCTTCAGCAACCTCTGATTTATTTTCAATCGCAAATGGAGGATTCTTAGCTTTGTTAATAATATCAAGCTTTTCTGCAGAAACTTCAATTGCTCCAGTTTCAAGATTTGTATTAACTGTACCTTCACCACGAGATACTACTTGCCCTTGAACATGAAGAATAAATTCATTACGCACAGATTCCGCTAATGCTAATGCTTCACCTGAAGTTTCAGGATTAAAAACGATTTGCACAAGTCCAGAACGGTCACGTAGATCAATGAAAATTAATCCACCTAAATCACGTCTTTTTTGTACCCAACCTTTAAGTGTTACACTTTGACCGATATGAGATTCTCTTAGTTCTCCACATAGATGCGTTCGTTGTTCCATTTTCAATTCCCCCATTTGTTTATTTAGAGCTTACGTATTTAACAAAGATGTCTAATGCGACTTCCTCTTGTACACCAGTTTCTTGGTCTTTTAAATTAATGACCCCGCGTGATAATTCTTCCTCACCTAGAACAGCTACAAATTTTGCTTTATAACGCTCTGCTGCTTTGAATTGAGCTTTTATTTTACGATCTTGGTAATCTTTTTCACAAACAAGACCAGCTTTACGTAATTGATATAAGATAGCAGTTGCATCTTTTTTCACTTCTTCTCCAAGTGCGATTAAAAATACATCCATTTCTTGTTGGACTGGAAGTTCGATCCCCTCTGTTTCAAGAGCTAATAATAAACGCTCGATACTTAACGCGAAACCAATACCAGGTGTATCTGGACCACCGATTTCTTCAACTAAACCATTATAGCGACCACCGCCACTTAAAGTTGATATTGTACCGAATCCTTTACCTTCTATCATGATTTCAAATACAGTGTGATTATAATAATCTAAACCACGTACTAAATTCGCATCTATTTCGAATGGAATTTTCATAGCTGTTAAATAAGATTGAACAGCTTCAAAATAGTTTAATGACTCTTCATTTAAATATTCTAAAATTGAAGGTGCAGTTTTCATAGATGGGTGATCATGATCTTTTTTACAATCTAACACACGTAATGGGTTTGTTTCTAAGCGCTTATTGCAATCGCTACATAACTCATTTGCAACTGGTTTGAAGTGATTAACAAGTGCTTCACGGTGTGCTTTACGGCTTTGTAAATCCCCTAAACTATTAATAACTAATTTAACATTTTTTAAACCAAGACCACGATATAGGTCCATTGAAAGTGCTAATACTTCAGCATCGATTGATGGATCATTACTTCCTAATGCTTCAATACCGAATTGTACAAATTGACGATAACGACCAGCTTGTGGACGTTCATAACGGAACATAGGACCAATATAGTATAACTTTGTAGGTTGATTACTACTTCCGAACATTTTATGTTCAACATAAGAACGAGCAATTGACGCAGTTCCTTCTGGACGTAATGTTAATTGACGATCTCCGCGATCAGTAAATGTATACATTTCTTTTTGAACGATATCAGTTGTATCCCCAACTCCTCGTTGGAATAATTCAGTATGCTCAAACATTGGCGTACGAATTTCGTTATAGTTATATCGCTTGCATAAATCCTTTGCAAACTTTTCAATATACTGCCATTTTTCAATCGTACCAGGTAAAATATCCTGGGTACCTCTTGGGATATTAATCGACATTGTAAATCCTCCTAAATAATAAACCTTTATAAAAATACAAAAAACCCTCGTGCCTACTGAAATAAAATCAGTAGGGACGAGAGTTATAAGCCCGTGGTGCCACCCTAATTGAAGAACGATAAACTGTTCTCCCACTTTCATCGTTAACGCCGATTACGTTTATCCTTACTAGATTCCGTTCAGAATAAAACCTCGGGAGTGTCTTTCAAATAGTCTACTTGTGGAAATGCTCTCAGCCACGGCACTTCCTCTCTCTACAAGAGTTCCTATCCTACTTTTCTCCGTCTATGGAATGTTACTATGTATCAATATGTTATTTAATATCTTACGTTCGGATACAATAAATGTCAAGGACAGATAAAATTTTTTTACGAACGCTCTAACTGTCTTTTTAAATCACGAACTTCTCTTAAAGTTAATCCAAACTCGCTAGCCATCTCTAATGAATTGGATTCTTGTCCTCTGTTTTGAAACTCATGAAAATCCATATTTAAGACACCTTTTCTACCTGATCCTAGACTATTACGGTTATTTATTCTCATGTTGCAGTCTCCTTCCAAGTATGTTGTTTATAGGATGTCCAAATATTACATGGATTAATCAACTAAAGTAAATTCAGTTCTTGCGACATAGGTGAAAATGTGTAAAATTTGAGTATTTCTATTCAATTTATATCGTCATAAAAAATTGTATATGCGAAAGGATTTAATGGGATTTTAGTTATTTATGTGAGGTCTTGCTTATTTTATTTTGTATTTGTAATAAAAACCAGGTAGATTCTATAAAATTATCCAAAAAAATCACCATTTTTTTGGATAATAATCTGTTCCTCAGAATTTAATTGTGATTCCGAGTTTTTAATTGCGATTCTCAGTTTTTAATTGCGATTCCATGTTTTAATTTGCGATTCTTAGTTTTTAATTGCGATTCTTAGTTTTTATTTGCGATTCCTCATTTTTATTTGCGATTCTCAGTTTTTATTTGCGGTTTCCAGTTTTTATTTGCGGTTTCCATTTTTAAATGCGATTCTCAGTTTGTACTGACCCCATAAAGTT
>NZ_NULG01000048.1 GCF_002577195.1 Bacillus sp. AFS041924
ATGCTGGGCGCACGTAAAAAGGAGTTATGATGAATCATCATAACTCCTTTCGTATGTAATCAAATTGCTAATTCAAGGCATTTTTATGATTTAACGTTAATTTTAGCTTTCATAAGTTCAGCAATTTCTTTAGAAGAATATTTTTCTTCATTTTGCAAAGCTGTGATCACTTTTTCTCTTCTTTCAATTGAATGATTTTGACTTAATTTCTTTTTACCTATTAACTCTGTGACTTCAATTTTTAGGCACACTATTCCTGAAAGTAATTTCTCAACATATTCTGAGTGGTCTTCATATTTCCAAGGATTTGATTGCCCTTTTTCATAGTAATCTGTTGTTCTTAATACGATTTGTCTCATTTCGTCCTGATTTTCAATTGTAGTTACTTTTCCATATGCATGGATTGCTGTATAGTTCCAGGTTGAAACAGTATTTTTTTCTTCATACCATGAAGCAGAAACATATGCATGTGGTCCAGGAAAGATGATTAAACATTCCTTTCCATTTATCGTTTTCCATTGAGGATTTGGCTTAGCTAAATGTGTAATTAACATTAAGTTTTCTTCCTCTTCATGGATGATAAATGGTAGATGAGTTGCTTCTATTTTTGCTTGGTCGTTATTGGACAAAAATATTCCGAAACTATTTTTCTTCATTTCAGCAATTACTTTTAGTAAATCCGTTTCTTTAAATTCTTTTGGAACGTACATTTAAATACTCCTTTTAGTTTACATAATATTATTATGTGATATTTAGGTTTGTTAAATTAAAAAAGAGCACTGACCATATGATCAATGCACTTTTTTCTATCTATTTTACATTTCAATTTGTACATTTTTAGATGGTACAAATGTTGAAATTGCATGTTTATATATTAATTGTTGTTTTCCTTCAACATCTAACAATACCGTAAAGTTATCAAAGCTTTTTACTTTACCTTTGATTTGAAATCCATTTAGTAAAAATACTGTAACCGCTAGATTGTCTTTACGTAATTGGTTTAAGAACTGATCTTGAATGTTGATTGATGTTTTCATGTACTTTTCCTCCTCTTCTACCTCTACATATATTTATTCGAGATGAAATAGCCCTTTCCTTCAAGTAGAGCTAAAATTTCCAGTTTTTTTATATCAAAATTATGTCCATCCATTTCAAACCAATGGATGTTCATTTTATTTCTAAACCAAGTCATTTGCCGCTTTGCATATCTTCTTGAGCTTTGTTTAATTAAATCAATTGCTTCCTCTTTTGTTAATATTCCATCAAAATAATCGTAAAGCTCTTTATAGCCAATCGCTTGCACAGATTGACAATTTCGAATTCCTTTGTCGTAGAGCATTTTTGCTTCATCTACAAGTCCTTCTTCCATCATTAGATCAACTCGTAAATTAATTCGATTGTATAGCAGCTCTCGATCCATCGTTAGTCCAATTATTTCTGCATCATATAAATACTCAGGTTCTTTTTTAAATGCAGTCTCCGAAAATTTTTGTCCTGTCAATTTGAATACCTCAATTGCACGGATCACTCTTCTGACATTATTCATATGTATTTGCTTAGCACTTTCCGGATCAATTTCCTTTAATTGATCATGTAAAGCTTTATTCCCGTAGGCCATCGCGTAGCCCTCTAATTGGTTTCTTAAAAGCTCATCACCTTCTTGCTCAGCAAATTCATATTTTGTTAAAACACTTTGGATATATAATCCAGTTCCACCAACAATAATTGGAATTTTACCTCGATTAGCTATTTCTTGAATTTTTTCTCTAGCTAATGTTTGAAAATCAGCAACTGTAAATGCATCTCTTGGATCAAGGAAATCGATTAAATGATGAGGGATTCCTTCTTTTTCCTCTTCTGTAATTTTAGCTGCTCCAATATTTAATTCTTTATAAACCTGTGTTGCATCACCATTAATAATTTCTCCATTAACAGCTTTTGCAAGTTCAATACTTAGTTTTGTTTTACCTACAGCAGTAGGACCAACGATGACTATCACTTTTTGCATATTTACCATTGTTATCACATATACGCCTTTCTATACAACCTTTTCCTTACTTGTCCTACTAATTTTGAAAGTAGATAACTCTTATTATTTATACCATATTTATACAAAAATTCCAATATATTGTGAATAGGTTCACAAAAATATAAGAAAGTGTTTTCAATTTATTATTGTCAAAGTAAACTATAAGTATCTTAATAAAAATGAGGTAATTCTATGCCTGATTGGTCTTATCATACAATATTTAAACCAATGCTTTCAAAGCTTCCTTCAAATGTTTCAAGAGAATTTATACATAAAAGCATGAATAAAATCTCAAAGATTCCATTTGGTTCAAATTTAATTGAATTTCTTGGACATTTAAAGACTGACAGTTCCCTTGAATACGAAATTCATAATTTAAAAATTAGTAATCAAATTGGATTGGCCTCTAAAATTGACCCAGGTCTTTCGGGCACAAATGCTTTTATGAATTTAGGATTTGGCGTGATCGAAATTGGTCCTATTTCCATTACTGGGTCCAATACACTCGAGAGTCCACTTGTTGATTTAAAACTTAATCAAGTGATTGGATATGATGAAAACAAGGCATTAACTATGGAACAAACAATCGCTAAAATATCAAAATTAAATAAAAAGGTTCCCATTTTTGCTAGAATTGATGGAAGCTTTGAAGAATTTAAAATGATTGAATCGAAGCTTGCAAATTATGTTGATGCATTCATCATCAACTCTAAATTAGCTAAAGATTTATTTGCGTTTAATTGGAATTGTCTCAAAAAACCTATTTGTCTATCAATTTATTCAAATGAAATAGATGAGTTTTTTAAGTATGAAAATCGCATAATCGATTCCATATTAATCGAAGAGATTCCCGTTTTTTCTAATTTAGAACAAAAAAATTATTTAATTAGTGCAATTCAAAAATTTAAATCAAAACAATTTATGAAGCCTATTTTTACTAAAGGTGGAGTAGTTGAACCGATTGATGCTATAGAATTAATTGATCATGGAGCGTCACTAGTATTTCTAACTCATGGATATGTCACCAGCGGTCCTGGTTTACCGAAACGGATCAATGAAGCGTTAATGTATCGAAGCAAAAATACGAGTACTAGTATAAGTGACGGATGGATTTGGTACTTTCTTTTCGGACTTTTCATGTTTATAGGTGGATTACTAGCTCTAATAATAAGTCTAACTACCATACTCCTTCCATATGACGAGCACTTTTTAACGGTTAATCGTAATGCAATTTTACAGTTTAATGATCGAATACTCCCTTTTATGTCACATGATCGGATGACACTTGCAGGAACAATTATGTCGGGTGGAATTCTATTCATGTCACTAGCAAGAAATGGTATTAAACATCATTATCATTGGGCAAAGAAAGCTTCAGATACTAGTGCAATCGTAGGTTTTTTAACTATATTCTTATTTATAGGGTTCGGGTATTTTGACTGGTTACACGCATTATTTTGGTTAGTTTTATTAGTACCATTCTTAATTGGAGTTTATAAAACGAAGGGATTAAATAGAAGTCCAGAATCTGAAAATTTAACGAATCATAAAGTTTGGAAAACTAGTTTAATAGGTCAATTATTTTTTATTATATTAGGATTTTCTATTATTATTGGCGGTTGTATTATTTCATATGTGGGCGTTACTACTACCTTCGTTAAAACGGATTTAACTTATTTATGTATAACCCCTACCGAATTGAATGAATTTAATCAGCATCTAATTCCTGTTATTTCACATGACCGAGCTGGATTTGGTGGTGGATTAATAAGTGTAGGTTTACTAGTTCTCATGATTTCATTATGGGGTTTCAGACAAAATCAAAGGTGGATTTGGTGGAGTTTATTTTTAGGCAGTTTACCTGCGTTTATAACTGCATTTGCAGTCCATTTTATGATTGGATATACAGATTTTTATCATCTATTACCTCCTATTATTGCAAGCGTGTTTTTATTGGTTGGGGTCTTTAGATCTTATAAATTTTTGAATTTCAAAGCGGAAGACTTTTATGGGAAATAAATAAATCTTAGAATTGATGGGAGAAAAGAAAAATGTTAAATCGAGTCATTCAACAGTTTGGATTACAAATAATAGCTATTAATGAGGTTGAAGACTCCTTTAGTTCAACAGTTTATAAATGTACTTTATCTAATAGTGAAAATGTTTTTTTGAAAATTCCTTATTCGAAATTGAAATGTCAGAGGGAATTAGAAGCCTATGAAATTTTAAAAGGAAGTGTTTCCATTCCTGTAATGTTAGATTATTGGTCTGGTGACGAAGAGTGTGTTGGTGCATTTTTATTGTCTGAATTAAAAGGAAGCCCGTTATCATCTAAGGCATCCCCAACAGTTGCGTACCAAGTCGGGGTTTTTCATGCAAAAATGCACTCTACTCGTCCACCTGCAAATAAAGTGTTAACAGGAATAAAAAATGAGTTTCCGAATTGGTCAAATTTTGTTGAACATCAATTTTATAGTTTTGCTGAAGATGTAAAAGACATTCTAGATAAACAATTATATAATAAATCCATTGAAAAATTTGAAAAGATGAAACAACAGCTCCCGTCTCCAGATGGACCAAGCTTTGTACATATGGATTTTCGTCCAGCAAATATAATTGTTAATAATGAAAAAGTTTCAGGAATCATCGATTTTGAAAGCGTAAGATTTGGTTCAACAGATATGGACTTTACCAAACTGTATCGTGATTTTTTAAGTTTTGATGTAAATTTGTATAATGCATATAAAGAAGGCTATAACAATGTCAGACCATTGATTGATTTAGAAAATGTATTACCCTTCTATCAATTTACTGATGCTTTTAATAGTATTGGATGGTGTAACCGTCGAGGCATAGAGAAAAACGCTTTATTTCTAGAAGAAAATTTAGCAAGATTAAAAAAATGGATACTTTAATCTATTGGTGAATTTCATCTACTTGTAAAGGGATGTACTTCACCTAATGGGATGATTTAGTTGAATAACATAATCGGCTGTATAGTCGATTTTTTTATTGTGATAATACAGTAGGTTCACTAGCGCTAGCTGACAAAAAGGTAGGAGAATCCCCTACCTTTTCAATCATCATCGATCGCAATATGTTTACTTCGTAATATGTAATAAACCGGTAGTCCAATTAAAGTTAAACCTATTCCCCAAAAAGCTAATATTGTTTGCGTTATTAGTGTATTAACGACAATAAAGATTCCACCAATTATTGCGATCGAGAGCACTATTGGTAAAAATGGTACTTTATATGGTCTTTTTAAATCAGGTTCTCTTTTTCGTAAAATATAAACTGCTATAAATGTTAATGTATAGAATATCCAAATGACAAATACTAGCATGTCAGTTAATAAGTCAAATCCACCTATAAACATCATAAAAATGGCAACTATTAGGATAAACAGACCAGCATTATATGGGACTCCTGTTTTCGAAAGTTTTGCAAACCATCCACTAAAAGGAAGCTTTTGTTCTCTAGCCATTACGTATGGAACCCTCATTCCTGTCATTGTATAGCCATTAATCGTACCAAATACAGAAATTAAAATTCCTATTAAAACAAGTTTCCCTCCAAAATTACCGAATAAAACTTTCGATACTTCAGTCGCAGGCGTCGATGTTCCTGCTAATTGTTCGGCCGTTAATACAAATAAAAAGGCTATGTTAACTAGTAAATACACAGCCATTACAGCTGCTAAACCAAATACGATTGCTTTTGGTAAATCATTTTTTGGATTTTTCATTTCTCCTGCTATATTTCCAACTAGTATCCAGCCATCATAAGCAAACATCGTCGCAAGTAATGCTGAACCAAGAGCTGGTAAAAAACTCCGATCACTTCCTACTTCTATTGGAAAAAGTTGAAAAGACACATCCCCTTCGTGTAATAATCCAAATATTATTAAAATCGCTAAAGGTATCAATTTACAAAATGTAAATAGTGATTGAATGCTACCTGCAGTTTTTGCTCCTAAGAAATTCATGAATGTAATAAAAGTTGCAGTCACTACTGCTATAAGCGTAACAGTAAATTTATTTGAGTTGGCATTAACTCCGAATATTGAAACTGCTTGCGTACCAAATATGATTGAAAGTGCAGCAATATTAGCTGGAAAATAAATGATTGTTTGTGCCCATCCGAGTAAGTAGGCTGTCATATCTCCGTAAGTATGCTTTAAATATGCTATCATTCCTCCTGTTTTAGGAATTGCTGCAGCAAGTTCAGCACCCGATAAACCAGCGCAAATTGTTATGAAACCGCCAATTATCCAAGCTAATAGTCCTAAGCTAGCAGTTCCAGTTGCGCCATATACAGCTGTAGCTTTAAAGAAAACTCCACCACCAATAACAGTTCCAATTACGGTAGTTAAAGCTGCTACAAAGCCCATTTCTCTTCTTAGTTTATTTTCTGTCAAGGTGACCACCCATTCTTTTCACTGTAAATAAAGAGATCATTTTACTTCATTTCCAAAGAAGTGTTCACAAACACTAGATATTCTTTCTAAGTCAACATTCCCACCTGAAATAATAGCTACTACTTTTTTATCTTTTATATATTTAGATGCTTTTCCTGATAGAATTACAGCTGTAGCTAGCGCACCAGACCCCTCTACTACTGCTTTTCCTCGCTGTAATAAATCTTTCATCGCTAATTCTATTTCCTCCTCACTCACAAGGACTATTTCGGTTACTAATTCTTTCACGACTCCAAATGTTAACTTCCCAGGTACTTTTACTGAACATCCATCTGCCATTGTTGGGGCAACATAGTTACTTACTATTTCATTCGCATCTATTGATGCTTTCATTCCATGAACATTTTCAGCTTGTACACCTATAATATTGATGGAAGGATTAAATGATTTTAGTGCAACAGAAATTCCAGAAATGAGTCCACCACCACCAATTGGAACAATTACAGTATCAACATCCCAGAGATCATCTAAAATTTCGATACCAATCGTCCCCTGACCAGCCATAATATATATATCGTCATAAGGATGTATGAAAGTTTCACCAGTTTCATCTCGTACTTTAGCGCAATAGTCTTTGGCATCATCAAATGTTTCACCGTGTAAAATGATATTTGAACCGTATCCTTCTGTTGCTTGAACCTTTGCTTTTGGAGCAGTAGAAGGCATTATGATTTTGCTTTTAATATGTAATAGCTTTGATGATAATGCCACACCTTGTGCATGATTACCTGCCGAACATGCGATAATACCCTTACGTCTCTCTTCCTCTGTTAAATGTGAAATCTTATTAAATGCACCGCGAAATTTAAATGATCCTGTTAATTGCATATTTTCAAGCTTTAAATAAATTTCTCCATCTGACTTTGAAGTTAAATAATATGATTTTACTAATGGAGTTTTACGTACATTGCCTTCTAAAAGTTCATAGGCCGTTTTAATCTCTTTAATCGTTAATGGTAATGACTTATCTTCTAAATTATTCATATCCCAACATCCTTTTTATCAACATTTCAATGTATCATTTTTGATCCTTGATAAAATAAGTTTGTGTCAAAGTAGATCACAAAATACCAAAAACAGGAATAAGGAGAGTTTAGGGGAAAAGAAAAAGAAGGAGATAAGTCTCCTTCTTTTAATTAAGCTTGAGTTACGTTTAACTTTGCAGCTAATTTATTTAACATATCTTCAGACATACGATCTAAATCAAATTTTGGATCGAAGCCCCACTCTTCTTTTGCAGCTGAAGAGTCTATTGAATTTGGCCATGAATTTGCAATTCCTTGGCGAATAGGATCAATATCAAAATCTATAGTAAATTCAGGGATGAATTTACGAATTGATGCAGCAATTTGAGTTGGTTCAAATGACATCGCTGAAATATTAAATGCATTACGATGTTTTAATTTTGATGGATCTGCTTCCATTAATTTAATAATGGCATCGATTGCATCAGGCATATACATCATATCCATGTATGTTCCTTCACCAATAAATGAAGTATACTTCTTATTTTTTAATGCTTCATAATAAATATCTACAGCGTAATCTGTTGTTCCTCCACCTGGTACTGTATCGTAAGAAATTAAACCAGGGAAACGAACACCGCGAGTATCTACTCCAAATTTTTCAAAGTAGTAATCACATAATAATTCACCTGCTACTTTTGTAACACCGTACATAGTAGTTGGGCGTTGGATTGTATCTTGTGGCGTATTATCTTTTGGAGTCGTTGGTCCAAAAGCGCCAATTGAACTTGGAGTAAAGAATTTTAAGTTTAATTCTCTTGCAACTTCAAGTGCATTAACTAATCCACCCATATTTAAGTCCCAAGCTAATGTAGGCTTTGCTTCTGCAACGGCTGATAATAAAGCTGCTAAATGAATAAATGTATCAACATCATACTTTTTAGCAATCTCTAGCATTTTTTCTTTATCCATTACATCTAAAATTTCAAAATGACCAGTTTCTAAAATTGGGCTTCCTTCAAGACGGCGAATATCTGTCGCAACAACATTATCAGTACCGTATTCACTTCTAAGACGCATAGTTAATTCTGAACCAATTTGTCCAAAACAACCAGTAATTAATATTTTCTTCATTCCTTTGTCCACCTTATAGTAATAAAATATCGAATTTAATTTTTATATTATTTAATAACGTTTAATTCTCGACCAACTTTTTCATAAGTAGCTAAAACTTCATCTAGCATTTCTTTAGTATGCGCAGCAGTTGGCATATTACGTATACGACCTGTTCCTAGTGGTACTGTTGGAAATACGATTGACTTCGCGTAAACTCCCTCTTCGTATAAACGCTTAGAAAACTCTTGAGTAAGATTTTCGTCACCGATAATACATGGTGTAATTGGTGTTTCAGAATCCCCGATATTAAAACCTAGTTTTGATAATCCAGCTTTTAAGTAATTTCCATTTTCCCAAAGCTGATCAATTTTTTCTGGCTCTTCAGACATAATACGAATTGCTTCAATACATGCAGCAGCATTTGCTGGAGTTAATGAAGTTGAGAATAAGAAAGGACGTGCACGCACTTTTAACCAATCGATTAATTGTTGTGAACCAGCTACATATCCACCTACAACTCCGACTGCTTTAGAAAGTGTACCAATTTGGAAATCAATTTTATCTGATAATCCGAAATGTTTAACAGTACCAGCACCCTTACCCATAACACCAGAACCATGAGCATCGTCAATATATGTAATTAAGCCAAATTCCTCAGCAATTTTTACGATATCAGGAATATTTGCTACATCGCCATCCATCGAGAAAACACCATCAGCAATATACATAACTTTCTCATATAAACCACAAGTTGTAGCTTCTTTTGCTTTTTCACGTAAATCATCCATATCTTGGTGTTTTACACGAATAATTTTAGCACCTGAAAGTCTGCAACCGTCAATAATTGAAGCGTGGTTTAATTCATCAGATAGGATTGCATCTTTCTTTGTCATAACAGCTGAAATTGCACCCATATTACAGTTAAAACCAGATTGGAATGCGATAGCAGCCTCTGTATGTTTAAATTCTGCAATAGCTTTTTCAAGTTGATCATGAATATCCATCGTACCATTAATTGTACGTACTGCTCCTGCACCTACGCCGTATTTTTCAGTTGCTTCAATAGCAGCTTGTTTTAAACGTGGTTCAGTTGCAAAGCCTAAATAGTTATTTGAAGAAAGATTTATAAATTTTTTCCCACTAATTTGAATAGTAGCTTCGTTAGAACTTTCTAAAGAGTTAATCTCATTATAGAGCCCCTTCTCTTTTAACTCAGTTAACTGTGGAGTTAAAAATGCTTCTAATGCCTTACTTGACATAAATACCAGCTCCTTAATTATGTTTATTTATTTAAAAGGAGTAAGCCCCCATTTTTATATTTACTACTTACTATTAAATAAATATAAAAAATTATCGTTTTATTATTTTCCATTTTTGAAAGATAAATTTAAATATGTACTTGTAACAATTTACTAATTTGAGGCTTTCCGAATTCAATTATAAATCGGTTACAATGCATTAGGAATACTTTTATTCAAAATTTATTCGAAAAAGGTTGAATTTAATTTATTATAAAAATTCGTATAATTCTAATATTATTTGTTTGGTTTATTTAGTAAAACAAATAGTTCAATATAAGAAAATTCAGAAAATAAATAACTAAAAGAAAATAGACCACAATTTGTGGCCTCACATTGATGAAAAGAGTGACAATCAATTAGCAATTTACCAAAGTAAAAGAAGTTGAGTGAAGTTGATTTCCACTATAGATTGCTCACTTTCTATGGAGCGAGATTCTTGAGTCTTTTCGGCGCTAAGTGTGGGCAAGTAATAAAGAGGATCTCTCTATGAGTTAGATTTTTCTCTTGTTCTCACTTTTTTTCTTACTCATGAATCCCCTATGAGTAAGGTATTTTCTTTTTCTCGCTTTTTTCTTACTCATGAACCTCCATGAGTTAGACATTTTCTTCTTCCAGCTGTTTTTCTTACTCATGAACCCTCTATGAGTTAGATTTTTTCTTTTTCTCGCTATTTTTCTAACTCATGAGCCTTCATCAGTTAGATTTTTTCTTCTTCCAGCTGTTTTTCTAACTCATGAACCCTCTATGAGTTAGATTTTTTCTTCTTCTCTCTTTTTTTCTAACTCATGCCCCTCCATGAGTTAGATATTTTCTTCTTCCAGCTGTTTTTCTAACCCATGAATAGGTAATTTTATATCCAACCAAATTATGCTCTAATTTGTGTTCCAACGTTTTGTCTAGTTTTCTTTTCATTCATTAAGTAATGCGATAATCCAAACGTGATGATTAAAGAAACCATAACAGGTATCGAGCCCATCCATGTAATTGATTTAATGGAAAGTTGACTAACTGCAAGCCCGCCGATTGCTGCACCAAAGGCGAAGCCAAGTTGCATCATGGACTGATTTAATCCTAATAAAACATCTGATGATTTTGGTGAAATCGTTGCTAAGTTAAATTGTTGTGTTGCCCCAGAAGACCATCCAGAAAATGACCATAATGTAAGGATAATGATCACGGTATTGATTGAACTTGTAATAAAAGATAATAAAATGATTGATAAAATATTAAGCACTAGTCCTCGTTTTAAAGTAAGGGTAATCCCCCACTTGTCTGCACTAAATCCCCCGAATTTAGAACCAATTAGGCTTGCTAAGCCAAGTATCAATAACGCGAAACTTAAAACGTGATCGCTCATCCCAGTAGTTTGGATAAGATACGGTGATAAATAAGTAAAAATGATTCCGTAGCCGCTCATTAAGAAAAACGTAATAGATAAAGCTAATGCAATTTTTGGTTTTTTAATCATTGCAATTTGTTGTAATAGTGGAATCGGTTGATCACCATGAGTTTGTGGAATCGTTTTAACAATAACTGCTAAAGAGATTAATACGAATATTGCAACTCCAAGAAAGACTAATCTCCAATCATAGGCAGAAGCTATAAATCTACCTATTGGGACACCTATTATTAATGAAGCAGTAAACCCCATGACAACTGTTGCAATTGAGCTTGCCTTTTTATCTGCTGGTGCTATTTTAGCTGCCAAGCTTAGTACTGTGACTACCGTAACTCCAGCACTTAAAGCCATAATTATGCGAGCAACCATAAATAAACCGTATCCCGGTGCAACTACTGCTAATAAGTTCCCTAAAATAAATACACTTAGAGAAAATAAAAGTAACTTTCGGCGTTCCATTTTAGCAACTACCGCCATTAGGATTGGTGTACCGATTGCATAAATTAGTGAATATACTGTAATAAGTTGACCTGCAGCTTCGATAGAAATTCCAAGTTCATTCGCCATTTTATCCAAAATACCTGAAATTACATATTGAGAAGTTCCGACTAAAAAACTAATCATTGCTAAAATATAAATTTTTCCTTTATTAGACATAAAAAAATCCCTTCCATGTTAATTTCGTATTTCTATAAATACCGAAATAATATTTTTTAGAAAAGGAAGCTCCTTAAGCTTCCTACTTATTTTGATACATTAGATTAAAACATTTAAATGCTTTTTAGCATCATATTGTTCAATATCTTCACCATTTTTCAAGCGGTGTAAAAGATCTGGATTAGAAATTAACGGACGTCCGAACGCAGCAACATCGATTGTTCCTTCGATTATAGCTTTTTCTGCCATTTCTGGATCTAAAGTTCCTACTCCGACAATCGCTCCATCCCAGTATTTTCGTACAAGCTGATGCATAGTTTTACCATCTGCAAGAACACGATCAAATTGCATAATTGAAGGGTGTAATAAAGTTGCTCCAACTTCTTTGAACGCATCAATAAATGTGCGAATAGCGTATTCAGGATTTTCCCACATATATGCTGAAATATCGGCTTTATGAGCAGAAAATCGAATCATCGTTCTTTCAGTACCAATTGCATCGATAACTGCTTTAATAACTTCTTTCATAAACGTTAATCTTTGTGGAAGTTCACCACCGTATTGATCTGTACGGTTGTTTGAAATATCTGAATTAAATTGATCAATTAAGTATCCGTGTGCAGCATGAATTTCTACTCCATCAAAGCCAGCTTCAATTGCATTTTTAGCTGCCTGTGCATATTGGTTTATTGCTTCCTTTATATCCTCAATTGTCATTTCTTCAGGAATATCATATGGCTTACGATAACGAGAAACTAAACCTTCTGCACGAATTGCTGATGGTGCTTGAGGTGGCATGTTACCGGCTAATTCGTGATGAGATAAGCGTCCTACGTGCCAGATTTGTGAAATCATTGTGCCACCCTCTTTATGAACAGCATCAGTTACCTTTTTCCAAGCATTAATTTGTTCCGCCGAATAGATTCCTGGAATACCTGGGTAACCTTTTCCACGTGGACTAATGACAGTTCCTTCAGAAATAATTAATCCTACTCCATCTGCAGCTCGCTTACGATAATACTCAACTACATCTTCTCCAACTACACCAGTTTGATCATCTGCAAAGCATCTTGTTAATGGGGCCATTGCAGTACGACTACGTAAATTCCAAGCACCAATTTTTACTGGTTCAAAAAGTTTACTTCTCAAACCATTTTGTAATTTTCCCCAACTAGTTTCTGCTTTACTTTCTATACTCATATCCGGTTCCCCCTTTTATTATTCGGTATTTCTATAAATACTGAAATAATAAATAAAATATTACCGCTTTATTTTAAAGTAAAGCGGGTGCATATTGTTCCAAAACTTCACGTTGTAAACTATAGTATCTAAAGGTACCCTCTTTGCGGACCATTAATAAGCCGCAATCAAGTAATGGTTTTAAATGATGTGTCAATGTAGAATTGGCCGATACCTTTATTTGATTTTTCATTTCCAGACAAGCTAATTCCGATTGCTTAGCAAGAATTTTAACAATTTGCAAACGAGTTGGCTCTCCTAATGCTTTATAAACCTTTACTGCAATATCATCGTTCACCACATTAACCTCCTTTCAAACACCAGCTCTTATTTCAGTATTTCTAGAAATATTGTATTTTATCGAATTCTTGATGTCAAGAGACATGATTTTTTTAGCGTACAATATGAACATTGTGCATTAAGTTGTGAACTTCGTGCGTAAATCAGTTGGATTAGTGCATAAACCACTGATTTTCGTTCATAAATCACTAATATTTGTGCGTAAACCATATACTATGTACATACATTCTACGTAACTAAATCATTTGGGCTCATTCAAAAACAGTGACATTTTTGAGTTAACAAACAAAAAAACCACAAGGATTTTACCTTGTGGAATTTTTCACTATTTTGCCCTCTGAATACATGTAAGATTAAATAAGTAAATTAAATAAAGTTGGGTTATTGTTAATTTCCATGAATTGAATTTCATGACAATTCATTCGATCAATCAGCGCTTGATAGTCCGATTTATTAGCTAATTCGATTCCAACTAATGCTGGGCCATTGTCTTTATTGTTTTTCTTTGTGTATTCAAATCTAGTTATATCATCATTCGGTCCTAGTACTTTATCAAGAAATTCACGCAATGCACCAGAACGTTGTGGAAAGTTAATGATGAAATAATGCTTTAACCCTTCATGAATTAAAGATCTTTCTTTTATTTCTTGAAGACGGTCAATATCATTATTTCCTCCAGAGACGATACAAACGACATTTTTGCCTTTTATTTCATCTTTATACAATTCTAAAGCTGATACTGACATTGCTCCTGCAGGTTCTGCAATAATTGCATTCTTATTATAAAGCTCTAAAATTGTTGTACAAATCTCACCTTCTGGAATAGCAACAACTTGATCAAGTACTTCTCTACAGATTTCATAGGTTAAATATCCAACTTGACCAACCGCTGCCCCATCAACAAATTTTTCAATCGAAGGTAATGAAACCACTCTACCATTTGCAATCGATTCTGCCATTGAAGCAGCGCCCATTGGTTCAACCCCTATTACTTTCGTTGATGGACTAATACCTTTTATATATGTGCCAACTCCAGAGCTTAATCCTCCGCCACCAATCGCAACGAACAGATAATCTACTGGACGATCAATTTCATTTAAAATTTCAACTGCTACTGTACCTTGACCTGCAATGACATCTAAATCATCAAATGGATGAATAAATGTCATTTGATTTTCATCGCAATAGATTTGAGCATTTTGATTAGCTATATCAAATGTATCTCCAATTAAGATAACTTCAACAAAAGGTCCACCGAAAAATTTCACTTGAGATACTTTTTGATTTGGTGTTGTTGATGGCATAAAAATTTTCGCGTAAACTTGCAATTGATTACATGTATATGCCACCCCTTGAGCGTGATTGCCCGCACTTGCACATACAACACCTTTTTGTCTTTCTTCATAAGACAAATTACTAATTTTGTAATATGCTCCCCTAAGCTTAAATGATCGGATTATTTGTAAATCCTCTCGCTTTAAAAATACGTTACAATCATATTTTTCACTCAGCATCGTACTAATCTGCAAAGGTGTTTTGTTCGTAACTTCTTTCAGCGTATTATAGGCAACTAAAATATCCTCGATCTTAACTGTACTTTTTACTTTCTCCATATTACTACCTACCCTTTGCAATTTTTTATATAAATTTCATTATAGTAAAATTCTTCCGATTAATAAACAGAAAATTCAATTTTTTAATTAAAGTTTTATGTCTTTTTACATTTCTGTATCGTTTTCATTAATTTGCCTTACATTTTAATTGGTATTAATACTCCAGTTATCATTTTAAGTAGAATATGCTATGATTTTTATATTAAATAAATAGATATTAGGTGATTTATAAATATGGAAAATCAATCTTTATTATTAATTGATGGCTTTAACTTATTAAGTAGAGGTTATTTTGCAACTTCTTATGGCAGAAGTGATGAGCAGCTTTCTAAGACAAAAGACGGAGTTTATATAAATGCATTAAGAGTTTTTATTCCAAAGCTATTTAACTTAATTAAAGAACATGAAATTACTCATCTTGCAGTTACTTGGGACGTAAAACGTGAAGAAACTGACCGTCGAAATAAATACGATTTTTATAAAGCAACTCGTGGTGAATTGCCATCGCCACTTATTGAACAATATTTCACTTTAAAAACAGCATTAGAAGAAATCGGTATTGCTCAACTAGAAATGGCACCATACGAAGCAGATGACTTAATGGGTACTTTATCAAATAACTGGTCTAATTCAGTTAAAAATACATGCTATATTTATAGTAATGATCGAGACTTACTACAATTAATAAACGAGCATACTTCTCAAATCATTGCCCAAAAGACTGGAGAAATTGTTTATTCTTTAGAACATTTTAGCAATGATTATGGGATCCATCCGAAACAATGGGTTGATGTAAAAGCATTATTAGGTGACTCTAGTGATAATATTCCTGGTTGCCCTGGCGTTGGAGAGAAATCCGCAATTCCATTAATTCAAATTTATAACACAGTTGAAGAATTGTATGAAAATATGGATAATCTTGACGCTAAATTTAATCGCTACAAAAAGAAATTAGAAGCTGGGAAAGACTCAACTTTTATTAGTAAAGAGCTGTCTGCGATTACAATTGATATTCCTCATTTTGCAGACTATACATTTGAGGACTTAGAAATTAAGATTGATGAGGAAAAATTATCACTTAAGCTTGAGGAATTAGAGATACGGGTGAAACGATAAATTACTTGTTGAATTAGGAGTTAGTTATATGTCTAATTATTGGAATGCATATTTTGGTTATATAAATGATAAACCTGCAACTGTAGCATTAGATATGGGAGTTACTGAGGAAGTTAACATTGAAGATTATCAAACTGTTGTTATTATTAAATTACAATTAAAAAACCCCGACGAGCGAGGTTTTCCTAGTGAATTTGAATCAAAGCTTCTGGAAAAAATCAACAATGATATTGATAACCTGATTAATCTAAACCGTTATCTTAACGTAGGAAGACAAACGAGTGATGGATTTAGAGAACATATTTATTATACTTCTGAAAATGATCCAAAAATGTTACTAAAAACTGCCGATCAAGTTCTAAGATCGAATAAATATGAATTTGAAGTTTATAGTATTGATGAAGAAGAACTATGGGAGTGCTATTTTGAGTACCTTTATCCTAATCGTTATCAGATGCAGCGTATAGATAACGCAGATATTCTTGAGCACTTAAATAAATTAGGCGACAAATTAGTTTTACCACGAGCAGTAGAACACTGGATTCATTTTAATGATCAAAATAAAATGAATGAATTTATTAACACAATAAAAACTGAAGGCTTTAAAATTGAAAAAAGATCTTCTAATTTGGATGAAGATTTTGAATTTACACTACTTATTTCTAGAATTGATAAAGTTGATTTTGATAGTATTGATGAACTAACTGATTTCTTAATTGAAGTTTCAGAAAGTTTTGATGGTGAGTATGATGGATGGGAAACACTTGTTATTAAAGGATAATTTCAAAAATTAATAAAGGAACACTACATATTTCGTATAACTAGTGTAGTGTTCTTTTATTTTTATATATTTATAGTTTATGTAATATTTTAATATCTACTTTAAAATTCTTGCCACAATCGCTCATAAACAATATCGTTATTTTTAACTTTCAATACAAACACATCAGGGTTGCTTAACTTTTTCCAATTTTCAAAACCAAAGTCTTCATTAAAATACTTTAAAATTAGCGACATTAAGTTCCCATGAGTTACAACGATCGTTTTTTGATGATCACTACTGATGATCTGATTGATCACGCTTATAGCACGATTAGTAGCCTCTTGACTTGATTCCCCACCATCAAACTTCAATTCCATTTCGTCAAATGTTGTTTTTAATTTTTCCAGCCAATCTGGTAAATCGCCTGAGCTTAGCTTGCGTTCAGACAATCTTTCATCGACCACAATATTGATATTCTTTGTATGACTTGTTGGCTCGATTGATTGAATCGCACGCCAAAAAGGACTTGAGATAATTTGATCAATTTTTATATTTGAAAAAAATTCTGCTAAATGATTAGCTTGACTTAAACCACGTTCAGTTAGATTAGCCTCAAATGGCTGTCCTTTTGCCTCACAGTGCCTAATGATATAAATCTCTTTTTCCATTTCATTTGCTCCTACTTAGTTTAAATAGATTCAATCAACAAATTTGCACGTTTTACTTTTTTAATGTTATGTATTCTATAAATAATATTTTTTCTGGAATTTTATTATTTATCTAGTTTTTTTATGACCCAACCACAAATGATTATAAATGCAACACAGCCAATTCCTACTAGTAACATTAACACTTAATCATTCTCCCCATTTTACGATGCCAGTCAAACCATCTCTTTTTATGATATTGTTCTTTCACGCAAGTTAACTTCACAAATTTTATTGTCGCATCAGTTCCCTAAATGGCTTATATCACTCCTTTTCTCAATAAAGAACTTTTGATAGTGTAAGCCTTTTATATTTTTTAAACCACTTCTCTTTTAAATCAATCTAATAATCTCAGAATTTAAGCTAGACATTTTCTTAAAGTCTATTAAGTTATGTAATTAATTATATCAATAGAGGCGCCTTTTGTAATGAGGATTTGTCAGTCTATTCAAACTTTTTACAAGCGACAAATCCTCACTTAATTGAAAAGGGAACTTTTATTTTATTCTTTTTGATAATGGATGACCTTCACAAAATTGTATTAAGTCCCATAAATTACCGTACAAATCCTTAAAAACTGCAACTATACCATAATCTTGTTCCTTTGGTTCTCTTACGAACTCGATTCCTTTTGAAATCATTTCATGATAATCTCTCCAGAAATCATCTGTTCCTAAGAATAGAAAAACTCTCCCACCAGCTTGATTACCAATGAATGGCTCTTGCTCCGACTTAGAAGCTCTTGCCAGCAAAATAGTCGTTCCTGTTGATCCAGGTGGAGATACAACTACCCATCTTTTATCCTGTTTTGGCTGATATGTATCTTCAATTAAATTAAAGTGAAGTTTCTTCGTATAAAACTCTATTGCTTCATCATATTCTTTTACAACTAGGGCTATATGAACAATTGACTGTAACATCTTCCTATCTCCTAACTAATAAAATTATCATTACTACAAATCGTAAAATCTACTTGTCTTTAGTTCTCAATGTTTGTTGTTCATCTTACGAGACGTCGAACAATAAAATATGAAAAAGGCTGGTGATATACTTTGATTGTAGCCTTAATTCTTATCTTAATTGGAATAATTTTATCCTTTATTGGCTGGTCCATTTGGGAAAGTATAGACGTCGACATTGTATACCTCGGATTACTTATTTGGGTACTTGGCTTTATTATTGGGATATTCGGTATCATTTCGCTTTTTAACCATAAGTTTTTAGAATTTATTTATCACTTATTCTTACATTAAGAGTTCCTTTAAATTATTTTAAACTAACCTAACAACATAATAAATAGGTGCTAACATTTAGCTCCAATTTATTATGTTCTTTTTTATATCTATCCACTATGAAAGACATTTGTAGCAAAATAAAAAGACTGTCGAAACAGCCTTTGTTTTACTCATTTAATTTAGAAGTAATAATTGGAATGATTATGATTGTGATCATCACTAATATTAAAACAATTAACTCATTTTTCCATCTGAAATCATTTTCACCATCATTTTTATGTTGTTTTATGAATTCATCATATGTGTCCGATGAGATAAAATTTTCCGGGTCTAAGATTTCTCCAGTTTTTTCGTCTAGTAAATACGTATCATAATTTGCTGTTTTAAAGAAATGATCTCTCACTGTAACGTATTTCACAGCAATCACCGTTACTTTTTGGTCAGCTTTAGTGTCTTTATTTGTTAAGTTGAAATCCTTTTGCTCGAGAAACACAGTTGAATTTTTAACATAATAATTTATTTCCTTACGATTATTTTTCTCAATTTGATCTAAATAGCGAGATGCTGCATTTGAGGTTGATAAACAAGATAAAAACAATAAAAAGAAACATAAGAAGAAAAGTGCAACTTTTTTCATACATCTCCCCCCAATTCTATTCAAATCTACTAAATTATATTCAATGGATTTTAAAATAGTCCTAGAGAGTATGACGGCTCATTCTCGTTTATCTAAAGTTGTTTAAATTTATACTAAACATCCTCATTTTATGATTCTTTATCTCCAAACTTTTTTGGTAGTTTTTTAATAAATCATTTCTTCCCACTCAAAATCATCGCATTACCTAAAACTTTTTTATTTAATAAAAGCCTTGGCAATTTCATCTCTTTAACAAGTTTAGAGCTGTACAATACAGTTACACCATTTTTCTTTAATTCATTTAGTAGCTCTTTATTGTCACCAAAGATTTTTTCATCCATAAACAAATCTAGAAAGACAAATTTCCCACCATGTTTTAATACTCTAAATGCCTCTTTCATAACATCCGTTTTATTACTTCGATCTTTCACTTCATGAAATGTAAGACAACTTACGATTAGATCGAATTCATTGTCATTAAATGGGAGCTCAGATGCACTTGCTTTCTGAAAATCAATTTGATTTGCGACACCTTCTATTTCTGTATTCTGTTGGCATTGTGCTTTTGAATATTCCCAATTACCGCCCCAATAATCAATTCCAGTTAAAGTGGCGTTTGGAAAAGCCTTTGCAAGTTTAATAATTAGAGAACCGCTACCCGTTCCAATATCTAGAATCTTCCCATTTCCATCCCAGTTCACTTTGGAAACAATTAAGTCGTGTATTTTTGACTGATAATTCCCCCCTATCGCTGCAAACTGATAGACCGAATAGGATAGTATGAAGGTTATATAAATAAATGGGAGTGCTAAAATTCCTGACAAGATTCGCAGGTATGTATTAAAAGGTATTACTGTTATTAAGAGGAGAATAAGTGTGATTACTAAAAATATAATTAGTTTATAAATTCGAATCCACGTTTGATATTTAGCTTTTGAATTCAAGAGATCAACTCCATTTAGTTTTTTTAAAATTAATTATATACCTTCTAATAGATAACGTTAATTCCATATTAAGCTAAACTGTAAAATAAAATTTTATAAGAAAAAAAAACAAACCACTAATGCTTTTTAAAATGCATTAGTGGTTTGTCAAATAAAGTATTAAACCGTAACTAATTCTTTCTCTTTACTTCCAATTTTCGTAACGATATCACGTGCGATCCATACGCCACATGCACTTGCTTGAGCTAAACCACGAGTTACTCCTGCTCCATCTCCACCTAGATATAAGCCAGAGATTTCGCTTTCAAAGTGTTCATTTAATTTTGGTCGCGCTGAGTAGAATTTTGCTTCTACGCCGTAGAATAGTGTATGTTCTGCAGCGATACCTGGTGTAACATGATTTAATGCTTCAACCATTTCAATTAAACTTTTCATTGTATTGTATGGTAATACTAAACCTAAGTCTCCTGGTACTGCCTCTTTTAAAGTCGGTTCTAAAAATCCTTCTTTAATACGTTTTTCAGTTGAACGGCGACCTCTTAAAATATCTCCATATTTTTGAACAATTACGCCACCGTGCGAAAGCATGTTTGCAAGGCGTGAAACCTCATGTGCGTACTCATTTGGTTTATCAAACGGTTCTGCGAATTGATGAGATACTAATAATGCAAAGTTTGTGTTTGGACTTCCTAATTTAGGGTCCTTATATGCGTGTCCATTAGCAGTCATAATACCTGAATGGTTTTCAACTACTACGTGTCCAGATGGATTACTACAGAATGTTCTGACTTTTGTACCCACGCTAGTATTAAATACAAATTTCCCTTCGTATAAGTGCTTATTAATTTCTTCCATTACAACATTTGAAGTTTCAACGCGAACACCAATATCAACTTGGTTCGTTGACATTTTAAGACGACGTTTTTTCATAACATCAGTTAACCACTTTGAGCCATCACGACCTGGTACAATTACAACTTTCTCAGCTTTTAATTCTTCACCATTTTTTAATTTAATCCCTCTAACATTATGAGTACCCTCAACCTTTTCAGTTAATAAGTCCTCTACTTCAGTTTTATATCTCATTTCAATTTTCGTTTTTAAATATTCATATATACTTTTTAAAATTTCTAAGTTTTGCTCAGTTCCTAAATGACGAACTTGAGCACGTAATAATTTTAGTCCTGCAGCATAACCACGACGTTCAATATCTCTTACTTCCTCTGTTAATGGATCAGTAATCGATTCAGTCGCTCCATGTTGTAGATTGATTTCATCAACGTATTTTATTAATTCTACTACTTGTGAGTCTGATAAGTAATCTGTCATCCATCCACCAAATTCACTTGTAATATTAAATTTTCCATCTGAATACGCTCCAGCGCCACCAAAACCATTAGTAATTGAACAAGCTGGTAAGCATCCTGAAAATTCTTTTTTACCTGCAGCAGGCGGACATTTTTCAATTTTCTTTTGTAAAATTGGGCAATGTCTTGCGAATATATCATGTCCTTTATCAACAAGTAATACTTTAGCATTCGGCATTTTTAAAGTTAATTCATAACAAGTAAAGATTCCAGCTGGCCCTGCACCAACAACTAAAACGTCATACATATATATATACCTCCAAATAAGGTTTAAATTTGTTCATTTGATCAACCTAAAATAGAATACCATCAATACGAAAGCGTTTCAAGTAAAAATACGAACATTTCCAATATTTTATTCAAAAATAATTCGTTTATTAATACAAGTGAAACCTTTTCATCCTTTCATGACTATAGTCAACTGGATTTTCTGTCCAAAATTAGACAATTCAAATTTTAAAATCAATTATTTAGATCATACTATTAGCACATTTTAAGTAAAAGTTAACTTTTCTAATTCGAAAATAACCGACCTGACAGAAACACAATTACGTCAACTTGAATAGTTATATAAATAACAGATTTTATATTGGAGTTGGAAAAGATGCTAGAAGAAAATTTCAAGGTAAAGGAAGGTAATGACCATTATCAGAAATCTAATTCAGAAGATGACGAATTGCAATCAAGTCTTGAAAGACAAATTGTTGCTGTATCATGGGTTAAAGCTGTAGCACAATTATATGAAACGATTGCATTATCAAAATTATATACAATCGACAAAGATCCAATCTTTCAAGGGAAAAGAGATATATTATCAGGAATGTGGATTGGTACAGCTGGTCAATTATCCATTGCTTTTCACGTTTCTAAGCAATTGTTCACTTCAGATAAAATAGATTTACTTGAGTTACAAAGAAAAATTGTACTTTCCGATTCAATTCAAATAGTTGGTAACGCATTAACACTAATTGGTGCATCTGAGGTAATTCAAGAGGAAATTGGTGATGGGGAAATATTCCTTTCATAACCAAATCAGTTTGAATAATTCATATTTCTTAAAGGTAGTTTTATATGAACTCAACTTCTACACTGATTTATAAAACCGCAAAATCAAATAAATATATGTATAAATCCCACAAGAGACTTGTGGGATTTTGTGCTTCTACTCTGATCGGACGTATATTCCGCTTTATTTAACTATTTATTGTTCGGTTATTACCATCATACAGCATTATTTTCATGAATTATACTATATCAACCGGGTTTAGTATTATATCAATGAGATTTATTGATTTATCAACGAGTATTAGTTATTTATTAACGAGTATTAGTCATATATCAACGTAGTTCACAACTTTATCAATATTATTCAATTTGTGTTCGCATCATTTTGTAATAGTACCCTTAATTATTCGATTTTCCTGTTCCCTGCACTACCTGCTTTTCCCTTGCTCCTGCATTTAATGCTTTTCGGAAACTTGAGATTAAGTCTTCAAGATCCTCTAATCCAACGGAAACTCTTATTAGCGTATCTTTTACACCTAATCTTTCACGAACATCAACAGGTATAGCAGCATGAGACATCTTCACAGGATATGAAACAATTGTCTCTACCCCGCCAAGTGAAACTGCAACGGCTACATTTTCGACTGTTTGAAGGAACTTCGTCGTTTGTTCAATTGTTTTTAATGTAAATGAGAGGACCGCTCCTCCTCCAGAAGCTTGCTCAAAATGAACATCGTGACCAGGATGATTTTTTAAACCTGGGTAATAGACATCCTCAACTTCTTCTTGTTCAAGTAGCCAATTTGCTAATTTTGATGCTGTTTGTTCATATGCATCCATACGTACTTTTAGTGTTTTTAACCCTCTTAATGTAAGCCAACAGTCTTGTGGACCTAAAATGGCACCGAATGAATTTTGAATCGTATATAAATCTTGTGCAAGTTTTTCAGAATTTACAACTGCTAAGCCTCCGATTACATCGCTGTGTCCTGCAATAAATTTTGTTGCACTATGAACGACAATGTCTGCTCCTAAGTCTAAAGGTTTTTGAAAATAAGGTGATAAAAAACTATTATCTACAATGACAAGAATGTCATCCTTTTTTGCAATTTTGATTGCTCCGCTTAAATCAGTAATTTTCAAGAGTGGATTAGATGGTGTCTCTAAATAAAGTCCCTTTGTATGTGGTTTTATTGCCGCTTCAATTTCCAGTAAATTAGATGCATCCACAAATGTAAATTCGATTCCGAAGCGATTTAATACTTTTGTAGCTATTCTAAATGTCCCACCATAAACATCCTCACAAATGATAATATGATCTCCAGCTGAGAACAAAGACAAAACAGATGAGATTGCTGCCATACCTGATGAAAATGCAAAACCGCGCACACCATTTTCTAATTTTGCAATTGTATTTTCCAAAGCTTCTCTGGTTGGGTTCCCACTTCTTGCATAGTCATATTTTCCAAAATTCTCAATATCAAACTGATGAAATGTTGAAGTTTGATAAATAGGAATACTTAATGCGCCCGTCGTCGGATCTACTTCATTTCCATTATGAATTAATTTAGTTCCAAATTGCATATTCATCACCCCAATGCATTTTCTAAGTCATTTAATAAATCATCGATATGTTCAATTCCCACTGATAATCTTAGTGTATGGTCATCTAGACCAAGCTTTCTCTTAAATTCCTCTGGCATTTCTGAATGAGTTTGAGTATGAGGATACGTAATTAGTGATTCAACCCCACCTAAGCTTTCTGCAAACGTAATTACGTTTACACTTCCTAAAACTTGTTCAACTAAACGTAAATCTTTCACTTTAAATGAAATCATTGCACCAAAACCAGTCGCTTGTTCTTTTATAATTGAATAACCTTTATGCGTTGGTAAACCTACATAATACACTTCTGTAACATTCGGATGATTTTCTAAAAACTTTGCAAGTACGATTGCATTTTTTTGGCTATACTCCATACGTAAATGTAGTGTTTTTATTCCACGTAAGATTAACCATGAATCAAATGGCGCTAAGGTTGCACCAGTCGATTTTTGATAATAGCGAATTCGCTCATTAGTATATTCCGAATTGGTCACGACAAAGCCAGCAAGTGTATCATTATGACCACCTAAATACTTAGTTCCACTATGAACAACAAGATCTGCTCCTAATTCGATTGGTCTAAAGAAATAAGGTGTTAAAAATGTATTATCAACGATTACTAGAATATCTCTTTCCTTCGCAATCTCTACAACTCTTTTTAAATCAGTTACCTTCATCATTGGATTTGAAGGAGTTTCAATAAAGATTCCTTTCGTATTTGGCTGAAGTGAATTAAGAATATTTTCGATTTCAGTTGTATCAACAAAATTATGCTCAAGTCCATATGGCGAATAGATTTCTTCGAATAAACGATATGTACCACCGTATAAATCATCTGAAACAATTAAATGATCACCTTTTTTAAATAAGCTTAGTACTGCAGTAACAGCTGCATTACCAGTTGAAAAGGCAACTCCATAATTTGCACTTTCTAATTTAGCTACTGTATTCTCGACTTCTTCTCTTGTTGGATTTTGTAATCTTGCATAATCATATCCAGTTGATTGATGAAGTCCAGCATGTTTAAATGTAGCAGATTGATAAATCGGATAACTAATAGCTCCAGTTAATGGATCATATCCTTTACTACCATGAACAGCTACCGTTTCAATTGATTTTTTCTTCGTGTTTAAAGCTTCTTTTGTATTCGTCATTATAAAATCCTCCATTTTAGTCAAATAAAAAACCACTTCCTAAAAAATAAGAAGTGGTTATGTCTCGAAATTAAACATATCGCTCTTATCTTCCAGGTTATATACCTGCAGGATTTAGCACTTTCTAGTTTTCACTAGAGTTGCCGGGTTTCGTCGGGCCAGTCCCTCCACCGCTCTTGATAAGATTATTAAATTATATTGTTAAGTATATTAAAAACTCTGATAATTATCAATTGTTTTTTTCAAATTATTTAATTATTCGTTTTTCATTTCCATTCTTCAGGTAGTAAATTTTTATAAAGTGCACTCTTATATCTGTCATCAATTAGTAATAAAGTCCCTTCATCTGTCTCAGATCGGATGACTCTTCCACCTGCTTGCATTACTTTATTCATCCCCGGAAAGACATATGCATAATAATACCCATTTTTTCCAACCGAATTAAAATGATCTTTTAATATATTTCTTTCTAAACAAATTTGTGGCAATCCTACACCAACTACTACGACACCGTTTAAGCGATCGCCCTTTAAATCAATACCTTCAGAGAAAATTCCGCCTAATACAGCAAATCCAACTAATGTTTCCTCATTAAGACTATCAAAATGTAAAAGGAACTCTTCTCGCTCAGATTCAGTCATCCCATTTTCTTGAACGATTAGATTTATATTTGAGTACTTAACTTGAAATAATTCAACACTTTGAATGAGATATTGATATGACGGAAAGAAAACTAAATAATTCCCTTTTCTTTTTGTAATATCTTTATAAATCAAATCAATTAATCTTTCTAAATTTCTTTCACGATCTTGATATCGAGTTGATAAAGGATTAATCGTAACTTGCAGTTGTTCTTTTTGAAAAGGTGAATCGACCATAATTGTATAATCGCGATTTTGATCGCCAAGCATATCCTGAAAATATTGAACTGGCGTTAAAGTAGCCGAAAAATAAATTGTAGATCGAAATCTTTTTATGACGTCGTTTACTACTTTAGAAGGATCAAGGCAGAATAATTTTATATGAACCTCACTTTTATATAGTTCGTAGTAACATACATAATTTCCATCAAAAAATTCACTAATTTTGACAAAGTTAAGTGCTTCAAAATAGGTTTCAAGTAAGATCTGCCTATTTTCATCATCGTCCATTTCCTGTAATTTTATTTCTACTATCTCATTAAATATATAGAGAAATTCAATTAAATCTTCATCTAGTTCTTTTGAAACAGGTGTTACAACATCCTTCCATTTCTTCCTTATTTCAATAAACCGCTTATTAATTTCATTAATACAGACATACAGTTCATCTTTTGAATGTTTAAATCTATTTTTCAACTCTAAGAATTTAGATTTGAATAAACTTGCAGAATACATTTCTCTCGCGCGATCAACCAAATTATGTGCCTCATCAATTAATAAAACTGAACTTCGTTTATGTTCATCAAATAATCGTTTTAATGATACTCTAGGATCAAAAATATAATTAACATCGCAAATAATAGCATCTGAAGAATTTAATAAATCTAATGAGTATTCAAATGGACAGACTGTATGTTTGCGAGCATATTCTTCAATTTTCTCACGAGTTAGCGCTTTTTCCGATGAAAGAATATCAAGTACTGCATCGTTTATTCGATCATAATAGCCTTCTGCAAACTCACAATAATCCTTTTGACAAATTGTTTCTTCTTTAAAACAAATTTTATCTTTTGCTGTAATCGTCGTACACGAAATACATAGTCCTTGATCTGTCATTCGCTTAAATGCTTCTTCAGCAACAGTCCTAGTAATTGTTTTCGATGTTAAGTAAAACAATCGATTTATACTACTCTCACCCATACTTTTAACAGTTGGAAATATGGTTGAAACTGTTTTTCCAATTCCAGTTGGCGCTACAGCAAATAAATTATTTCCCTCCTGAATCGTTTGATAAACGGCACCCGCTAATTTTCTCTGACCTTTTCTGAAAGAAGGAAATGGAAAATTTAATTCTTTTATTGATTGATTTCTTAATTCAATATGATCGTATTTCCATTTCGCATAAGGATAGTAAGCTTCCAGCATTTTATATAAGTATGTTGTTAATTCATCCATTGTAAACAAAAGATCGAAGCTGATTTTTTGTTCGGTTAAAATATTAATATATGTAAGTCGTAGTGTAATCTTTTCAAGCTGTAATTCTTCACAAATAAAATATCCGTATACTTTCGCTTGCGCCCAATGAACAGGATAAGAATTTTCATTTATTTCATTCAAATCCTTCATTGTCGATTTAATTTCTTCTATTATGTAGTGTTCGTCCTGAAATAATAATCCATCACAACGTCCTTCAATTTGAAACTCCAATTGTTCAAAAGCTATGCTACCAGATATAGGCCGCTCTTTTACATCCAGCTCCCCATATTCTTTCTGTATTTTTTGATGTGCCTTTGTACCTTCAGTTAATGAAACTGAACTTTTATATCCAACATTTATACTTCCCGCTGTATGAGCATACTCAACTAGCGTTCGTACTGAAACTTTTACCAAATTGTCCAATTGAGTATCCCCCTTTTTGTTCATTTTACCATAATTCATCTTTCTTGATTAAGAATGAAAGATCACAGTTAAAAAAGTTCAAGTTAGATAACAACTTGAACTTTTAAGAGTGTTTAAATATATATCAGTCAATAGATAAAGCTTACACTAATCTAAATATATGATAATAAAGTTTTATTTATTTGATGGTTTTAATGATAATTTGTTTTTGAAATCGCCCCATGGAAAGCGAGCAACCTGTAGTGAAAATCAAAATCATATAGCGCTTCCTTTACATCGAAAAATATTGTTGATTTATAGACAAGAATTTTTCAACAGCACGAAAAGTTCAAGCTAAATAATTAACTTGAACTTTTAGTGTTTAAAAATATTAATATCAATTACCCAGTAATTTTTAACAATATAAAACTTGAATATTATATTTTCTATAAAATTGTAATAACTTCTCCATATCATCTTTTATTGCTTCTAATGGTACGATAATGGCTTTCATACTTGAAACGTAAATATAAAAGTAATTCTTTGTTCCCTTTATTTCAACGATATTATCCCATTTTATTTCATGAACGCTTGATTTTGTAATTTCTTTAATCCCATTCTCATCAACCTTAAGAGAATGTTCGCCGAATAATGATTCGTTTCTCTTATCATTTAGAAGTTTAATCATTTTATTTTTAGTTGATCTGTAATATAACTTTGGAAAATAAATGAAAAAAACAATCGCTGCTAACGAAAAGGCAAGTAAATAACCGGAAATAGGTTGCTTAAATAGAAAAGAAATTAAAAATGGTATTACTAAATAGATTAGACTCACAGCTATCCGATTATTAGTTAACGATTTTTGAACAGTTTTTGAGTTTTTTAAATGATGCAAATTAAATTCAATATAATCATCCAAATTAATTTCATAATTAAGTTTCATACTTTACCTCCATTTACTAAATAATATTTAATTACTAATATTCTATCATTAGTAAAAACCAGAAAATAAAGATATTTCTTCTACATATATTAAGTTGACTTTTCAAGATTCATAGAATTAATTCTTATATTAAAAATTAGTAATAATTCATTTCAAAAGTTCTATTTTTAACCTTCTGGCATAGAAAAAAGCAAATCCTTAAAGGATTTGCTCCAATTAAACAATACAGGTCATTAAGCTCCATCATTTATGAAGCTATACTGCGCCATGTATAACTTATAATAATGTCCTTTTAATCTTAATAACTCTTCATGTGTTCCACTTTCTTCAACATTTCCATTTCCAATTACCATGATTTTATCGCAATCACGAATTGTCGATAATCTGTGAGCAATTACAAATGAAGTTCGACCTTCTAATAGCGTTTCGATCCCATTTTGGACAAGTTTTTCTGTATGTGTATCGATATTAGAAGTAGCCTCATCAAGTATTAAAATTCTAGGATCAGCTAATAGAGCACGAGCAAAAGAGATTAATTGTCTTTGACCTAAAGAAAGTCTTGAGCCTCTTTCATTTACGTCAGTGTCATATCCATTCTCCATTTTGATAATAAAATCATGTGCATGGACTGCTTTTGCCGCAGCAATTACTTCTTCATCTGTTGCATTTAATTTACCGTATCGAATATTTTCCATAATTGAAGTTGAGAATAGGAATGTATCTTGTAGCATAATTCCCATTTGACTTCTATATGACTCTAAATCTACTTTTTTTATGTCTTTTCCATCAACTAAAATTTCACCTTTTAATGGATCATAGAAACGGCTTAATAGTGATACAATCGTCGTTTTACCTGCACCTGTTGCGCCTACTAATGCGATTTTTTCTCCAGGATTAATTGTAAAATTGACATTTTTTAATACGGTTGAATTTTCATCATAACCAAAAGTCACATTTCTAAATTGAACTTCACCATTAATTCTTGGAATTGCTGGTGCATTTTCTTCACTAATGATTTCAGGATCAATATCCATAATGTCAAAAATACGATCAGCTGCCGAAAAGTTTGAGATTAATGTATTATAAAAGTTTGATAAGTTCATAATTGGACGCCAGAACATACCAATATACATTGAAAACGCGATTAATGTACCGACTTCAATTTCTTGACTAGTTACTAGCTTATAGCCAACATAAAATACAATGACAGTTCCAACACCCCATGAAAGTTCAACTAATGGCCAAAAGAAGTCATTCATTTTTACTGCTCTCATGAATGAGCCCATTAATACTGAAACCTTTTCTTTGAAGTCTTTTTCTTTATCTTTTTCTTTCGCAAAGGATTGAACTACTTTTATCCCTGAAAAATCTTCATGAATAAACGCAATTAAATTTGAGCGTTTCTTACGATAATCATCCCATCTTTTACGTGCACGTGTTTCAATAAAAAACATTGCAACCGCCAAAAATGGAAGGATGGACATAGATGCAATTGCGAGTTTAACATTTAATACAAACATGACTACCGTAACACAAACTAAACTTAGTAATTCTGGTATTAATGTTTGAATACTTTGGTTGAATAAATTTTGAAGTGCACTAATGTCACCCATTACACGAGCCAAAATTTTTCCTACCGGACGATTATCAAAAAACGTAAATGAAAGTTTTTGAATATGTGTATACAGCTCATGGCGAATATTTACTAATATATTATTCGTAACTGAGCTAATCATCGTCCAACGTACTTTTGATGCGATCATTGCTAAGGAATTTAGTGCTAATAATACAACTCCAATTAGTACTAGCCCTTTTACATCGTGATTTTTAATATTTGTATCAATCGCTACTTTCAGTAAATATGGGTTCAATATACCAATTACCATTACAAATAACATTAGGCAAATTACTGCAAATGTTTTTAATTTATAAGGTTTTAAATATGTCCCGAGCCTAAGAATTAGCTCGGTTTTACTCCGATTTAGTTGGTCTTCATCACGGTTTACCGTATTTTGTGCCATTAGACCACCCCACTTTCCACTGTTTCAAAATCTTTGAATTGTTCTTCGTAAACTTCAAAGTATCTACCTTTTTTATCTAATAATTGCTTATGATTTCCTTTTTCAACAATTTCCCCATTTTCAACGAATAAGATTAAATCGGCATTTTTTACTGCTGAAATACGGTGCGCAATAATAAATGTTGTACTATGCGAGAAACGTTTATTTAAATTGTGTAATAGTTCATACTCAGTTTCCATATCTAGCGCAGAAGTTGCATCATCTAAAATTAGTATTGGAGCATTTCGTAATAATGCACGTGCAATTGAAATACGTTGTTTTTGGCCACCAGATAATCCAATTCCACGTTCTCCAATTTCAGTGTTGAATCCTTCTTCTAGCTCTTCAATAAAGTCTAGACAACACGCAATGCGGCATACCTCGCGGATTTCTTCCATTGTAGCTTCAGGGTTTCCTAGTTTAATATTGTTTTCGATCGTATCTGAGAATAGGAATGTGTCCTGGGAAACTAGAGACATATTTTGACGTAATGATGTTAGATTAAAATCTTTCACATTTACACCATCAACTAATACTTCTCCTTCAGCCACATCGTATGAGCGACCGATTAAATGAAGAATTGAAGATTTCCCAGCACCTGTCGTCCCCATAATTGCTACTTTACTACCACTTGGAATATATAGATTAATATTTTTTAAGACGATTTCATCGTTGTATTTAAAGTTAACATTTTTATATTCCACTGAACCGTCAACAAGATTAGGTGTGTATGCCCCTTCTTTATTTTCGATTTCAGTTTTACGATCTAAAATTTCAAAAATCTTCTTCGCAGAAGCTTGGTTTTTAGAAAGTATATCTGTTAACCAACCTAACATTCTCATCGGCCAAATTAAGTTCCAAATGTAACCACTAAATGCAACAAGTTCACCTAGCGTCATACTACGTTGTAAAACAAAATATCCACCAATAATGATCATAGCCACAAGCGCAATATTTGTTAAAAATTCAATATTAGGAAAATATTTACGCATTGTATTTGCTTGCGCCATGTTTAAATCATAAAAACCACGATTCATTTTTAAAAATTTCAACGTTTCATGTTTTTCTCTTGCAAATGCTTTAACTAATCTTACACCCGCAATATTTTGTTGAGCTGTTGTATTAATTTCAGCTGTATGGTCACTTATTTTACCGTAACCTTTATTTAATAATCGATTCAAACGTGTTCCCATATATCCAATCGGGATCATAATTGCTAAACAAATTAATGCCAATTTCCAATCGATCACGAATAGGATAATTGTACTGACAGTAAAATAAATGATATTTTCGATAAATAATCTTAGTCCAAACGCAATTGTTTGCCATATATTTTCCACATCTTCATTAATTCTCGAAAGTAATTCTCCAGTATTCATTGAGTCAAAATACTTAAACTCAAAGCTTTGAATATGCTTGAACATATCATTTTTGATATCTTCATGTACTTTCGAACTTACTAAGTCATATAGATATTCTTTTACATAACCAAAAATTGATTTGATGATCGTAACACCGATAATACCTCCAATAACTGGAAGAACGACAGATGTTTTTCCTTTTGTAATACCATCATCAATTAAAACCATTTGTAAATAAGGAATTAAATGATCCACACCAATAACTAAAATCATTGAAATAGAACCAATAATAAATGAAAGCTTATGTCTAAAGACATATTTTAAAATTCGAGACAATGTTATACCTCCCTTTTATCAATTAACCTAACTCTACGCAACCCTCCACTTTTTTTTGACAATAAAAAGGCCATGGGATAATTTTCCATACCCCATGGCCATAAAGAAACGTTTCGACAAAAAACAAACAAATATTGATTGTTTATTTTTGGCACAAAAAAGCCATGGGAAATATAAACCCATGGCTAGTTCGTCAATTGAAATCTAAATTTCAACGTGGTCCGTCCTGCGTAGAGATAGGGTTCATAATCATTATGAAATTATGTGTTGCTCCTGCGTTTAATTTTCTTACAATCATCATGTTAACCTACCTCCTTCTTATTTGATAATCTTATCATATACGAGTACAGTTTAAAATGTCAAACTATTTTTAATAAATTTATTATTTAATTTTAAAAATAATTGCTTCATACGGTCTTAAGCTTAGCTTATCAATAGCTAAACTTGAATCCTTATAATTACTTAATAATATACTTACTTCGTCGTATTGATTTTTATAGCTGAATTCTGATTCTTCGTTTGTAAAGTTAGCTACAATTAACAGTTTTGCATCATGATCTTGTCTTGAATAAGCAAATACTTTTTCATCTTTTTTTGCTAGCATTTCAAAAGATCCATAAACGATTGCAGAGAATTGTTTTCTCAGTTGGATTAACTGGCGATAATGATGGAATATTGAATCTGGGTCATTAATCGATTGCTCCACATTTATTTCATTAAAATTTGGATTAACTGTTAACCATGGATTTCCATTTGTAAAACCACCATGTTTTTCTCCACTCCATTGCATAGGAGTACGAGCATTGTCTCTACCTTTTGTATAAATAGATTTCATTATATCTTCATGCTTGTATCCTTTTGCAATACGGTCATTATACATATTTTTTGTTTCAATATCGTCATACTCTTCAATGTTTTCGAAACGAATATTTGTCATCCCAATCTCTTCACCTTGGTAAATATAAGGTGTACCTTGCATTAAATGAAGGATTGTAGCAAGCATTTTCGCACTTTCAATTCGATATTCCTCATCATTGCCCCATCTAGAAACAATTCGTGGTAAATCATGATTATTCCAGAATAAACTGTTCCAAGCCTTCCCATCAAGCTGTGTTTGCCACTTATTAAATACTTCTTTAAGCTCCAACAAGTTTAAAGGCTTTAAATCCCATTTTTCTTTTCCTTCTTGTTGATCAAGTCCTATATGCTCAAATTGAAAAATCATACTTAATTCATTTCGAGCTGGATCCGAATAAAGCTTTGCAATTTCAGGAGTTGCTCCCCAAGTTTCACCTACTGTTAAAACGTCACGATTTCCAAAAGTTTTTTTATTCATCTCTTGTAAATATTCATGTAGTTTTGGACCGTTTGCTGTAATCTCCTGATCAGGAATTTTTCCGATTAAATCGATTACATCCATACGGAACCCACCAATTCCTTTATCAAGCCAGAAGTTCATCATGTTATACACTTCTTCGTGAACTTTTGGATTCTCCCAATTTAAATCAGGCTGCCTTTTACTAAATAAATGCAAGAAGTATTGACCAGTCTGTTCATCAAATTCCCAAGCACTTCCACTGAATACAGAAGGAAGATTATTTGGTTCCCTTCCGTTAGCAGGATCTCTCCATACATAATAATCTCGATATGGATTATCTTTACTTTTTCGTGATTCAATGAACCATGGATGCTCATCAGAAGTATGGTTTACGACTAAATCCATAACTATCTTAATTCCACGATTTTTTGCTTCAGAAATTAATTTATCCATGTCATCCATCGTACCGAACTCTTCCATAATGTCACAATAATCGCTAATATCGTAGCCATTATCATCATTAGGCGATTTATAAACAGGACTCAGCCAAATAACATCTATTCCTAAAAGCTTTAAATAATCAAGCTTCTCAATAATTCCTTTTAAATCCCCAATACCATCAGCATTACTATCCATAAAACTTCTAGGATATATTTGATAAACTACACTATTATGCCACCATTTTTGCTCCATTTAAGTCCCTCCTAGATTATGTATAAATTGAAATCTTAAAAACGTTAAAATTCATTAAAGAACTGCTAGTCCAAAGGCTATGCTTAATTGAACTAAAAATAAAAACTTAAAAATTGCAGGTCAAAAAGACTGAATAATCTAATGCGGTAAGTGAAATTTCAAAACTTTGAATACGTTTCTAAATAAGTGCAACCGTGTGCATTTTTTTCCACTAAAAATTTCATTGGATTTTTAACAACTACTCTCAGTCTTGTTAAACCGCTTACATTTTCTATTTTAACAAGATTGATTATTAATGCAAACATTTACATTTATTAAAGAGATTTAAATAGATTTAAATACTATAACCTAAACCCTTTATCTATCTATTTTTTTATAATTTGGCTCTGTTAATATTAATTGTTGATTCTAGTTAAATTCGAGACTAATTGAAATGGAAGGTGCGAAGACTCCTATGGGAAATGCGGGAAACTTGAGACCCCTAAAGGCTTGCTAAAGGAGGCTCAAGT
>NZ_NULG01000049.1 GCF_002577195.1 Bacillus sp. AFS041924
TGTAAGTTGTATTTCTTGATCTCCCTTTTTTATCCATAGTTGGTGTTCACGGATAAATGCAGCAGTAAGTGGTGCTTCTGCACTAGCAATAGAAGAAAATTTATAACTGAATAATATCAGCAGTAATAATATCCGAAATAACAAGATCATCCCTCCTTCTTTTAGAATGACCATATATATTATCGCGATTCTCATTAAGCAATTATTTGTACCTTTTTAATTAAAACCTTCTTCTGATAACCTAACCTTTACTTGAATAGTAAAGAAAAAGCTTTACTCTTATTTAAGTAAAGCCCCCGTTTATCTTTTAGGTATTGATATATTTATTTTAAGAAATTGATGATGATTCTTATTTATTAACTTTTAACTAACCTGATATGTGGTGGTGAAGCCCAGAATTCACCCTTCACTTTAAGGGTAGAATTCGGCATTATTAGAAAACTCCTGTTTTGCGTTTGGAGCCGCCGTTATATTGTAGTACCAGAAAGTGCACCAAATGCACTTCTGAGTCGCCCAGGTCTCGCTTTACCAACCGTTTCACCACGAAACGTACCACAACCCACCTTGCAATTTGCAACGAGCACGGGATGTTTGAGTCCTAATAACCAAAAATGGAAGGCGTATTAGGATCAATCTGGGGAAATTAATTCCCTTCTAACGGGATGACATCACGATGGTAAGTCGTGAGCGAGGTTGACGGGAAACTCTAACAATTTTTTTACGTCTTTTTTGCATTATCCAATCGCCTACCGATAGATGAATGAGCACACTGCCAGTTATATTAAAATATTTCTTGGGTATTAAATAATCAAAACCAATAAGACTATTGATTTAGAAATTTAATGATTTCCTATCCTATTGTTAATTTCGAAAAAATTAAATAATCCCTTACCAATTAGATAAATTAAAAAGTATTTTTTGATACTGCTAGATTTGGATACAATATGACATTTTTTATACAGAGAAAGTTTGGTACTAGTCCGTACTTTCTTAGAAAGAAGTAACAATTATCAGGACAAAAATCAGCCGTTTTTGTTGTCAAAATTCCTGCCGTGACCTATAGTTTCTGCTAATTTTTATTGATGATAGCTGTTTAATGATTAATTCCTGATTTCTCATACGCTCTAAAATTTGTTTTTTAAATAGCTCCTGACCTTGGAGAAAACCATCACTAAATCCTTGGTGATAACCGGATTGGAAAGAGTTCTTTTCGTCCATAAAAACCGCCCCCTATTAAAAAATATTTGTTCTTTTTTAAGAGTCTACACTACGACTTGATAGATAGGAATTTAAAGAAACGATAATACGCTTGTTATGAAATCTTTCTAGCATTTGTTGCTCGACATCTAAAGGAAGTAAGTGAAATGAAAGTAAAATGTCTATGACAACCCTGTATCGATCAATAACTCGTTGAGACAAAATTCCCTTTAACATATACTCTTGCAACTTTTCAAGGGAAACCTGTCCATAATTTATTAAAAATTCAGCACCAAAATCATTAAAAATCTTATAGGAGTCATATTCAGGTTGGCATTTAATAAGAGAAAGGCTCCCGTATTTAAAGTTGATTTTTTTTTCCTTTTGAAGAATTGGGCAATTTAACATTCTTTGCTTGGCCATATCATATAAATATTGCATTTTCTTGTGGATTTCATAGAACCTGTTAAACAAAACGGCAAGACTATCGATATCCAAATTTTCCAAAGGAGTAACACTAGGTGCGATTATATCTATCCTTCCCTCAGGCTTCAAAGTAGGTCTTACATAAAATTTATCTTGTTGCTGGAAAGGTTCTAGTCTTTTAACTAAATCCGGATTATCTTTAATACATTTATGAGAGATCTTTACAACAGCAGGAAGGATACCTATGTTATGCAAATAATCATTTAAAGCAAATTGATCTGTATAATGATATTTTTTTCTTCGAGTAAACTTCGCCACCAAATTATGTTTGAGAAATTCAATTCTGTTCCCCTCGTAAGAATGTAATCGATTACGAAATTCTTCCTTGATTAATTTTAAATTCTTTTCAGCTTTCTTGTATTCCTGATAAATCCCCTGTTCCAGTAATTGTATAGCGATATGTTCTGCATTTATTATCATTATAATTGCCTCCTATTCTTTCCCCATAGAATAACCAAACATATGTTTTATTATCCAGAAATAGGAACAGGTGTTTCGTAAAAATCATTTAAAAACATTTAAAATTATTGCGGCGGTAGAGGGTTATAAAAAAGGGCAGCATTCGAAAGAATGCTACCCTTTTTTCAGGATGAGTTGTGACATCCACTGTATGTGTAGAGCGTATGTGGCAACACAAAAGATGTTGGTGGTTTACTAACTATTTATTTTGAGAAATGAGCAAGAATTTTCCCTATTGGGTGGACTTTATACATTACTGTTTTATGTTCCTTTTAAAATTCATTAGGCTATTTTAAATAATAAATAAAAGTATTAAATAATTTTTCTTCCTTCTTTTCCACCATCTCCATCAATAGGAAAAATAAATTTAGATAAAGCTTCATTAGTTAAATTTTTTTTACGCATAATTATATCGATTAAATTCGAGAAAAAATATGCAAATGCTAAATTTCCTTCTTTCATATCATAAAATGAAAACGAGCTATAATTTTTTCTAACGAATACGGAATCTCCAAAAGCAATATGATTAGCAACAAAAGATTCTTCTTCAAATTCACGTAATACTTGTACAGTTTTACAGCTATCTTCAATATTTTTAACAGTTAAACTCGATTTAAAATAAAAAATACCGTTAAAAATTTCCGTACGATTTTCATTTCCAATACTTTTCTTTATAAGTTCAAAATTTTGATTTGCCTTTTTTAGTTCTTCATTTAATTTATTTGGGTAATGTGTAGTTTTCACTTCAATAATCCCAAAAACACTTTTAGGCACTACAACTACTAAGTCTCCTGATCTAAATAGTGGGGCAATGTTAGCATCATATACTATTATGTCAATTTGGTTAGTAGTATGATAATTTTCATCAATTATAAATCCTGTTCCAACTTCAACTGTAGATGGCAATATTTTTCTTAAATGTTCAATTAGTAAGTATTCTCTGTAATTTCCCTCAGGATAATTTTGTACATTTCTGGGTGTTAAAGTTCTTATTTTATTGTATAAATAAATTATTTTATCAATATTCAAATCATTATTCGTGAAATAGTGTGTTAATATATTCCGCCTATTTTTTAATCTGTTTTGTGATTCATCTGTATTACCATTACTATTCTGTATATTTGCTCTCATATATTCGTTTGGGTCTTCTTCTAATAAACTAGTTACAAATATATCCCACATTCCGTTTTTACCCACTTCTTTTGTAAAAAGTTCTTTTAGAATATCCTTGATATCATTTATAGGCAACCCTTCTTCTACCCCTGAACGAAATTTATGATAGATAGTTCCGTTTTCAAAAGGTAAAAAAAAGCCTAACCTATCAATCTTGTTTTTAAATTCAAGTGCAATTGATTGATGATATTTTTCCTTTTCGCTTAGCAATTACTTTATACTCCTTTGTATCCTATTTTATTTTCACATTAAAAAAGTTTGTTTGAATTGAACTAATTTCTACGTTTATTAAACTCAGTCACCCAGTTTTTTATGCTTTCCATATCCTCTTTTAGTTCATCTGGTTCAGGCAAGGGAGTTGGTGTTTCATAAGATTGAGAATGCTCGTATTTAGAATACTTTGTTAGTAGCTCCTCAAATATTTTACAATCATCAATACTAATTTTAGCTAGTTTATGAATTTTACCTTGAGTAGTGATAGATCGTCTAAATCTTTGAACAACATCGGCAAGCAAATCATTTTCTATAAGACGTTCTAATAGTATTCTAAATTCACTACAGATTCCTTTTGCGAATAAATCATATTCTGCTTTTCCCTGTTCTTGTAAGATTTTTCTTGCTCTACTTAATCTTTCATTTAATAGTTGATTTAAAGCAGAAATAGGCTTCTTTCCAAATATCGGAACCTCACCTGGTTCTCCCGCACCCCAAGATTCCGTACGTAACCAAGTGACATCATAATCTAACCCCATATCTTTTGCAGCTTCTTGGAGTAAAGTAAGAAAGGATAAACGGTGAGTAAATACTATTACTTGTCGATTTAAACTTAGTCTGGCTATTCTTTTAATAGTTGCTTCTTCAAATAATTGATCTAAAGATGAAATTGGATCATCAAAAATAAAAGGAACATTATCTGAACTACTTTCTACATCTGCTATAAAACCCGCTAACGAAACTAGTCGAAGTTCGCCTTCACTTAGCACTTCAGATGTAGTTACATTTTTCAAGCCATTTTTTAATTGTACTTGATGATAGATTTGTCCTTTTGTAGCCCTTGTTTTTACAAGCTTCACATTAATTCTAGAACCACCTAGTTCTTTTAATTCCCTTTCAAATCTTTTAATATATTCTGATGTTATTAGTTCGTCAGATAAAGATGATTTTTTTGTAGAAAGCGCTTGTGTATTAGTTAATGAGTAAGCATTCTTTAATTCACTGATTTTCTTCATTTTATCCACATTTTCAGAAATAACAAATTTATTCTGATGTAACCATTTTTGTGCTTCTAGTTCTAAAATTTCATCTCTTAACTCATCTTTATTATCTAATTCTACTAAACTCTCATAACTTAGAGCTTGCTGCATATTTGATGCAGCTACTTCATTTAAAGCTATTAATATTTCTTCAGATGGTAAAGGAGGAAGTTTATGATCTAATGAAGTGATTTCTTTTAGACTCTCCTTTCTTTTTTCCAAAATATTAACAAAGTTAATAATTTGATTCTGTTCTTCAGAAGTCAAATCCATTAATCTAAAATGAAGCGCTAATTCTGACTCTGATGGTATATCCTTTAATGAATCTAGTAAATTATTCAGATGTTCTTCTGCAGATTTAGCTTGCTTACTTAACGAATCTTTTATAAATGTCTCGAAGTTATTCAGCCTTTTTTGTGCGTCACTAGAGAGAGGTTGCTGACAAAGTACGCAATTCGCCTCTGAAGTTATGAATGGAAATTGTTCATTAGGATAAGCAAATTGTTCAGAATATCTTCTTGCTTGTTCCCATAGCAATTTCCAGCTTTCAGTTCCAACACCATCTAGTGGTAGCCCCTCAAAAACTTTTTTGGCCGCATCGTCAGTCGCTTTTCTCTTGATAATATAATCTACCTTCGCTTTAATTATCTCTTCACATTTTTCTTTACTTAAAGTAGCGCTAACTCCCTTTAGCAAAGAGTGAATATCGTTATAAATCGTAACTGTATTTCTAAGTTGTTTTATCTTTTCAGTAGGGTCTTTCTCTGCAAGCTGCTGCCTTTTTATGTTTAATTGATTTTCATCATTTTCATCCCAACTACAATATGATTCGATATGTTCTTTACTTGTTGAAGTATTAAGTTCATTAAACCATAGGATTGATTTTGATTTACTCATTTCTTTACTGGGACTCAATACTGTAAGCCTAATACCTTCCATTTCCTGTTTAATTGCTTGTCCAACTCTTAAACAGATATTTGTTAATTGGCTGAAAAATTGAAGTATCCAAGGTTCATAAGTAACTTCATTTTCATCATTAACATAAACATTTGCATAATCAGTATCATATAGTTGGAGTGGCCTTAATTCATTTAGCGTACCTGTTTCAGGAGTCCATAAAATTTCTCTTGTCTCTTCATTTTCATCTATAGAGATTATGCATTGCTGAGGTTGCTGTTCATCAATAAATGCATTTCCCAATAATTTTTCAGCAGTTTTTGCTCCAGAGATATGTTTTAAAAGGCGAACATAACTGGATTTACCTGATCCATTTTGTCCATACACAATTGATAGAGAACCATTAAAAGTTAGTGGGTTTCTTGGACCAAGTGCATTTATTCCCTGAATATTTTTTATTTCAATTAGTCTTAATTGAGTAGAAGAATTCTTAGCAGAAAGCGTGTTGGCTTCAATTTTTTTAAACTCATTACTAATAGCATTAATTGCTTCTGCCTTACACAAATCAGTTAACTCAATAATGTCTTGTTGACTAAAATCATTATTATTTTGAATTATTCGTGAAGCAGCATCTTGTAACCATCTATGGCGTCTACCTATCCATTGTTCAGTTTCGCTATATGAATTATTCATATGAGATCACTCCTTAATCTTACCCCTACATTTTTACCTTATTATACCAATTTTTTATCACTCTAGATATTAAGTATTTTCTATAATTCTTAACTCTTCCTAGCTTTCAAAAACTCCTTCTTAAAGCCACAAAAAAAAGACAACAATCGATTAAGATGTTGTCTTCTAATGAGTTTTAGTTTTCTTCTTTTAAAATGAGTTGTGTCACGCACTTTCTGTGTGGATTGTGATTGACAACTACAGCGACGTTATTGGGTTTATCTTTATTCCAATGGTTTCCTAAACAAGGTTTATTGTGAATGGAACCTGCTGAGGAGTACCAGGCTCTTCAAAAACCCACTTAAACCAAAGAATTTGAGGAACTTCCCATCCAAATAAATCCCTTTTTGTTTCTTCTTGGCCTTTCATTGTTAATTTTACTCCATCATAGTCTTTACTAATTCCTTCCCAATTTAAGTAATTAAAGGTTAAATATTTTTCTAAAAGATATTTATCCAACAAATAATTATAATCTTCCTTACTATCTACTATATAGAGATTTGGTTCTTTTGCTGTTAAATTGTAAAACTCCCAATATTTTCCGTTTTTTGGCAGCTTATCTTCGAATGTTGGCACAACTTTTAAATTATTAATAATATGACTTGTCCAAGTGTACCCGTCATCTGTGGTCCATAGTCCACCTTCAATAGGTTTTCCTCTAAAGTAAGTAGTTTCTGGCTTGGTTTTATCAAACAACTCAAAATCAATATTTTTGACGGGCTTAATTACATTTCTTAATCCACCATCTTTTATATTTACAAATACTTGATTAATGGTACTAGTCATTTTTTTCACCTCTTAATTTGTTAACTGTCTGAGTTTAGCTTTATTGCTGAACCTTTCTACTCAAACATACTTACAGACAGCTATTAATTTGTTTATAATCTTTAAACGTTTTTGGATTTTTAGCCTAATATCCTTTTTAATTCTGTCTTCATACTATCTTCTAATGAAGTACTAATCTCCTTAAACTGATGTGCCTCAAGTAAATACTCAATATTTTCTCTCTTTAATAAAAAGTTATCTCCCAACAAGTCTTTAAAAATTTCAAGATAGCAGAGAAGTGATTCCCAAATAAAAACTCTTATATCAGTATAGTAATCTCCTTCATCTATTTGTTCAGGGTGAGTATTTTGATAGAAACGTTCTTTTGAAGTAAAATCTCTAAGTTTATTAGAATCAGTATAATTCATTCTATTAAACCTATCCTGAATATTTGAATCAAACCACTCTAATTCGTGAAAACCTTCTAAATATTCTAGTGAATAATTTACTTCATTTCTAATTGAAGGATTGGTTAGATATTGATCTAACACAAAATTAAAACGCTCATTCTTTATACCAACTATCCCTTTTAATGAGTTTAATAATGACCACCAAACCTGATGTGAACCTTTGCCATTCTTAAATAACTCTTTATATTCAGGCGTTTTATGGTTAAACAATTGTAGTTTGGTATCAAAATAGAAAAAAAACTTCTTATCATTTTTATCATTTAGAGGTCGACTGCCTAACGAGTTCAATACCATATGCCCTCTTTGGAAAAGAAAACATATGGCCTTAATAATATAAAATTTACTATAATATGCAGTTACTTCAGACCAAGTATTAAATTTTCTTGACTCTAAAGTTACTAATGCTAAAAACAAATCAAAAGACCTATAAAAACACACTGTACTATTGTAAATAAATTTTTGTTTGAATTCGTTAGTAATTTCCTTATCTAAATTCTTCTCAAAAAATTCATTGAGATCTTTTGAATTACCTTGGTTTAGATAATGGTAGAAAAGTTTCTCAATTGATTGTCTATGCAACTCAAAATATGGTTTAAAACATTCATAATCCTGTTTTAGGATTTCATAGTCAGTATTTAATTTCAAATTATCTATCCCCTATAATTGACATCTTCACGATAAAATTCCTCGCATTTGATATAGCTAATATTCAAATCTACCTCGGCAAGTTCAATCTACATTTTTTAGAAAAATACTTATTTTGAATCTTTTATATAAATTATACCAAATTTTAACAAAAATATATTTTAATTTATGTAATAAAATAAAAGACCTAGTATTAACTTGGCCTTTTTTCTAAACTAGACAATTTATTTTGAAGCAACTTTTCTAAGATACCGTAATTTTCCGAGTAATAATCGTTTTATTTCCTGATTTATCCGATACAGTATACGTTAAGTTGTAAGTTCCTCTTTTCTTCGTATTTACACTACCAGTAATAACGATTGACTTAGTTAAGTCGCCATCTACATTATCTTTTGCAGTCACACCTGTTCTTGGATTGAAAGTTGAATTTAGTTTGATAGTTTTATTTGTTGCTCCAGTAATAACTGGTTTTATGTTATCAATGACAGTTATCTTTCTAATGACAGTTGTTACATTCCCTGAAGTATCTGAAACGGAATAAGTTAATGTATAGGTACCCTTTGCTTTTGTATTTATCGAGCCACTTATTTTAATAATATTTGTTAAACTACCATCTACATTATCTGTTGCAAATACTCCAGCTTTAGCATTGAAACTTGCTCCGATCACAATGGTTTTACTAGTTGCTCCAGTGATAATTGGTTTTACATTATCATATACAGTTATTTTTCTTATAACGGCGGTCGTATTTCCCGATTTGTCAGAAACAGTATAAGTTAAGGTGTATTCCCCTCTTTTCTTCGTATCAAGCGTACCACTTACTTTCATATTTTCAGTAAGATCATTGTCTACATTGTCATACGCGTATACGCTATTATATGGATCGAAAATCGAGTTAATTGCAATGGATTTGGTAGTTCCCCCTAAAATTACGGGTTTAATATTATCAATGACTGTAATTTTTCTAGAGAGTGTAGTTTTATTTCCTGATTTATCAGTCACAATATACGTTAAAGTAGATGTATTTGGTCTTGAGTTATCAATCGTTCCAATAACACGTATATAATCAGTTAAATTCCCATCTAAACCGTCCTCGGCAGTCACACCTTTTAAAGTATCAAAAATTTCACCTATATTTATAGTTACATCTTTTACCCCGTTGATAACCGGTTTAGTAGTATCTTTTACAATTATTTCAGTAGCTTCACTTACATTTCCCGAATCATCAGTTGAAGTAACGAATAATTTTGTTCCCGCTTTCTGCTTATCAATCAATACTGTGAAACTACCATTCTCGTTTGTAATGGTTTTACCAAGTATCTCTTGTCCAGACTTCACATTAATTATTGAACCTGGTTCTGCTTCACCACTTATATTCGTAGTTAGATCTGTTACCTCATTTACTGTTGGTGTTGTAGGTGATGTAACATCTTTTACAATAATTTTAGTGGCATCACTACTATTTCCTGCTGCATCTGTAGCAACAAATGTTAATTGCGTCCCCGCTTTTAAATAATTAATTGGTATGCTATATGTTCCATCTTGTTTTGTTATACCACTAGCAATATTTGTTTGTTTTGTTGTTACCGTCATTGTAGAACCAGGCTCCGCTTTTCCTGTAATACTTAGTGATTGATCAGTGACTTCATCGACAATAGGTACATCAGGCGCAATTACATCTGTAGTTGTAAATGAATAAAGATAGCCGTCAGATGCGTATACATAAAATGCTTCATTATTAATGGCTAATGGAAGATCGAATGGTACGGAATCACCTAGTGAAATAGACCATAAATATTCACCTTTACTATTGAATGCTTCAGTTGCCGTTGCCCTGCTGTTTAGATGGGCAGATGGGACAGTTGCATTTAGATAAATTGTTCCGTCTTTTCCTAAAATCGGGAGCGAATTTACTCTAACAGGAATAGACCATTTCACTGTTGCATCTGATTGATAGGCATACAACTTTGTATTATCATAAATATAAATTGTCCCATCTGCTGCGATAACTGGAGAATTCGGGCTTTGTATAGTATTTTCTAACCCAGTTACCCATTTTCTGCTCCCGTCTGGATTTACTGCATAAAATTCACCAAAATTATTCACTAAATAAATCGTACCATCTGCACCAATTGTGGGCGTGGAAAAGGATACATCGTTGTATCTTAAGATGATTTTCCAGTTAAATTCTCCTTTGGAAGTCACAGAATATAAAGATCCTCCCTTAACAAAATAAACATTTCCTTCTTTCCCTATAACAGGAGAACTTGGGTTGAATTGGTTTCCCGAGTCTGAAAATGTCCATTTTTTCATTCCATACGGACTTATTGCAACTAGAGTCCCGAGCTTATCTAATGCGTAGATTGTTCCATCGTTACCTATTGATGGAGAACTTTCTATACCAGAATCTGTTTCAGTAAAGAATTTTTCCGTACCGTCTGGATTTACTGCATAAACCCCGTTTTTTCCTGTAGCCCCTAAGTATATTGTTCCGTCTTCCGCTATCACCGGTGAAGCACCTCTATCTGCTCCAGTAGTAATGGACCACTTCACTACACCACTTTTATCGATTGCTTTGAAAAATCCACTAGCACTTCTCACGTAAATTGTTCCATCTGCACTAATAACCGGTGAAGAATAGCCATATCCAGAATAATTTCCATTTCCGATATTAGTTGACCAACCCACCTTAGGATCAATTCCTAACAGTAAACGCGTTTGTCTAGTCCAATTCGTTGCTGTCGGTTGAATGGCATTTAAATCGTACTTTCCTGTTTGATACCCTCCACCCTGATTGAACATACTAGTTTTGGTTGATTGAGGGGTAACAGTTTTAGAGATTATTTGTTTCATTGACTCTAAATCTTCAGCAAATGCAACTGGTACTACTATCGTATTTATTAATAAAATTGAGGAGATTAATATACTAAGTAATGTCCTTTTTTGGAGATATAGCTTATTCTTCAAGGAACTCCCACCTTTTTAGTCTTTTAGTCCATTTTAGCATAAACTTTTAATCTTCTATTATTTAGAATCAAATTCATTTTTGATATTTTTAAAGATGTAAAAATCATTTCATATATCCCACAATTCATTATTCTTTCACGACTTGAGACAAAATTTTTCCGTGAGTATATATTATAATTTTAAAATTTACGTCCTCTCCATTTTCTTTATTAGAAAAGTTTCAAGTTAAAATTTGTACTAAGTACCAAATGAATTTATCACACATTACTCATATCACCGCTACGTTTACAGCGGTGTTTTTTATTTGTTTATAAACTTCTGAAACACCCCTATATTTCATTTTTCAATCAATAAAACAACTAAATATAATTTTTTTTTATTTTTTTCTATTTAACCCTTCTTTTTTTAAGAAGTTATTGAATATAATTCATTCGAAAAATTATAAGCAAGAAATTAAGAAGTAAATAAACCAATAAATAAACACTTAAATATAAGAATCAGTATTGAGCTTTAATTACTTCCTTTTTTTCTGACAAATATATAACCGAAATAAGGAGAGAGAATTTTGAAAGTTATCCGCTGCTATGCTACACAAGAAAATGCACTTAATGCAAGTACTATTATCCAAGATTTATTAATCTCTAAATTAGAAAGAATGCTAGATTATCCATTAAATCAAAAAGAGCTATCAGATAAAAAAGAACAGTTAGGAAGTGAATGTGCTTGATATACACAAATCAAGATAGAACATTAACTAAATTAGAAATAAACACCTTTACAGAAAAATTAAAGAAACTTCAGAAGGAAGGCCACTTATCACAATTCCTACTAGAGCAATTTCTTACTTACGGGAGGTTAAAAGATGAAACAAACTAACATCAAGTCTTTCCCTGGTCAAGAGAAAGGAATTATCAAAATAATTATTAAGACCACAGATAAAGAGGAATCTGTTCAACTAACACTAGATTTAATATTTGAAGATTAGTGCTCAAACACTAGTTAGTCATAGTGTTTACTCGTATAAACACACTTATTTCCGTCAAAGATGAAATGCGGAGGTGTGTTTATGCGGAAGAAAATTAATATACAAGCAGATTCTGAGATAAACTCTGTAACTAATATCTGGCTTCAACATTTAGTCCAGAGAATAATTGTGGATCAATTAGATGTATCTCATCGACTTCAGGCGAAGTTACTTTATCAAAACATAGTAAAGGAAAGAAAGAACAATGAGACAAACGATAGCAAATAAACATAAGCACAAAGTTTTTTTTCGAAGGGTTAGTACTACTAATCAAGATATACAGTTGCAAGAATCGGCGGATGCTATTTACAGAAAGAATTACATTCCCAGTGAAATATTAATAATGAATGAGAAAGCCGTATCAGCCAACAAACTGGATATTAATAATCGCCCACAAATGAAAAAACTTATCCAACTGATTGTTAGTGATCAGGTTGAAATTATCTATGCTTTTGACCGAACAAGATTGTTCCGTGACTTTTATGAATCAAATTTATTTGTTTCACTGTGTAAAAAGCATAATGTCAAGGTATTTTATACTTCAGCTGGAAATGGTAATCACCAATCTACCAATAGCACTCTACTTGAAGGTGTGATGAACATCGTGAGTGATGTTGAAGGAAAAAACATTGCTAGAAGAACTGAAGAAGCAAGAAAAAGGTACCCTCCTAAAAAATTTGGTTACTTTAAAGAGAACAAGAAGTTTAAAAAAGAACCTGAAAATAAGGATTTATTACTAGAATTCTTTAAAAAGATTAGGGAAATATCAACACACAAAGATTTAGAAATTACTTTAATGGAATTTAGGCGAAAACTAAACAAAGATCGAAAGGTGTTACTAAAAATTGCAATGGATCCTTTTTATGCAGGGTATGATCTAACTACTGGAAAAAATAAGCTTTTACACGTAGAACCTTACTTAACCTATGAGGAATTCCAACAATTTCGGGATAATAGCACCGTAATTTCAACTTATCTAGATATTGAAGAGTCTTTAAAAAATCAAGATAACTATGAGGTGAGTTGTGGTGTTTGTAAACGGTCAATGAAGTTTCACTTGAATGTCCCTGAAGTGAAAGCTTGGTATTCCTGTTCACATAAACATTCAAAAGTCTTAATATCAACAGAAGATTTAATTCTTATTGTCAATAAGTCACTTGAGAAGACAATTGAGAGTCTAAATACAGAAACTCTTCTGAAAGATTCAAGGCACTACTTTCAACTAATTCGGAAAAATATTGATGGAGAATTAAAGTCACTAGAGGCACAAATACACAATTTAATGGAAAAGACCATTTTAGAGATCGATGATATTAGTAAATGGAGAGACAATCCTGGTTACATTGAATTAATCAAATTGGAAGAAATTCAAAAGAATTTACTTAGCCAATTAGAAATAAAAAAGCAACTTTTATTAGAAAATGAGAGCTTGGTAGACCTATTGAAAAAATATCTTCATAAATGCAGGCAATCTAATTCTTTTTTTCTAACATCAATGCTTATCAAAAAAGTATTTGTATATCCGAATGAGGTAAACATTGAGGTTAGTAAATTTGACTATCTCCACGATTTACAGACTCAATATATTTTTAATGGAGGAGATTTCATATGAAAACAGCATTTGCATATATTCGTCGTTCTTCATATAAGCAACAAAAAAATAACAGTGTTGAAATTCAGAAACAGCATATTAAAGAATTCGCTAAACGTAATCAACTCTTTGTACCTGATGAACTTATTTACATAGAAGACGTTACGAGCGCTTATTCCAAACAAGCATCAAAACGAAAACAATTGATGGGACTTGGTGAGAGAATGGTTGAAATGAATATTCCAACCGTAATATTCCACGATATTTCCCGAATGGATCGTACGGGCTATTCATTTACGATTGACTTTTACCGACCATTAATAGAAATATTGCCAGAACTTGAGGTCTACACAACAGAATCAAATAAACCAATTGATCCAGAAGATTCTAAAATCAAAATGCATTTCTTAATGTCTCAATACGAATCAGAAATAAAATCTGATAGAGCAGTAGGTAATTTAATTGCCGACCTAGAAAACGAAGATTCGTTTAGGCCTGGCTCAAGAACACCTTTTGGATATAACCAAGTGAAAAAGCAGTTGGAACCGAACGATAATGCTGAGATTGTAAACTTCATATTTTTTCTTTCTAGTTGGGGAAAATCTTTACAAAAAATAGCCACAATTTTAAATGAGGCAGAAATCTCTTCACCTAAAGGTGGTGTATGGCGACCGAGCACAGTAGAAAACATAATAAAAAACCCAGTATATACTGGAAATTTAATTTGGGATATACACAAAAGAAATGATGATGGTAAAAAGCATTTCATTTTTGAAAAGGCCCACGAAACTATCATTAACAAATTTCATATTCAATTAATTAAACAAAATAATCAATTGCAAAAAACCTTCGGGCGAATAGATACACCTTTTTTATTTTTAAACAAAGTAAAATGCAGCCATTGCAATCAATTGTTTAGTACCCATAATGCCTCTACTAAACGAAATAGCATCAAGTACTATTATCATTACTATGTATGTAAAACTTGTGGGTATAAAGTTGACATTAAAGAAGTTCACAATAGGTTTATACCTCAAATACTTAATCGTGTGAAAGAAATCGTTACTACAAATCAAATAATACCTATTACATTGTCATACATTAATGAAATGAGCAAAGGCGTTGAACAAAGCATCGAACTAAAGATTTGTCGCATACAAACTCTTGAAGCAAGGTTAAATTCAGCAAAAGACATCCAAGATAGAGAACTCGAAATAAAAATCCTTGAATTCATTCAACAACACAAAGATTCTCTAAACGAATACTCGATTTGCAAAGAAAATTTAAGTACAGCGTATCATCTAGTAGAGACGGGTCAGTTTTTTTCAAGGTTTAATGAAATCCTAGATCATCAATTAGGTCTAGATGAGCAGAGATTGATTGTATTGTATTTTGTGGACTACCTAATGCTTTCTATGAACCGGGAGTCAAAATTATATTTTAAATCAAATATTTTCTCAGATCTGATTGATTTTGGATGAAGTACCGAATCCAATTAGATAAGGATTGGATAAAGTACCGAACATTAAGTTTTTCAAAAACACCATCAACATAGTTCTATCACCAGAACCCCTTTAACTAGGGGTTTCATTTAATGGATGTTCGGTACTTTATCCAGATTGGTATACCAATCTGGATAAAGTACCGAACTATTATTAGTAGTATGGACGAAATACCGAAAATTAAAACATAGATGTGAGAAATAAGGAGAACAAACAAAAATGGATATAAATACACCTCAGATAAGACAAATGAATATGGTCAATACTATAACTAACCCACCAACATCTCAATACTTAACTACAATGGTGGTGATCGTGTTTTGAGATGTGCAGTATATGCTCGTGTCTCCACAGAGATGGATTCACAAAAAACATCTATTGATAATCAGAAGGATTTATTCCGTAATCACGTATCCGAACATAATTGGGAAATTTACGATTTCTATCAGGATCAGAAATCTGGAACAAAAGAGAACAGACCCGGTTTAAAAAGGCTAATTGAAGACGGTAAAGCAGGATTATATGATGTGATATTAACTAAAGAACTTTCTAGATTAGCTCGTAACGGCAGGTTATCCTATGAGTTACGGGACATCTGCTTAAAAAATAATATTCATATTGTATGCCTAGATAATTCAATCAATACCATTACCGGGGACGATAAAAACTTTGGATTGTATGCTTGGCTTTATGAAATCGAGTCAGATAACAGCAGTAAAAGAAATAAGGTAGCTAAACGCACAAAAGCTAACAGAGGGTTATTTATAGGTTCTAATCCACCTTATGGATACTATTCTGACAACGGTAAGCTAAAAATTCGTGAAGATAAAACACCAGAAATTGTTAGAAGAATCTTTAGAGAATACTTGGATGGAAAAGGAATGGATTCAATAGCAAAAAGATTCACAGCAGAAAAAGTTCCTACACCTTCACAAATTGCTAATAAGTCTAATGCATCACCTTTATGGCACGCTACTACTATTAAGAATATCTTAAACAATCAACATTACTGTGGTGACCTTGTTCAAAACAGAACAGAAACAATCTCAGTAACGACAACAAAACGAAGAACTCTTGATGTAGCTCAAGCTTCAATTCAAGAAAACACTCACGAGCCGATCATCTCAAAGGAGACTTTTCAGGCAGTTAAAAAAATGCTTCAAACCAGAACACGTACAAGTACTGCTCCAAAAAGCCATTTGTTCACTAATGTATTGTTCTGTGAAAATTGCCAAAAAGGAATGTGGTACAAGGCAAATCAAAAAGGGTATAGATGCGGAGGTAATATTAAGTACGGTGATCCTTTCTGTTTAAATAGAGTTGTTATCCGTGAGAAAGAACTAAAACACATTATCCTAGAGGATTTACAGGAGTTATTCCATTCCATTCAAGATGATGAGTTTATACAGAGTTTACACAAAAGATTGGATCAAAAGAAGGTTTCGATTTCAAACGAACTAACAAAAATCAAAAATAAAGCAAATAAATTACGTTCTAGAAAGAGAGATTACCTTGATATGTACGCTGACCAAATTATATCTCGAGAAGAACTGGTTGAATTTAGAAAGCAGATAGACCAGGAAGTAGCTGAACTAGAAACAGCCAAGATTGAGTATCAAGAAAAGCTTGAAGAGTGCAAAAGTGAAAACTATGCAATTGATTTAGGAAAAAAGCTTAAAGACGTTTCATTACTAGATGATTTAACTCCTCAAATCTTGCACTCTTTGGTGAATAAGATAACCTGTAGCATTGAAGGTAATCTACGTATTCATTACAACTTTGTAAATCCTTTCGAAGAACAAGAATAGGCAACAACCACAAGGGTTAGTTGCCTTCTTTTAAAATGAGTTGCGAGATACACTCAACGTGCGCCGTATGCGGAAACATATCCACCGGCTGTAAATACTTCACATCATAACTCTTACTCAATACCTTTAAATCCCTAGCTAAAGTAGAAGGATTACAAGATACATACACTAATTTCTTTGGTTTAATCTTTAATACAGTATTCAGAAACTCTTCATCACAACCAGTTCTTGGTGGATCAGTTACGATTACATCTGGTTTCCAGCCTTCTTTTAACCATTTCGGTAATACTTGTTCAGCTTTTCCTGCTTCGTAATGTGTGTTTGTAAAGCCGTGGCTTAGTGCATTTGTTTTCGCATCGATGATCGCTTCTTTTGTTACGTCCATGCCGCGAACTTCTTTTGCGTCTTTTGCTAGCCATAGTCCGATTGTTCCAACTCCACAATAAGCGTCTACAACTTTTTCTGTACCAGTCAATGCCGCTGCTTTTTTGACTTCATCATATAGCTTAACTGTTTGTTCAGGATTTAATTGGAAAAACGCTCTTGCTGAAAGTTCGAATGATAAGTCACCGAGTTTTTCTTCAATTACTTCTTCTCCTGCTAAATAAACAGTTTCACGACCAAAAATTACTGAAGTCATTTGATTGTTAATGTTTTGCATTAAGCTTGTTACTTCAGGCATTCTCTTTTTAATTTCACTAATTAGTTCATTTTTCTGAGGAAAATCCTTCGTTCCTGTTACTAGAACAAGTTGGATTTGACCTGTGCGTAAACCAACGCGGGCAACGATTGTTCGAATAACCCCTTTATTTTTTCGTTCATTATAAACTGGGATATTTAAACGCGTTAAAATTTTCTTCACTTTACCAGTGATTTTATTCAAATCCTCATGTTGAATTGGGCAATGGCCAATATCGACAACATTGTGTGAGTTTTGAGTATATAGTCCAGCGATGATTTTATTTTTTTCAAGTCCAGCTTGAAGTTGACTTTTGTTGCGGTAATTCCAAGGATTTTCCATGCCAATCGTTTCTTTAACTGGTGTTTTCTCTAGTAAATCCTTCGCATATTTTTCCATTGCTTGGATGACGATGTCGCGTTTATATCGAAGCTGTCCTTCGTATGATGCATGCTGAATTTGGCAGCCACCACATTTTTCGTAGATTTTACAAGTTGGATCTACGCGATCTGGTGATGCTTTTCGAATACGTTGAATTTTCCCTTCAGCAAAGCCGTTACGTACATTCGTTACCTCAGCAACTACTTCTTCACCAGGCAATGCTCCTTTAATAAAGACAACTTGTCGTTTGAAGTAACCTACACCCTCTCCATTAATTCCGATACGTTTAATTGTAATAGGAAAGGATTGTCCTACTTCTAATTTATTTTCTAACTGATTGCTCATATATACAACTCCATTATTCTATGCTCTTCCAAAGATACAGGGCAGCGTAGCTTCCAAATGGTGAAACCTGCTCTTTTACGTATTCCATTATTTCTTTTGAAGGCTTTTCATCTAAATTTAAAAGCTTTTGAAGTGCTATTTGAATTCCAACATCACCAACTGGGAAAATATCTTTTCTTCCTAAACCGAATAATAAGAAGTTTTCAACTGTCCAAGGACCGACTCCTTTAAGCTTGATTAACTCCTTAGAAATTTCCTCTGAAGATAATGTTCGATAATCTTGATGACTTAATTCTCCTTCACTCCAAGCTTTAGCTATTCCAATCATATATTCAGCTTTTCTCGTACTAAGCTGTAAATCTCTTAACTCATCAATTGTTAAACTCGCAATTTTTTCAGGCGACGGAAAAAACCACGAATTTCCAACTCGTTCACCATACATTCGAACAAATCGTTTTGTTACTTGGATTGCAAATGTACGCTGTATTTGTTGATGAATAATACATGTAATTAAACAGGCAAAAGGATCATTAGAAACGGTTATTGGAGTATGTCCAAAAAGGTCGATTAGAGGAGATAGTGTAGTTTGTCTTAAATGAAGATGTAACTCTTCGAATTCTGTTTGCCATTGTAAAATGGTTGCAATTTCTTCGAGTATTTTCTCTTTATTTTCATGTTCACTAATGACTTCGAACTGAACCGGAGTGTCATTTATTTTCTTAACCTTTACGACTGCTTGATTCCCATCAATATAAAGTGGAATGCTTAATCGCTTTTCCGCAGAATGCACCGTAAATGTCGGCTCATGCTCTAATCTCTTTAAAACTTCTTCCCATTGATATGGTGTCTCTAAAGCAACCTCTTCCTTCCACATTTTCCCGTCCTCCTTAATGACTCTGAAGTGTATTATAGCACAAGAAGTACCACTTAAGAAAATTTGTATGAAACGCAAAAAAACTAGAGAAATAATCCCTAGTTACTGAAAAAATCCTAACTCGATCAACAGTCTGAAAACGCAAAAAAAGCTTGGGGACTAGTCAAGCTTTTTTTGACACATTAAATTTTAAGGGAATGGGGAAACTTTCAAGTCCAATCAGGTTTCAAAACCTTTCAAATATCGCAACAGCGGTATTGATATTTGCTATAATTAAATGATAACGATTATCATTATCGAAGTCAAGTGTTGAATAAAAAATATTCTAATTTTAAATTAAATGTTAAAAAAAGCTAATGATTTAAGCAGTTCTATCAAAACTACTTAATCATTAGCTGTTTATTTTTTAGGGAGATAGAAATTCGGATCAAATCCGCTTCTCTCCATCATTAATTCATCCAAGCTTCCAAATCGATATCCTCTTTTGTGTAAGCCAGTAATGATTGCATCCATTGCCTCTGCATTATCCTTCGAAACAGTATGCATTAAAATAACCGCTCCGGGATGAATCATATTCATCACATTATCATAAGCATATTTCCAGCCTCTTTGCTGATCAACTTTCCAATCAACATATGCTAATGACCAGAAAATATTTTCGTATCCTTGTTTATTAACTAATTTCAACGTACGTTCACTAAAAATGCCTCTTGCGGGTCTGAAATATTTCATATCTGTACGGCCAGTTAATTCCTCGTATGCCATTTTAACTTGTTCCAGTTCCTCAACAATCTTTTGATCACCTATGGTCGTCATATCAGGGTGACTCCATGAATGATTCCCAACTATATGTCCCTCATTTACCATACGTTTAACTAGTTCAGGATTTTCTTTAATATAATGCCCTGTTATAAAAAATGTCCCTTGAACACCATGTTTCTTTAAAACATCCAAAAACTTCGGTGTAAAGCCATTTTCATAACCATTATCAAAAGTTAAATAAACATCCTTTTTCGTAGTATCCCCTAAATAAACTGACCCCGTATTTGATAACAATTTATTAAGCTGTTCACCAGCATCCGGTGGAACCTCATTTTTCGCACGAACGATCCCCCATCCATGTGGCGCATTACTATAAGCAAATGTTGGACTAGGAAATACTAAGAAGAAAGTAAGAATATAAACAATTATTTTTTTCAATTTACTCACCTCACTTGAAATTAGTATTTGTAAATAAAATAGAAATATGAAAAGAATTGGCGTACTTTTGTAAATTTTACTAGTGTAGTGGAAGTGCTTTTTGAGCTTCAATCATGTGTTTTTGATCGGAACTAAACTTTTCAGAGTCAATTTGGTTTAATATACCCCAAAATTAGATTTTTTCTTCATTTTATTTGGAGCTCAAGCACTTACAGATACCAATCAACACCACTCAAATTCAAAAACAAAAAAAGCAATGTCATCAAATGACATTGCCCTTAAACTCAATTATTAAAATACTTTCTCAGCCATAGTAGCTAACTTCTCAAGTGAGCTCTTATCTACATCCTTATGCAATGAATTACCGTGTGAATCCATTGTTACGACTGCTTTGAAGTCTTCTACTTGTAAGTGCCACATAGCTTCAGGAATACCAAATTCTAGGTAGTTTACGTCTTTTACTTCTTTAATACATTGTGAGTAGTATTGTGCTGCTCCACCGATTGCATTTAAGTAAACGCCGCCGTGCTCTTCTAGAGCTTTTAAAGTTTTTGCACCCATTCCGCCTTTACCGATTACAGCGCGAATGCCGAATTTTTTCATGATGTCGCCTTGGTATGGCTCCTCACGAATACTTGTTGTTGGACCAGCTGCTTTAATATGATATTTGCCTTCTTCATCTTTTAATACGACAGGTCCACAGTGATAAATAATTTGTCCATTTAAATCAACTGGACAATCGTGGTCTTTTAAGTGATGGTGGATTGCGTCACGTCCTGTGTACATCATGCCACTAATCGAAACAACGTCTCCAACTTTTAGTTCACGAATTTGTTCTTCCGTAATTGGCGCTACTAATTTCACTTCGCGTGGTGCTTCAGTAGTTTCATCAGTTTCATTTGTGAAGCTGATTTCTTCGCCTTCACGATATAACCAATCTGAGATTTCGCCCGTTTCAGGGTTAATTTTCATTCCTAGACGACGGAATGCCCAACAGTTATACGCTACTGATACGAAGAAACTTGCTGGTAGACGGTTCATCACACCGATTTTACAGCCAAGTAGAGTTGTTTCTCCACCAAAGCCCATTGTTCCTACGCCAAGCTTGTTAGCATTTTCCATTATATAGTCTTCCATCGCTTTAAGCTCTGGAATTGAATTTTCATCATCAGATAAACGGAATAGTTGATCTTTTGCTAGCTCGTAGCCGCTCGTACGATCTCCACCGATACCTACTCCGATGAAGCCTGCGCTACAGCCTTGTCCTTGTGCTTGGTATACGCTGTGTAAAATACATTTACGGATACCATCTAAATCACGACCTGCTTTTCCAAGCCCTTCAAGTTCACATGGTAAGCTATATTGGATGTTTTTATTTTCACATCCGCCACCTTTTAAGATCAGACGAATATCGATATAATCGCTCTCGTGTTGTTCAAATTTAACAACCGGAGTACCTGGTCCTAAGTTATTACCACTGTTTTTACCAAATAAAGAATCTACAGAGTTAGAACGAAGCTTACCATCTTTTGTAGCTTGTTCAATTGCAGCATAAATTGCTTCTTTTATTACAAGTTGGTTGACTCCAACTGGCGTTTTCACTTTAAAAGTAGGCATACCCGTATCTTGGCAAATAGGTGAAACATCGCCTTCAGCCATCATAATATTATTTGTAATCGTTTCCAATGCGATGGCACTTCTTGTACCTGCAGTTTCACTTGCCTTGGCTTGTCTAATTGCTTTACGTACATCTTTAGGTAGATTTGTTGATGTTTCTACAATTAATTGATAAATACTTTCCTGTATGTGTTGCATTTATGCTCCCCCTCGAACCCTTTATAAAAAATACTGAATGTTCCCCTCTTCATTATAATACAATTTTTAATAAACGGAATAAAAAAAGCCTAGCAGTGCTAGTTTCTAATTTGAGCCATTTTTTAAATTATTCGAGCGATTTTAACGATTAATTTGGCTGCTTTTACTAGTGATTAAGCCGCTTTCGCTACTAATTAAGGCGAACTCGCCATTGATTAAGCCGCTCTCACCATTAATTAAGCCACTTTCACAACTAATTAAGCCATGTTCACATTCTGTTCGCTTTTCCAACCAACAAACCAACAAAAAAAGCCCATTAAATGGACTCATTCTGCACGATTCACTTCACGACATTTACTTTCTAAATCATCTAAAACGGATAATAATTGATCTAATTCATCTAAGCTTACTTCTTCAGCTTCTAATGATTCGATTGTTTCCATTACTGTATTAAATCGTTCTTTAATATAAGATAATTGTTCAACTGTGTTTGACATGAAATTCTCGTCCTTTCTAATACAATTATAAATATATTATACCCTTCTTCTCCTATATATCGTAAACTTTCGACATTTTTTTAAATTTTAGGAAGTTATTTCTATACAAGGTTTAGCTTTCTTTCTTATAATAGTTGAGGAAAATTAAATTAATCTAATACTTATGGGTGCATTTTTTTAGCCTGAAGGAGTTTTCTCATGAAAAAATTATTACAGCAAATAACACCTACATATGACCCTTGGGAAGCATATTTAGATGTTGAAGAGTATGGTAAAAGCATACTGACGAATGTAGAGTTTACGACTACGACAATCTGTAACATGCGCTGTGAGCATTGTGCAGTAGGATATACTTTACAACCAAAGGATCCAAATCCACTACCAATCGAGCTAGTACTAAATCGCCTAGAAGAGATCGAAAAGCTTCGTTGTATTAGTATCACTGGTGGAGAACCGATGCTTTCAAATAAGATGTTGAACGGTTATGTTGTACCTTTATTGAAATACGCACATGAGCGCGGTGTTCGTACTCAAATTAACTCGAATCTAACGTTAGACTTTGAGCGATACGAAAAAATAATTCCTTATTTAGACGTACTCCATATCTCGCATAACTGGGGAACAGTTGATGAGTTCGTTGAAGCGGGATTTGCGATGATGGATCGTAAACCAACGTATGCTCAACGTGCAAAATTATTTGAAAATATGATTGAAAACAGCCGACGCCTGGCTGATGCGGGAGTTATGGTATCCGCTGAAACAATGCTAAATAAACGTACTCTTCCATATTTAGAAAAAATTCATCGTCAAATCATTGATGAAATGAAATGTCAACGTCATGAAGTACACCCTATGTACGCAAGTGATTTCGCTAGTACATTGGAGGTTCTGACAAAAGAAGAACTTCGTGAAGCAATTTCTAGATTACTAGATGTGCGTGATGAAAATATTTGGATGCTGTTTGGTACACTTCCATTCTATCCATGTAGCGATGATCAAAATGATTTAGACATTATTCAAAGATTATATAATAGTAAGAATGTTACGCTACGAAATGACCCTGATGGACGCTCTCGTTTAAATGTGAATGTATTTGATGGAAGCATCATCGTCACTGACTTTGGTGATGTACCTCATCTTGGAAATATTCAAACTCATAAACTTCAAGAAGCATACGATACTTGGACAGTATCAAAAACTGCAAAAGAACTAAGCTGTCATTGCTCAGCAGTTAAATGTTTAGGACCGAATATTTTAGTTAAAAACAGCTATTATCCTGAAACTGATTTTAGTCATAGAGCGACTAAGATTAATCGTACGATTTAAAAATAGGAATGCCTTCATCGGCATTCTTCAGACTGTTGACAAGCGCTCGCTTTCTTCGTTGCTTCGCCTACCTGCGGTGCTCATTACCGTNNCAGTCTGAAATCAAATTTTTAGGACTTTGTCTACACAAGAATAGGAATGCCTTCATCGGCATTCCTATTTCCATTATCTTGGTGTAGGTGTTGCTACATACCCAAATGATATATAGTCTTGAACAGGGATCCAAGCCCCTACGCCTTGTGAGACGACATTTTTTACTTGAAGTGATCGTTTGTTACCTTTTAAAATTAAATACACTTCACCAAATGTTACTTTACCTTTTTCATTTACAGCAGGCGCATAAGTATATAAGTACCCAAGTTGCTTCGGTGGTACATTATATATGCGTTCATTTTTAGTTCCTGCTCCAACTACTGTTTGATACGCTAGTGGAAGAGTCGTTTTTTCTGAAGCATCATGCATCATCAAATTAATCACATCGTCCGCATTTCTTACTTTAGCTGTTAAGCCTCCGCGAATAACTTGTTGTGAATTTTGATAATATTTTATACGCTTGTACTCTTTTGCCCCTCTATTATCTAGAAAATTAGTGTTTATTTTTTTATATTGCCAGTTGATTGTTGTTTCTTGTGATTCATAATTTAATGGCCATAATCCTAAAAAAATCTTCGCACTGTAGCCAACTGCGAACGGAGCTTTACTAACTGAAGATTCATTAAACATACGAATAAGATTTGGATTCTCAATTTTAACATTTGATGAATCGATTAACTGTTTAGCTAACCCTCCTGGCTGTAATTCTGGAAGATCTTGCGTTGGATTTGGATAAGTGTTTTCTTTTGTCACATTCGCTGCCGACCCTGGAACTTTAATTTCTGAATTTGCCGCGAAAGTTGTTTGTCCATTAGTTAAAGAAACAACTAAAGCAACTATATTTAGAAGAATGAATGGCTTAATCCATTTAGACATGTTCATGCCCCTTTCACAAATAAGGAAATTATTACTCTTAGCATGAACATTTTATGCAAATATATGTATTTCTTAAGATGAAAAGTTTTCTTATGAACTCAGCTTAATATAAAGCTTCTCAATGGGGCCTCTTATTCTTTGTAAGAATGGCCCAATCGTGAATGTGATTAATACTGTCCCAATCCCAATTGGACCTTGTAAGAGAAATGCTAAAGCTAAAGCAAACACTTCACCAATCGTTTTTGCGACCCCTAGACTTACTCCAAACCGTTTATTCAACGAGATCATTAAATCATCTATAGGACTTAAAGGAAACTTTGCTTGCAAATAAATCGCAATGCCAATCGTCATGCTTAAAATAGCTAGGACTAATTGAACAGATCTTGTAACCATATTTGCATCAAATAAATGCTCTGACTCAATCGTTAACCAAAAATCAAGAAAACGACCTATTAAAATAAATGTAATTGCCGCCAGCCATTCTGGTCTCTTCTTTTGTAAAAAGGCATTTACAAATAATAGGATTGATGAGTTTATAATAATCCAATTTCCTACTGATAACCCAAAGGTTTTTGATTCTCCAACCGCTAAGGCATCCCATGCACTAGCTCCTAGATCAGCTTTAATCGCCAGACTAATTCCTAAAGTTAAAATGAGTAATCCAATTAAATAAAACATGGTTCGTATGATAAGTTTCAACTACTCCCACCTTCAATTTTAGTTTTTATAATAAATAGAAACCGATCCCCATAATGAAATAGGCTGCTAATAAAGTTAACCCTTCAAACCAGTTTGTATCTCCATCATTCATTATCGCAATTGTTAAGAATACAGATGTAACCATTGAAACTAATTCGGGCATCGAAAAGATTAGCGGCATTCTTTCCCCTATAAATAATGAACAAATTACTAAGACTGGTGCTACGAACATGGCGATTTGTAATGATGAACCGACAGCGATTTCTACAGCTACCCCTACTTTATTTTTATAGGCCATTACAATTGCTGATGCATGCTCTGCTGCATTACCAACGATGGCAACCACGATGATACCGATAAATAGCTCAGTCCATCCAAATTTATCTCCGACTGTTGTAAATGTGTGAACTAGCTTCTCTGATACATACCCTACTGCTATAGTAGCGATGGCTAATATAATCATTGCTTTCCATTTTCCCCACTCGGCAACTTCATGTTCCTCTTCAGCTTCTTGGTTTTTAGCTACATACACCCCTCGATGAGTGACTAATTTAAAGAATAGTGCGGCTAAGTATAAGATCATTAAAACGACCGATACGCCTACACTGAGAGTCATTTCATCATCTGGAGACATGTTAACTGAAAATATTTCAGGAATGACAAAGGCTAGTACAACCGCAAAGATCAGCAATCCTGAATTATGTCTTGCATCATAAACATTGAAGCTTTGACGCTTGTATTTTAGTCCTCCAACAAAAAAGGATAGACCACCTACTAAAAGTAAGTTCCCTATTACAGATCCTGTTAATGATGCCAAAACTACTTCTGATAAACCATTTTGTAATGCAAAAATCGCAATAATTAACTCTACCGCATTACCGAACGTTGCATTTAATAGTCCCCCAATTCGTGGACCAGCAGCAATCGCTAGACTCTCCGTAGCTCTTCCCATAATACCTGCTAAAGCAATAATCGTTACACAGAAAATAGTAAATAAAAGAATTTCACCCCAATGCATTATGCTCCCAATTACCGATAACGGTACGCCGATAATAGTAATAATAAAAAATAAACGATTTGCCATATAAACCTCCTAAATAAATATCTATACAAGTATCATATGCAAAAGACTTAAAAAAATAGGTTTAAATGTAAAACAATTAACAAACACTTAAAGTGTTGATCGCTAGGTAACGCTAGCAAGCATAATTTACTTGGAATATTAAAAAGGATTATGGCGTAGAAAACTAGAATAACTTAAGTTGGAGATTTGACTGATTAGAGTATTTCTACCTGTTTGATGTCCTCAACTAGAAGGGAGTTTATGAAATGATCCAGCAAAATATTATGAAAGTATTAAAAGCAAAACAATTAGGACTATTTACAACCATTCGTGAAGACTTTCCACATAGCTGCTATATGGTATTTTTCTTTAAAGGACTAACACCATATATCGCTACAAACAAGAATTCACAAAAGGTAGATGATATAAAGAACAATCCAAATGTACATATACTACTTGGCCATGATGGCGACCGAATAGATGATAACTTTGTTGAGATATTTGCAACAGCTGAAATAATTGAAAATGCTAGTTCTGAGGAAAAAGTTTGGGATGAGGAATTAGCTAGATGGCTTGAAGGTCCTGATGATCCTAACTATGTACTCATTCAAATGAACCCTGTTAAAATCGGTTATGTTGAAAAAGCAGGAACAGAACCAAAATTTATTACTTTAACTTAAAGTACAAAAAAATCTTATCTTTAATAGGTAAGATTTTTTCATGCAGTTGAAAAAAGAACTTGTCAATTATTACAGGAAATTATCACTGATAAGTAAGTTATGTGATATTGATTTCCACTACAGGAGCTCGCTTTCCATGGGGCGAGATT
>NZ_NULG01000020.1 GCF_002577195.1 Bacillus sp. AFS041924
AACTAAACTGCCATTTAGTTTAAGTGAAGAGTTTCACAAATAAACTTAAATACGTATTCTACTCTTACTGTTTCCTCCTAATCTAGCTCATTATAAAAGTGTAAACTTCCTCTAATTAGCCATGTGATTGGTATTATCTTTTATGGGTATGAACCACCCATATGCTTGCTTGAATAGATTACAACCCGTTATGGTGTACAGTGGAAAGTGGTCCTACTAAATTTTAAAACAAATTTTCTAAGCTTCTCAATATTTTTTTACTTTTATTGATTTTACATCTATCTCTGTTTTCATTCCCGGCGACCCAAAAAACTACAAAATAGGATATAACTTAACAAAAAAAGAAGTTATCTAATAATATAGAAACTTCTCTCTTATTACACTTATTTATATATTCTATCTAGAATATCCACCTAGACTTTGTTCTGCCATTTGAACCAATCGTTTCGTAATTTCTCCACCTACTGAACCGTTTGAACGAGCTGTCGAGTCTGGGCCTAAATTTACTCCAAATTCTGTTGCAATTTCCCACTTCATTTGCTCAATTGCAGATGAAGCATTTTGTGTAGCATATTGATTTGAAGAGTTTCTTGCCATTATTTTAGCTCCTTTTAAATATTATTTGTCTGATATTATTATCAGATTGGAGTTAGTATTACTCTAAAATTAATAACTATTCAAATTATCATAAAATTACTAGGAATGGTCTACAACATTATGAGAAACTCGAATTACAGTCCATCCTTTTATAGAAATTCCCTATTAAAAAGCCTGTATAGATTCAATGGATTCAGATTTCTTATCTAGTTTGGCAATAGCCACAATAGCAAGCTTATGTTTACCATACCGGAATAAAATTACCTAAATATTGACTAAAAAAAATGAGCTGTTTCAATTTTCAGCTCATTACATTTTTATGTTAAATTATTTTATATCTTCTATCTTTACCTGAGGGAGCTTCCAATTTACCTTCGCAAACAAATTCTCTCATGATCTGAACTATTTCTCCCATATCACCACCTACTTCTTTTAAGATTGAACGTAGCCTAGTATCACTTGTACGCTTGATAAATTTCCATACCAGTTCCTTCTTTGTAGGTGGTGTATTAGATATTGGCAATGAGTAGTTTTGTTTTTCTTGAATGCTTTTTGAAGTGACAAGTTGCTCAATTATTGCATCTACTTCACTTTCTGTCGGGGCAACAAGACAGCTTTGTAAACGCATGAAGTTCTCTTTCCCTTCTAATTGAGCAACACTATCACCCTTTCCCATAAGTACGAATGGTGGTTTTCCATCCAGTACCGTTTTGTAATCATGCATACTAGTAAGTCTAAATACAATTCGACTTGGGAGATTTGCTTTGACTAAACCTGATACCACATCAACTGATGGTCTTTGAGTGCAAATGCACAAAAAGATTCCTGCAGCTCGGCTTTTTTGTGCTAATAAACAGACATAATTTTCAACTGATTTATCAAATAGAAATAGGTCTGCATATTCATCTATTATGACAACGATGTTCTTTATAATATGCCATTTCTTACGATAATGACTAATATTGCGAACTTTTTCTTTTTTAAACAATTCGTATCGTTTTTCCATTTCAAGTACTAAAGAATTTAATAAATTGATTGCTTCAGATGATTTAGTTATTACTTTTTCGACTAGTGGAGAATCTTCAAAAGGTGAAAATTCAACTTGTTTCGGATCAATTAAAAAGAGTAACAGTTCATCATAACTCTTTGTTAAATGAAAGAAAGTTAGCAATGTAGATAAAAATACACTTTTACCACTGCCAGTCGAACCAGCAACTAATAAGTGAGATATCCTTCCAAAATCATCAAAAACTGGATTACCCAGCATATCTACTCCTAAGAAAATTGGTACTTGATGGGTTGATAAGTCTTCTTTCAATCTACTCAATGCATCTCCTAATGTAACAATACTTCGATCCTTTCGCTGAATTGAGATGCGAATTGTATTTGGTATATTCCCTCCTTCTATACTTAAGTAAGTTAGGCCTAATGCTACTCGTAAGTCTTTTGCTAAATTACTGATAGTAGTAAATTTCAGGTGGTTCAACTGGAATTGATATTGAATCAAGGTCAGACCAATTTGTTTAGAAAGATATGATATCCCACCTTTAATATTCAAAGAGTTAAAAGCGTTAAGAATTTGATTCGAGTAATCTTCTGTCTTTTCTATTTCGATTGTTTTAGATAATGGTAGGATTGAATACTGGGGTGAAGGATTTTTCAAATATTTATATGAACAAAAATATATAGAACCCCCTCTTCATTACTCACTCGTTTCGGCTAATGTAACTCTAAATGATTTACCGAATCGAGATATAACATATGAGGAAGTAAAGCAAATTTTAGACTTTTACAAGACTTCTCCTTTGCATTACACGATTTTAATAACCCTAGCTACAAGTGGATTACGTGCTGCAGAGCTTGCGACCGCAAAATGGAAGGATCTTTCAAAGGATCCTAGTGGATATTGGTTAAAAATCATGGGAAAAGGTCGAAAAGAACTTGAAGTATATATAATGGTATGTATTTGATGCACTTGTACAATTAAGAAAAAGAAAAGGATTAGAAACGGAGTTAAATTCGTTGGATGATTCGTATTTAATATTAACTAGTACAATGAAGCCATATAGTCCAAATCATTTATCTAAGTTTGTATCGGAAATGATCAGTCGAACAAAGCTGCCATTTTACATCATCACACACGTAGTGGTAAGATAAGTGCACATTTTTTTCGTCATTGGTATGCGATACATTTTCGAGAAAACGGAGCTGATATCTATTCAATTTCAACAAGCTTAGGACATGAAAGTATTAAGACAACACAAATTTATCTTGCTAAACATGAAAAACGAGAAACAAATGTAGGGTTGCTATGGAAGAATAAATCCACATTCTAGGTTTGATAATAACTTATATATAATAGAAGAAACTAAAAAGCCATAGAGTTATTTATAGTTTATGGAAATAGTGAAGAGAGATTATCGCACAAGATAATCTGCCTTCACTTATCTTATTGAAATATATCAGCAAGAATTCATTTAAAGATAATTGACTTGTACAAGAGTTGCTATTTAACTCTCAATCACTTAAGACCAAAAACCTTAATAACCTCTTGTTTAATACTTTTACCTGCATCATACCATGCACTAGTTCGAAGTGAGACAGATGTTGCACCCATACTATTCTCAATGTCGGCTTTCCAGGCATACCCATCACGATCTAAGTCTACTTTTACCACGACTTGCCTTCCTAATATGAAACTTATAAACTATAAAAAACCCTTAGAGATGAATTATATAGATCTTTTTGACTAAGTTATAGTTAAACATAAACTCTAGTATTTAACTAAAAAAGAATCCATAATAAAATGGATTCCATTCATATTGACTATTTAATTATATAATAAGGAAAAATGACCTGTTGAATCCGAATGATAAGCGCATTTAATCCAAGTGATTCACAATTTATTAAATTTCTATAAATTTGCAACTTTTGATGATAATGGTAAATTTTTATTGTGTTTATCAGGTTTTGTAAAAATGAAGAAAACAAGACTGGCAATTAATAATAAAGTGGCAGCCATTATTACAGAGTAATTAAATCCGTTCCTAATGTTATCGCCTGCAGATTGAACTACAATACCAGTTACAGCTGGACCAATAATTCCTGACAAGTTCGCAAGCCCTAGCAAAACACCCGACATTAACCCTCTTCGTTCAGGAAGTAAGTGATTCACAATTTGGGGAGCTATTGGAAACGTTTAACTTGAAGAGACGTCCTAAATTTATACAACAGGCCCATTAGAGCTATCATGAGTATAAGAGACGGAGCAACTGTTGCAAAGACTGCAATAAATGATCCAATGTATCCGCCTTCTTGAAAGCCGATATAACCTGCCATTTTTGTTGCAATAGGCCCAGGTAAGGCATTTCCCATAGCTAAAGTTTCATTGAACTCTTGCGTAGTCATCCATTGGAAATGTCCTACCACTTCCTTTTGAATAAGGGGAATTGTTGCTGGTCCCCCACCATATCCTAAAATATTAGTGATGAAAAAAACCAAAAGATATGCAAATACGTCATCATGCGGATAGCCCCTTCTGCTTTTTCTTTTCACTAGACATATTTGTCGGTTTTACAAGAGCAATTATTAAAAGAACACCTATTAATAACCCTGGATGAATACCGAAGTATTCAATAAGTACTAATGCTACAATGATGTGCAGAGTCGTAAAAAACCATTTTAGTCCTTTAGAAGAACTCTTTACGAATTCCCAAGTTAAGACTCCAAGCATTACTGCTACTACCGGTACACCCCTTTTGTCATACCTTGAACCCATTTCAAATCTTTGAACACAATTAATGTACTCAGTAATATAATCATAAAAATGATAGTAGGTAAGATGGTGGCAACGATGGCGTTTATCATTCCAAGTACACCAACCATGCGAAATCCGATATATCCCGCTATTTTTGTTGCGATCGGACCAGGCAATGTGTTTCCAATCGCTAACACATCACCAAATTCCTCATTGCTCATCCATTTAAACCGTTCTACTACCTCTTTCTGAACGAGAGGAATCGTTGTAGGTCCTCCTCCATATCCAAGCATACTGCTGCGAAAAAATGCGATAAAAATATCTAGTTGTTTCATAGAATCAATCCTTTACTGTGAACTACCAACTAGCAATTGCCCCATCAGTCCTTGATTCTGTGCCACCCATCAATACACCTGTTTCAGAATTTCTCCAAATAATTTGTCCACGTCCAAATGAACCTGAGTCTACTGCTACTTTAATATCATGCCCTTTTCGTACGAGATCTTCTGTAATGTGTGAAGGGAATGATTTTTCTACTTCCACTGTTTTATCTTTCTTCCACTGCCATCTTGGTGCATCTAAAGCGGCTTGAGGATGCAAGTGGAAATCGATTGTATTCATAATAACTTGAACATGTCCTTGTGGCTGCATATATCCTCCCATTACACCGAATGGTCCAAAAGGCTGATTATCCTTTGTTAAAAATCCAGGAATAATCGTGTGGTACGTTTTCTTACCACCCTTTAAACAGTTGAAATGAGTAGGATCAAGGCTGAAATCATGTCCTCGATTTTGTAAGGCAATCCCTGTTCCCGGCACAACAACACCTGAACCAAAACCCATGTAATTACTTTGGATAAACGATACCATGTTGCCTTCCCCATCTGCTGTTGCAAGATATAGCTTATATACAATTAAGCCTGTTTATTCAAACCTTCATTTAATACATAAAGAAATAGCTATTTGACTAATAATATAATTGATACCACTTTAAGGAAGTCATTATGTCTAAATGCCTCTAATAACTATCTTATTTTTTTAGGTAAAATCTTAGGGAATTACTCCATACTGAGACTTTAGGGAACTTCATGAGTACTACTACTCTGGTGAAGCATCATTCTATCAATTAAAGGAGCTACTAGCATGAATAACTTAAACAAAACATCTGGAAGAGACTATTCCATAGTAGAAAAAACACTTACTATTCCGAAGTATCTTGATGACTTAGCAAAAGAGAAGAAAATAAACTTTTCACAAGTCTTACGAGATGCATTAAAAGACATTTTAGATGAAATATAAATTTTTCAGCAATATAGTTGGAACTTCCCAATCTATAGGAGGACTCTCAATAATTAAGATTTTACCTTTCATTTAAGAAAACTGCAGCATTTAGCAAACCTGCCATTATTTCAGATTTTTTTCTTCCCTTTTATTTGTTTAAAATGCTAGTTAGAAACATTACTATATATAGTTTGTTTTAAATCTTTCTATATATTCGATTCAACCTCTAAGAATGCTGATTATCACTGTGCTGCTACCGACATCAATAATACGAACAAACTCAGAGGTAAAAGGTATAACCTGAAATGCAGTAGCTCCTTTAAGCTGCTACAAATACATTCTTTATCGTAAATTTCTTTAAGAGTATCAATAAATCAATACAACTAATAAGTGAATGAAGATCGGCAAAGGGAAAATAGGTAAAGGGAATATACCTAAAGTAAATTGCCAATGCGTTATACTATCACCAAAAAAGGACTCTCCGCAATATAGGGAAGTCCTTAAAAGAGTAAATCCTACTGTTATTCAATTTTCTGGTCCGATTGTTGAAGAACGTCTTCTATAATAACAATATAGATATAAATAATAAAAACAACGACAGTGAAATTAATATGAAAACATATTAAAAATGATGTTATTGTTAATGTTATAAAGAAAACCAAAAATCAAAAGAAAAAGAAAATAAGTATAAGAATAGTGAGGCAATAAGAGTTGTGTATAATAAATAAGATTCAATAACCCTGTTCCTAATTATGGATACAGGGTTATTTTATTGAATTATAAAATCCTTGGTTTCTAATATACCAGTTTAAAATAGGGTCACTAAACAACCCTTCATTTCTTCACATATCGCATCTTCATCATCCCAATTGGTAATGACTAATATGTCTAAAATGTATCTTATCTAGTGTTTATAACATTTTACTTGATCAAATATATAGCTCAGGTCAAGGTCAATGTATTGCTTCCGAATCAATTGAACTAAGTTGATTTGCCCATTTAGCAATATTTGCTGCAGGATTGCTTCCATCGGCAGGATAGTCCGTAATATGATACCAGCTAATCGTACGTTTTTCGCCAGCTTTCATGTTTACATCAAACGATGCTCCGAAAATATATCCAAAAGCACTTAATCCGGAAGGCTGGTCTTTAGTCCAAGCAATTCCATGTGCAGGGCTGGAGATGGCAGTTTTCGGACCGTCATAAATATAGTTTCCAGTCCACCCTAAAGTCATGAAGCCAGGATTTGTTTTCGTAATACCTGGAACAAATGCTGTGTCATCTGCACTGTCTGGATCAAGCAGATATTGGAAATAACCATTAAAATCATTCTCACCCGTATTCTCCAATTCGAGCGTAAACTTTACCACAGGTGCATTTGGAAGTGCCCGATAAGTAACAGAAGTTTTAATAGAAGGATCTATTTGTGCCTGTCCGGATGCATGGATGGTATCGCCAACCGTTTCGACATTCGATAATGACAGCCACTCTCCATCACGGTTCCATGGACGGTTTGGATCATTCATTGTCGGTGAAAGGATCCATTCACTCCAATCGAGCGTTTCCAGTGCGTTCTCATCAAGCAAGGCAATGTCCCCAAGCCAGCCCGGCTGAAATGTACCTGCCAGGTTATTAGCGCCAATTTGTGAGGAAATCGTCGCTTGGATACGAGTATTCATGATATAGTGATAAGTTTGTCCCGTCATTGCATCGAGCCGCGGGCTTCCTGCATTAAAATCCGGAGCTTCCAAGGACATTCCTGCCACAGGTGCTGTGATTCCACTTATTTTAAACGGAACTGTTTTCACTTCTCCGCTAGCAACTTCTATGGAAACCGGTGCACCGATTTGATAGCCCCTGCGTTTAGCAGTAAGAGAATATTTGCCAGGCTGTAATCCGATAAGGTATTGTCCGTCAGCATTCGTTGTAGAAACCTGACTTTTTCCTTGGCTATCAGTCGCAACAACCGTTGCTCCTCCAATCGGTTCTCCTGTTACACTGTCCGTTACTTTTCCAGTTAGTCTCGGCCAGCGTTGTGCAGCCTTTCCTCCTGGAGTATAAGCGTACAGATTCCCGTCTAATGCTCCTACAACTAACGTATTTCCGGAAATAGCCGGGGAAGAAGCTACCCATGCTCCTATTTCGTGCTCCCATATAGGTTGTCCGGTTAATTTGTCAAATGCATAAAGATTTCCATCGTTTGAGCCGATAAATACAGTTTCACCACTAACCGCTGCAGAAGAAATAATTCCACCCTTCGTGCGATAGCTCCACTTCTTTGTACCAGTAACTGCATCAAACGCAGCTACGTTTCCATCCGGGAATCCCATATATACCATACCATCCGCTACTGCAGGAGATGAACCAGTTGTACCGCCAGCTATATAGGATGCATCTGGACTCTTGTAACGCCATAGCTCTTTGCCAGTAGCTGCATCAAGACTAACCAACAATCCGCCACCGTACCCCATATATACCCGTCCATTCGAGATAGAAGGCATAGAGTGCATCCAGCCGCCAGCAGGTTTTTTCCTCCATAATTCATTACCGGTTGAAGCGTCAAGTGAGATCAGCCAGCCGCCATCTCCTCCAACATAAATTTTCCCATCCTGTACGACAGGAGTAGATTCTACAATCCAGCCGCCAGCTAATGGAACATTCCATTTTTCTGCACCAGTACGGGCATCAATAGCCATTATTTTTCCACCACTACCTGTGCTGTATGCCTGGTAGACTACTCCATCTACTACAGTTGGAGAATAGTACATCCAAGCTCGCTGTACCTCATCCTTGCCAACGGTCTTTTCCCAAATTACCTCTCCGGTTTCTGCATTCATGGCATAAAGAGTACCACGAATCGAAGAAGCGTATACAATTCCGTCTGCAACAGCAGGCGAAGCTTGTACCTGTGCATCTGCTTTAACTTCCCACCTCTTATTACCTGTCTCAAGGTCAACTGCGTGGATAGCATGATGCTCATTACCGCTTTCATCGCGTGTACCAATATAAACCACACCATTTGAAATGGCAGGTGACGAAGTAAGAATTGTTCCAGGTGTACGGTATGTCCAATCAAGGCTCAGACCAGCTGCAAGTGTATCTTTTGCCTCCCCGGTATGCTGGGCATTCCCGTGAAACATTGACCAGTCTGTTCCCTTCTTCGGTTTAATCCGAGTTTCATTATCAACAATTTTGAACATATTATTTTTAACCCAAGTCTTGCCCCCATCATCTGTTACTCTAACTTCAATGGCATGCTGTCCTTTGTCTGCTTTTCTAGCATCCCATTGTTTATGCCATGCCATTCCACTACTTTGTTTTAGCTTTCTCCACGAACCGCCATCAATACGGTATTCAACTTTAGTGACGTTACTTGTTGTATTGTATGCGTTTACCAAAATGTCCATTTTTCCTTGCGGGACTTCACTGCCTGCTGCAGGATGAACAATCGCTGCGTTTTGCTTCACGTCATACATTTTATAGTTCTCTTCCTGCTTGTCCCCCTGGAAGGTAACCATACGGAAGCCGTTCGGCATCTGGTCAATCGTATAGGCACTGGAAACGGTTGTCACATGGTTTGCGCCAGGAATTGTATCCTGGGCTACATCATTGACGTGAGTATGTCCAACCATCACCAAGCGCGTTTGATATTGGCTAAGTAGTTCAATAAATTTTCTCGTGTTACTCGGTGACGGGGTTTCCGGAGTATTCATTGGTTTGTGAACAAATACAACAACTTCTTTGTTTTTTGCATTCAGTTCAAGATCCTGCTTTAACCACTCAAACTGGTCGGATTCATTGAAACCTAAATTGTTTTCTAATGTTACGAAGTGCCGATTGCCATAATCAAAGGAATACCACTCCGGTCCGAGATAATTACGGTACTTATCAATTCTCGTCTTATAGTCCGAACCCGGGGCAAAATCATGATTTCCAACTGCCGGATAGACTGGAAGTGAAGATGTAGCAGTACTTGCTTGATAATCCTTGAATTCCGTATCGTCTGCTCGGTTGGTTAAATCTCCACTTACGGCAATGAAGGCCGGATTTCCTGTTGATTGATTAATTTGCGCTAACTGGTCTGTAAAGCGTTCACGGTTGTTGGCTGTACCTTCTTGAACGTGTACATCGGCAATGTTAACAAAGCTAAAGTTCGGATTATTGCTCTCTGGCGTATGTAAAAGACCAAAATTTTGTTCCTTTGTTTCCTCAGCCTGAACATTTCCCAATTGCTTGTAAAACTGAGGTGTTTTGTTTTTGTCTGTCGGTACGGTGTATCCACTTGGGGTTGTTACAAAAACAATATCGTCCTGACGTCTATCTGCATCAATCGTTAACGTATAGTTACCTTGATCATCTGTAACTGTTATATTTTTACCGTCAGATACGGAAACATGTGGAATGCCCTCCTCATTCCCATCACGGCTCCCATTTCCGTTTTTGTCAGCGAAGACCGTACCCTTTATAGTTGCTGTAGGATTTTCCGCTACAACTGGTTTAATTACAGCAGTAAAAGCGAGACCGCACATTGCAACTGCAGCAAAAGGTTTAAGTTTTTGTTTTATATTTTTCCCGTTGACTTCTATTGGCTTCATGATTTCTCCTCCTGGTTTTTTAGATAACTTCCCCGATAATTGAACCTCAATAAGTAATGTACGTACCACCTCCTTAAAAGCTTAGTTATTTTATCAAGCGAAGAAGCGCTCGAAATACCACATCAGCCCGATTCCAAAAATACCAGCCGTCGCTGCTGCCTGTACGACAGTGGACCATTGAAACCTGCGGATATACACAAGTAAAGGAAATAAAATGAGAATAATTAAGGCTTGTCCTGCTTCTACACCAACGTTGAATGACAAAATCGATAACAGTGATCTCCAGGTCACATCGTTAGCAAGCTGTAAAGCACCTGCAAAGCCGACGCCATGAATTAGACCGAATCCAAATACAACGGCAAATCGATATTTTGCTGAAAAACCAAAATAGTTTTCTACTGCTACGAATGCAATACTAAGAGCAATAAGTGGCTCTATTATGTCAGAAGGGAATTGGACCAGCTTTAAAGCGGTTAACCCCAGAGTGATACTGTGAGCTAATGTAAATACTGAAATGACCTTTAGAACATCCGTAATTCGGCGAGCCCCAAATACGAGGGCCATGACAAAAAGTATGTGATCATAACCAATCATGATATGGTGGAAACCGAGTTGAACGAACCGGAAAAACTGCCCTGCCAAGCTTTCCTTTCCAGTATTAAATTCTCTATCTTCTGCATTGAAAATATATTGACCATTTTTATTATCTAAATCATATGTCATGATATTTCGATGCATAGAATCATTATCATCAAAGAAAACACTATAATTTATTTGGACGGAAGATTCGTCTGATGGTATAGGAAATTCGATTCCTATTTTGGCGTAGTCCCTCCCTACCCTATTTTCGATATCAGTAGAAATAACAGATCCCATTGCTTTTGCACCATTGGTATATACTTCGAAGTGGGAATCAAGATACTCAGCAACTGCCCCACGTTGTTTTGCTAAAGCACTTTTCAGTAGGTCTTCCTCATCACCAGGACGAACGCCAAAATTGATTAGCCGCCCAAGTTCGAAAAAATCGAGGTGTAATTCTACTTGAAGCTTCTCCCTTTTCATCGTAATTTTCGAATACCCTTCACTGTTATCGGTGTGGGCTGATGCATTAATAGGCAAAAACATTAATGTGATAAAGGAAAATACTGCAGCAAACTTAACTACTATTTTTTTCAAAGTCTTTCACACCTTTAATCTATAAATTTAACATTTAAAAATTAGCTCGCATTTTTTTCACTTTCCCCCCCCTTTCACTTGCAATAACATACTAGTTAATAGTAAATGGTTGGTATTAAAATAGTTTTTTGTAAATATTAAATATTTGTAAAATTTAGTCGAAAAAAAGAACTTCCGATAAACTAAAGGATTCTCTCAATCTTTACATTGAAAATAATTGTTTACAGCAGCCTAAAGTAAATACATCAAAAAAAGTACCTTAATTCATCCCAGCTTACTTACTTTTTGTGTTCATTGTAACAAGTAAATATAAACGTTATTTAAATAAAAAACACCATAAAAAAACTTCTAAACACTGTAAGAAAAGTGAAGCATAGTTGATTAATGAATTTCTTTAATTCTTCTAAAATTAAAGAAAAAAGAAACCAGGAACATCCGGTTTCTCTCTTCTCTGCATATCTAACATACTGAAGTCTTTTATATCCGGGATACATTGGTTCACTATAGGAGGTTTGTATTTGTTGATGCTCAAAATTAGCTAATGGGGGATTTGGTTAATGCTAGAGTAGAGAAGGCATTACAGGGGTATGAACAAAAAGCAGAGGAAAGACATGATAAGTTGCTTATGGAAAATATTCGATTAAAACAAGAAATTAAGCAAATGTTTTCAGAATTTACTCAAGAACAGAAACAAGCGCAGTTTGAGACAGCAAGTACAAAGGAAAAGAAAACATTCCTTCAAATAGTGTTCGAATTTTTCGGAAAGTAAATCACAAAATTTTATGAAAACGGCTTCCCACCAATCTATATATAAGAGAATGAAACGACGGTATCTTAGGGTATCGTCTTTTTTATTTAATTCGAACATACGCCCTATTGAAAGATTACTATAAACTACAATAAAGACAAGTCTCTTTTTTTAAAGAACTGGGACTAACTGTAGTGTAATTACATTTTCAAGCTACATTATAAACTGGGAAAACTAATTAAATCATAATGGGTAGAAAGTCACTACATATAATATGCGAATGTATTCTGAAAGTTTTGTAAGAAATATAATTAAAAAGTGTAGGAAAAAATATTCCCTACACTTTTTTTATATCCTTATTGCTGTACTGTAACTGTTTGTGGCTTGGTTGTTACTTTAAATCCATCTCTACTAGTTACATCCGCATATATTGTATACGTACCATTTGGAACATCTGCCTCTGGAGTCCATTTTAAGTGAATTTCATTTTTATTTGCTACGTCAAACGATTCAATTACTTGTCCGTTAGCATCTTTCACATAAATTTTCCAATTTACATCATTACTTGTAAATCCACTGATTCCTGCAGGAGTTTTTGCATTTACATTTTTGTATGGATAGACATTAAAACTGCTAACAAGCATTCCTTCAGTAATATAAGAAGGATCACCCCAAACTGTGTAACTGTGGTTACGTGCATAGTCTGCTCCTAACACTACTACGCCTTTTGGTTCTTCGTTTACTAGAGTAGATTTTGCACCTTTTGGTAGTGACTTATATTTTCCGTTATACCAAATGATTGCTCCATTATAACCACTTCCACTATCAGTTGCATTGAATGAGATTTCATATTGCCCATCTTTAGGCGTTACTTTAATATCAGATACCACAGGAGCAACTGAGTCAATATGAAATGGAAGTTTGACAATTTGTGACTTCGCATCTTTATAATCAAGTACCGTTTTGATGACATAGTTATAAACGCCATCTTTCACTAATTGTCCATTTTGATCCTTCAAATCCCAACCGTATCCAGTATACAAAAAGTTACGGTATGACATAATGTTTTTACGGAATTTCCAAGGCTGACCAGAACCAGTGTATTCACTAAAGTCACCTAAATCTTGAATTAAATTACCTTCCTGGTCTTCTACATACATTTCTGCCTTCTCTAGGTTACGTAGTACAGTAAATGATGGATACACTTCTTTTAATGGAGTGTTTGGAGACATTACGATACGATCCATATTAAATCTTCCTGTGTATGGATCATAACCTAATGGCCATACTCCTTCTGCTCCAATTTCATCATTCCAAAGCGTTGTATAACCTAAGAATGCATCTTTATCAAATGCTGCTGGATCAAGGTTTTGAGGCTGATCCCATTCGCCATAATATCCCATGTAAGGAACTGATAACGGTACTGCTGAATCACTATTATTTCCAGAAGGAACTAGACGTACGTATCCTTCAACAAAAGAACCGTCTTTTAAGCTTGATGGAAGTTGAATCTGAACATCAAGATTTTTTGCTTGACCCGGTTTAATTTTTAATGTCTTTCCTTCTGTGCTTGTTACTGTTTCACCATTTACAGTTGCCGTAGCACCTTGGATTCGCTCACTTTTTAATGTTAAATATTCTTTTGAATCTAAATTCCCATCATAGTCTAGGTCAAATTCTTTTGTTTCTCTACCATCTGTAAATACATCTACATACACTTGATACTCTAAATCTTTTACATTCAGATTTTGAAGAGCTTCTGCATTTAATTTGAAGTGAATATTATTATTAACTTCTTTTAATGCAACTGCTCCTGCTTGCTCAAGAGGAGTACTTTTCCTTGTAACAATAACAGGCGTATTAATCGCATTTTGAATTTGCATTAAACCAGAACCTTGAACTCGTGGTGAATATGGCACTTCATTATTCGTACGAGGATCTTGTACAAGTTTAGCAGTGTTCATTAAAGCAATTTTCGCTTTTAGAGCTGTATCTTCTGAATGTTGTAAGCCTTTTTCATAAAGCGATTGTAATACTAAAGCTGAACCACCAGCAACATGTGGAGTTGCCATTGATGTACCGCTCATCACTTCATATCCATTGTTTGATACAGTAGAGTAAATATTGCCTCCTGGAGCAGATAGTTCAGGTTTAAAGTCTAATGTGTGTGGCGCACCATATGATGAAAAGGATGACATTGTGTTCTTATTTGGATTATCAACATAAACCCCTTTAGACGGTTTCATTTTGACAATATACCCGCTTTTTAACTTCGAAATTAATGCATCACCGATGGCTTTACTTGTCGTAGCTGCTTGTGGAAATATAGAGAGATTACTCCAATAAACTCTCGGGTAATCAATATCCTCATTTGCAGGGACAAGGAGAATCGCTTTTGCGTTTTTCTTTTTCGCCTCAGATTGAATATAAGTGTAAGTACCATACTTTACATTTGGTTTTGCTACGACAATTTTACCTGTTAAATCAGGAAGATTTTTAAAATCTGCTGTTCTACCTTCTCCAACATATACCATTTCATATGATTCTAATGGTGATAATATTTTTGACAGGTTAAAGTTATATTGTGTTTGATCTTTATATGGAAGCTGCATTCCATTTTCTTCTTGTAGCGTACTCATATGTATACTTGTATTTTCATATGAAGCAACAGAAATAGCATAAGGGCTTACCCCAGGCTCCCCAACTGTACCAATATCTGGATTTTCAGCATATGGCTTTAAAGAAGATTGCAGCAAATTATTTTGTGTACTATAAGCAGAGTTTCCTCCCGCTACAACTACAAGTGTACCTTGTTCAGTCGCTTCACGAATCGTTTTTTGAACTGGATCATCGACCTCACTAACAAATCCTGAATCAGTGCCTAAACTCATATTAATGACATCTGCTCCCAATGTTACCGCATGCTCAATTCCAGCAATAATATCATCTTCATATGCTCCATTTTCTTTATCAGAGAATACTTTTTCTGCTAATAGCTGAACACCTGGAGCAATACCTTGCACACCATCATTTGATTCATCACCGTTTGCACCAACTGTACCTGCAACGTGCATACCATGCGAATTCCCTGTGCTATGTGGAATTACGTCTGTATCATGATCTGCCCAATCATAACCAGTTGGAACTTTGTCACTATACCAAACATCAGGGGCACTCGTTTGATCAAGCTTACTTTGAATATTTTCTTTCGTCCACTTTTCTTTTGATTTACCTTTTTCAGTGATTGCCATGTCTTTATGTGTATAGTCAATACCTGTATCGACAATCGCTACTAACAAGCCTTCACCTTGGTATCCATAACTTTGCCATACCTTTTGTGCTTGTACTAATTCTTTACTTCCTCCCATTGTAGGTTGGAACTTTCTTGCGATATGTACATTCGTAACCCCTGGTGTTGCTTCAATATCCTTTAGGTTACTATACTCAGTTTCCATACTAAATCCATTAAAACCTTCATAGAAACGTTGGTTAATTTTAGGAACTGATCTTTCCTTCGAAATTTGTGAGATTACTTGATCTTGCTTTTGTTTAAAACGAGTTCTTTTCGTTTGAGTAGAAGAATCTGAAGTTGTTGGTTCCTCAACTTCAACAATTACACGTACTTTATCATTTGGTTGATAAGCTTGAGCTTTTTTTAAATCTTTATAGCCGAATGGATCTACAGCATCTTCCGAAGTTTGCTTCTGTTCTTCAGCAAAAATCTTTTGACCCTGTTTTACAATTTCATCCACAGTTGGAGCTGGGACTTGATTTTCATCTGTTCCTTCAGCAAATCCAGTCGATGAAAATAACATTGTTGCTAACGTCGTTGTTGCAAGTACTTTGTAAGGAAAACTTCTTCTGCTTTTCATTCTTGATTCTCCATCCCTTCTAGATTAAGACAAAAAAATAATTCTATTAATCTATTAATTACTAATAGCAAAATAGAATACTAGATTTATTATAGTTGGTTTAATTACACTAACCTATTGGGTTATCTGTCGGGACTTTCAAACTATCTAAATTAATAAGATTGTTAATTTTCTTTGTAGTAAAACAGATGAAATAGTCTATTTTAGTCGAATAATATTTTAATGAACGGATTAAGTTTATAAACTTATCAAATTCTGGCAGTACCTTATATATACTAGTTAAAAGATTATTTGTGAATCACACTGCTTAAGGATGCTTCCTCGTCTCACTTCGAGCAAGTAGCTGGGATGATGCGGGAAATAGCATTAAACAAGAAATTATTAAGGCTTATGGTCTAAAGTAAATTAGAGTTAAATAGAAACTAACTTATTTTCCTGAAATTTCCGAAACATCATAACAAAGGGAGGTTATCTTTTCAGATAATCTCCCTTTCACTTTTTCGATTTAAATAACTCAAATTCATAGATATTTGTTACTTATTTTTTTGTATAAAATCAATCTCAAAGCTGTAAATTTACTGATACTTAATTTAATCCTCTTTAATATAAGTTAAACCATTCTTTAGTTAAAACTTAACGTTCTATCATGTCTTATTACTTAAGAACATAGATAACGCTAAGGCTATTGGCCCTTTATTAGAGCTTTATCTAATTCTCGTACTTTATCATATGAATGTAAGAGTTGCTCAGGGACCAATGTTCTCCCATAAATCCATGCATTTGTTTCTATTTCAGACCTAAGCTTTGCGATTTCCTCATCTTCACCATACATTAGAATTCTTAAATCATGTTTGTTTTTCTTAAAATCTAAATAATAACCAATCACGTGATAAAGAATAATTTTTACAAAGTTCTCATCTGTTTCTTTAATTCTAATATTACTGATATAACCGTTAACTTGAAGATAATTAAATTTTATAGTATTAGTCGATACGTTATAACTCATAGGGAATGTGAGATTATTGTTAATTTCATAGTCAATATTTAAATTGTGCTTATCTAACGTATCTTCAATGATCTTTTCTATATTCCATATATAAATCATTTTACTTTCACTTCCCTTTAAGTACTTACTTCATGCAAAATATCATCTGGAAAATGCGGATTTTTACCGCTTAGCATATTTCAAAGATACTTTTTCATTGATATTTATAGCCCGTTAGGTACTGTATAATCCGTTCTAAATAAGCTTTAATTTGCTATTAACCCACGTAAATACTTAGAAGGATCGACAAAGATTAAACGTGAGGTAACTACCCAGATTAGGACTGAAAGGAACATTGACAAAAAACACCATGTCCTATGACTTTGTCTACTTAACTGACATCTGTGGGCTCAACTAACTATTACTATACCAGTAAAGATGTTCTTTAAAAACAAAAAATATATTTCCTTAAGGGAATTTATGCGTCGATCAGCCAAACAACTTAAATAAACACCTCTTCAAACAAGTATATACTCATTTTTTCCACCTATCACTATAAAAAATTTATTAACTGTTGCAGATCCGGCATTTGCATTGTTTTTAATCGGTAGCTGCATAATTAGAATACATAGGGGATTATGAAATTCGATCTGGGCTAATGGGGGCCTGGTCGTATCAATTTTCACTTATTAAAACTAACAATCTTTTAAACTAATAAAAAAGTGCAAGAAATTTTTACATCCCTACACTTTTCTTAATTGATTAATTATTTTTGTGATACAGTTATTGTTTTTGGACTTGTCGTAACTTTAAAGCCTTGTTTACTAACCACTTCGGCTGATACTGTATTCGTACCATTAGGGTGGTATCATAAAAGGTTTCCTATTGTTACACATATTAAGCTTTTACTTTTGAAGATGATTCATATAAATCTACTGCTTCATTTACTGTGAATCTTTTATGAACAATGGAATGTATCGCTTGGATCATTGCAAGAGGATGCTGAGATTGCCAAATATTTCTTCCCATATCCACCCCAGCTGCACCTTGCTCCATAGCATTATACGTAATTTCTAGTGCTTCACGAATTGTATCAAATTTTGGACCACCAGCAATAACGATAGGAACCGGGCACTTACTCGTTACCTGTTCAAAGTTGTCGCAGTAATAAGTCTTCACAATATCAGTACCCATTTCAGCAAGAACTCTTGAAGCTAATGCTAAGAACCTGGCATCCCGTTTTTCAAGCTCTTTTCCGACTGCAGTAATTCCAAGTACAGGTATTCCGTAATCATGAGCATCAGTTACAACTTGAGCAAGATTTGTTACTGTTTGGGTTTCATAGTCAGATCCAATAAAAACCGAAACCCCTACACCAACAACATTATGGCGAATTGCTTCTTTTATTGAAGTAACGATCCTTTCATTCGCTAGATCCTTCCCTAACGTTGTAGGACCGCCCGAAACACGAAGAACCATTGGTTTTTCCGTATTTTTCGGAATACATGCTGCAAGTGTACCTCTTGTTAAATATAGTGAATCCGTGTACGGAAGTAACTCTCTGACAGTTTCCTCAGGCTTTTCTAAACCTCTTATTGGCCCTAAGAAATAGCCATGATCTATCGCAAGCATTACTGCCCTCTTATTTGGTAATATTTTGTTTAATCGATTTTGAAATCCCCAGCTCACTATCTATTCACTCCTTAACTTGATTTCTGGATTCTTTATATTCACAACATCTCTTTCCAAAATATGCGGAGATTTAATGAAGAGGGCTTTAAAGGTTTTGTCAGTTTGATTGATAAGGTAATGAGCATCGCCTGGGCGGCATTGAATCATATCACCTGGTATTGTAGGAACTTTATTACCATTAATATAGAAATCTATCTGCCCTTCTAGGATATAGAAAATTTCTTCGCAAACTGTATGATAATGATTTTGGAAGTCTTGACCTGGTTTCAATACAACCACACCAATATCTATGTTCGGACCTTTTGTTAAATATTTCGGCCCGTTGTCGCCAAACCGATATTCGAAGTCATTTTCGTGAACTTTCTTCATCCCTTCACACCCTTTCACATTATTCCAGACCAGGTGCCTTCCACATATGAGTGGTTAAACCACGATCAGCAAGTTGAAGCTGTTCTAGATATACACTTCTCCATTTATCATAGATTTCTAGGTATTGGTCATGGTTTTCATTGTTAGGTATATGTGTCCTCTCCCACTTTACAACTTGGTTAACTGCTTGATGGATATTCTCATAAATTCCTATCCCAATCCCTGCAAATAATGCGGTGCCTAATGCTGCTGTTTCTTTAACTACAGGTACTTTCACTGGTACTCCAAGGACATCTGCTAGGGTTTGACTCCAAAGCTTTCCTTTCGAGGCACCACCTGTAAAAATAACTTCACTTGGATAATAACCAGTTTCTTCTTCTATAATCTTTAAGTTTCCTAGTGTGATAAGCGCAGCATTTTCTTGAATCGATTTAAACATTTCTTTTTTACCAGTCTTTAGAGGATCTAGAGTGAGATTAATAAATGATGGAGATGCATGGCGCCAAGCGCTATAATTCATCGTATCCGAAAAGATAGGAATAATCCCATTTGCCCCGATTGGAACATTTTTTGACTTTTCTTCTAAAATTTCATACGGGTCTCTACCAGTCACTTTTGCTTCTATTTTTTCCAAATCACAAAATGCATCACGAAACCATCTCATTACAAGCCCGGGGAAAAAAGCAATGGTTTCTAGCTGCCATAATTCAGGCACTGCATGGCAATTAACCCGGATACGCCCACTTTTGTCAACTAAAGGCTGTCTCACATTGACTTCCTGTTGCCAAAATGATCCACCTGATACAACGGTTTGCCCCGCTTTTACCGCACCGACACCAACAGATGCCATTTGAGCATCTCCGCCTCCACAAATAACCGGAGTTCCTGCATTCAAACCTGTATACGCTGCTACTTTATCCGTCACGTAACCGATAACGGTACCAGCTTCATTTACCGGCGGAAATAAATTATTTTTTAGTCCGCACATTTTTACTACATCACTTTCCCAATTCCTTTTCTCAATATCAAATATCCCTGTAGTACACCCATTTGAAGGATCCACTTGTAGTTTCTCTGATAATTTATAAAGAATCCAATCATTAATCATAGTCATGTAGGTGGCTTTTTCATAAATCTCTGGTAAATGATTTTTTATCCACAAAAGCCTAGGAAGTGCCCCTAATGCAAACATTTGACCTGATAACCTATAAATCTTGTATTCTAATTCAGGATCTAATTCCTTTAATGCTTTGACTTCATCTGAAGCTCGAGCATCTACATTTGCACAAGCCCAAATCTCCTTACCCGTTTTATCATAAAGGACAATTCCTTCCCTCATACTCGTGGCACTTATCGCTTTTATATTTTTTGCGTCAACTCCTGTTTCTTCAATAACAGACTTTACACACTGAACGACTAACTTCCAATTTGTTTCCCAATCAAAATCCATAGATCCTGGATACTTTTCATTTGATAAATGGTTCCATTCTATTTGAGAAAAACCGACTTGATTTCCTAATTGATCAAACAAAACAGCGCGAATACTACCGTTACCAGCATCAAATGCCAGAATATACGCCATTGATTTATTTCACCTCCATATTGAGTAATGAAATAGCTGTAGCTTCATCTGTTATTAACGTCGTAATATACTTTCCTTTTAAAGCTCCGTAGATGGCATCAATTTTTTTCTCTCCGCCAGCTACGGCTATAACGTTTAAGGATCTTAGACTCTTCAAGTCTGTTCCGATTACCCTTTTATGGTTTGGCAAATCAATAATTTTACATTTCGATCGTAAAATTGACCTAAAATATCGCTTACTGCATTCTGATGTTTAATAAATGCCAGTTCGTTCATGGTCATTTTTTCTTCCTGAATAATCGTGGCATCAGGATAAATACCGCCGAACGAGTAAATCAGCGATCTCATTTTGAGTTAAGTTCTCTTTATAGTAGTACCAGGCTACTTTCATCAGCATATTTTCCGTGTAACGATCTTGGCTCATCTACTACACCCCTTAACAAAAGTTCCCTATGAAAAAAATTGTTCACCTGCTTATTAGAAATATATCCGTAATTTTAATAATAAGACCTTTCAAAATAAGTTTCCGACCATTCAATATTTTATTTCCGACTGGTAATATTTTTGTAATTTTTTGCTGTAATAATTAACTACTGTCGTCTTCAAATACTGATGAATTATATCGTAATTTTTTTTCGGACAGGTTGTAAGCGTTTCTGAATTTTTTATTGAGGTAATGACAAAAGTCCAATGAATCGTACCGAAGTGACTCTATTAGAAATAGATTAGGTATTGAAGCAATCACTGGAAATCCTGTTTTAAGGAAAGGATTATTTTTCGTTAAGTAGGAAATGATAATTTCAAACAATACATAAAAGAAAGGTATGATTTACTATGAAAAAAGTATGTTCTATTTTATTATCAACAGGACTAATTTTAGGAATGTCTACAGGAGTAAGTGATACATCGCACGCTGCTACAAAAATCGTTAAATATAAAAATTGTAAGGCGTTGAATAAAGTATATCCTGGTGGAGTTGCGCAAGCTAAGAACGTTAAAAATAAAGGTGGAAAAACTAAGTACAAGCCGTTTGTTTCAAAAGCATTATATGACAAGAATAAAGGACTGGATAGAGATAAAGATAAAATTGCATGTGAAAGATAATAAGTAGACTATTTAAGCCCTTCTCAAAGTGAGTAAGGCAGTAATAGAGCAGGAAAAAAATCATCGGAAAAATATTTATGAAAGGATCATCAACGATTCTGATAAATAGTTAAAAATTAGGAGAGGCGGGGATTTTTTAAGTCCATTTATTTTTAATTCAAACATAAAAATTCCTTCTTTCATCCATAAATTTCGTTACGTATTTTATGGAAAAGGTAAAGAAGAGAACCTCGATACAATTTGATTATTTATTCGTTACAGATTTTTGAAAAAACCTAATAAAAAAGACTATAAGAAGAAGGTATCTTCTCATAGTCTAATAAACTTAGTGATTTATAATTTATTATGAGCCTATATTAGCATCCAATAGATCCTATATGCCTCATATCAGTTTCATAAAAACTGATGGAATACAAAACGTATTCAATAAATATTCATTTCGTTATCAGTAAAGTAAGTTACCTTCTAATTTGCCTTTTTTCCATAAGAGCATAACAAATAAACCTAATAATTAGGCAATTTTCAAACTCACTTGGAAAACATATTAATTTAAAATCAAATTAATATTAGCAATTAGTCGGCATCATAAACTTACTTTCCTCATTTGAAATTTTTTATATTACCCCATTTTTCTGTTTATTTGTAAATAGGTATTATCTGTTTTTAATTTAATCTATTTTCACAAATTGAACTTTTATTCAATTAATGACCTACATAATTAAACATCGACTGGACAGATGCAGTTATTTTTATTTGACCCTCTTGGATTGGAGTACTTGGTCCGCTGAATGCGGCTGCAGTCATTGTTAAAGAAGAAAGTGGACGTACAATTTGAATCCCTTCTTCAGCAATCCAAATCGGAATGCTATTGATCGATAAACCTAGCGATTTTGCAATGTTTTCGGCATTAGATTTTGCATTCATTGTGGCCTTTTGTAATGCCTCGTGGTAATATGGTTCAGGATTTGACACTTCAAAAGTAAGATTTCTTACTTCATTTGCTCCATTTTCAACTGCAACATCGATAACTTTACCAACGTTTGCAAGATCTTTCACGATTACTTTAAATAGATGACTTACACGATATCCTTTAAAAACTTGTTGCGAATCTTGGTATTCAACAATACGGTCTATTGTATATGAATTCGTTTCAATTTCGTCTTGTTTAATGCCTATGCTTTTTAATGCATCTATCATTTTATTCGAGATAATCGCGTTCTGTGACTGAGCGTTTTGTACTTTCATATCTTCAACGATAGTACCTACTAATACAGACGACTGATCTGGCTTTACAGATACCTCCCCTTTTCCAGTTGCTTTAATCGTATAATTACTATTCCTATTTCTTGAGCCGAAAGCACTTTGATATTGAGGTGTTGTATAATCATATCGCATTCCTAATAAGTTATAATTATTTAATGGATAAATCTCCATCACATCCTTTTAAGATGAAAAAAATTTGTATTAGTGCCATTTATTGTATGTATTCGGACCTTTTTCTGTGAAAAAAAACGATTAACTCAGAATAGAGAGATTCAGATTTTAAGTGTTCACAACCCATCCACAAAAAAAAGCTTGTAAACTAGAGTAACTCCAATAGTATACAAGCTAAACGAATTAAATTTATTCAAAAACAGACGGATTTCCACTGCATTTTTTTCGCATCTCTTCAGACACCATTTAAGTCTTCTTCATCAATGTATTCATCAATTTGGTCTCTTTGCTTCCCGATTTCTAATGGTACTTCGTATTCAGGTACACTACACTCGTAATATGTAGAATTGTTAAACATGTTAATACCCCTTTTTTTAATAAATTGAAAGTTAAATAGATACTAATTACTATAATTAAACTAGATAATATCTTTAATTCCAATTGGGGGAATTTTATATCTTTCACCTTGAAAAGCAAGCTGTATTATCCAATTTTTGGTTCTTTATAGTCAATAAACACCTTATAAATCAAGAAAACCAATGCTCGTTGTATTGGGGGAATTTAGAAAAAATCAAATAAATTTTAAAAAAATAATGAAAGGACCATTATTTTTTTATTTCTATTCAATGACTCAAGATTTAACAGAATAGGGAATGCTCAGTAATTGAAATTTCCTATAACAGAATAAGAGGCTGTCTCAAAAGGTCGCTGAATAACGACATTTTGAGGCAGTTTTTTATGTTTTTTACTCTAAATTTAGCCATTTCTCTTCTGATTTACGAAATTCTGAACTGATTGCTATTCTCTAAATTTGATTTCAATGAGTTTCTGCACTAAATGTGTAAGTTTCTTAATTATCTAAGCGGAATCCAACATTAAATTTAGCTGGTTTCAGCACTATTTAAGCCGGTTTCAGCTTTAATTGAGCCAGTTTCAGCATTAATTGAGCCAGTTTCATAATTATTTAAGCGAAGTTCACAAAGTGTTCGACTTCCGTGCTAACAAACTAAAAAAAGTGCTCAAAAAGTACTTTGACTTTTGGGCACCCATTCTTTTGAATTATTTATTTTTAGAAACTAAACAATGGTTTAAATTCACCTTTGTAAGGTTCATGTTCTACAAATATTGTTATATCCTTTCCATCTTTGTCTTTACCCGTTCTTTTATAAGTAAATTTATTTTTATTAAGTTCAGTCAGCTCAAGTACAGCCCCATACTTATTAGTTCCAATCGAAACATGTGCTTTAATTTTATTTTCGTGTGCAATATCAAAATAACCATAGTCACCACGGCTAATTCCTGTTGCAAGATTGAAAAACTCATATTTATTTGTTTTTTCATCAAATTTTGCAAGACTTATAAAATTTGAATTATATTTAGTTACATCATTTCCTTGTTCATCAAGGACTTTTGTACCATTCCAAAGTGTTTTACCTAAAATTTTATCTCCATCAATATTTTTTACAATATCACCTGTTGTAGAATTCAATTGCTTATCTGGATCAGTAAAGGCCAGCTTTTTTCCTTTATAAGGAACATGTTCTACGAATACTTCTACATCGTTACCTTTTGCATCTTTTCCCATTCTCTTATAAGTAAAAATATTTTTATTTAATTTGATCATATCGACAACAGCTTGATAATTCATAGATTCTGAAATAAGAATTCTCTTTTTACCATCATTTGTAATAAAAAATGTACCTTTATCTCCTCGACTTTGTCCCGTTTTAGCATCAAAAAATTCATATCTACCAGATTTCGTATCATATTTAGCAAGCCCTATAAAATTCGCGTTTTCTTTTGTTAAATCATGATGATTTTTATCATACACTCTTGTTCCTTGCCAATCTGTGCTACTTAAAATAGTTGACATTACTTGTCCTTTAGTTAATTTTTTTACTTTTTTAGGTGCTTTATATGCACTTTCTTGCTTTTTGTTGTGATGTTCAACTTGTGCATTGGCTGCCGTATTGCAACCAGTTAATACTAATGTGACTCCAAGTAGTACAGATGAAATTGTTTTTGTTTTTTTGTTCATTTTATTCTTCTCCTTATACTAAATTCTCGTATTTAATGAGTCTAATAAACTTTGGTTATTTTGCTCCAGCTTTTAATAAAATGGCTTCGATCTCTTTAAATCCCTTTTCACGTGCATGTTGTAAAGGTGTGACATTTTCATTATCAGTTAAATTAACGTCTGCTCCGTGATCAATTAGGATTTGTACTGTTTGCTGTTGAATTTGATTCCCATTGTTTAAAACGATTGCTTCTAATAGAGCCGTCCATCCAAGATTATTGACATGATTAACATCAATATCGGTATATGTAAGAAGTTCTTTGACAACATTTACATACCCATGTTCTGAAGCGGGAATCAATGCAGTACCACCATACCGATTCGTAATTGATGGGTCAGCTCCAGCTTTAATTGTAAGTTTTAAAATATCTATAAAGCCTTCTGCACCAGCATATAAAAAGGGACTGTTTTTCATGTGATCTTGAATATTAACATCTGCTCCAGCGTCAATTAGTACTTTTGCCGTTTTGACATCATTATTGTAAGTTGCAATCATCAAAGCAGTTCGTCCAGTTGAGTCTTGAGCATTAAGATTCACACCATCTTCAATCAGTTTTATGACAGTATCTGTTTCTCCTAGCTTTGTTGCTTGAAATAGTCGTTCTTTCACTGATTTTCCCCCTTTTTCAAATAAGGAACATCCTTGTAGTAAAAGTATGCAGCCTAATACTACCGCAAAAAACCTCCACATAAAGTACAGTGTCCTCCTTTTTCAATTACATACCATCATGAAAAAACATCAATTTATTCCTGGGAAATTTCACTCCAATCTTTTTCCATAATTTAGACCTTCGTTCGTCTGAAACCTATATTAAACCTTAAATTAAAACTCCTTCTAAACAAATTCTTAAAAAAGTATAAAATTTTCTATAATATATCTTTATAGATGAGCTTTGTTAATTAAAATGTTGTTTTTTGAACAAAAAGATAGACTGTCCAATTGGACAGTCTACGAAAACTAATGTAGCTACAGCATCTGTTTGTTCTATTTTCTTTTTAAGAATTAATTTTTTATATACCTTTCAGATTTCAACAAGCCATTTATTTTTTTATGTACGCCCATTTGTAGGAATTTTTCACCCCATATGGGTGATTGTAGACGTTTTTCACATAAGATTTCTCTAAATAAGCCACACCATTCTGATACATAGGAGAAATGGCTGCATCCTTTCCAAGCAATTGCTCTTCAGCTTCTGCTAAAGCCTCCCATCGTAATTTTGGATCTTGTAGGAGAGTCGTTTTTGCTTTTGTGATCAATTCATCATATTTCGGATTTGAATACGCAATGTTATTGTTTGTCACCCATTTATCCAAAAACGTCATCGGATCCGGATAATCCGGTCCCCATCCTGCAAGAGAGATATCGTATTGTAGGTTATCTTCTAGCGCAAATTTAGGTTGAGCAGGTTGCATTTTAATGTTCACTGTTAATCCAGGTAGGTTTTTTTCAAGTTCAAACTTCAAAAATTGGGAAATCTTTTTATTATTATCGTCTTCTGTAATCAGAAGTTCTAAAGCGATACTTTGTTTTCCAAGCTCCTGTTTAGCCTTCTCCCAATATTCCTTTGCCTTTGTAATATTCGTTTTATTGAAATCACCTGTTGTATCGTCGAAATCTTCCCCATCCGGACCAAATGCCAAATTTTTAGCAACAAAGTAGTACGCTGGTGTTGACCCATTATTTAAGAGTACGTCTGTAATTTCTTTTTTGTTGTAGCCCATATCAATTGCTCTACGTGCATTCACATTTTTTAAAATAGGATTTTGGTTATTTAGCTTTAAATAAATAAGTCTTCCTTCTTGCGCTGTTTTAAATTCTTTATCGCTTTTATACTTGTCCACAAATTCAGCTGTTAGACTTACCCTATCAATTGCTCCGGTCTGATATAAATTGATTGCTGTGGAATTATCCTTCGCAATATTAAAATTGATTTCATCAAGCTTAACTGTATTCTTATCCCAATATCCAGAGTTTTTCACAAGTTTAAAGCTTTGTTCATGCTTCCATTCACTCATTTTGAACGGGCCGTCATAAACGACTGAGTTTGCTTCCATTCCGTAATTCTTACCTTGCTCCTCTACAACTTTTTCATTTTGCGGCATGAACGGGGCAAGTGTGGTCAAACTCAGAAAATACGGCACAGGATTATCAAGTTGTACTTCTAACGTATAATCATCGATTGCCTTTACTCCCAATTGCTCTACAGGGAGTTGCTTTTCATTTATCTTCTTTGCGTTTTTGACATCATACATGATGTAAGCATATTGTGAAGCAGTTTCCGGATCTAATGTACGTTTCCAGCCATATTCAAAATCATGCGCTGTCACTTTGTCGCCGTTAGACCATTTTGCATCTCTCAGTTTAAATAGATAAGTCTTTCTATCTTTGCTTACCGTATAAGATTTTGCAATTCCAGGCACTGGCTGACTGTCTTTTCCTTGTCTGAATAACCCCTCCATCACATTATTTAGCACACTGAGAGTTGTAGAGTCTTCCACAAGGGAGGAATCCATTGATGAAAGCTCAGATGTTTCAACTAAATGCAGCACTTGTTTTACATGTGGCTTACCTAAGCCCTCGACTGATGTAGTCTTTTCTTTTTGGGTTGCACATCCTGCAAGTGCTGTACCCATGACAAGAAGTAAAGCGGTTAAACGTTTGGTTTGTTGATTCAATAAAATCATCCTCCTTACATCCAAATTGTACACTTAATTATTATAATATTCTGTAAATAGAACGTATTACCTCTTTATATTTTCAATTTATCGAACATAAACATGAACGACGTGGATTTCTCCACAATCTGTTCCAAGAAAAATCGTTACGTCACTATTCATTATTTAAAAGATTACATGCAGCATGTAGGAACATGTTAACGCCAATAACAAGGGCATCTTCATCAATAGTAAACCTAGGATGATGATGTGGAAATGTACTTTCACTTACCTCTGCTCCAGAACCAATTTTAAAGAAGCAGCCGTCCGCTTTTTGTAAAAATGCAGAAAAATCTTCTCCGCCCATTGACGGATTTATATACACAACTGAATCATTTCCGTATACCTCAATTGCTGTTTGTTCCATTATTTTCGTGACTGCATCATGATTAATTACCGGTCTGTATCCATATCGGTAATGACAGGAATAGCTTGCTCCATGGGCCTCGCAAATACCTTTTACGATTTGTTCAATTCGGACTTTTGCGTCTTGTCGTAATTTTTCGTCAAAGCAGCGTACTGTACCAACTATTTCAGCAGTATCAGGAATGATATTATCAGCTGTTCCTGCATGAAATTGAGTAACTGACAGTACCCTTTGCGCAAATGCATTGGTTGCTCGCGAAACAATATGCTGCAAATTCGTTATTATTTGCGCTCCGATTGCAATACTGTCCACAGTATCATCAGGATGGGCCGCATGTCCACCTTTTCCTTTGATCGTAATATGGAACGCATCAGGTGCTGCCATCATCGGTCCGTATACGATTCCGATTTTCCCGACTTCCAAACCGGACATGAGGTGTAAGCCAATTACGAAATCAACCCCATTCATTACTCCCGCTTCTACCATTTCCTCCCCTCCACCTGGAAATTGTTCCTCGGCATGTTGAAACAAGAAACGGATTTCTCCACTAATTTCATTTTTATGCTTTGCCAAAATTTCAGCCGCCCCAAGTAAAATAGCGGTGTGCCCATCATGGCCACAGGCGTGCATCACGCCAGGGACTGTTGAGGCAAACTCAAAGCTGTTTTCTTCGACAATCGGTAAGGCATCCATATCGGCACGAATTGCCAGCGTTTTACCCGGCTTTCCACCAACTAGTCTAGCCATCACGCTATATTCAGTCGGACGTGAGAGCTCCAAATTTCCAAATGATTGCAATGTATCAAATACAAATTGAGAGGTTTTTTCCTCTTGAAAAGAAAGCTCTGGATATTTATGCAGGTGTCTTCTCCATTGCACTAGCCTTTCTTTTGAAATCTCTGTTTTAAATTCTACATTTTCTAATGATTTCACTTAAACATCTCCCTTGCATATTTTGAATTGTTAAATTCTCTTTCGTACAGATAATCCCCTCCTAAAATAAATATTATTTCTTAATAACTAAGTGAGATGAGGAAATTGCTGATAAATATAGAATATATATAAGGTGCTATACTAATAGGAGGGAGAAATATGCAAAAACCAAATGCATTAAAAATAGGGGATACAGTGATGATTGTTGCCCCATCAAGTCCGCCAAATATAGAGAATGTGATGAAGATGAAGTTAATATTAGAACAAGCAGGCCTACATGTTCTTTTCGGAAAAGGGATGACAGAAAAGCGTGGCTATCTTGCGGGAAATGATGCAAACAGAGTGTCGGACTTACATGAAGCCTTCTCAAACCCTGAAGTAAAGGCAGTGCTGTGCGCAACTGGAGGATATGGAAGCGGAAGATTGCTACAAGACATTGACTTTGAACTCATCAAAAACAACCCTAAGATTTTTTGGGGCTACAGTGACATAACAGCCCTGCATATTGCTTTTTTGCAAAAAGCAAACTTGGTGACGTTCCATGGGCCCATGATGCAAGAGTGCGGCGCTTGTACTGTTCCACCAGAGACAATAGCTTCTTTTAAGCAATTATTAGAACCTCTTAGTTTCACCTTCACTGCTTCTGAAAAAAATACATACCCTGTATTTTCACACTCTGTCACTGCCCCGATGACTGGCGGGAATCTAACGGTTTTAGCAAGCACAATCGGTACACCCTATGAGGTGGACACAAGAGGAAAGATTTTATTTATTGAAGACATTCAAGAAGAACCATACCGTATTGATCGCATGATTAATCAATTGCGATTGGCAAGGAAGTTTGAAGACTGTAAAGGGGTAATCTTTGGAGACTTTAAAGATTGCGGACCTCAAAAACGTCAAGAGTCCCTTACAATAGCGGAAATTGTGTATGATCATATTGTCCCACTTGGATTGCCAGTTCTAAGCGGATTTCCGATTGGTCACTGTTCCCCAAATTACGGAGTCCCATTTGGAGTCCCGACCACAATAAATGGAGTGGACCAAACTTTATCATTTGAACCTGGAGTACACATATAGAGATAGTTGAAGGGTGCCGACTAGGTCAGCACCCTATGCTACTAATCGTCGCACAAAAAGACTACACGAGGTAGTCTTTTTTGTTCAACTATCGAATTTGTTCTTTCAATATGAAGATATCAACTTTGCAATTAAATTAAATTAAATTAAATGATAAAGTTACTATTATTAATCTACTTTTTCTACCATTGATTGATAAATTTCCTTCAGTGACCACACTTTCCCTTTTTCATCTTTATAAACGACATGTTCACTTTGAAAGTGGACGGGGGAATCCAAACCGGCTGCGGCAGCTATCCGAAATAAACCTTCACGCATTGAAATTAGATAATTCGCTGTTCGATATTTTTTTTCATCAATGACAAGGGCTTTTTGTAAATCAGGATCTGTTGTGGCTACACCGACCGGACATGCATTGGAATGGCATTTTAATGCTTGAATACAACCAATCGTAATCATAAATCCTCTCGCGATATTAACAAGGTCAGCCCCCATTGCTAATGCAACAGCTACTCGATCTGGCGAAAATAATTTTCCTGAAGCAATCAATTTAACTTGATCACGTAAGCCATATTTTCTTAAAGCATAATCCATTAATGGCAATGCAGATTTAATTGGCAACCCTACACTATCCGCCAGTTCCTGGTATGTGGCACCAGTTCCCCCTTCACCACCGTCTACAGTAATAAAGTCAGGGCCTTTCCCAGTGCTTTTTATATGTTTTGCTAATTCATCAGCTTCATGACCACTTCCAATAACCACTTTCATTCCAACTGGTTTTCCTGTTTCTTCTCGGATTTTTTCTATAAAGTCAAACAAAGAAGGAAAGTCCTGAAACTCTCGAAAACGATTAGGACTATCAATAGATTTATAGGGCTCTACCATTCTGATTCTTGCAATTTCCTCTGTTACCTTTTCCCCATCAATATGCCCACCACGTGTTTTAGCGCCTTGAGCTAGTTTTAGTTCAAAAGCCTTCACTTCAGGAATTTTACTTTTTTCTTTCAAGGCATCCCAATTAAAATTCCCCTCTTTATCTCTAACCCCAAATAAACCTGGGCCAATTTGCATGATAATATCAACACCACCCTTTAAATGGTATTCAGACAAACCACCCTCACCTGTATTCATCCATGTCCCCTTCGCAATTGCTAAGCCCTCTGAAAGTGCAGTAATTGCATTTTCACCTAAAGAGCCATAGCTCATAGCGGACATTCCAATTTGACCTTTTACAATAAAAGGATACCTCGTGTTTTTACCGATCACAATTGCATCACTATCATCCAACAAATATGCAAGTGAATCGTCTTTTTCTAATCGTTCCTCCTTCTGTGTAAATAAAGGCTCTTTTATCAATAAATATCGGTTTGTTGTTACATTTATTTGTTGGTCCATTTTTAATTCTTCTGACAATTTAGGGAACATAGAATTTCTAATATAATATCCTTTTTCTTCAAAATCTCTTTTAGACCCAAACCCAAGGACATCACGTTTATATTTTGCTTTTTTGACAATATGCTCATATTCATCTCTAGAAAAAGGCTTACCTTCTAAGTCATTGTTAAATAAATACTGACGCAACTCCGGTCCAATAGTTTCTAAAAAGTACCTTACTCGTCCTATTACTGGGTAATTACGGAGTATCGGATGCTGCTTCTGTCTACGATCTATAAAAAACAAATATAATGTACCTATTATTAAAACTAGAAGTATTAAAGCAACAAAAATGAATCCAAGGATAATTAAACCATTTGTTATATCCAATGATAATTCCCCCTCACAAAAGTTCCGTAACATTACAACCTTAATCGAGTTTACATTTCATACTTTACACATTTACTTTTTATTTATACAATGCTTTACATCATCGAATACACTCTATTACATGGCTCTAATCGTTCCTTAACAATTTTTATATTTCATCATTTGAATCTTTTCGCGTTTAAATAAGCGATCTCCCTATTTTATATAGAACCCATTTAATATTATCGTTTATAAATATTCTATAAATCTTAAAATAGTACTATCACAATTGAACCTTATTGCCATTTACTTGAGTAAAAAAAGCTACCGAAGCAACTATAAGGTTGTTCAACTACAGCAATGCGTTAGCCAACAAGCAATTATTTATTCTCTCTCACACACGAATATCGCTATTCTTCTATCATCCTCTAGTTCATTATTGAGACTGAAACTGTAAATTCACTACTAAATTTTGGGATGTCATTTTGTTTAACCAACTTTTGCTTTAGTTTAATTACATTTATTCACAAACTTATCCTTTTTACAGTTCATTTTTTACTGCAATGCTGTCTTATTTGTAAAAAGACGACTGCACTTATTTGCAATCGCACTCATTAGCTCTATTTTGATTAACTACCTCACCAAATGTTCCCTATTAATCGAATGATAAGTCTTGGTATAAACATTAAAATGTTCCAAACCACTTCAAATATTAACTCAAATAGGGTATCTTTAAAAAAGCCGTCTCTATTTCTTTTTTTATTTCTCATCTTCAGACTCCCAATTAATCAATTGTTGTTTAACTATAAGACTCACTATAACAAATTCAATCTATTAAATAAAATCTACTTCTATTTTCTAATTTACTTATTCAGCTAATCTGCTTTATACTTCAATAAAAATTACCTGCCGACAATGATCATATTCCCCTGTAATTTACTGATAATAAAATTTGCTTTACAGTGCAAAATAAATAAAACCGTCACTTAGTGGCGGTTTTAAACTGTTCATTATACATTAAATCGATATCCTGCTCCCCAAACCGTTTCCAAGAATTTTGGGTTTGCAGGGTCTCTTTCTATTTTTTCACGTAATCTACTAATATGGACAGTTACAGTTGAAACGTCTGCTGCTGACTCAAGTCCCCAAACCTTTTCATAAAGTTGTTCTTTACTTAATACTTGGTTAGGGTTCATTACAAAAAACACCATCAAATCAAATTCCTTTGTCGTAAATGGCACTTCTCCTTCGTTTATAAAAATTTTACGAGCTGTACGATCAATTGAAATCCCATGAACAAAAATTGTTTTTGAAACGGTATTGTTTCCTGCTAGTCTTTCATATCGTGATAAATGTGCTTTTACTCTAGCAACTAGTTCACTTGGACTAAAAGGTTTCGTAATGTAATCATCCGCACCTAAACCTAGACCTCTAATTTTATCAATATCTTCTTTCTTAGCAGATACAAACAGTATAGGTATGTTTTTTACAGCGCGTAATTCTTTACAAATTTCAAAACCATTTTTTCCTGGAAGCATAATATCCAAAATGATTAAATCATAATTTCCTTTTAGTGCATGCTTTAGGCCTTCATCTCCATTATGCTGAATATCTACACGAAAATCATTTATTTCTAAGTAATCTCTTTGCAATTCTGCAATGCTTATATCATCCTCAATCAATAATATTTCTTTCACTTTTTCTCACCTTTCTTTAAGGAAAAGAATATACTCGTCCCTTTACCAAACTCGCTTGAAGCCCAGATTTTTCCGCTGTGCTCTTCAATAATTTGTTTTGCGATGGCAAGCCCTAAACCGCTACCGCCAGTTTGAGAATTTCTAGATTGTTCTGCACGATAAAAACGTTCAAAAATAAATGGTAATGCTACAGGATCAATACCTTGTCCATTATCTGTTACTTGTACAATTAATTCATTCACTTGTTCATGTAGTGAAATAGAAATTTTCTTTTGCCCTTTGTTCATATATTTCACACAATTACTTATTAAATTTGACAATACTCTTTTCAATTTCTCTCGATCCGCTGTCACATCAAGTGACTTATTCAAATGACTGAATTGTATTTCGATTCCTTGTTGCAGTAAATCCAAATAAATTTCCTCTACGTAGTTTCCTATATATTTATTAATCTCGATCGTTTCAAAATGAAATGGTTCTTTTTTTAGATCCAGCTTGGAAAATAAGAATAGCTCATCAATCAATGCATCCATATCCTTTGCTTTCGAATAGACTGTCGATAAATATTTCTCCATTTTCTCAGGAGTATTTGCTACGCCATCTTTGATCCCTTCCACATATCCAATAATAGAAGTAATTGGTGTTTTCAAATCATGTGAAATATTCGATAAAAGCTCTTTTCGATTTTCCTCGTATTGAATCTGGAGATTTATAGATTCTTTTAGTTTTAATCTCATCTCTTCAAATGCTTTATTTAACTCGCCTATCTCATCACTTGAATTCGTATCAATTACAAAATTTAAATCCCCAATTTTAATTTTTTCAGCACCTTTTTTAAGCAATGAAATTGGTTTAATAATACTTCGTGAAACTAAATAATTTAACATTCCAATAATTATGATAAATAAAACTAACAATAAACCTAGTAATATCGGAAACAAATTACGTATGACCTCTGTATAAGAACTTGCCTTCTTTAAAACGAAAATACTCCCTTGGTTTTGATCTGGAAAATAAAAATCAAATTTAACATAAGTAAAAAATAAATCATCTATTTTTATCGTATCACGAGTATTAATATTCGTTTCCTCAAATCCAGGAAGCACTTGCTCCAACTTTTTTTTATCAAGCGTTTGAGAAGCATACTCAACATTTTTTCCTTTTCGAACAACAATATCGATATTTTTATGCTCTATCCTTTTAATCTCTTGCTTATTAAGTAATTGATTAGGATTATGTTTAGCAAGAAGCTTCAAATCAAGAAACATACTTTCTTCAACTGTAGTCAAAGGTTTTTGTACATAAGTCTTTTTGTAAAGATTCTCAACTGACTTGACATCTCCTGTTATAGCAAAAATAATTAAAAAACCTGCTGCCAATAATAAAGTGACTGAAAACAAAATCACCCCAATATAAGACAGCAAAAACCTCATTCTTATTGACATTTCTTTCACTCACTTAGATTAAGTATTTAAATCAGATCATTCTTCATTCTTAGCATGTAAAATACATTCGTAAACTGCACTTTCAAGATTTCTTTAGAAATTAAGTGAACTATATCATATAAATCTTAAAAAAGTGTAAAATTTGTATGAAATAAGTCTAAAATGTTTTAAGTAAAGGACCAGCTATCTTTTTTCTACTGCCCTTTTCTAACTGCGAAAGTAAAAAAGTCATTAAATCTTCAAATTAATATGTTAGTTCATATGTAATAATAGATTGAAAGGATGTGGAATATGAAAAATCTAAAAGAACGAAATGTATCAAATAATTTAAGAATTTATCAAAGTCTTAATGTCAGGAGTCGGCTTTCTGATGAGGATCTATCCTATGAACTCTCTTTTTTTCACAAGTTTTCTTACTCAAGACCCTTCATTAGTTAAGAACTCACTTATTCTTATCCTTGTTTCCTTACTCATCCCCACTTGTAACTTAAGTTTTCTCATCTGCTCCTTCCCCTCTTACTCTCAACCACAAAAAAACCACCAGCGTAAAAACACCTAGTGGCCAAAAACAACTAAAAACAATTAACCCAATGGTTTAATATAATCTTCAATCGTTTTACCTTTATATTTTGTAACTGGTTTGATATTTCCCGAAAAATCAGGATTTACCATTAAATAGTTTCTCTTTACATAATCAAGATCTTTCTCGTCAACTTTTCCGTCGAAATTGATATCTGCACTTCGTTTATTTGTTCCTAAGTATGTTTCGATATAAATTACATCTAATAAATCAATTACATTATCTTGATTTACGTCTCCACCTCTTATTGTAGCGTAGTAGAAATATTTTAATTTCCCTGAATTCAACGCGTCATATGAATCTACCATTTCATCAACCTTTACATGTCTTTCGAAATGCCCAGGTATTTTGATTACGATTTCATATGATTGATCGATTAATGGAAGATTAGATACTGAGAATCTAGCTGCACTGTTGATCGTTGCATCATAACGTTTTCCGTCTTTGCCACCAATGACATATACTTCTGCATCTACTTTAGAATAATCCTTATTTGGATCTAACCATATTAAATTACTTGGAATAAATCCATCTGGGAGGAATCCACCTTCTAGAATTGAGTAGGACGGAATAATATTAACACCTTGTCCAAATTTATTGTTGATTGTCATTTGCGGTTGACCTAATATGTTAGCTTTAGCAGTTTGAAATCCAAATTGTTGAATCCATTTTGTATATATACTTGGTTTATCTTTAACTTTAAACGTAATGGTCGCTATAGGCATATTTGCATTAATTCCAGTTGAAGGAGTAGGTCCATCTAAGATTGTCGTTAATTTAAGCCAATTGTTTGATGTATCAGTTTTTTGATCTTGTGCTGTTAGATTAGCTGTTAAACCTAATTCCTTTGCTACATTTACATATTCGCTAGTCAATTCTATGCTTTGGTATTCAAATACATCTTTTGGATAAGTAAGTGTATATTCACCACCCATTAGATTTTTGATATTATATTCACTTAATGTCACTTTTACAGTATCTCCGTATTTTGCATCATACTTGTCAGTCGTTAATTTAATATAAGGTTGTCCTTTTTTGACCAATGTGTATGTTTGACTAGGGTGATTTTGTATACCGTTTGTAGCAATATCTTGCCCTAATAGTGTCATTGTTGAGAAATTTTTCTCTGCTTGGATTTTTCTTGTGTATTCAAAATTCCCTTTACTGTCAACGACTAATGGTACATTCCCAATTGGGTTTTGTGCACCTGTTACTTTAACTTTATTTTGGGATTGATCAAGAATATTACCATTTTTATTTATTTGATCAATACTTGCATCTGAAATATTTCCGCTAATTTTGAGACCATTTTCATCAACTTCGTAAACTCCACCTGGTGTATTCATTTTCATTGTTGGTAGTGTGTTATCTATTACGACTTGTTCTGACTTTTTAAATATGTTCCCTTTTTCGTTTGTTCCTACAATTTCAATCTCGTATCTTCCTGGAGATGCAAGGGCTCTAGTAATATGTACTGGTTGTTTAGGATTTCCTGTAAATGGGAAGTAAAGTCCATTAAATCCAGCTTCTAAACCATATGTCATTCCTTCATTATATCCCCCACCGAAGGAGTCAATGATTCCTAACTCTTTACCAGTATCTGCATTTTTTAATATGACATTGATTGACTCCATGCGACTGTTTAGAGAGAATGCAATTCCAGTAGATCCAGAGATTGGGAATGGCAAATCTCTTCTTGTATTAAATGCTTTTGTTGTTAATAAAACTTCTTTTATTCCTTCTTCCATTTTATTTAAGCCAAATGGTATTTGATAGACTTCATTTTGATCTTCTTTATTCGTAAATATGATGTAGCCTTCGTATAATCCTAATTCGGCTGACTTTGGAACAGTTAGCTTTGGTTTAATTTTTGATAGTTCATGAGCTTTAGCTATAACTTTAGATGGTACATCTAGTGTAATACCATTTATTTTTGCGTCTTTATCATAACTGTCAATATTATTAAAATGAACCTTTACATTAAATACTTTATCCTTGTTTGAACTGTTCGTCAGTTCAATCGTCTTTTTGTCTGTATAATCTTCATCTGTTGATATAATTGCTCCATAGCTTAAGTCACCAGCTGTCTCAGGGATCATCATTTTTATTCCATTTTCATCAAGCGTTGGGGCTTTATCCTTCACACCAATACGAATTGATGAGTGTACGGCCTCATCTGTGTCAATTCTTCCTGATCCTTCTTCAAATACACTATAGGCTCCATTTAAAGGATCTGCTGTATTCATTAAGGCTAACTTAACTTGCTCAGGCGTATAGTCGGGATGAGCTTGTAAAATTAAGGCAGCCGAACCCGCAACATGGGGCGCAGCCATCGATGTACCATCAAATCGAGCATACGCATGTTCGTAGTCATCCTTATGGGATACTCCATTGTAATAGGCAGGGATTGAAGAAAAAACTGCCACTCCTGGTGCGGTGACCTCGGGCTTTATATCATAATATCTTCTTGCTGGTCCTTTTGAACTAAAGTCAGCCAATTTATCTCCTTCTGTATCAAAAGAACCAAAATCATTCATCGTTAAATTTACGTTGCCTTTAGCTAACATATTTACAAGTTGTGTACCTTGATCATTTGGAATACTAAAGGTTGGGATAAAGTCGAAATTATTTCCGAAATAATAAGGAATATAAATTTCACCAGCGATATTATTGAACATAATAACTGCCTTGGCACCGTTTGCCTTTGCATTTTTAATTTTTTCATTTAAAGTTAAAACGCCTCGCTCGATAAGTGCAATCTTATCCTTCACGTTTTTACCGTTGTAATCTGCAACTTGTCCCTTACCTACAAAAACTATTGGTAGATTAGTTCCCTTTAAATTATTTAGATTAGTATAATCTGAACCCATCATTCTCATATTATCCAATTTAGCTGTTTCAGTAGCTGAAGTTGCGACTGCATTACTAGTTTGGATCGTAATAGGCGAACTGCTCGCTCCAACTGTAATACCAAGTGCCGATGAAGCTGGGCTACCAATCGTATATTGGTTAGGTCCTGCATTTCCTGCAGCTAATACACAAACTGTTCCAGCTAAAGTAGCATTATTTATCGCAACTGCCAATGGATCTAGCGGGTTGGCAATAGGTGCACCTAAAGATAAATTAATAACATCCATCTTATCTTCTACCGCTTTTTCGATTCCTGCAAGTATCGTCTTTGTCGATCCAGTACCATAAGGTCCAAGAACTTTATACCCATAAAGTTCAACTTCAGGAGCTACACCCGTAATGGCGAAATCTGATTCATTATTACCTGTTCCTGCAATAATTCCTGATACATGCGTTCCATGTGCGGTATACCACGGTTCACCAGAGGTTGGATTTAATTCTGATTGTCCAGATTTTTTCCAATCTTCATAGCTTGATTCCATTGGATCAGAGTCGTTGTTAACTAAGTCATATCCACCTTTATAAACATCTTTTAAGTCAGGATGAGTGTAATCAATACCAGTATCAACGACACCTACTTTAATGCCCTTTCCAGTAATTCCTTCTTTGTGTAACTTATTAGCACCGATTTGCTCTATATTATTTAATTTTATTGATGAATTGTTAATTGGTTCCCCAATTTGTTCAACATATGGTTCGACCGATATTTGCCTATCTTCGTAAACTGCACTTACCGATTCTAATGTTAATATTTCTTTTACTTTATTAGCAGGTACGGTCATTGCCACACCATTGAAGACATTTTTGTATTCTCTTTTAATACCAATAGATTTTAGTTTTGCATTTCCATTTAATTGTGCTCTAAAATTATTATGGGATTCCAATACTTTATCCCTAGATTCTTTAATGGAGGCTTTAAGGCCGCTATTTTGTTTGATTTTAAAATCAACTTCAGATGGAGCTTGTTTAAACTGAACAATTACATTTAATGGAGTATCTACATGTAAATCTACCTCAGGCGAGATTTTTAACCCTTCAGAATAATTATTCTCCTGCATGCTGTGAATCATTTCGCGATCGGCATTGGATAAATATTTTAAATAACTATCAATATCCTTAATGCTAACATTTGAACCTGTAGAGTTCGTCACAGCGAATATTTTGTGCCCTGGGATTATACTAGTTGATAGTAAACTAGTAGTCATTACCCCAACAGTCATTGCACTGACAAATTTTTTGTTCTTTTTCTTCCTCATCTGCCTTCTCCTTTTTTTGTACTTTTCTGAAAAATCTTACAATTATTATTATAATAAGACAATTTATCTTTGTGTATTGGGGGAATTCCTGATGAGAAAAGTGTCATTTTACGACAAGAATTCCATTATTTGTAAATTCCCTAAAAAACAATTTATGAACAAAAAGGCATTTTCTAAATTCTAAACTTACTACAAGGACGACAAAAACTAATCATACAAAACCATTTGTTAAGGTCTGAACACTAACAAACCTTAAAAAACAAACTTAATTTAGGAAAATATTAATCAATTATTAATTTTAAAGTGAATGAGATTTTTGTATTTTTTTGTAATATTTTTTGATTAAAAATTGCGGGATTTATCTGTATTATTTTGAAATTTCTGTATATTCTTTCTTTATTAAACAGATATTTTTTTAAAAAGACATAATTTTCATTTCATCTGAAGATAGATCTATTCGTAATATTTTAATAATATTATTCATTAAAAAAGTAAGTTGAGTAATTCTTAATAATAAAAAACCACCAGACTGTCTCTGTTGGCAATTAATATCTATTTTAGTTAAGACCTAACTCCGATGAAGATATTTAAATAGGAACAAATAAAAAAACACACCTAAAAGGTGCATTCCATTATCTTTATTTATGAAATAGGATTCGATCATATTTGATTTCCTCACTAAGCGTTTCCCCATCTTTTTCAACAGGAATATAGCATATTACCATTCCACCTATTGTTTTTTCATTTGGTATATGAAAATGGATCATTGTTTTTGCACTCTTCCAAATATCAATTAGAGTAGGTAGTGCAACAAGATCGTCCTGGCGATCATCATTACCTGCTATTAATCCACTATTTTCATTTTTTATTCCATCAAACGTACACAATTCAACTCCTGGGTAATCTGTTTTGAAAGTTACATTGTAATAAGTATTTTTTTTATCCTTCCATCTCTCTATTTCATAATCGTGGTTTTTTGTATTTGTTAACAACATCTCATCCATCTGTTCAATTGTTGATTTCTCTTTTACCTTTTTTCCCATCGCTTCATCATAAAGCTTAAATTTATATTCACCAGAAGCGTTATATCCATCCATTTGGACGACATATGTACCGTTTTTTTGTATATCAAAGGAACCTTGGAATTTTGCCTTCTTTTTTATTGAAGTTGTAAAAACGATATCACCTGTTTTCTTATTATAAATAGTTAAATCTACTCTACCTTTATTGACAACAAATGAATAATCAACATAGTACACATCTCCTTTTTGTGCACTAAATGAAGTTAATTTATTAGAATCATCCAACTTAAAATGGTTACCTGTAAATGATTGCATTGTACAACTCGTTAGAACTAGTAACATTACACTTACACACACTATATAAATGCTCTTTCCCATCAAATATCTCCTTCGTTTGAATACTATCTTAATAATCACATAATCATGATGAGTTGCAAAGCGTAATTGTTAATAAATTTTGATAATTAGATAGATTTATATTCATACCAACGAGATTTCGAGCTTTAACCAAAAAAAGAAAGTTCAATTTTTAATATTGAACTTTCTTTCTTCTTTTTATTTACTTAAGCAATCTTTTTAATATCTTCCCAGTACTATTTTTTGGTAGTTCTTTAACAAAATAAATGTGCTTTGGTACTTTATAATAAACAAGTGCTTTTTTACAAAAATCAATAATCTCTCTTTCTGTAAGTAAATCATTTGATACTACTAAATATGCACATACACTTTCACCAAATAATTGATCAGGTTTTCCAACAACCGCTGCTTCATTTATATCAGGATGTTCATAAAGACGTTCTTCTATTTCCCTAGGGTAAACATTATATCCATTTGTAATGATGACGTCTTTTTTTCGGTCTAAAAGAAATAAATAACCCTCTTTATCCTTTTTACCTAAATCGCCAGTTTTAAACCAACCATTACTAAATGCTTTGGCAGTTTCTACTTTTTTAATTAAATAGCCACGCATTACATTCGGACCGATGGCAACAACTTCACCTATTTCACCCGTTTGAACTTCTTCTCCATTTTCATTGACAATTTTTGTCTTTACACTAGGCAGATCAAGTCCAACTGATCCTGGCTTACAAATCCCTCGATATGGGTTGAAAGTAAGAACAGGGGCTGTTTCCGATAATCCATAGCCTTCTACAATTAAAATATTATATTTTTCTTGAATTGACTGCAATAATTCAATCGGAATCGAGGCACCACCAGAAATACAGGCTCTTAAACTGCTAAAATCTTTTGCTGTTACACTGTTTAATTGATATAAATAATTATAGATCGTCGGTACTGCTGCAATTAAAGTCGCTTTTTCTTTTTTAATAATTTCAACTAAATCCGCTGGATGAAATTTAGGAATAATGATCGTTGATGCACCATTTAAGAAAATCATATTTACACATAAAGTTAAGCAAAATGAATGAAACATAGGAAGGACGCAAATCATTCGATCATCTTCACTTAATTCTATTAATTTTGTAAAGTCATTAGCATTTTCAATTAAATTTTTATGAGACAACATTGCCCCTTTAGGATTACCGGTTGTACCGGATGTATATAAAATAACTGCCGTATCATCTTGTTGAATTTCGATTATATCTATATGATTTTTTATTGTCTCTTTCGGTTCATCTATTAAAATAATATTTAATAAAGCAGAACACTGTTCTTTAACTTTTTTAAGCTTTTCCTTCTGATCACTAGTAGAGATTACTAGTCTAGCTTGGGAGTCTTTAAATATATAACTAATTTCACTTTCCGTAAAAGCTGGATTTAATGGAATTACAATCGCACCGAGTTTTAATATTGCTAGGTATACTTGAATAAAGTCTGGAGAATTTCCGAGTAATATTGCAACCTTATCTCCTTTTTCAATCTTTTCTTCTTTCAATAGTTGAGCCAGGTTTTCACATGATGAAATAAGGTCTTCATAATTTGTTTTGTTTCCATTATAAATATAAGCTAAGTTTTTACTTTTCGTTTCAGCTACTTCTTTAATCATCCCATATATATTCATTACTTTATCAATCCTTAGTTAATTTCGTTATTCGTTTTTCATATAAATTAATTATTCTATAAAAAAACTTCTTTTTAACCAATTATTTGATTTAAATTATTATTTAATCCTTAAATTCATCGTTAAAAAGACCTATTTTACTTTAATTCTATCAAACAAATATTTTTTAATGATATAATTTTAATACTACATAATCATATCATAATTTGCGAGAAGGTGATAACGAATGGCACAACCTATAATCAATAGTAAAACGAAAAAGTCGTTAATACGAATTGGGGTTGTATTCGCATTAATTGCTACTAAATTAAAGCTAATTTTACCACTATTAAAAGCTGCAAAATTTTTATCTTTTTTAAGTATGTTATTATATTTATTTGTTTACGGATTTACGTTTGGATGGTATTTTGCATTCGCACTCGTTTATTTATTAATTTGTCATGAAGGTGGACATTTAATTGCTGCAAAACAAAAGGGGCTCCCAACTTCACCAGCATTTTTTATTCCGTTTGTCGGAGCAGTCATCTCACTTAAGGAAATGCCAAAAGATGCAGTAACGGAATCTTACGTAGCATTCGGTGGTCCGTTAGTAGGATTAATTTCAATTTTACCTGCAATTCCGCTCTATTATTACACACATAATGAATTTTTTGGATTAGTAATTGCCTTAGGCTGTATATTAAATTTATTTAACTTAATTCCGCTTTCTCCTTTAGATGGCGGTAGAATTTTAAGTGTTTTACCACCAATTTTTTGGTTTATTGGTATTATGATAATGTTAGTGTTTTTATTTTATCAGCCTAGTTTTATTGCTTTTTATATTATTATTTTAGGCATTACGACTTTTATTAAAAGGATTCGTGAAGCTTACCAGTTAACTGTCATTAAAGAAAAAATTAAGCTCTATGAGCATACGATTAAACAATTTCAATTTGGTATTTTCAATTTGTATTCTGATCGGAATTTTAATAAACGTTTCTTTATCCCATTTTTTGAAGATAAAAAGAAATTAGAATTAGAAATACATAAAGAGCGTTATGAAATTAACTATATCATTCGATCAGTTCGTTCACGCATCAACGAACCGGACTTGGACTGGAGAAATTATATTGATGAAAAGATAGAAGAAATTAGACATAAAAGAATTGCGCCTTTAGTAAAACAACAAGAGACTTTAGAAACCTACTATGTTTCTAGTAATCGTAAAAAATGGCAAATCTTTATTGCCTATATCATTTTAGCGAGTAGTTTAGCTTTATTAGGTTTTTGGAGTTATGGATTAATTGAACATGTTTTAGGGAAATAACAGCAGAAGAACCTTTTTGAATTGATCAAAATAGGTTCTTCTTTTTTGTACATTTTTTTAATAAGCTTTCTTGCGTGAAGCAGCTCTACTAATCTATCTTTGACTTGATCATTGAAGAGGTACAGGTTTTCAGAGAAAGATGCTAATTTAGCATGAATATAATTTTTTATGTAATTGTTTAAAAATATTTATAGCATTAAAAAAGTATTCATTATAAGTCCCTTCGTCTTCTAAGCTCCAGCATGTTGATAGTACTGCGTGTGAATAGCCCCATAGTAGTAATCTTTCTTTATTTAGATCCAATTCGTTTACTAATCGTTCAATTCGTCTTTCTAGTGTTTTTGAAATATCTTTTCCTTCTAAATTGTTCAATAGAAACTGGATAAGGTCATATTCTCTTTCACCTACTAAACCTTTTGGATCTATTACTTTCCATGTATTTTCTCCAGCATTTAATAGATTATAGTGGTGTAAGTCCCCATGAAGTAAGTATTGGGTTGTTTGAGATTTATTCATTTCTTTAAAAGTAGAAAACGCATCTAATAGCGTGTCCTTTGAAAATGGACCTATGCCATTAGGAAATTTCTCAACAATTCGGCTAAAGCTTTTTTCTCTATTTAAAATAGTGGGTAGTTTAGTTAATGTTGTTGGTTTTTTCCAAAGATTTTTCATGACTTTAACTGCTATTAACATAGCCTCTTCTTCATTTTCGATTGAAGCAAGTGTATTGCCAGGCAGAAGTTGTTCTAAAATTAGGATTCCTTCATCGGGGTCAGAATCAATGACTTTAACAAAATCAGCGTCTTTACATTCATTTAATGCTTCGATTTCATCATTAAATTCCGCGTTGGGTACAGCTAACTTGATTACAGCATTTGACTGCCCATCAATGATAATAGGAGCTACAAAATTATATGATAATTCAAAAGGAGATAAAATTTTCATATTCCATCGAATTTCGCATTTTTTACATAAGTCTTCAAAATTCTCTAACCATATTTCTCCTTTTTCCTTATGAATATCTTTAATTGTTTTAATAAATTGTTCTGGTAGTTTTATCAATTAATCACTCTTTTCTCAAAGAATATTTTTAATGATTGACAGAAAATAGAAGTGAGCTTAAAAAAGAAAAAAAGTTAAGTCCACTGCTTTTTTTGCAATCTTTCCTAAAGGGATCTCAACTCTTATTATACAAAAGTAGTTTTAAATAAGTTGTTCTTTTAGTTTGTACTCTTCAATTAATCGATTATTTTGATACTCACCTTTAACATATTGAGTAATTTGATCTTTAATATTAGGAAATAAGACGATTTTGTCTAATTCATTAATTGGAATCCACAGTACATCAGTTTGATTTGGATCTGGGTTAATTGGCAGAGTTGGGACTGAGCCTTCTTTAATATGACAGCGGAACATTAAACTCAATCCATGTACTTTATGTCCAGTCATATGGGGTGCATTTTCAGAAACAAATACTAAATCTCCGACCTCAACTTCTACACCTGCTTCTTCAAAAGCCTCTCTTTTTACCGCTTCAATAATTGTCTCACCAGGTTCGGTTCCACCAGCTGGTAAGTTGTAATGAATCCCGTCCTCATCTGTAAATTGAATTAATAAAACTGAATCATTTTCAACGATTAATGCACATGCTCTTACACGAATATGGTACATATTACTTCCGCCCCCAATCATAGTGATTATTCCATTATCTAAAAAATTAATGCAACTTTCAATCTATTTTTACAAATAGTCAAATAGCCCTAAACAAAAAGAGGCATCATGGTATATGTCCATGCATGCCTCTTAGTTTTTGCTTACCTTATGTTATTTTACTTGGCTATTTAAAAAATAGGCAGAAAGTACTTGTTTCATAATTTGGATTGCTTCATCTATTTCTTCAAAAGATACATTTAATGGTGGCAATAACCTAAGTACATTTGCTCCCGCAGTACCAACGATTAAACCATTTATTAAAAATTGATTAACTAATTGATCAACTGGAAGAGTTAACTCGATCCCAATCATTAACCCTTTACCGCGTATTTCTAAAATTTGAGGAAACTCATTTTTTACTTCAGTTAATTTATCAAATAAATAAGTTCCTTTATCTTTTACATCATTTAAAAATGTATGATCGTTAATAATATTAATTGTTTCAAAAGCTGTCGCCATTGCTAAATAATTTCCGCCAAATGTAGAACCGTGCGAACCGGGTGATAACGTACTAGCTAATTTATTTTTGCCAAGCATTGCCCCAACGGGAAAGCCGTTCCCTAAGCCTTTTGCTAACGTAATAATATCTGGATTTAATGGAGTTTGTTCATAGGCAAACATTGTTCCTGTTCTGCCCACTCCGGTCTGTACTTCATCAACAATGAGTAATAATTCATGTTTTTCACAAAGAGTTTGAACCCCTTCAAAAAAATCATTATTACCAACGATTACACCACCTTCACCTTGAATTACCTCCAAAATAATTGCACCAGTATTTTCATTAATTTCATTTTGTAAAGCATTTAAATCATTGTATGGTACATATGTAAAACCACTTAACATTTCGCCGTAACCTTCATGAACTTTTGACTGACCTGTAGCAGCCATTGATCCAAATGTACGACCATGAAAGCTTTGTTTAAAACTAATTATATGCGATTTACCAGTATGCTTTTTTGCTAATTTTATTGCTGCTTCATTTGCTTCTGTGCCACTATTACAGAAAAATACTAATCCATCCTTAAAGCTTTTTACTAAAACTTCAGCTAGCTCTTCTTGTTTTTTAATTGTGAATAAGTTTGATACATGCCAAATTGACTCTACTTGTTCTTTCAATACATTTACAACTTTAGGATGACAATGACCTAAGTTACAAACAGCAATACCACTTAAAAAATCTAAGTACTTGTTATGTTCGTCATCAAACAGGTAAGTACCTTTTCCAATAAGAAAATTAATTGTTTTTTTATGATAAGTAGGGAATAAATTACTCACTTAACACAACTCCTTTTGTAAAAACTGTACCGTTAATCGTTCCATTTTCATTTAAGAAATTCTCACCAACAATTGCAACTGACTTTACAACATTTAATGCATTTAAAGCACTTGTCACTTTTGGGATCATACCACCATAAATTGTATTTTCATCGATTAATTGTTCAACCTTGCTTGGGGTAATCTCTTGAATTAAATTATTTTCTTGATCCAAGACGCCATTTGAATTTGTAATAAAACAGAGTAATTCCGCATTCATTGCCTTGGCAATACTTTTGGCCGCTTCGTCTGCATTAATATTATATTTTTGACCAATTTTATCTACTCCTACAGGTGAGATAACTGGTACATAATCATTACTAAGTAATAAATCTAATAGTTTCGTATTTACTTCTTCAATCTCGCCAACCCAGCCTAATTTTCCTTTATTAAAAAGTGAAGCTTCTAATAATAGATTGTCACATCCTGATAGTCCAATCGCTTTTAAATTATACTGATTACATATAATCGTTAAATCCTTATTTATTTTTCCGTTTAACACGTATTCTACAATCTCTAATACCTCGGTTGAAGTTTTACGAATGCCGTCTTCCATTTCTATTGGAATCGAGAATTTTACTAATAAGCTATTAATTAGTGGTCCCCCACCATGTACAAGGATGACCCTTTTGCCGCTCATTTTTAATTGGTTTATATTTTCAAAGAATGTATTTGATAAGTTATGGATTAAACTACCTCCAAGTTTAATGACTACTGTTTCCATTGATCAATTCCCCCTTATGTGCGATAGCTTGCGTTTATTTTCACATAATCATAAGTTAAATCGCATCCCCATGCAGTACCAGCTGCATCTCCATCGTGTAAATGGACATCAATATAAACAATTTCATTTTTCAAAGCGTTTTTTGCTTCTTCTTCATCAAATTCAACTGGCTTGCTACCAAATAATACAGTTACTCCATTAATGGAAATGTCGATTTGATTAAAATTTCCTTCAATGCCGCTATATCCAATAGCACCAATAATTCTTCCCCAGTTTGCGTCTTCTCCATAAACCGCTGTTTTTACTAAATTTGACCCTACAATCGTTTTAGCGATTTGGTTTGCATTCTTTTGATTTGATGCACCGTTTACATTAACTTCTATTAACTTAGTTGCCCCTTCACCATCTCTAGCAATCTTTTTAGCTAAATCCTCACAAACTAATTGAAATGCGGCAACGAAATTTGCCCAATCAGGATGAGTTTTCGTTAATTCCTCGTGCTCTACTGCTCCATTTGCCATCACTAAAACCATATCATTCGTTGAAGTATCTCCATCAACAGTAATCTGGTTAAATGTTTTATTTGTCACTTCTTTTAATAACGCTTGCAATTGATCTGAACTAATCGTAGCGTCAGTTGTTACAAAACCAAGCATAGTTGCCATATTTGGGTGAATCATCCCAGAGCCTTTAGCAGATCCAGCAATCGTAACAATCTTGCCGTCTATCATAACTTCATAGCAAGTCGTTTTAATCACAGTATCTGTTGTTAAGATGGCCTGACCAAAATCTTCACCATCGTCTAACTTATTTCCAAGCGTTAAATTATCAATGCCGCTTTTTAATCGATCCATTTTTAAATATTCACCAATTACGCCAGTCGATGCGATAGCGACTAAGTGCTCTGGTAAATTAAGGTGTTTTGCGCACCAAGCTCTCATTAAGTAGGCATCGTCCTCTCCTTTTTTACCTGTACACGCATTTGCACAACCACTATTTACTAAAACAGCCTGAAGCTTATTACTATATGCAATACTTTTTTTCGTCATACTAATTGGAGCAGCTGGAAATAAATTCAATGTGTAAACTGCCGCAACTGAAGCAGGCTTTTTTGAATAAATTAATCCTAAATCTTTACGTTTATAACGTAGACCTGCATGAACTCCACAAGCATAGAAACCATTTGGTGATGTAATTGTTCCATTTACTTTTTTTATATTCTTTTCTTTAGTAATCAACTTCTATCTCTCCTTAAGGAAATATTGGTGAAAATTGTAAACCCGTTTCATCTGGTAAATCTAACATAATATTCATATTTTGAATCGCTTGACCTGCAGCACCCTTCACAAGGTTATCAATGACAGAAACGATAGTGATTCGATTTGTACGATCATCATAAGTTGCGTATAAATCACAAAAATTAGAACCATAAACATCTTTTGTACAAGGGATCCCGTCTCTTACTCTTACAAAATAGGAATCTTCATAACTTTGGTTATATATTTCTTTTATTTCTTCGTTACTAATTTCACGTGTTGAATTAACATAGATTGTTGACAAAATGCCCCTTGTCATTGGAATCAAATGTGGAGTAAACGAAATAAAATCCTGAGTTGAATCAATTGATCCAATAAATTGTTCGATTTCAGGTATATGTTGATGTTCAGTTATTTTATACGCCGTTAAATTCTCATTTCGATTCATAAATTGAGTAATTTGATTCGCGGTTTTTCCAGCACCAGAAATTCCAGATTTCGCATCTACCACGATTGAATTTTTCGCAACAATTCCAGCTTTTAATAATGGTGCGATTCCTAATAATGTAGCTGTTGGATAACATCCAGGATTAGCTATTTGATTCGATTGCATAATAGCTTCTCGATTAAGTTCTGATAGTCCATAAGTAAATTCGTTTGTTTTTGCAAAACAAGGATGTGTTTGTTTATACCATTTTTGATATGTTTCTTCTTTCTTTAAACGGAAATCTCCTGATAAATCAATTAGTTTTGTTTTTGAAAAATCAATCTCTTCCACTAATTCACTACTAACTCCATGGGGTGTCGCAAAAAACAAAATATCATTTTCAGAAACTGATATATTTTTATTCCACTTTTTTATTGGCCCACTAGTATTTGTAGGCAAATGTGGATAATACGCAGACAAATCTTCAGTATAATCTGATGTTGAATAAAAATTCATACCACTTATTTCCGGATGCATTGAAAGTAATCTAATTAATTCTAGACCACCATAACCAGTTGCTCCCATAATACCGACTTTCATTTTAATATCCCCTTTTATAAAATTATATTCCCCATTATAAATATGAATAAATATAAAATCAATTGTATTTTTATAAATAATTGAAAATAAAAAAAGATTAACCATTTTCCATGATTAATCTTTCATTATTTTTTTATTGTATTCTATAAATAAAAATACAGTACAACTAGTTAAATGAATTGATCTAGGTTATAAATAAAACTCAAATACTTTCGCTATTTTTTCCTTAATTCGATCTTTAAAAGGTAAGCTTTTCAAATAGGCAGGCGTAATTTCAAAAGCATGATTAAATACATTGGCTAATTTTGGTTCAACTTGATTAATAAATTGTTGGTCATAAATATAGCAATCTAATTCATCCGTTAAATGAAATGACCGTGAATCAAAATTCACTGTGCCGATCATTAAGACCTTATCATCAATTTTTATAACCTTACCGTGAAAAATACCCTTTTTATACCCGTATACTTTAATATTATTTTTCCAGGCTTGCTTTATATATGGGATTGCTGCTTGTTCTACTAAAAGTGCATCTGACTTATGTGAATATAATATTTTTACATCAATTCCATTATTTGCAGAATCTTTTAATGTATTCCAGATGAGTTTATTATTAGGTATAAAATAAGGGGAATAGATTGTAATCGAATGTTTTGCCTGTTTAAACAATTTACTATATTCTTTATCGATCCCTATTTTAGTATAAGAAACAAATTGATGTTGGCTTTTCCCAACCTTTTTACTGATCTCCATTTGTGTAATTTTTTGGTCTGAATTTTTTCTCCAATCATGTACAAATTGCTTTTCTAACCCTTCAACACCACTCCCTACTAAACGAAGCTGAACATCTTCCCATGGTATTAATCCTTTTTTTTCATCTATATACTTTTTACCTATATTGAATCCACCAATATAGCCAATTTCCCCATCAATAATCGTCATTCGACGATGATTTCGGTTATTTATTGATGCAAAAAAATAAGACAATTTAGGTTTATTAAAATAAGTAAAATGGACTCCATGATCAATTAAAGATTTTCTTTCTTTCCGTTCTAATAAAATTCCACCTAAACGATCGACTGCATAATATACTGGAATTCCTTCGTCACTTTTCTTTTTTAAGATATCTAGAAATTCATGTGATACTCGATCATTCGATACAGAAAAAAAATAGATATGCACTTCTTTTTTTGCATTTCTAATGTCATCAAATAATTGTTTATTTAATTTTTTGCCATTCAAAAAAATAGACAAATCGCTATTTCCCATTGGATAAGTTATAGGCTTTTTTGCATAAATATTTTCTTTTTGAGCATATTCCATTTCAATTTCATTTAATGCAAATAAAATGACCAATAACGAGAATAACAGTACTAAAGTTTTAAAAATGAATTTTAATATTTTTTTCATATCTTCCTCTTATTGTTGTTTGGCATAAAAGTATTTTTTGAAAAAAATGACATAAATATCCATATATATTTTTTATAATTAGCATTTTTTTGTTTAAGCGTCTCTACTATTTATGAATCAATTTATTTCTATTAAAAAGGCTTTGCAAAAAAAGAATGTTGATTTTCCATTCCAGGTACTTCGCTTCCCTTAGCCTCCCTCCGGGGTCTAAAGTTTCNNATTAGTCTCGAATTTAACTAAAATCGACAATTAATATTAACAGAGGCATTAAAAAAAGAAAAAAGGCAGGTGAGCAAGTATTTACCTGCTCTTCCTGCCTCTAATTCTTGTCTTACTTATTTCGGTTGCATACGAATTGCACCATCTAAGCGGATTACTTCACCATTTAACATAGGATTTTCAACAATGCTTTTCGCTAAATGTGCATATTCTGATGGCTTACCAAGACGTGATGGGAATGGAACCATGTTTCCTAATGATTCTCTAGCTTTTTCTGGTAAAACATCAAACATTGGCGTTTCAAAAATACCAGGAGCAATGCTCATGACTCTGATGCCATATCTTGATAAATCCCTTGCAATTGGTAATGTCATTCCAGCTACTGCACTTTTAGATGCACCGTAAGCTGCTTGCCCCATTTGACCATCAAACGCCGCAACTGAAGCTGTATTAATGATAATTCCTCTTTCACCAAATTCATTTGGTTCATTCGTAATCATTTGTTCAGCTACTAAACGAATAACGTTAAATGTACCAACTAAATTTACATTAATAATTTTTTGGAATGATTCTAAAGAGTGTATCCCGTCTCTTTTGATTACTTTTTCAGCTAAAACAATACCTGCGCAGTTTACTAAAGTATTGATTGAACCGTATTTAGTTAAAACATTTGAAATCGAAGTTTTTACGCTCTCCTCTGAAGATACGTCTGTTTTTTCGAAACAAACTTTGTCTTCGCCTAATTCTGAAATTAAGCTAGAAGCTCTCTCTTCATTTAAGTCAAAAATAGCTGCTTTCCCACCGTTTTCTACGATCATTCTTACTGTAGCTGCTCCTAAACCTGATGCTCCACCTGTAACGATTGCAATGCTTTCACGAATATTCATTTTTTAAATCCCCCAATTTGAAGTAAGTTATTAATTTATTCTCTCGATAATTGTTGCATTTGCCATACCATGACCTTCGCAAATAGATTGTAATCCATAGCGTCCGCCTGTTTTTTCTAAGGCGTTACACAATGTAACCATTACCCTTGCGCCACTAGCACCAAGTGGGTGACCTAATGCGATCGCTCCACCGAAAATATTTAATTTTTCAAATGGAACTCCAAGTTCTTTTTGCCATGCTAAAGGAACAGTAGCAAATGCCTCATTTATTTCAAACAAATCGATTTGATCGATTGTTAAACCACATTTTTGTAGAACTTTTTGAGTAGCCTGAATTGGACCTGTTAACATTAATTGAGGGTCTGATCCCACTACAGTTCGCCCAACTATTCTAAACTTTGGCTTAAATCCTAATTGATGAGCTTTTTCTTTACTCATTAAAAGTAGTCCTGCTGCACCGTCACTAATTTGACTTGCATTACCAGCGGTAACCGAACCAGTTTCGATAAATGCTGGTTTTATAGTAGCTAATTTTTCAATTGATGAGTTCTCTCTCGGTCCTTCATCTTTTGTAACTTTAACAAGTTCACCTTCTTGATTATGAACAGAAACGTCAACAATTTCGTCTTCAAAATAGCCTTGCTTCATCGCTTTTAATGCTTTTTGATGGCTATTATAAGCAAATTCATCTTGCTCATTTCGACTAATGTTCCACTTCTCATTTATGCGTTCTGCTGAAATCCCTTGGTTAAATTCACCGAACATACTTGTTAGATTTTCATTCCATTTTGATCCTTTTAAATTTGAAAACATTGGTACACGCGTCATACTTTCTACACCAGCTGCAATGACTATGTCCATATCTCCACTTAAAATTGCTTGCGATGCAAAATGGACAGATTGTTGGCTTGAACCGCATTGACGGTCAATGGTAACACCGGGAACTTCAATTGGTAGACCCGCCAATAAAGCTGCAATTCTACCAACATCGCCAGCTTGTTCCCCAATTTGTGTAACACAGCCCATAATAACATCATCTATTTCTTTCGGATCAAATTCATTTCGACTTACTAATTCCTTTAGTACAATCGCAGCTAAGTCATCAGGTCTTGTTTCGCTAAAGCTGCCACCTCTTTTACCTATAGGTGTTCTTAAAGCATCAACAATAACTACTTCTCTCATAAATGTGATCCTCCATTTGTAAGTTAGGCTTAATTCAATTCTAATTGTTTCGCAATAATTGTCTTCATGATTTCATTTGTACCTGCGTAAATTGACATGATTTGAATATCTCTGAAACGTCTAGCAATCTCATATTCTTCCATATATCCATATCCTCCATGCAATTGAAGACACTCTGAAGCAACTTTTTTACCTAAATCTGTAATCCACCATTTTGCCATTGATACTTGCTTCACAACATTTACACCTTGCATATGCTTATAAATTAAATCTTCAATGAACGTGCGACCAATTTCAATTTCAGTTGCTAATTCTACAAGTTTGAATTGAGTATTTTGAAACCCTGCAATTGATTTTCCAAATGCTTTTCTGCTTTTTACATATTCAGTTGTCACTTTTAGCATTGATTCCGCTGAAACTAATGCTTCTAAAGCAACGACTAATCGTTCTTGTTGAAGTTTTTCCATTAAGTAGTAGAAGCCTTTTCCTTCTTCACCTAATAAATTCTTTACAGGTACTTTTGCATCTTGGAAAATTAATTCAGCCGTATCTTGGCTATGAAGTCCTACTTTATTTAATTTCTTACCTCTAGAAAACCCAACTGTATCTTTTTCGACAACTAATAAACTAATTCCTTTATGGGCAGGTTGAATTGTCGTATCAGTTTTAACTGCAATAATAATCAAATCTGAATGAATCCCATTCGTAATAAACGTTTTTTCTCCGTTTACGATATAGTAATCCCCTTTTCTTACTGCAGTTGTTTTAATATTTGCTAAATCTGATCCAGCACCAGGTTCTGTCATCGCAACTGCTGTAATATACTCACCCGTAATACATTTAGGCAGCCACTCCATTTTTTGCTCTTCGTTTCCATAAATAGTCAAGTAAGGTACAACAATATCATTGTGTAATGCGATTCCTACAAAACTTGATCCTACCTTTTCAAGCTCCTCTATAATAATGACAGAATAGCCAAAATCTACACCTAATCCACCATATTTTTCATCTACGTATGGACATAAAAATCCTTCATTACCTAATTTATCCCAAAATTCCCTTGGAATCATTCTGTTTTGTTCCCACTCTTCATAGAATGGTACAGCTTCTTTTTGTAAAAATTTTCTAAGAGCCGTGCGGAAGATTTCATGTTCTCTCGTTAAGTAAGAATGTTTCATAATAAGCCCCCCTAAATAAATAATACCTTTTTTAAAACGCTTACAATATTCAAAATACGAAATATTTTAAATATTACATATGTAATAATCATATGATGTTAATTGTAATTTATCAAGGAGCAAAAAAAAAGAACTGCTTTGGACAGTTCTTTTGATTGTAGTCAATCTCTTAAATATAGTACTTATGAACCTATTTTTATCGTAATTTTACCAAAATTATTTCCTTCACCCATTCTTTGTAATGCACTGATTACATCTGCAAAGTCAAATGACTGATCTACTATTGGCTTTATTTCATGTTCCGTAAAGAATGCTAACATTTGTTCAAACTCTCTTGGACTTCCCATCGTTGTCCCTCTAATATCCATATTCTTAAAGAATACTTTTGGTAAAACTGTTTGAGGAACTGGTCCATTAGTCGCACCGTATGAGACAATTCTCCCACCTTGAGCAGTCAAATCAATTAATCGATTAAATGACTCCCCACCAACTCCATCGATTGTTAGATTAACCAATCCTAACTCTTTACGAAGCTTCTTATACCAATCATTTTCTCGATAATTAAAACCTGCGATCGCACCCAATTCTAATGCTTTTTCAATTTTTTCATTACTACTAGACGTAACAATTACTTTTGACCCAAATGAAACAGCAATTTGCAATGCATACAATGCCACCCCACTACCGATTCCTGGAATCAATACTGTATCATTTTTTTGTAATTGACCACGAGTGATTAATGATCTATATGCAGTAAGTGCTGCTAATGGAATAGCTGCAGCCTCTTCCCATGACAAGTATGCTGGTTTTTTATAAACATTTTCAACTGGTAGTTTAATAAATTCAGCAAATGTACCATTTGAAGGCATACCAAGTACTGTAAATTCATCCGAATTGATATCGTCACGATCTCCCCATTTTAAACTCGGGTTCATCATTACTTCATCACCTACAGAAAAACCCTTTACCTCTTCTCCAATTGCCTCAATAACTCCAGCACCGTCTGATCCCAAAATTGCATCTAATTTCATCCCAGGGTACATACCGTGTGTAATAAAAAAGTCACGTCTATTTAGCGATGCTGCTTTTAACTTGATTACTACTTCATTTGGATTAATCGTACCAATCTCGACATTTTCTAATTTTAGTGACTCGGGTCCTTTCGTGTCTCTTAAAATATAAGCTTTCAATTAGTTCACTCCTTTTAGTATTTTTTAATTAGTGGCAGAAATTTTATTATGTATTTCATTAAATCTTGTTCAGTTTTATTTTACCAAAAAATATTAAAATCGGTTTAGTAAAAAGATTGGGGCTTTTGGAGTGAGAAATTAGTAGAGATTTTAATCGTTTTTTTCTTTACTTATTAAGATCGTGGAATTAAGTAGATTCAGCTAATTTCGGTACGTGAAATTTATTTAATATCATTCAAAATATAGCATTTCAGATCACGTCAATACTAGTGAAACAGTACCTGTTCCTTTGATTGAAATTCTTTAAAAACTGACTAATCATTTTACTAAAGGCTTATTTATTTGATAGATTTATATTTTTTTTGATGAGATAAACTTATTTTTATGCTTGTTTTACTAGTTACATTTTGATATAAACATCTTATTGTTTTATTTTTTTACACTTATATGGACAGCTCCTACTAACTAATTTCAAAACGAACTAAATTCATCTCCATAATGATCGTGATATTTTCTCTATTATAATGAAGTAAAAAAGCCCTAATACTAATCTAATTATTTATTTCAATCCTCCAATCCACCCAATTCATTAAGTTGTCCACCCTACATTTTCACAAGTTCTTTCCTATTGAAAAAATAAACACCTTAAACTTCTATCCTACTAAAATTAATTTCCACAGGAATAATCTACTGAGTCCGAATTAACACGTTTTCTATACTTTTAATCTACTAATTTTCTAATATTTATATACTTTACGCTGTCATTCTATGTATGATTATCAATAAACATGTCTATTTATAGTAAATACGTTTCATTTCTTTATTTCCCTAAATCTTTTTTTATTATTACGATATATTTTCTACAATTAATAGTATAAGATAAACAAAAAAAACTCTCACCACTTTGAGAGTCGAAATTAACTTTTTATTTTGATAGAAAAAAGATGCCTAGTGTGCTAGGTCCAGTATGGACACCAACTGCTGCTCCAACTGAATTTTCAATGATATTTTCACTACCTACCATTTCCTGTAGCTGTTTTATAAATTGTTCAGTAGAATCATCTTTTACTCCATACACAACTCCAACAGTTCTTTTAAGTTCATCTTTTCTAATTTTTATTAATTCGAGCATACGATTTATTGTTTTTTTTCGACCTCGTACTTTTTCAAGTGGTTTAAACTTTCCTTCACTTATTTCCATAATTGGATTTATATTTAGCATTCCTCCTAGAAAACCAGCAAATTTACCTACACGCCCTCCTCGTATTAAATATTGAAGATCTTCGATTGTAAAAATATGTTGTATCTTATTTATATTGTTGTTTAATTCATTGATTAGATTTTCAAATGGCTCCTCAATTTTTAAGCTTTCGATTAACTCCATAACTAGTACTCCAATTCCAAGTGATACTGATCTAGTGTCAATTATATGAATTGAAGCATTTGGATTGTTTTCGAGTATATCTAGTTTGACTAATTGCGCGAAATTATAAGTACCAGATAAATCTCCAGAACATGTAAGATATACACAGTTTTGTGCTGTACAGTTCGAGACTAGAGTCTGATAAATTGCATCGTAAGAAGGTAATGATGAAGTAAAATTCTCTCCATTTTTCATTCTTTCCATTAACTCACTAGCTTTTAAATTTCCCCCATCCAAATACTCTTTTTCAAATTGGTCATAGACTCTTAATGGTATTACTGAAATATCGTATTTCTTCAATAGTTCAGTTGGAAGATCCGCAGAACTATCTACAATTAGTTTAAGTTTCAAGTTAATCACCTCTTCCTGAATTAATCATGTATTTTTAATCTTATTAAACAATAACCTAAATATTCAATCAATTATTTTTCAATTAAATTTATTTTTATCGACAAAATTAAGATAAATAAATCATATTATTTTTGTCGGTTCTTTGAATAAGCGTCTTATTTTTCCATAAAGAAACTCTTCTTTCAGTAGCGATAAGAAAATAGAAGTGAATATGTACGTGCCCTGTTTATTTCAGTGACGTATTTATTGTTAGCGAAGAATGTTTATGATTATTTTTAATAATTAATAGAATAATAGAATTTTAAATAGAAAGTACCTTGTAAAAAAGGAACTTCTTCTCTTATGTTGAATTCTTCTCCTAAGAGGTGAAAAAAATGAAAAAAGGTTTGTATCTCTATGTTTTTGTATTGTTAAGTTTTCTCTCAGGATGTTCAATGAATTCAAATGAACACGTCTTTAGTCAGCAAATTTTTCAATCCTTTGTAGGTTCACCGCATAATTCGATTCCTGACACAGTTCAAGATGGTACGATTCAAGTATCTATGAATCTTGATGGACAGTATTATAAAAAAGGGACCAAACTCCTTACTCTTTCAATCGTCAATAATGGCGAACCGCTATTTTATGGAACACAATATACGATTGAACGATTTAATGAGAAAACAGAGTCGTGGACAGAGGTCCCATTTCGAAAAGATGTTGGGTTTGATCAAATTGGTTTAGTAATCAAGCAATCAGAGATAAAAGATGAAACGATTACAATTGGTTCAGCGAGTTTTTCGAAACCACTTGAACCAGGTTTTTATCGAGTGATTAAGTCGTTTTCAGTAAATGGAGACAAATCCATTAAACTATCTTCTATTTTTCAAATACTTTAATTGCCGCTTTGAACATTACGTATAATAAAAAGAAGGAAATTGGAATTTAATCCTCTCTCCTTCCCAACAATTCTACTAAACGGTTCAATTACTTTTCATCTATTTTCCTTTTTAACCAAAAAGGACTGTATAGAATGTAAAAACTTACAATCATCACCAATTCCATTGATAGAAGATACCAAGGCCATGATCCAAGATAATCTAATAGCGAAGCATTTTTAGGCTTTTTCATAATGTACAGATAGTTTGATTTCAGTATCTTATTAACAAAATATATACAAGCTGCATAAATGTTAACAATGAGAACCGTCACCCACATGGAAGGGATGGTCGGTCGATATTTTTTGGTCACTACCATTAACAAACAAGCAAGGACAACTCCTCCGTGCGAAACAAAAAACTCGATATATCGAAAATGTGGAAACGAAAACTGGCCGAGATCAGGAGTAATAATGGCTTGAATGGAACTGCCTAAACCAGCAAAATACATGAATTGAAACAGTTTGTAGCTATTCGTCAGTAGCATCACAATTGCCAATAGGACTACAATATCACTAAGTTGAAGTGGTAATGACGTTTTACTCGACCAAGCATTCTCATACACAAGCCATATATGATAAGAAGTTTCAGATACCAATAATAGAATTGCTAAAGAGAAACGAAAAATCCGTTCTTTCCCCTTCTCTTGAATTTGATTTCTAAAGACAAATAGAAGAACACTAAAAATCAAAATGAGTGCGATGGTCAAAAGATGTTCTACTGAAAAAAGGTGAAACGGGTTCATTTTTGGATGAAATTGAAAAAATTTTTGCAAGCAAAATACCCCATTACTTGATTGTATTTTATGATTCTTAGTTTGGGGCAAATTTTACCAGTTCTATACAGACAGTTCGGACCAGGTGTTTCTACTTTGGGGCATGAGACTTTAGTTGGAATAGCAAAACAACAATCTACTTTAAAAAAACTCTTACAATTTCCTACATTTCACTCGAAACAGAACAAAAAAGAAGTATCTCATAAGTAAGTTAACTTATAAGATACTTCTTTTTTTAGTTAAACGTATAATTTTTCATATTTTTCAATTTCATTTTCATATTTCATCGTAATGGCAATATCATCTAAGCCATTTAGTAATTTATCTTTCCAAACTGGATCGATTGAAAATTCATAGTTCCCAAATATTGTTTTTACTACTTGTTTTTCCAGGTCTACTTCAATTTCTTGACTTCCATTTAACGTGGATAATTGTGCGCGAATCTCATCATTTAAGACGATCGGTAGCATGCCATTTTTTATACAATTATTGTAAAATATATCTGCAAAGCTACCCGCAATAATAACGGTAAAGCCATAATCATTTAATGCCCAAGGTGCGTGCTCTCTGGACGAACCGCAACCAAAATTATTTCCACTTATTAAGATAGATGCGTTTTTTCGCTCCTCGTAATTTAAAGCGAAAGTTTTATTAGGTGAGCGATCGTCATGATATCGCCATTCATCGAATAAGAATTCTCCGAAGCCTGTTCGCTCGATCCGTTTTAAATATTGTTTAGGAATAATTTGGTCAGTGTCGATATTATCTAACATGATTGATACAGTTGTACCTTTATGCGTACGTAACGGTTTCATTTGCTTGCTCCTTTCGAATATCAATAAAATGGCCATGAACTGCAGCAGCCGCTGCCATTACCGGACTTACTAAATGTGTTCTTGCACCCTTACCTTGTCTGCCTTCAAAGTTTCGGTTTGATGTAGATGCACAATGTTCTCCGGCTGGTACTTGATCTGGATTCATTGCTAGACACATTGAACAACCAGCTTCTCTCCACTCAAATCCTGCTTCAATAAAGATCGTATGTAACCCTTTTGCCATCGCTAGATTACGGACCTTTTTTGAACCTGGAACAACTAATGCACGCACATCAGATTTTACTTTCTTACCTTTAAGATAATTTGCTGCTTCCTCTAAATCTGACAATCTTGAATTTGTACAAGAACCGATGAATACATGTTGAACAGGAATTTCTTTAGGTGTAATTTCAGGTTTTAATCCCATATATTCATATGCTCGTTCGTAGTTTTCATCTTTAGCTTTTGGAAGAATTTCATCAATTCTTACGCCCATTCCAGGATTTGTTCCCCAAGTTACGTAAGGTGCTAGGGTTGCTACATCTACTTCAATTGTTTTATCGAAGGTTGCTCCCTCTTCAGTATATAATTTCTTCCATTCTACTAATTTTTGATCATATGAATTCACTGTATATTTTCTACCTTTTAAGTAATCGAAAGTCTTTTGGTCTGGAGCAACTAATCCTGCTTTTGCTCCTCCTTCAATTGCCATATTACATAATGTCATGCGCTCTTCCATTGACATATTTGTAATGGCTTCACCGTAAAACTCAATAACATATCCGGTTCCCATTGAAACACCGTATGTTGATAATAGATGTAGAATAATGTCTTTTGCATACACTCCTTTTGGCAGCTTACCTTCAAGTTTTACACCCATTGATTTTGGCTTTACTTGCCATAATGTTTGTGTTGCTAATACATGTTCAACTTCGCTTGTTCCAATTCCAAATGCTAGTGCACCAAATGCGCCATGTGTAGATGTATGACTATCTCCACAAACAATTGTTTTTCCTGGTTGTGTTAAACCAAGCTCTGGGCCAATTACATGGACAATACCTTGATCTTCGTCAGTTATATCTGCTAAAGGAATATTGAATTCCTGACAATTATTTCTTAATGTATCCATCTGTTGTTTAGCGATTAAATCTGTAATCACTAATTGATTTTCTGTAGGGACATTATGATCCATTGTCGCAAAGGTTAATTCTGGTCTTCTTACTTTTCGATTGGATACTCTTAAACCCTCAAATGCTTGTGGAGAAGTAACTTCATGGACTAAATGTAAATCGATATACAAAAGCTGTGGTTTATCTACTTCACCAGTTACAACATGATTTTGCCAAAGCTTATCAAACAATGTTTGTTTCATCGACTTGTACCTCCAACCGTTTGAAATTGTAACTCTTTTAATACTTGTTCAGTAAATTCAGTCGTCGAGCTTTTACCACCTAAGTCACCTGTCAAAATTCCGTTATTTATTGTATTTACAATCGCATTTTCAATAGAATTTGCTTCATCGACTAGATTAAAGTCTCTAAGCATCATTGCAACAGACCTTAACATCGCAATAGGATTAGCCTTATTTTGTCCTGCTATATCTGGTGCTGAACCGTGAATTGGTTCATACAATGAAGGACCATTTCCGGATCTGCTCGTAGAAGGTAGCATGCCTAACGAACCTGTAATCATGGAAGCTTCATCGCTTAAAATATCACCAAATAAATTTTCAGTAACGATTACATCAAATCTTCTTGGATTTCTAATTAATTCCATCGCAGCTGCATCGACAAGTACATGCTCAACTTCGACCTCTGGATAGTTTAAACTTAATTCATTGACGACCTTTCGCCAAAGTTTACTAGATTCTAAGACATTTGCTTTATCAACTGATGTAAGCTTTCCTTTTCTCGTTTTCGCTAGTTCAAATCCATACGTTACAATTCGTTCAATTTCATTTCTAGTGTATGAAAGAGTATCAGTTGCTTCATTATCATTATGAAAACGCGGTTCTGAAAAGTAAATTCCTCCTGTCAATTCTCGAACGACGACAAAGCTTACATTTCTTACTTGTTCAGATTTTAAAGGTGAGTGATTGACTAATTCATCATAAACATCTACAGGTCGAATATTTGCATATAAATTAAGTGACTTTCTTAATCGTAATAAACCACTTTCTGGTCGCTCAGTACCTTGATCCCATTTTGGCCCACCTACTGCCGCTAATAACACTGCATCCGAATTTAAACAATTTTCTAATGTTTCATTCGGTAATGAAGTGCCTGTTTCATCAATAGCGTGGCCTCCAAATAAATTTGTAGAAAAAGTGATGTTATGTTGATACGATTGTGCAATCTGTTCTAAAACTTGCACAGCTGAACTCATTATTTCTGGTCCGATTCCGTCTCCTGGCAGACATGCGATATTTAATTTCATTTTAGAACCTCCTTTTCGCTCCACTTACTAATAATATTTAATAAATCTTCATCTCTAATATCCTTCTTCGTATCTGTCAAAGCTTTAAATTGAGTAAACGCCTCGTTTATTACCTCAGTAGAAAAATTAAATCCAAGCTCTTTTAATCGATCAGTAAAAGCATGTCGTCCTGAATGTTTTCCTAAGACTAATGAATTGGTAGAAAGCCCAATTAATGAAGGAGGGATAATTTCATAAGTTGTCGGTTCTTTTAATACGCCATCTTGATGAATTCCTGATTCATGTGCGAATGCATTTGTACCAACAATCGCTTTATTCTTCTGGACAACCATACCTGTAAGACGACTAACAAGTTCACTTGTTTTTGTTATTTCATGTAATCGTAAATTAGTATTTTTTCGATACATGTCTTCTCTTATATGCAGTGCAACTGCTATTTCTTCTAATGCTGCGTTTCCTGCTCTTTCACCAATCCCATTTACGGTGCACTCTACTTGTTTTGCTCCAGCCTGTATAGCCGCTAAAGAATTTGCTACTGCCATTCCTAAATCATCATGACAATGACAAGAGAAATTCGCTTTATGGTAAGAAGGTACATTTTCTTGTAAATATTTAAACAGATCATAGTATTCTGAAGGACTTGTATATCCTACTGTATCTGGAATGTTGATAACATCTGCCCCTGCTTTAATGGCTGACTCGGCAAATTCAGCAAGAAATGCCCGATCTGTGCGACATGCATCCTCAGCAGAAATTTGCACTTTTGGAAAAAAGGATTTTGCAAGCTGTACACAATGTTTAGCAGTTTCCAAAACTTCTAATCTCGTCATATTTAACTTGTATTTCATATGGATATCACTTGTCGCTAGAAATATATGAAGTCTCGGTTCTGCAGCATTTTTTAACGCGTCCCATGCTGTTTTAATATCTGAATCTTTAGCGCGAGAAAGGCTTGAGACGGAGACAGAACGAATCTGTCTCGCAATCTCTTGAACACCTAAAAAGTCACCTTCCGAAGAAGCGGCAAAACCAGCTTCAATGATATCAACACCTAAAGACTCTAGTTGTCTAGCAATTTCGAGTTTTTCAAATCGATTTAAATTAACCCCTGGAGATTGTTCGCCATCACGTAATGTTGTATCAAGAAACTGAATTTTACTCATTTTTTATTTCACCTCGACCTTTTCTTTTCTTTGGATAAATGGCATCATTGCACGAAGCTTTTCTCCAACTTCTTCAAGCTGATGTTGTTTTTCACTTTCATTAATTTCATTGAATACAGGACGACCATTTTTATTTTCGTTAATCCAACCTTTCGCAAATGTACCATCTTGAATTTCTGCTAAAATATCTTTCATCGCTAATTTTGATTCATTTGCAACGACTCTTGGACCAGATACGAAATCGCCCCACTGAGCAGTATCAGAGATCGAATATCTCATATAGCTCATTCCACCTTCGTACATTAAATCAACGATGAGTTTTAATTCGTGCAAACATTCGAAATATGCTACTTCTGGTTGGTATCCTGCTTCTACTAAAGTTTCAAATCCTGATTTTACTAATGATGTTACACCACCACATAATACCGCTTGCTCTCCAAATAAATCTGTTTCAGTTTCTTCTTTAAACGTTGTTTCAAGTACACCTGCTCTAGTAGAACCAATTCCTTCAGCATAAGAAAGAGCTACGTTTTTTGCTTCACCAGTTACATCTTGGTATACAGCAAATAATGCTGGGACTGCTGCACCATCGACAAAAGTACGACGTACAAGATGTCCTGGTCCTTTTGGAGCTACTAAAAATACATCTACATTTGCTGGAGGGACAATTTGATCAAAATGTACATTAAATCCGTGTGCAAACGCAAGCGCATTACCATTCTCTAAGTAAGGTTCAATTTCATTTTTATATACATTTGGTTGATGTTCATCTGGTAATAAAATCATTACTACGTCCGCTGCCTTTGAAGCTTCTGCAACAGTTGTCACGTGTAGACCATCGGCCGCAGCTGCATCCCATGATTTTCCAGGACGACAACCAACTACAACCTTATGTCCATTGTCATGTAAATTTAAAGCGTGTGCGTGACCTTGTGATCCATATCCAATTACTGCAATCGTTTTCCCTACTAATACGTTTTCCAACACATCTGTACCATAATAAACTTTAGCCATTTTTAAATTCCTCCAATTTTTTTGTTTTATATTTTTATTTTAATAAGAGAGTAGCTTTTGAGCATGCTCCTTATGTTTAGCAGATCTAGTAAATGCAGTTACACCTGTACGAGCTATTTCTTTTAGTTCGAAAGGTCTTAATAATTCAATCAAAGCCTCCACCTTTTCAGAGTTACCAGTTACTTGAACGACAATCTGATCTCGACTTACATCAATAACGGAAGCTCGAAATGGTTCAATTAAGCTATAAATTTCATTTCTAGTAGCAGCATTAGTACTTACCTTGATTAAGGCTAGTTCTCTAGCAATCACTGATTCTTCAGTAATATCTGCTACTTTTATCACATCAATTTGCTTATGAAGCTGTTTTATCAATTGCTCAACCTGTTGTAAATCATCTACATGAACGACGAAAGTAATTCTAGAAATATGATCTTGCTCTGTATGACCTACAGAAATACTTTCAATATTAAATCGTCTTCTCGAGATAACTCCTGTAATTCTGTTAAGAACGCCACTGTTATTTAATACAGTCGATGTAATGACTCGTTTCATTATTTCACCCCTTCCATTTCATGAATTCCTTTACCTGGTGGAACCATTGGTGTAACGATTTCGGCTTGATGTACCCGGCAATCAATTAAAACTGGTCCATCAAATTCAATTGCTTCTCTTAATTGCTCTTCTACTAAATTTGGATCTGATATCGTTATTCCCTTAATACCGTATGCTTCTGCAAGCTTTGTAAAACTAGGCTGGCAGTCTAATAGAGAACTAGAGAAGCGGTCATTATAAAATGCTGATTGCCACTGTCTTACCATTCCTAAAGCTGCATTATTTAAGATTAAAATTTTAACTGGTAAATTATGTTCTTTGATCATGCTCAATTCTTGCAAAGTCATTTGGAATCCAGCATCACCAACGATAGCAACAACTAATTCATCAGGTTTCGCAAACTGTGCACCAATTGCTGAAGGTAATCCAAATCCCATCGTTCCAAGTCCACCAGATGTGATCCACTTATGTGGTTCTTTAAATGGATAATATTGGGCAGCCCACATTTGATGTTGACCTACATCTGTAGAAATTGTGGCTTTACCTTCAGTAATTGAGTGAAGTAAAGTTAAGACTGTTTGTGGTTTGATCACTTCACTACTCGCTTCATACTGTAAAGGAAAGGCTTCTTTACGACTTTTAAGGAGCTCGATCCATTCACTATGATTTTGTTTTTCTACTTCTTGTTTTAATAAAACCTTTAGTACTTCTTTCGCACAGCCAACGATTGGAATATTAGTTGGAATAACCTTATTTATTTCAGCTGGATCAATATCGATATGTGCTACGACTGCATTTTTAGCAAAGTGTACTAAATTGCCTGTTAATCGATCATCAAATCTTGCTCCGATATTTATGAGCAAATCACTTTCATACATTGCCATATTTGCTGTATAAGTACCGTGCATTCCACCCATTCCGAGGAATAATTCCTCATTTGCTGGAAATCCACCTAACCCTAAAAGCGTATTAACAACTGGGAGATTAAACTTTTTAATAAATTCAGTAAACTCTTTAGCCGCTTTTGCATGTAAAATGCCTGCTCCAGCTAATACTACTGGTTTTTTTGCTTTTTCAATCGCTGCTACAAGCTTTGTTATTTGAATAAAATTTGGTTCATATGTCGGTTGATAACCTGGTAATTGAACTTCTACTTCATCCTTTTTCACTCCTTTTTCAGCCATCATATTTTTAGGAAGATCAATTACAACTGGACCTTGTCGGCCGGTTGAAGCAATATGAAATGCTTCTTTTACGATTTGAGGTACATCTTCTACATTACGCACTTGGTAGTTATGCTTTGTAACTGGCATTGTAATACCGATCACATCTGCTTCTTGAAAAGCATCCGTCCCGATTACATTTGTCGCAACTTGACCAGTGAAAACAACTAGTGGTAATGAATCCATCATCGCATCCGCTAACCCAGTAACAACATTTGTAGCACCAGGACCACTTGTTGCGATTACTACTCCAGGTCGTCCGGTCACTCGTGCATATCCTTCTGCAGCGTGAATGGCCCCTTGTTCATGCCTTGCTAGAATATGAGGAATATCAGCATCATAAAGTGCATCATATAATGGTAATACTGCCCCTCCAGGGTAACCAAAAATCATTTCAACATTTTCTTCCTTCAAAGCATCAATTAGTAAATTTGCACCTGACAATTCTTTTGACAGAGTTCTCATTGAATGATGACTCATTTCTACTTTTCCCTCCATTTTCGGATAAAACTTACCCATTTATTCGCAATAAAAAAAGCCATAACTCCACACTTCAGCAGATGCTGAAGGGGCGAAAGACTTTTCGCGGTACCACCCTTCTTCTTAGGTTCATAACCTAACTTTGGGATTTTGGATAACCAAAATCTGGCTATAACGTGGCCAACGTTCAAGCTTACCGTATTACTACTTCAGCCTGACACTCAAGAGTGAGTTTCATTAATCAAGGTCATCGGTTCACACCAGCCACCGACTCTCTGAAGATCCTTTTCATAATTACTTTTCTCTTTCAATGCTTTTTCATATTTTTAATATTCCACCTGTATTAGCAGAAGTCACTAGCTTTGCATATCTTGCTAAATAACCTGTTTTTACTTTTGGTTCATGCAATTTAACTGATTTTTTACGGGTTTCTAAAGTTTCGTTAGTAACCGATAATGTAATACTTCTAGATAATAGATCGATAATGATTTCATCACCATCTTCAATATATGCAATAGGTCCACCTTCAGCTGCTTCTGGAGAAATATGCCCAATTGCAATTCCTCGTGTTGCACCTGAAAAACGACCATCTGTTATTAAAGCGACTTTCGTTCCTAATCCTCTACCAACAATTGATGAAGTTGGTGCAAGCATTTCTGGCATTCCAGGTCCTCCTTTTGGACCCTCATATCGAATGACAACGACATGACCTTCTTTAACAACACCTTGGTCAATTGCTTCTACCGCTTCATCATGTGATTCAAAGCAAATTGCTTCACCAATAAAGGTTTGAATTGAAGGGTCAACGGCACCAACTTTGATGACCGCTCCGTCTGGGGCAAGATTACCATGCAATATTGATAATCCCCCCGTCTCTGAATAAGGATTTTCTTTTTTACGAATGACTTCACTATTTGAGATTGTAGCTTCCTGCACATTCTCGAATAAAGTTTTTCCTGTAATCGTAATGCGATCACTATTAATCGCTCCTGGTATTGTAGTAAGTTCTTTAATAATTGCTGGAACTCCGCCTGCTAAATGCACATCATGCATTGAATAGTGGGAAGCGGGACTAATTTTAGATAAATATGGTACTCTTCTTGCTACTTCATTTATATCTTTTAAGTCGTAATCAACTCCTGCTTCATTTGCGATCGCCATTAAGTGTAATACTGTATTTGTCGAACCACCCATTGCCATATCTAATGCAAATGCGTCATCAATCGCCTCTTTTGTAATGATATCTCTTGGCTTAATATCATTTTCAATACAATCCATTAAATGATGGGCTGCATCGCGGATTAATTTATGTCTGTCTGCACTAGTTGCAAGGATTGTTCCGTTGTATGGTAGTGCTACTCCAAGCATTTCCATAATGCAATTCATTGAGTTTGCTGTAAACATTCCAGAACATGATCCACATGTTGGACATGCTGACTTTTCAATATCGAGTAATTCTTCTACACTCATTTTTCCTGATTTAAAAGCTCCAACACCCTCAAATACTGAAACTAGTGATAAAGCCTTTCCGTCTTTAGAAAGTCCTCCTGCCATTGGTCCACCTGATACAAAAACGGCTGGTACATTTGTACGAACAGCTGCCATTAGCATTCCCGGTGTAATTTTATCGCAGTTTGGCATATAAAATACTCCATCAAACCAATGTGCATTTACGACTGTTTCAGCTGCATCAGCTATGATTTCCCTACTTGGTAGAGAATACCTCATCCCGATATGGCCCATTGCGATTCCATCATCGACACCAATCGTATTAAACTCAAATGGAACGCCACCAGCATCTCGAATCGCTTGTTTTACAACATCAGCCATTTCCCTTAAATGAATATGACCTGGGACAATATCAATATATGAATTACAAATTGCTATAAATGGTTTATGAAAATCTTCTTCTTTAACGCCTGCCGCTAATAATAAGCTACGATGCGGCGCTCGATCGATTCCTTTTTTGATCATGTCACTTCGCACAATTTATCACCCTTGTTTTACGTAAATTTTTTCTCCATCTTCTACTACTAATTGACGAAATGCTTTTAATAACCTTTGAGTATTTGGTCCAGGTTTTCCGGTACCAATCACTCGACCATCTACCTTTGATACACCGATTACTTCAGCGGCTGTACCTGTTAGAAAAACCTCATCTGCTATATAAACATCATGTCTAGTGAACAATTTTTCTTCCACTTCGTAACCTAATGTGTCACCTAATTCCATAATTGCATTTCTTGTAATTCCTTCTAATGCACCTGCTGAACTTGGTGGAGTAATTAATTTATTCCCTTTTACTAAGAAAACATTATCACCTGAACCTTCAGCTACGAAACCTTGATCGTTTAGCATAAGTGCTTCTTGAACACCTGCTAATTTAGCTTCAATTTTAACTAATATGTTATTTAAGTAATTTAAAGACTTAATTTGTGGATTTAATACATCACTTCGATTTCTTCTCGTTGCTACTGTTACAATTTCCATACCATTGTCATATAGTTCTTGTGGAAAAAGTGCTAGTTGTTCAGCAATCACAACTACATTAGCTCTTGGACATGATGCTGGATCTAATCCAAGATTTCCTTCACCTCTTGAGACGACGAGTCGAATATAACCACTATGTAAATTATTTCGATTTACTGTTTCAACAACAATTTGAGTTAATTCTTCCAAAGAATATGGAATTGTTAATAAAATTGATTTTGCTGATTCGTATAATCGAATTAGATGTTCTTTTAAGCGGAATACATTACCTTCATATACGCGAATCCCTTCAAATACTCCATCTCCATATAGATATCCATGATCATATACAGAAACTTTAGCATCCTGCTTTTGAACGAATTCACCATTTAAATAAATCTGTTGGGCTGTCACGGTTAATCCTCCTCAAGAGTTAAAATATTTGTACTTACTTTATTCCAATCTAAGAAATTAATCAACAAGTTTTTAGAAAATTTAAAATTCATAATTTATTCAAATATCGTATAAATATTGGTATATCAACAATGAAAACCTTTACATTTTTTCAAAATAATTTTTCGACAAAATTTTACTCTTGAAACTTTTTTATAAAAGGATTATCATATGGTTACTTTAAACAGAATTTTCTGTAAATTAAAAATCGGAGGCGAGTAAAAATGGCTACTTTACAAATTAATGGGACTGTTAACGAAATCAATGAAGTGTTGAAGGTAATGAGTAATCATTTTGACATTCAGATCAAAGACGAAAAATCCGATCAAGAATATTCAGTCGATTTCTCAAATGATGAATGGGAAAATGATTCATTTGTAAGTGAGATGTTAACTGGAGCATATAATGACTAAACAGTAAAATTCTTATCGTATGATAACAAAAAAGAGGGCCGCCCAAAATTTTAGCATTTTAAGGGAACCCTCTTTTTTATTTATGAAAATGAAAAGTTTTAACTACTTATCTGTTCAAATATTAGTCTAGGTGCAAATAAATTTATGAAAACTACAATTAAGATAAAAAATTACCCATACCAGTCAAGGTGTTACATGCTTAAATTTCGGCCATTATCGATAAATCACAATCAAAAGCTAACAAACTTGCTCAAATTACATGCTCTACTCTATCAGATATGCCAATTATCTATAACGAATGAAGAGTGTCTAATCTATACACCCCTCTACTTCAACACCCTTGTCCATTCCTATCCTCTTGTAATAACATTCATTTTAAAAACTAAAAAGGGACTGCTCATTTATCAGCTTCCTTGACTTATGAGACAGTCCCTTATTAAAACAATCATTTTAACAAGCCTACATCCTTTAAAAATTCCTTTGCGACACTTTCCGCTGATTTTCCATTAACGTTAACTTTGTAATTCATTTCTCGCATTTCATCATCAGTTATTTTATTTTCTAATTTATTTAATATTTTTCCTACTTCAGGATATTTTTCTAGTGTTTCTTTTCTTAAAAGTGGTGCGCATTGATATGGTGGAAATAAGTTTTTATCATCGACTAACACTTTCATGTTATAACTTTGAAGCTCACTATCAGTTGAATACGCGTCGATTATTGAGAGATCGCCAGTCTTGATTGCCTCATATCTCAATTTTGGTTCCATCGTTTTTAAATTTTGGAACTTCAAACCATATAATTTTTGGAGTCCTAAATATCCATCTTCACGATCTGTAAATTCCAAAGTAAATCCTGCCTTTAACTGATTTGCAAATTGAGTTGCATCTGAAATCGTTTGAATGCCAAATTGTTTTGAGATATTTGCTGGTACTGCTAATGCATATGTGTCATTAAATTTCATAGGCTCCAAATAAGTTAAATTATACTTTTTTGCTAAACCTTCAGCAGCTTGTTCGTATACTGCTTTTGCATCATTACTAACAGTCTTTTCTTTTAAAAAAGTAGAAACGACGGTGCCAGTATATTCTGGATAAATATCAATATCACCTTTTTTTAATGCATTAAATACAAATGTCGTTTTACCAAAATTAGGCTTAACTTCAACGTTTACATTCGTTTCATTCTCAATCATCAATTTATACATATTCATAATTATTTCAGGCTCCGCCCCTAGTTTTCCAGCGATTACCAGATCCGTTTTATTCCAAGATTTAATCGTTAATGGGGAAAATAATAATGCTAATACAACAAAACAAGTAGTAATAATTCTTAATGAAAAACTCTTAAAACTCGACTTCTCTATTAATCTTAAAATAAAATCAAATAAAATAGCTAAAAGTGCCGATGGAATTGCGCCTAAAATAATTAAATTCATATCATTTCTGTCAATTCCAAGTAATATTAAGCTTCCTAAACCTCCAGCTCCAATTAAAGCTGCGATTGTTGCAGTTCCAACAATTATGACCATTGCTGTACGAATTCCTGCCATAATTACTGGCAATGCTAGTGGTAATTCAACCTTAAAGAGTCTCTGAGTACCGTTCATTCCTAACCCCGTAGCTGCTTCTAAAAGGATTGGATCAATCTCCTTAATTCCGGTATATGTATTTCTCAAGATCGGCAATAATGCATATACACTTAACGCGATTACCGCTGGAATCTTTCCAATACCGACTAATGGTATTAATATTCCTAATAGAGCCAATGATGGAATTGTTTGAATAACTGCTGTCGTTCCAATTACGAATTCAGATACAGTCTTCTTCCTCGTTAAGTAAATACCTATCGGGACAGCTAGAAGAATTGCAATAATTAATGCAAACACTGAAATTTGTATATGCTCTAACAAAGCTGTTAATAATTGCTCTTTTCTATTTACAAGAGTCGTGGTAAACGAGGAGATAATCATCTTATATCCCCTCCTTCAATACAACTTTACTACGATAGTTGTCTATAAATTGTTCGACGAATGGGTTGATCGGATTATTTAGTATTTCATCTTTTGTACCGACTTGAACTAATTCACCATCGTGCATAATCCCAATTCGATCACCTAAATAAAATGCCTCATCTAAATCATGTGTAACAAAAAGGATTGTTTTATTTATCTTTGTTTTTAATTGCTTCAAGTCTTTTTGTAATTGTAATCTTGTAATTGGATCTAATGCACTAAATGGTTCATCCATTAACAATAGACTAGGATTTCCTGCGAGAGCCCGCGCTACTCCTACACGCTGCTTTTGGCCACCAGATAATTCTGAAACCTGTCTTTTACTAAATTCAAAAGAATTTAATTTTACTAATTCTAATAGTTCTCTAACGCGCTCTTTTATTTGTACTCTGTTCCATTTTTTTAATTCAGGTACAATTGAAATATTTTCTTCAACATTCATATGTGGAAATAAAGCAATTTGTTGAAGTACATACCCAAATTCCCGCCTCAATTTATGTTCATCATACTCTTTAATGTTTTTATCATGATAAAAAATTTCTCCATCTGTTGGTTTAATCAATCTATTTATTAATTTTATTGTTGTTGTTTTTCCACAACCACTAGGACCAATCAATACAAAACATTCACCTGCTTGAATCGAAAACGATAAATCTTGAACTGCATATTTTCCATTTGAAAACTGAAAAGATATATCTTGAAACTGAATCATCCTAGTCCTCCCTTTTTAAACTACTTATAAATATATATAGTTAGAGGACAAGTTTTCTTATGCTTTAAGTAAAAAAATTAGGACCTATGATAATTTTTTCATCTTCCGACAGCAGACTCTTTCCCCAACACCAGTAATACGTGGGAGATGCATATCGATTAAGTTTAGCCTAAATGCTTTTTGTTGCTATTTTTGAAAAGGCTTATATAAAAAATATGCTGAAATCAAAAACACCGCTGAAATTTTATTATCCAAAAATATAGAGCGACTCAAAAGTTAAAGTACTTAGGAGATCGCTCTTTTTAAATTTTAAAAATGCTTACTTAAATTCTCTCTAACTAGTAAAGATGGCTTTAATTCACTGATATTTTTTTGACCCGACAAAGCCATCGTTAGGTCAAAATCAGCTAAAATATTTTTCATTACTTGGACAACCCCGTTTTTACCAGCAAGTGCTAAGCCATACATATATGGTCTGCCAATTAATACTGCATCAGCACCGATCGCTAATGCCTTATATATATCAGCCCCTCTTCTAATGCCACTATCCATTAAAATTGTTAATCTACCTTTTAACTCCTTACAAATACTTTCTAATGCATCTAAAGTACTAATTGTTCCATCAACCTGTCTTCCGCCATGATTCGAAACAATAATGCCATCCATACCATATTCATAAGCAAGCATTGCATCATCCTTATGTAAAATTCCCTTTAATAAAATTGGTAATTTCGTTTGATTTCGTAAAAATACTAAATCCTCCCACGTTAATGAAGGATTACCAAATAGTCTTGTCCATAATAAAATTGCTGATTGTGGATCCTCCTCAGGCTTACTATTTAATCTTGAGCAAAAAACGGGATCTTCTAAATAGTTGCCAATACCTTGTCCTTGTAAAAATGGTAAATATGCATTTTCAATATCTTTCTCTCTCCAACCCATGATTGAAGTATCAAGTGTAATGACAATTGCTTCATACCCATTTGCTTCAGCACGTTTCATCATACTCGCTGCAATTTCCATATCCCTACTACAATATAATTGATACCATTTAGGACAATCGCCTAATACATTGGAAACTTTTTCTAATGAATAAGTTGATGCAGTACTAGTAATATATGGAATATTCAATTCTCCAGCAGCTCTTGCAGCTTCAAGTTCCCCTTCTGGATGTGCAATAGACTGCACTCCAATTGGAGCAAACAAAACAGGTGAATGATAAGTTTTACCAAATAAATTTATACTAATATCGCGTTTTGCAACATTGCGTAACATTCTAGGTACAATTTTCCATTTATCAAATGCTAATCGATTTTCATTCATCGAGCGCTCACTACCAGCGCCACCTGCTATATAATAAAAAGGCCCTTCTGCTAATTGTTCTTTAGCTAACCTTTCTAAATCTTCAAATCTAACTGGAATCTCACTTTTTTTCCCACTACTATATACTTGCAATTGAATATTATTTCCGAAATTATTCATTCGAAACACATCCTTAAAAGTATTTGTAACCGTTTACATATTCTGATTTAAACCAGATAACTCCTTTAATTTTCCTAATAAACCATTCGACATTTTATGTAATTTGTAAACTAACTATTTCCTCGTTTTGTTTAATGGCCACTAGAAATAGTATCTTTTTAAACTTTACAAATCTAAAAAACTTCCTTGAAACTTTAAAAGTACAATTATAACTAAACTAGTATTCATGCTTCATTTTTAAGACATTTATTAGATAAATAAACTAACAGTTTTATGAATAATTTGTAAATTCCGTTGTATATTTATAGGTTTAATCTAAATTAACACTCGTTCCTATTCAATTGGTTTTAACTAGATGATAAGTAAAGTAATCTAGTTATTTGAAAAATTAAAATAGAAAAGGAACGGTGTTATGAGAACTATTAATGAGAATTTATTTGTTTTTCCCGTTAGTTTATATCGTACATTCTACTAGTCTATTTTAATTGTACTGTATACTCACCAGCTCTTACCCTATCAAAGATAATAAATCACAAATTCCATATTTTAAGAAGTAATTTCTTTCACTTGAAAGATTAAATTTGTTCTTAAATATTGTAATATCGTGTACAAATAGAATAAGTTAATTTTTTAAACATATAAGGCTTACTCTTAAAGAACTTTGGAATGATAGTAGCTTATCTATAAATTTTCTAAGAGATTTTAATTATAAGGAGAGATTGTGGAGAAATTTTAATAAATGACAATCAAACCTTTTTATTTTTTTAGGATTTAAAAATACTAAGGTGGTGTTAGTTTGAATCACTCTGATTGGATAAAATTAAGTGTTAGACTAGCTTACGAAAATTTATTAAATAAGAATGGTGGACCTTTTGGGGCAGTAATAGTAAAAGATGGTAAAGTAATTGGTGCAGGCGTTAATGGTGTAACGACATTAAATGATCCAACTGCACACGCTGAAGTACAGGCGATTCGGAATGCCTGTCAGAATTTAGGAACATTTTCCTTAAAGGATGCTGATTTATATACTAGCTGTGAACCATGTCCAATGTGTTTAAGTGCTGCTTACTGGTCTAGAATTTCAAAAATATATTATTTTTTCACTAAAAATGATGCTGCGAAAATTGGATTTGATGATGCACATATTTACAACGAACTTTCTCTGCCCTATGAAGATCGAACCATCCCAAGTGAACAAATTATCATTAGTGTAAAAGATAATGAAAACCCTTTCAAAGTTTGGGCTAATGATGATATCCGTGTAAATTATTAATATAGTTCAAAAAGGTTGCCTATTAGCATTTAATGGCAACCTTTTTGTTTATACAATTGTGCAAATATTAATCCAATTCATGGTCTTGTTTTGTCGGTTCAATTTCCACTAAATTAAGAGAATCTGCTTTTCCATTATTTTTTTCTTTCCAAATTTTATACTTTTCAACATCTTTATTAATTTGTTTAAAAGTATACGCTAAAATCGTTGCATCATCTAAAAAACCTAATCCTACAATAAAATCAGGTACTACATCGATTGGACTTACAAAATAAATTAATGCACCTATAACGGTTAAGATCGATTTTGTAGAAATATCTCTATAGCTACCATTTATATAGGCTTTAAATAAATCAATAAATAAATTTACTTTTTCCCAAGCTTCACCTAATGCTCCCTTTTTAGTTGGTGCTAACTTAGCTGCTTTTTTTAATAATTGTGTAGATTTTTCTTTATTTCCTAAATAGGAAGAAGCCTTCTTTACATATTTTTGAAAAAATTTATTGCTATCTAACTCAGACATTCTTTTTTCTCCTCCCTTTTTTATAGTTTATCAAATGTGAAAACAAGATAAAAGTATGAAAAAAACAACTATTTATGGATTAATGATTTTAGATTTTCGATATATAAAACAGTCATTAGCTAAGCTCTACATTAAATGAACATGATTGAAGGTAGATTTTTCTTTTTCTTTATTTATTGCAACCTCTAATGGAAATCAACCACATAGGGTTTCCATTACGAAAATATGGTATTCAAAAATAAAAACCACTAATTTTAGTGGTTTCTATTTTACATTATATTCGAATTCATTGTGATAACGCTCATAACAAGCTTGTGCTAATTCAAATTACATATTATATAAAGATTCTACCTGCTTTTGTAAATCCTTATTTTCTAAGAACTCATCATAAGTACACTCTTTATCAACTAAACCGTTTGGTGTCACTTCAATGACACGGTTTGCAATCGTTTGAATGAACTGATGGTCATGTGATGTAAATAAAGCTGTACCTTTGAATGCAATTAAACCATTATTTAATGCAGTAATTGACTCTAAGTCTAAGTGGTTAGTCGGATCATCTAACACTAATACGTTTGCTCCACTTAGCATCATTTTTGATAGCATACAACGAACTTTTTCGCCCCCAGATAATACAGAAGCTTTTTTCATTACTTCTTCACCTGAGAATAGCATACGTCCTAAAAATCCTCGTAGGAAGCTTTCAGACTCATCTTGTGGAGAGAATTGACGTAACCATTCGATTAGGTTCATATCACTCTTTTCAAAGAACTCAGAGTTATCTTTAGGGAAAAATGCTTGTGAAGTTGTTACACCCCATTTAAATGAACCAGTATCTGGCTCCATTTCACCCATTAAAATTTTAAATAAAGTTGAAATTGCAACGTCGTTTTTACCAACAAAAGCAATTTTATCACCCTTGTTTACTGTAAAACGTACATTATCTAATACTTTTTCGCCATCAACTGTTTTTGAAATTCCATCTACAGTTAATAAATCATTACCAACTTCTCTCTCAGGCGTGAATCCAACGAATGGATAGCGACGAGATGATGGTCTAATATCATCAAGAGTAATTTTGTCTAAAAGTTTTTTACGTGAAGTAGCTTGTTTTGCTTTAGATGCATTCGAGCTAAATCGAGCAATAAATCCTTGTAGTTCTTTAATTTTCTCTTCTTTTTTCTTATTAGCATCAGACATTAATCTTTGAGCTAATTGACTTGATTCATACCAGAAATCATAGTTACCAACATAAAGTTGAATTTTACCGAAATCTAAATCAGCCATATGTGTACAAACTTGATTTAAGAAGTGACGGTCATGTGATACAACGATAACTGTGTTTTCAAAGTTAATTAAGAAGTTTTCTAACCATTGAACAGCTTTAAGATCTAAGTTATTCGTTGGCTCATCTAGTAAAAGAATATCTGGTTGACCAAATAGTGCTTGAGCAAGTAAAACTTTAACTTTTTCTCCAGCTTGTAATTCACCCATTTTTTTATAATGTAGGTCTTCTGTAATGCCAAGACCTTTTAATAAAATCGCAGCTTCTGATTCAGCTTCCCAACCATTTAACTCTGCAAACTCACCTTCAAGTTCTGCAGCTTTCATGCCATCTTCTTCAGTGAAATCTTCTTTCATGTAGATTGCATCTTTTTCTTTCATTACTTCAAAAAGACGAGTATGACCCATAATAACAGTTTGAAGAACTTCAAACTCTTCATATTCAAATTGGTTTTGTTTTAATACTGCAAGACGCTCACCTGGCGTTACAATTACATCACCTGTTGAAGGCTCAATCTCACCAGATAAAATTTTTATAAACGTAGATTTACCCGCACCATTTGCACCAATTAAACCGTAACAGTTACCTGGTGTAAACTTTATATTAACATCATCAAATAATTTTCTGTCCGCAAAACGCAAACTAACATTAGAAACTGTAATCATTTTAATTTTATTCCTCCAACTCTTTTGCTCTACTCTTTACAATACCATATTTTATTAGGAATTTAAATTTTTTCTAAAATAATTTCAAAACAATAACCATTTTTTGCAAAAATATTGCATATTTTAGTTTTTCATTTCTTTCTTAAAAGCGATATATGAATAAATAGTTGGGAACGCGACTAATAAAATAATCAATGGAATCACAACCATTCTCTTATCATTCAGCGGAATAAAATAAAGCAATAAGAAGCATAAACCAACGAGCATAAATAATCTTCCACAAATGCGATGTGTTTTTTTCCAAACATTTTCGTTACTTAATGTCCAAGGTGTACGGACTCAAATAAAGTAATTCGAACGTACATGTGGCATATAATTTCCAAGAAACATAAATAAAAGACCAATCAATAAAAAGCCCACCTGTCCAATATGAATGTTATAGCCTAAACCATAAAATAAAACACTCATATTAATTAAAAAGAAAATAAATAAGATTCCTGTTGCCATAAAAGATAAGCTTCTTTGGAAAAATTTATAATTCTCTTTTCTTGGATCAATCTTTGGGGTAATAATGGGTAATAAATAGACAAAAATCATGAGAACGTGCAATTCAATAAAACGTTTGTATTTTCGAATCGTAATTATTAACATGACCTGAAAAATCCCAATGTACCGGCAATTGACTTGGTAAATCATGAAAGTTAACGATCCATAACACGATTGAGCAAATAAATATTAATAGCAATTATATGCTTTTTCAAAATAAGTCACTTCTTTTCTTTAAAACTGTATGCCCAACTAATAATTTCTTGGAAAACAGTCATATTTAAAGAATAGATAACAAACTGTCCTTTCTTTTCATCTTGAATTAATTGGGCTGACTTCAATATTTTAAGTTGCTGCGAAATACTTGGTTTAGACATATCAAACTGCTCTGAAATTTCCCCAGCGGTTAAAACTTTTTCTTTTAATAAATCTAATATCTTCCTCTGTGTTGGATCCGAAAGTACTTTAAATAGTTCATTCATATTTTACACCTCTAAAAAATAAGTATTTAGTTAATTAACCAAATACTAAAATTTATTATGTAATTGTCAATTATGCTAAGATTAGAAATAAATTATTTTAAGTTTTTATTTAGTTTCAATTAGAAATCAAAGATTAGAGGGATTATAATGGCAAATAAACTATACTTTGAACAACCATCATTAAAAAATTGGATGACTAAAATTACTGAAATAAAAGAAGTTGATTCATTATTTCATATTAAACTAGAGGATTCTGCATTTTATCCTGAAGGTGGTGGGCAGCCATCTGATTTTGGTAAAATAGATGGTATTGAAATTATTGAATTAATTGAGGATCATCAAGAAGTTATTCATGTATTAAAAGAAAAGCCAACTAAAACAGAAGTAAATTGCGAAATAAATTGGGAACGCCGAGTAGATCATATGCAGCATCATAGTGGCCAACATTTATTATCCGCAACAATTATCGAACTATTTGATATCCCAACAGTTAGTTTCCATTTAGGTAAAGAGACCGTTACAATTGATTTAGATACACCTTCTCTTTCATCTGAACAATTAATTGAAATTGAACGTGCAGTTTATGAAAAAATTCTTGCTAATATTGAAATAAAAACCTACTTTGTTAATAAAGATGAATTAAATACACTTCAGCTTCGCAAATTACCTAAAGTTGAAGAGAATATAAGAATTGTTGAGATTTTACATACTGATGTATCTGCATGCTGTGGTACTCACATTAAGCAAACTGGTGAAATTGGCTTACTAAAACTACTTAAAACAGAGAAAGTTAGACAAACAACACGACTTCACTTTAAATGTGGTTTCAGAGCACTAGAAGAAATTCAAAAGACTACTAAAACAGTAACAAATATTAATCAATTATTTAACTCACATACTGATCTAGTAGTCGATAAAATTGAGCAAACGATGAACGAATTAAAAGAAGCACAAAAAGAGATTGAAAAAATGAAAGGAACTATTTTTGATTCAATAGCTAACGAACTACTCTCTAATGCAACAAATGATCTGATTATTAAATCCTTTAAAGAAGAATCAGTAAAAGACTTACAATTACTTGCAAAAGCAATTCAAGCTAAAAAACCATCATTACTAGTATTTTTAAGTGGAAATGAGAATAAATTATTAGTCATTAATCAGCTTAAAAATGATCTACATTGTGGAGACCTGATTAAAAATTTACTAAAACAGGTTGAAGGAAAAGGTGGTGGCGGTGCTCAACAAGCACAAGCTACATTTGAAACGTCAATCCAATTAAACCAAGCAGAATATTTTTTGAAAAGTATTCTTCTTCCTCAAGTAAACGCATAATTAGAAAAATACATATTTCGAGATTTTAGATGGTGCCCAAAAGTCAAAAGACTTTTGAGCACTTTTTTTTAGTTTGTTATCACGGAAGTCGAACACTTTGTGAACTTCGCTTAATTAATGCTGAAACCGGCTCAATTAATGTTTGATTCCGCTTAAATAATTCAGAAACCTAAACAATTAGTGCAGAAACTCATTTAAATCCAATTTAGAGAATAGCACTCAGTCCTGTATTTCGTAAATCAGAAGAGAAATGGCTAAATTTAGAGTAAACAACATAAAAACTGCCTCAAAATGTCGTCATTCAACGGCCTTCTGAGACAGCCCCTTTTTTATTTATATTTTTCATAGTCTTTTTTTACTATTGGTGAGATAATAGACTTTGTCGAATAATATTTAGGGTAGATGGGGAGAAATTTATATGTGGAAAAACCGAAACGTGTGGATCGTTTTGTTCGGTGAATTTGGAGCTGGTATAGGTCTTTGGTTCGGAATTATCGGAAATTTAGAATTTATGCAAAAACATGTACCTTCTGATTTCTTTAAATCGTTAATTCTTTTTTTCGGTTTATTAGCAGGAGTTTTCGTTGGTCCATTAGCAGGACGCTTAATTGATCAATATTCAAAGAAAAGTATTTTATTAATTAGTGGATTAGGTCGAACTTTAAGTGTGATCCTAATGTTTTTTGCAATTCAATATGAAAGTATTCTTTTCATGGTCTTATTTTTAATTATGCTGCAAATTTCTGCTGCATTTTACTTTCCAGCGCTGCAAGCTGTAATCCCTATGATTGTGAAAAACGAACAGTTATTGACATTAAATGGTATCCATATGAATATTTCAACTATATCAAGAATTGCTGGGACATCAATTGGTGGAATATTAGTCGTGTCAACTAGTTTAACAAACGTATACGGATTGAGCATGATCGCCTATGCATTTTTATTTTTAATGACATTCTTTTTACGAATTGAAGAACCTACAGTTAAACCAATTAAAGTAGAAAAAACAAAAAAATCTAAAAATGAAAAAGGATTTACAGAAATATTTTCGCTTATTAGAAAAAATCCAACGATTTTAAATTTATTTATATTAAATCTGATTCCGATCCTATTCCTAGGTGGATTTAATTTAATGGTAATTGAAATTAGTGATATTCAACATGATCCTTCAATTAAAGGTCTAATCTATACAAGTGAAGGGATCTCATTCATGATTGGTGCATTTGTTATTAAACAATTAACTACTAAGTTTACGAATAAACAATTATTATACTTTTCTACAGGTTTAGTAGCTTTTGCTCAGCTTTCACTATTTTTTGCTAATCATCATTGGATGACGCTGATCTCATTTGCAATTTTCGGATTTGCAGTTGGTTGCTTCTTTCCTGTTTGTTCAACTGTTTTTCAAACTTCAATTGATAAATCGTATCATGGTCGACTTTTCTCATTTAGAAGTATGTATGACCGAGTAACATTTCAGATCGTCCTTTTAAGTACTGGATTATTTTTAGATACAATTGGTTTACGATATATGGTTTTAATTTTCGGTACTATTTCATTTATTATTCTTGGTAGATTATTATTGAAAGACAAAAAAACGAAAGCAGAATTTGTCAATGAACCACAAAATTTATCAATGTAATAAAAAAGTATGAATTCAATTCATACTTTTTTATTTTCTATCAATATCCATATGTAGCTAAAAATTCATTCACACTTGAATTTAAGGTTACTACTTCCCACTTTCGTTCAAATTCATAGGCAGTACATACTTCCCCTGATTCCTCATTGATAAAAATGACATCATCAGTTTCATCGTCGAAACCAATAATTAGCCAATTATCGTTCCATTGTATTTTTTTACTTAAGTCCCTCTTAGCCTCGTTTAAATCTTCTTCCTTAATAAAATAAACTGTCATATTTTCATTAGAGACCTCATCGATACCTAATCCTTTTATTCTTGAAAACCATTCATTTTGCATTTTCATTCCCCATTTCCAATATGAAAGCCTGTATCAACAATGTGATAACAGGCTAACTGTTTTACTTTTGTGCTTTTTTTGACTCAGATAAATTTGACTTATCTTCGTAGTTTGGCTGTCTTTGACTAGAATTATTTTTTCTACCACCGTTACCACGTCCCATTTCATTCGCCTCCTTAAATTGTCATAAAAATATTTTACACAATTAAAGAAAGACTATCCCATTAAATTAAAGTAAGAAAAAATAGATAACAAATTGAATAAATAGGATGATCCAGTAACCGAAAACAAATCTTGGATGTTTTGTTTTATGCCTAAAATAATACATGCCTAAAATCGAACCGATTGATCCTCCAATAATAGCAACTAAAAATAAGATTCGCTCTGGAATTCTCCATGCTTTCCTTTTTGCCTTGGATTTATCGATTCCCATAATTGCAAATGAAACAATATTGATTATTACTAAATATAAAATAAAATACCCTACCATCGGACCCCTCATAACACTCGGTTATTTTGAAATTTTAGCTATTTTGCTTCGAGTTGTTTGTATTAAATCATTTACTTTCAATTGAAGTTGTATACCTATTTTACCACCGCTAACAATAATTTCATCTATCGTATTAACAGATTCTTCAATAAAAGTTGGATATTGCTTTTTCATACCAATCGGTGAGCAACCACCCCGAACATATCCTGTATTCGCTAGCAGATCCTTGACTGGTAATAATTCAACTTTCTTTTCCCCAGCAGCCTTTGCGGCTAATTTTAAATCTAATTCTTTTTCGACTGGTATGACAAATACATAAATTGCTTTAGATTGACTAATTGATACCAGTGTTTTATAAACTAATTCTGGATCTTTATTTATTTTATTTGCAACTGAAACACCATCAATCTTACCATCTTTCGATTCGTAATTTAATGTTGCGTAGTTTACTTTTTTTTTATCTAATATTCTCATTGCATTTGTTTTACTGACTGCCATTTTTACTCCTTTCAATGCTCTAAACTAATTTTAAGCTGATATTGATTGCTTCTTATTTCGTTTTTTAAGCTTTTGTTCAATTGATTTCATAAACGGTGTAGTTGACACAGCGAATACGATACATGCTAGCCAAATAAATGAAAATGACACAAAATCTTTCTTTGAAAAACTTTCATTATATAATAAAACACCTATTAATAAACTAATCGTTGGTGAGATAAATTGCAAAAACCCTACATAAGTATACGGGATCAATTGTGCTGCTTTACCGAAAAATAATAATGGTATGATTGTTACTAAACCTGCACCAACGATTAAAATTTGTTCAACTGGAGCACTTTGTATCAGTCCTGCTTGGCCTTTAGTGGATAGAAAACTAAAATAAATTAAAGCAACAGGAAAAACTAACAATGTCTCGATTGTCAGACTTAAAAAAGAATCGATATTAAGGATTTTCTTCAATAATCCATAAAATGCAAAAGTTAATGATAAAATGATTGCGATAATTGGTAAGGTCCCTGACATAATTGTTAAATACCCTACTCCAATTGTAGCTAAACAGACTGATACTATTTGCCAAATTGACAATGACTCTTTCAAAACGATTACACCGAGTATAATACTAACTAATGGATTAATATAATAGCCTAAACTCGCATCAAGAATATGGTTTGAATTGACGGCCCAAATGTAAATTAACCAATTGGAACTAATTAATAATGAAATAGCTATCATTGAAACTAATACTTTTTTATTACTTACAACTTGTTTCCAAGTAATTTTAAACTGCTCTAATTTTTTTGTAAGAAGAATGAAAAGTAGTAAAGTTACAAAAGACCAAATAATACGATGTGTTAATATTTCAAAAGGTGAAATATCTTGAATTAGTTTCCAATAAATTGGTAATACACCCCAAGCCACGTATGCAAGTACACCGTACAAAATCCCTTTAAGTGTGTTGTTCATTCTCTCCCAGCTTTCTTTTCAATAATTAATGTGCTATTTCAGCATTTTTTTCTTCTACTTGTTCAGACGGTAGAAAAAAGACGAAAATAAACGTAATGATACTAAATACAACCATAAATAAAGTAATCATTTCAAAACCAGCTGTTACTGCTTTTACTGTAGACAGATGCTTGGCTTGATTTTGTGCACTAAGAACTAATTTATGGCCATTCAATATTTCGGATGCCTTAATCGTAAAAATCGTTCCTAACACAGCAACCGAAATAGTCTGTGAAAAAGTATTTAAAAAAGAATTGGCAGCAATGGCTATCCCCCTTTGATTCATTTCTACAGCTGAAGAAATAAGGATCATATAGATTGGAAAGGATAAACCGAAGCCTAAACCTAAAAATGCATTAAATGGATATAGTAATACTTTTGAATCGTGGAAAAAGTTCATCCCTAATGCACCAATTATACATAAAAAAGCACCTAATAGAATGATACTTTTAGCTTTCATCTTCTTAATTAAACGACCAGATAAAAATGAGCCCAATGTCCAAGCGAATGAAAGTGGAATTAACATTAAACCGGATTCCGTAGCGCTTAGTCCAAACACACTTTGATTATATACAGGTAAATATACCTCAATCGATATAAGAAGTGCATGTGCAATAAACATAGCTGCATATGTTACGACTAAATTACGGATTTTGAAAAGAGAAAGTGGTAATAATGGTTCCTTTGCTCTAGTTTCAACAAATAGAAATAATCCAAATAAAATAATGGCAAACGCAAAAAGAAAAATTAGATTTGGAGAAGTCCAGTTATGTTGCTCTCCCCCGACAACTAAAGCATATAATGCAGATAAAGTACTTAAAATAAAAAGAATTGACCCTAAATAATCAATCGAAATTGCATTTTTGCGATCAATTTTTTGGTGGTAATACTTCCAAAATAGAATAATAGAAATGATACCGAATGGAAAATTAATAAAAAAGATATAACGCCAAGAAATAAAGTCTACAAAAAATCCTCCAACTAATGGCCCTATGACACTTGAAACTGCCCATACTGCACTTATAAATCCTTGTACTTTAGCTCGTTCTTGGTAAGGATACAAATCACTTATTACAGTCATTGTTAAAGGTAATGCAGCTCCAGCACCTAGTCCTTGTATTGTACGAAATAAAATTAATTGACCCATATTTTGCGAAAAACCACAGAGTACTGAACCAAAAATAAATAGAATAATGCCAAACATTAGTAAATTTTTACGACCATATAAATCCGAGAGCTTCCCATAGATTGGTGTCGTAACAGTCATTGCCAGCATATAAGCTGCAAAAATCCAACTCATCAGCTTAACACCAGATAATTCTGTCGTAATCGTTGGTGTAGCAGTTGTAATAATCGTCCCTTCAATAGCTGACAACGTAACAGCAACCAACAAACCAATTGTTACTAACTTCCGATTTGTTTCCATATTAAACCTCCGTTCTAGAGCAATGATCAAAAAAGCCATTTTCACCACTGCTTTAAAAATAATAGAAGCCCTAATGGAGCTTCTATTATTTCCCGCCTACTTTTTCCAATTTTCTTCTATAAATTCATCTCTTCCAGACATAGCTCTGTCTTCTTTATAGTGTTTTGGATTTTTTTTATGATAGTCCTGGTGATATTCTTCAGCCTCATAAAACGTAGATGCTTGTAAAATTTCAGTTACGATCGGTTTCTTAAAAATATTACTTTCAATTAATTTTTCTTTTGATTCCATAGCTTCATTAAGCTGAGAATCATTATGTACAAAAATTGCAGCTCGGTATTGTGAACCCCTATCTTGGAATTGACCGTCTGGATCTGTTGGATCAATTTGTGGCCAAAATAATTCTAATAGCCTGTTATATGAGAACAATTCATCATCAAAAGTGATTTGAACTACTTCATAATGACCTGTAGTTCCCTTTTTAACATCTTCATAAGTAGGGTTTTCTAACTCTCCACCCATATAACCTGAAACAATACCATGTATACCAGGTAAATCCTCAAACGGTGTTACCATACACCAAAAACAACCACCTGCAAATGTAGCTTTTTGAATCATATTAAATCCTCCTTAACTTACCTAGTTTACATAATATTTTTATGTTAAACTCTCATATTTCTTTATCCTTATCTTATCTCTTTTAAATAAATTTTTAAATATTTTAGCTCACAAATTACCAATTTCTTATGATGTCTATTCTTTAAAACTGATTGGACTATTGGTTAGTTGAAAAACAACAAAAAACAGACATAAAATGTCTATACAAATGACAATTATGTCTGTTTTCACACCTTTATTATGCAGCAATTGATTTATTATGTTTTTTAATTCTAGTTCCAACAAACAACCAAATGACAAATAGTAATAAAATTAGTTGTGGAATGATGCTTTCTAGAGATGGATAGATACCTAGTTTAGGCACTGTTGGAAAAATTGTACTCATATGGTCAGGTAAGTATCCTATTCCTTGTAAAGAATGAATACTTTGACCAATGAATTTAAACGTCAAGTAATAAATACATAAGCTTGCAATTGTGAAAAACGGTTTTAACGGAATGATTTTACTTCCTTTTAAGATGAAGAATCCAATAATAACGAGTAAAATGATACCGCATGCAAAACCAGTAATCAATTCTTTTGTTGTAATTGATGAACTCATACCGATATAAAATACGACCGTTTCGGCACCTTCTCTAAATACTGCAAAAAATGCAAGTAAGCTTAGTGAGAGTATTCCGCCGCCTGCAATAGCTGCCTTGGCTTTCTCTTTCATCTTACTACTATATTCTTGTTGACGAGATTGTTTATGTAACCATAAGCCAACTGTTAGCATGAATATAACTGCAATTAGACCAGAAATTCCTTCAATTAATTGATTACTTATCCCAGCTGAGATTCTTGATAATAAGAACTGAAATAATAGACCTGCTACTAAACTAGCTAAAATACCAAAAGCACCACCTACAAAGATCCACTTACTCGCAGATTCTTGCTTGCCTTTAGACACTAATGCTAGTAAAGCAGAAATAATAATTAATGCCTCTAAACCTTCACGAAATACAATAGTTCCTGCATCAAACATTGTGTAAGATGTTTTTTTCGTAGCTAAGTTTAAATTGTTCTGAATTTGTTTTAAAGTTTTCATCGTTGCAGCCGATTTTGGCTCTTCAGTTAACTGAGTTAATGCAATAGATGTATCATTTTCAATCTTCTTATATAATTCCATTGAATTTGCTTGAACCATTACTTCTACATAAGGCCAATCTTGTATAAATTCATTAAATGTAGATTCTGCCTTCTTGGCATCATTTGTTTCTACAGAATTGATTGTTTGATTTACTAGTTTAATTGCTTTTTCAATGCTTACCTTTTTTGTTGATTCACTTCTTGGATTATTCAATACATCAATTAATTTAGTAAAAGAATCATTAACTTTTGTAATTGAAGGATTTTCAGTAAACAATATCGACCTAGAAGTAATCATATTCGCTTCAATTAAACCATAGTATCCGCTGTTTGCTTTTCGAATATCATTTTCTACTTTAGACCATTCGATTTCAAATTGCTTATACTCTAATTTTGCTTCGTCCCATTTCGATTCATTTGATAAAGATTTAACATTATTTAAATGAGCTACTAGTTTACTAATATTAATCTGTGAAAGATCTTTTTTCTCATTCGTATTTTCAATCCACTTTTCAGTTTCAAAAGCTACCTCGCGAATATCATTTTTTACTGTTGGAAGATCATTTTGATCAATATCTTTAATTGCTTGATTAACAAGCTTATTTAATTTTGAAGTTTTTTTCTCATTTTTAATTAAATCTTTAATCGCTAATAAATCTGCTTTCACTTTATCTTTTTCACCATTTTTAACTTCTGTTAATGAGTTACCAATATGTGAAAGTACTTGTTCTTGTATATCAGTTTCAGCGAACGTTTTATGATACGGACTAACGATTAAACTAAAAAATAGTAAGCTTATGATTAATAGGATATTTTTCTTCATGCCATTCACCTAGAGTAATCCTTCACCTATATAACTTCCATTTTTAACTCCTGGGAAGCAAGCAAAAACTGCGCTACCATTATGTTCAATGTACTCGTTCAATAAATCCATTTTTGCTAATTTATCTTGTAATGGAATAAATTGTTTTTCTAAATCTCTTTGGAAACTAACAAACATTAAGCCTGCATCTAATTTTCCCGTTTGAATATCAAGTCCATCTGTATATGAATAAGATCTTCTTAAAATTTTAATTTTTCCTTTTCCTCTTGCTAAAGCAACATGTGAATCAGCAGGGATTACTAATTTCCCGTTATCATCTGTTTTCTTTACATCCAATTTTGCAAATTCATTCTTTTCACCAATTGGAGCACCAGTTGCCCTGTGACGTCCAAATGTTTGTTCTTGATCTTGTAAAGAACTACGATCCCATTCTTCAACACGAATACGAATACGTCTTGCAACTAAATATGATCCACCTGATAGCCATGCTGGACTATCGCCATTTTGAACCCAAACATGAGTGTTCATTTCTTTTTCATCTTTTGTATCTGGATTTGCAGTACCATCTTTGAAGCCCATTAAGTTTCTAGGTGTACTACCAGTCGGATCAGCTCCAGATGAGCGTTGGAAACCGTGCTGCATCCATTTTAAACTAACTGTTCCTCGACCAATACGAATCAAGTTTCTTACGCCATGAAATGCAACTTGTTGATCGTTTGCACAAACTTGGACTACGATATCTCCACCGTTCCATTCCTCTCTTAAATCATCACCAGGGAAATGAGGTAAATCTTTTAACCCCGATGGTTTACTAGATTGAATTGATAATCGATCAAAAAATGTAGGACCCACTCCAAATGTAAACGTAAGCTTCATTGGTTGTAGACCTGTTGCTTCGCCAGTATCAATTGGTGGAGATGAAGGAAACTCAGAATCACCAAGTTCTTTTCCTTCACTCATTAACGCTGCTGCTTCAGTCCATTTTTTAAACATTGTTTTGACATCCGATTTTGAAATAGTCTCTAGTTTAAATGACGCCAAATACATAAAATCTTGAGCAGGAGTTGTGATCCCTTGTTGGTTCTTTCCATAAAACGGAAGAATCTCTCTTGCATCCGCTTTAGCTGGTGAAAAGAAATTAGTTACTTTATCAGTAGCAGCTTCAATTCCTGTTGCACCAATAAGTAAACCAGCTCCGCCAACTCCAATCAGTTTTAATGCATCTCTTCTAGAAACTTTATTCGTTTCTAATTTTTTCATATTAATTAACCCCTAATGTTGACCCAACTTGAGAAATCGGTTCTGCTAAAGCATCTACTTGTTGAGCTAATTTTTTTACTTCATCTTCTTTTAACTGTTTGTAATCAACATACCCGTCACCTTTTTTATACGTATTTAATGTTGTCATTAAATCATTGAATCGATTTTCAATTGTTGTAGCTAAATCAGTGTCTTTTGCTTTTAATTTATCAGATAATAATTCAAGGATTTTAGCTGAACCTTCTACGTTTGCTGCAAAATCAGCTAAATCAGTGTGTGAATATCGTTCTTCTTCACCTGTAACCTTTGAAGATGAAACTTCATTTAATAATTCCACTGGACCAGTTACAAATAATACTGGATCGATTTCTGCTGTTTCTACTTTCGCACGTAAATAGTTAGCATCCTTCATTAATTGCTCTGTGTATTTTTCAAGACCTTTTGTTGTATTTTGAACCCAAAGAACTTGCTCAATTTTGTGGAAACCAGTCCACTCATTAGCAGGTACATCGCCTTCACGTGCATCGATTTTTGGATCTAAATCACCGAATGATTCTGCTACTGGCTCAATTCTTTCGAAATATGAACGACTAATCGGATATAAACGTTTAGCTTCTGCCATGTTGCCGGCATTAATTGCATCCACAAACTTTTGAGTATTTGTTACAAACTCTTCAGTTTGTGATATAACGAAATCTCTATAATTATTAATCTCTGAATCTAAATTTACTTTTGCTTCTACTTTTGAATCTTTTTTTACATTACTAGCTTCTTCACTTTTTTGTGCACAACCCGCCATCATTAAACTTGTAGCAAGAGAAATTGCGATCATTGTAGTTTGCTTCTTCATGAAAATACCCCCGAAAATCTAAAATTAAATATATGTAATTGATATTGATAACTATTATCAGTTCCAATCATAATACAATTGATAAATATTTTCAATTAAATTTTCATTAAAAAATGACTGAAGCTAGTTCAGTCATTTATCACGATAGAAATTAAACGTAAATTTAATGATCATTCGATCTCAAATAATTTCGATAAATAAGCATTCACAAAAATATTATTCTTATCTAATTTACTTCGAATATCAAGAAAATTTGATAGTGATGGATATAAATGATTCAGTTTTTCTAGATTCATTGAATGCATTTTTCCCCAATGGGGTCTTCCATTATAGCTTTGAAGAATTTCTTCGATTCTATTAAAATATTCCTGGTGAGGCATTCCTTTGTACATATGGATTGCAATATAAGCTGAATCACACATTGAGGCAGGACTTATTAAAAAATTGTCACCTTTGACGAAACGACATTCAATTGGAAAATGAACGTTAAAGCGTTTATTTCTAATTTCCTCTTGTATTTCTAAACTCGCATCATTCATATATTCAGCAGGAATACTATATTCCATTTCATTAAATTTCACATTTCGAGTTGTCGCAAATAATTCATGACTTGGTCCGACCATCCTTGAATTTGGGACACTACTTCCACTTATTTTACTAATTTGTGAACTACTTTTTGGAAAGTTTCTACTAACTTCACTTAATAACCAAAATGCTTTATTTTCTAATGTTGCGACCTTCCATTTTTCAAATTTAAAAGAATGTTTCTTCGTTCTTGTTTCATTCATTAGCTTAACTTGAACATAATTTGAATATGGAAATAAGTAAAACTCAAAGTGTTCATTATCTTTTTTTAACCTTGATAGATTTCTATATATTTCATCTGTATTAACTTTTCTACTTTCGTAACGGTAGGTTTTAGCAGGTTTTATTCTAATTTTAAATTTAACAACGATGCCTAGTAAGCCTAATGATACTCCAAACGCCCTAAATAAATCGGTATTTTTAGTTTTGGAACACTCTAAAATATCTCCCGATGGTAATACTACAGTCATCTCCTCAATTTGTGTGGATAGTATTCCATGATCAATTCCTGTACCATGTGTTCCAGTTAAAAATGCTCCAGCAATCGATTGAACATTTATATCTCCTAGGTTTTCTTGAGAATAACCCGATTCATATAATTCATGACCTAATTGCTCCAACTTAGTACCCGCCCAAACCTCGGCAATTTCTGATTCTTTATTAATTGAAATAACTCCATTTAAGTTGTCTAGTGAAATTAAATAATCATTTGTAGAAATGAGTGGAGTAAATGAGTGACTAGAACCTACTACTCTTAATTTCTTTTTTTCCGAGTTCGCTCTTTTAACGAGGTTTACAACTTCTTCAATTGATGAGGGATAGATTATTTGTTTTGGATTAAATTTTACACTACCAGACCAGTTTTTCCATAACATACTTTTCATAGGAAGCACCCCCTATCACCTCGGTATGTTGTAAACCGGTCAATTATTTTATTTTTACTTACAACATATAAATGAGAAAATCGCTCTGCAATTTCACCAGATTTACTTGGTCTAAAAAGGATTGCCTCGCCAATTTTCAAATCTTCCTTGCCTGAGTAAAATACTGGAGTCTGCACTTCACCTGCACCTTCTAATGGCAATAAAGTACAATTCTTCGGTGAATATGGAGTAGGCAATTTCTCTTTTCCCACCGCCCCTGATGCTATAAATCCACCACTTGTGCAAGTGAAAATCTTATCAGCTGGTTTTCGAATAATCGGTAATGCAAATCCAATTGCAGGTTGATATTGAAAGCTTCGGTACTCATCAAATAGAGTAGGAGAATAAAATCCTGATCCAACAGTAACTTCTGTAACTACTTTTTCATTTGAAGTAGAGTGAAGACTTCCTGTACCACCGCCATTAACAAAATCAAGTTGATAACCATCTTTTTCAATATATTTAACAATTTCTTTTCTTCTCTTTGCAATTTCACTTAAAGATTTCCTTTTTAGAAATTGAATAATTTTATTTTTTATAAACCTATTTTTTGCATCATCACCAACCCCAGCAATTTGAGCTTCATAACCCATTATTCCTTCTAAACGAACATTCAAGGATTGCAATATATGTGTAAGGAGCGGAACTAAATCTCTTGTATTTTTTATAGGTGATCTTCTTACTCCAAAATGAAATCCAAAATAGGAAGTGCTCATGTCAACATCAATACAAAGAGGAATGACAACTTCATTTTTTGCTGCAACTTTTTCAATCATTCCTATTTGCTCCGTCTCATCCACCATACAAATTATTTTTTTACCTTTTTTTATTTGTAAGGCGATTTTATTTAAACCTTTTACATCAATTGTTGGATAGCCTATTAATAAATTATCAAAACCATTTTCAGCTAGAAAATCTGCTTCATGAGGGTTATAACACATTAGACCCTCATAACAGTCATTACTCTCTAAAATATAATTTAAAACTTGTACACTTCGAATTGATTTTGTTGCAATTCGTATTTTCTTACCATTTGAATTTTTAGCGATATCATCAACATTTTGAACAAAAGCATCCCAATCTAAAAAAGCACAAGGCATAGACATTTTAGAAAAAACCGATCGATCGACCATTTATTCACCTATCCTGCAGCAATTTTATTATTAATTTATGCAAGAAATTAATTAATAAGAATAAAAAAACTACACAGAATATGCTCCGTGTAATTTTAATAATCGATAAACCCTTTTAATGTTTGTATTGTTAATGGACAATTTAATCTTGCCGAATTATTTGATTGATTTAGACTAACTTTCGAAAGCGGAATACCAAACCATAATAATTCATTGTCTATGATAATAAATGGTTGTACTTGATCTTTTTTTATAAAATTTCTATTTTTTTGATTTTCAAAATGAGCTTCACTTATAAAAAGAATTGGTACTTCAATTTCGTTTATGATTTTTCTAATTTCCAATGACATGTTAGTTAAATTTGGCATAGAGACAATTATTTTTTTATTAGCATGCTTTAAATCATTTAATAATTCATTTTTAAGTTCAATGGAATCATTAAAAAATAGTTTTAACCTCTTTGAAATACTTTTTAGAAAAAACTTCTCAAAATCTTCTTTACTAACTTTGTATTCATTATTTATTTGATAATGAATTAGTTTATTAATAGTTTTATTTGAAGTCGTTTTATTTTTTATAAATGGAATATCCGCAATATGAATAAATTTACCTCTCGCCCTAGTCAGTGCAACATTTATTAATCTTTCGCTATTTTGATCTGTTAGTAGTAAGCCTGGAGAGTATTGTGGCAATGTATCGACTGAATCAAAAATTATAACATCACATTCCGCTCCTTGAAATCGATGAACCGTTGCAATTTGTATAGGTAGATCTTTGTATTTTGTTTTACCAATTATCTCTTTATGAAGTGCCATCAATAATTTTGCCTGAGCTCTGTATGGTGTAACAATTCCTATTGACTTGACTCCATCTACTATACTTGTAAGAATACTTTGAATGGCAATAATTGCAGATCCTAAATTATATCTAGAATTTGTATTTGAATCCTTTAATGCATAAGTTTTTAGAAATTGTGAATTGATTAAACTATTTGCTTTCATTGGAAATGGTCTATGTTTTGAGATTTCTTGTCTTTTTTTGACGGAAGGATGATCAAATACCAGCGAATGGTAGATTTCCTTGTTCGTAAAGCCCGATATGGCTGGATGCATTCTTCTTTGTTTATTTAGTAAAACTAAATTAATTAATGGTTCTCCATTTTCAATTTTTTGGACGATTCTAGTATGATGAAATAAATCTTCTTGTAGCCACTTTTTCACATATTCATTATGAAAGCATGATGCAATAGGTGGTAATTGTTTAAAATCACCACATACAACAATCCGTTTCCCTAAAGTTGAAGCAAAAGCAATTTGTGGTGTATATGCCATACTAATTTCATCCACAATGACTAAATCAAACTCTCGTAAATAAATTAATGGATCAATGGAGCATTTGGATAATGTCGTTCCAATCACTTTTGCTTGATCAATCAACTCTTTTTCTTTTTCACGAATTTCACCACGAATTTTATTTAACTTATTTTGAATTTTACTTAAATCATCTAATTCTCTTTTCGAAGCAGCGCCTCTTCTTGCTTTTCTTAGCATTGAATGCTTACGCTCATCTAAATTTTCCAATTCAGATTGATTTATACTTCCATTTACCTCTACTAGTTTTGATGAAAGTATATCTTCGTGCTGTAACAACACTTCATCTTTCGTGTAACCATAACGGACAATCTCGCCGCTTTTCCATTTATCTTTATGCTCTAATTCACGAATAACATTTTTCATTAATACATCTACCGCTGCATTAGAGTGCGCGATCACTAATACAGACTTACTTTTTTCATAATGTTTTAAAATAATATTCGTCAAATTATAAGATTTTCCAGTCCCAGGTGGACCCCAAATATAGGTTGTTGCATTATAAAATGAACGATAAATTAACTCTTGTTTTGTTGAACTTTCTTTCTTCATTTTACTTAAATGTTTAGCAGTAGAATCAGCGTTTATAAGCTTCATAATTCTTTTTTGTTTACTTCGATAGTCTTTAATTTCCTCAAGTCTTTCGATTAATTGATCCAACAACTCCCATGGTTCATTAAAAAGTTCAGCATAAGGAATTGTTGAAGTTATTCTATCATTAATTTTTATTTCTACTTGAGAGCCTTTAAACGATAATAATTCTCCTTGATATTCTTGATTTTCTATTTTAATTCGAACTGGTGTACCTTCTGGGACAAAAATTTCTGCATAAATCGTGAACAAAATAACCGTACTATTTCCTATTTGATATAATGGAGTACCTTTAGAAAGGGTAAAGCTTCTCCCGCCGTGAAATTTGAGATAATTCCGCTCTGCCTCAATTGCTGTTTGCCATTCTGTAATTAACTTATTTACGTCACTTAGTGTGTTTAAAAACATTTAGTTCACCTAACTAATTTTAGATATTGATATTGTAAATTTTTCTCTTAATACATATTTTTATTTTTGTTAATAAGCGCATTTAAATAATCAGACCATTTTATCTAACAATAATTCGCTCTAACTAAAACGATTGAAAGTTTTGATTTACTAATCATACACTAAATATTGCAGTTTATTAAATTTTTACACCTTGTCTAATCGGAATATCTGTAACTAACTATTTAATGAAAAAAAATAGACTATCTATTAGACAGTCATTTTCATTCTTATATTAATAACCATATAAATAATTGAAACTTTGAACTCTGCATTTATTTCTTAATTCATCTATGTTGGTCTAGTAGAATTGTATTACCATCAGGATCCTCAATTATAAAACTTGCTGGACCTTCAGTTGTTTCATCTGCTTCAGTTAGAAATTTAATTTCTTTCTCTTTAAGCTGCTTTTGTAGTTCTCGGATGTCTGTAAATGATTCTAGATTTTCGGCATTTTCATTCCAACCCGGATTAAAAGTCAGAATATTCTTTTCAAACATACCTTGGAATAAGCCAATAATGCTATTTTCATTTTTTAAAATGAGCCAATTTTGGGTAATATCCCCTCCAAAAACTTGAAATCCTAGATTTTCATAAAAAGCTTTTGATTTGTTAATGTCCCTCACAGTTAAACTTACAGAGAATGCGCCTAGTTTCATAATTCCTCCTATAATAAATAGTATTTAATCCATTTCTTTACTTTATTTCAAAAAATGAATAGACAAATTAACAAGGATGATTCATAGAAATAATATTTCATTATTAATTGATGAACTCCTGCATTAAATTTAATACTATTTTGCTCTAATTTTTTTAATTCACTCTATAGCAAACGATACTAAATTTCAATTTTACGGTTTGAATGAAAGGTTTTAAAATAAGAATAGATGAAATTTAATGATGAGGGGAAGAAAGACATGATTCGACATGCAACTCAAAATGATTTATTGGACATTCTTGAAATCTATAATGATGCCATACTTAATACAACTGCTATATATGCTTATAAAAAACAAACGCTTGAAAACAGACAAATTTGGTTTGAACAAAAGATGGATGAAGATTATCCAATACTAGTATTCGAACTTAATCACAAAGTGGTTGGATTTGCTACTTTTGGACCTTTTAGAGCTTGGCCAGCCTATAAATATTCAATTGAACATTCGATTTATGTAAATAATGAATACAGAAAAAGAGGTATTGGATCTTCATTAATGAAAGAAATAATCTCGATTGCGAAAGAAAGAGATTATAAGACATTAATTGCTGGAATTGATGCAGAAAATCAAAATAGTATTGCTATGCATAAAACTTTTGGATTCGAGTATTCAGGTACAATAAAAAAAGCAGGTTATAAATTCAATAGATGGCTTGACTTGGCCTTTTATCAATTAGATCTTATTGGACCTAAAAAACCTATAGAAGAATAAATTAAAAATTGGTATGTTTTAAACAAATATTTTCAAAACATACCAATTTCTTTATTTCACCTCTAAAACGAAGACATAAGAAGCATCGCCATTTGATACGTGCTTATCTTTAGAATCCTTCCACCATACTCCATAAGAATAATAGTAAACCCCTTTTTTAATCGGTGCGGTAAATTGATTCTTCACTACTACTACTTCAATTTCCTTATCATTATTTATTTGAGTTAAATGGATTTCATTTGGTTTTTGATGATAATTCATCTTAATTGTGACGTTTTCTCCAGGATTTACTACAATCGGCTTTTCATCTTCTAATAGTTCGACTGGCCCTGCAGTATCAACGCATTCCCCATGTCCATTTCTAATCCAGCAATAAGTACCTAACTTCGTTTCATATGTTTGTTTATCTATTTGGATCATTGTTTTTGGAGGCTTACTACCTTTCAAAGCCTCATTTATTGAACAGCCTGTGAGAATAAAAAAAGTAAAAAGTAGAGCTAAACCTAATCTTCTAGCCATTAAAGATCCCTCCGTTTACAAAATAGACATTTGAAGACTATAACGATATGATTCTTACTATAAGTTATCTTTAACATTCATTAGTCAGTTTTTGAAAATTTAAAGATTGTCCCGTTCTCCTGTTCTACAATAATGACTTTTGTGTCCTCGTTTGTAGTATAGATTTTATCGCCTACACTTAACATATTAGAGGAGAAATTGTCCTTTAGAATCGTACGATCTTTGACAACTTCATGAACGATTCCAATTTGGTTATTAAATGTATATTCCTTATTTTTAATAACCCCATCAAACCGATATTCAATTCCGTTAACAATTAATAGTCCAATAGAGTCATCCGCAGAAGTGCTTTCATTTACCTTTGTATCACCTACTGCTTCCATTAATTCATTTTTTATAGGAAAAATATTAAAAATTGAAAATGCTAGAAATAAAACAATTACAACAGAAACGAATGGTTTTTGAAATCGCTTGTTTCCCTGATTGGAATTAGCTTTACTCCATACTTGGTGAAATGTGACAGAAGGATTCTGCTCATCTAAATTCTTTTGACAAATATGTTTAATTTCAGAAATAGGATTGTTTCCCTTCATTTAGCTCCCTCCCTTTAAGTTTTTCTTCTACCTTAAACAGTTCATTTTTCGATAAACGACTTCTTAATTTCGTCAGCGCGTAATTTAGTCTAGATTTACATGTACCGATCGGAATATTTAAAGAATCCGAAACTTCATCCAATTTTAATTCTAAATAATAATGTAGAATGATCACTTCCTTACTTTTCTGAGGTAGCAAGTTTATCTCTTTCCAAAGTTGATCCTCCATTTCGGTTTGTAATATCGATTGTTCAACACTATTTTCTAATGGAGCAATAGGATTCATGCCAAAAAGCTTCTTTATTTTTTGTTTACGAATCATGTTGCGAGTGATATTTACTGTGATTCGATAAATCCAAGGTTCAATTTGTTTTGTTGAATCATATAAATGGATTTTTTTAATGATGCGAATGAAAGTCTCTTGTGTGATATCATCTGCCATAGCACTTGATTTGGTTAAAAAGTAAGCAGTTCGATACACCAATGACGAGTGTTTATTAAACAAGACTTCTAAACGATCTTTGTCAATACTTTCAGGCACAAGTACTCCTCCTTTCAGTTCTTACTCTATATACACTTCAAAGCAAGTAATCGTTCGGTATTTTTTATGTATTTTTTTCTTTTTTAAAAAAAGTATGATTTAGAAAGTTGTTTACGTGTATTACACATAAGAAATATTGATAAATAAAAAAAGCCACACGCGTGACTCTTATACTAGTTGAATTAAAGGTTCCATATCCTTCTAAAAAACTATCTAAATATTGATTGTACAATAACATTTTTTGCATTTTCGAAGTTAAAAGCTTTGAAAAATCGAAATCTTGATTTCCATTTCGAACTCGAATAGTTGTTTTAACTGGATCAACTTCGACTAACAATCATTTTCTACAAGAACTTTATTCCTTTCCTCTAAATAGCAAACTCTTAAAAATGAGGAATTAATTACTAATTAATTCCTCATTCCACCGAACAAGAAAATATACAATTACTATTTAGTAAAACAAGAAATTCAATCTCACTATTAAAATATGACAGGTCAATGAAGATACTGCAATCACTTACACTTTTTTCATCAATCCAAGTTTTTAAAATATTCTTTCGATTAGTTATATAGTATGATAAGGATTATCTAAATTAAAGGTAGGTTTTGAGAATGAAAGCAGTTCAAATTGATGAATCAAAGCATTTATTTATTGATGATTATCAAATGCCTGTTTTAGGTGAAAATGAACTTCTTGTTAAAGTTCATGCTACGGCTATTAATCGAGCTGACTTACTTCAAAAACATGGTAAATATCCTATACCTGAAGGCGCATCTCCAATTTTAGGTTTAGAGATGTCTGGTACGGTTGAAGAAGTTGGGGCAAACGTAACGAATTGGAGGATTGGCGATCGTGTTTGTGGCTTGTTGCCAGGTGGAGGCTATGCTCAATATGTTACTATCCCCTCAGATTTAGCTATTTCTATACCCGATCATTTATCGTTTGAAGAGGCCGCTGCTATACCAGAAGTTTTTTTAACGGCTTACTTAAATTTATTTGAGCTAGGTAAATTAAAAGAAAATGAAACTGTTTTAATTCATGCAGGTGCTAGCGGAGTCGGAACTGCTGCGATTCAACTTGCTAGAGAGTTTGGCGCAAAATCAATCGTGACCGCGGGGAATGAAATGAAACTCATAGCTTGTACTGAACTAGGAGCAAATCATGTTGTAAATTACAAAACTCAAGATTTTAAAACGGAAGTTGCAAAAATTACAGAAAATATAGGAACAGATGTCATTTTAGATTTTATTGGTGCATCCTATTTCCATCAAAACCTTCAATCTTTAAATACTAACGGTAGACTCATTTTGATCGGTACTATGGGTGGAGTTAAAGTGAGCGACGTAAACTTATTACCACTTTTAACAAAAAGGATATCCGTAATCGGAAGTACTTTGCGTTCGCAAACACTTAATCAAAAGATCCATTTAACAAATCAATTTAAAAAATATGCTTTACCGCTTTTTTCTGATAAGAAAATAAAACCTGTTATCGATTCTGTGTATAGCTGGCATGAAGTTAATGAAGCACATACTCGAATGGAGAACAATTTAAATATCGGAAAAATAGTTATAAACATAGATTAAATTAAATGCAAGCTAAAGGGGATTATCATGGTATTACTCGGTTCAGTCGTTAATGCAGTAGCTATTATTTTAGGCTCATTACTAGGTTTATTTATTAAAAGAATTCCAGATCGCATGAAAAACTTAGTAACTCAGTCAATTTCTCTCGTAATCATAGTCATTGGATTTACTTTAGCTATGAAAACTAATCAGGTTCTAATCGTTGTTTTCAGCTTAGCATTAGGTGCAGTTGTGGGTGAATGGTTAGATATTGAAAGTAAATTAGATAAATTAGGTCAATTTATAGAAAGTAAATTTAAATCAAAAAATGAAGGCTCAATTTCGAAAGGATTTGTTACTTCAACTTTATTATTCTGTGTTGGTGCGATGGCGATACTTGGAGCCCTAGATAGCGGTCTTCGTCATAATCATGAAATTTTATTTACTAAATCGATGATGGACGGTTTTCTATCCATCATTTTAACATCGACTCTTGGAATTGGCGTATTACTCTCTGCAGTGCCAGTCTTAATCTACCAAGGTTTCATTGCTATTTTTGCATCATTTGTACCAAATCTAGTTACTCAACATTTATTAGATTCAATCATCGCAGAAATCTCAGGTACTGGTGGAATTTTATTAATAGCGCTTGGATTGAATACATTAGGTTTAGTAAAAATGAAAATTGGAAATATGTTACCTTCCATTTTATTTGCTCTGATATTTGTTTGTTTGATTCAATTTTTTAAGTAAAGATAAATAGTTGAAACTATTTCTACAAACACAAACGAGCCAAAAAATTAGGCTCGTTTTTTATACCATTTTACGTAGTTTTTTCTAAAATAGCCTTTGTCTTTATGATATAAAATTATAGCGATCAATAACACTCCCGCTGCAATCCAAACAGACTGGTTCCCAATATACCTTGTAGCAAAACTCCCAAACAACGCTCCAAAGGAAAAGGATAGAATAATGACTAAAAACTCCTTAAATTTTGTTTTGGCTTCTTTGTCATGATTTATAAATGCCGTATATGCCGCTTGTGAAGCGATTCTAATATTCCCAGTTGTCATAGTTGAATTATATGCCCACTTATCTAAATGGGTGAATGTTGAAATTTGCAAGGAAGATACAAATGAAATGCAAACTGTTATAACTAAATTAGGAACACTACTAGGTAATAACCCCACTAGAATTAATACGGCACATTCTAATAGAAGAATTGAGCGTCTATAGCTATATAAAAATTCTCTTAAACGTGGACGTTTAACAGTTTCAGCTACCAGTACTCCTAGAATAAAGGCAATGATCGGTAGAATATAATCGATAGCGTTTTTCCAATTTCCATAAGATAGATTGATTGCTAGTAGAACAAGATTCCCTGTTTGGGCATTGGCAAACACGCCGTCTCTGCTAATAAATGTATACGCATCTAAAAACCCACCTACTAATGCTAATAATAATCCAAGGTATACTGAATTTGATGATAATGATGGAATTATTTTTTGTGTAGATTTCAATCTAGTTTTCTCCTGCTACTATTACTAAAAGATAACTTATCACAATCATAACACAGTTATTATGTATAAAAATGTGAACAAAAATCCAACATTTGAATAATAAAATAATCGAATTCCACATTAACTATCTATTTATCTATAATAAAAAAAGATGACCAAATCATTCATTTGATCATCTCAGTGTGTGACAAAGTACCAAAAATTTGATTTTCAAACTGATTGCAAGCGCTTGTCNNGAAGAAAGCGAGCGTTTGGCGGGTAGTCTGAAATGACCAAATCATTCAATTGATCATCTTTTTCTTCTTATTTAATTACCTTAACCATATGATCCTCATCGTAAAATTGATTATTTACAAATAAAGCTCTTTTTTCTGTTCCAAAGCTTTCAAACCCTACAGATTCATAAAGTCTTTTTGCCGACTGATTCGATGAAATGACTGCTAACTCAATTTGTAAAATCTCTTCGATTTTAATTGCATCTTGTATCGCATGACTTAAAACTTTTTTCCCTACCCCTTTACCACGGTAGGTTGGCGTTACATACATTCCCCAAATTGTTCCTTTGTGTTTCATTTTTTCAGATCTTTTTTGGTAGAAGCCTGCCACTCCCACAAGTTCCTCTTTATCGAACGCACCCATAATAAAATTATCGTAAGTTTTAGGGAAATTAATAGAATGCTGTTCCATTGATTTTTTCTCATATTCTAATAAACTTTCACCGAATGCTTCTGGTGATAATTTTAACCCTTCACTTCTTAAACGAATAAATTCAGGTAAATCTTCAATCGTTAACTTTCGAATTTCCATAATAAATCTCCCTTCGAATTTATGAAATATCATTATTTTGACTTTTAATAGAAAATTTTATATGTAATGGTTAATATTGATTTCAATTATTAGATACTAACTTAAGAGTATATTGAAAATGAAGTCTGAGAGCTCCTATACTGGTCAAAACAACAATGAGCCTCAAATCTAGCGGAAATCAGCATAACATCCTTCATTTACGATAGAATTGTTCTCACTCAAATATAACATACAATTCTGAAGTTTTTGAATAAAAAAATCGTCATTCTGCGCTTTTGATTGAACTAACACATGCTTTACTAGAATCTAGGACTTGAAAATTTTCATTCTCCCTATCAAAAAAAAGTACAAACCGAAAGAATTCTCCAGCGTGTACTTTATCAACTATTTCATTCGTTTTTTATATACCTTCATCGAAATCACATAAAACAAAATCCCAATTCCAACTAACCAAAATAATGCTGTTACAATCGCACCATCATTCGGCTGCCCAGCTAATAGTGAACGTACACTTTCTGCGATTGGTGTCATAGGCTGATTTTCAGCAAATGCTCGAAGCTTGCTACCCATATTATTTGTTGGAACAAAGGCCGAACTTACAAACATTAAGCCCATAAGAATATAAGAGAATATGCTCGCACCTTCATATGATTTTGACATAAGCCCGCATGCTACTGCAATCCAAGTGAAAGAAAAAATGGTAAGCAAGATCATACCAATTGCTAGTAGCCATTCTACAAAATCAGCGTGAGGGCGAAATCCCATTAGGAAAGAAATGAGCATCACAGAAATAACAGATAATAAGTTTAATAGTAATGTAGAGATGACATGCCCTCCAAGGATCGATGATTTGGCAATTGGCATGGAATGGAATCGATCAAATATCCCTCTTGTCATGTCTGTATTCACTCGAACTGCTGTATAGGAAATCCCCATTCCAATACACATAAGCAACACACCTGGAACGATAAAATTCACATAATCTACTTTATCTAATGTCATGGCACTACCAAAAATATAGACGAAAGCAAGCATAAGCATAATGGGCATGAGAATCGTTGTAATAATTGTGTCAATACTTCGAAGTGAATGCTTCATCACTCGACTGCTCATTGTAAAAGTATCACTGAAAAAATGGTTTCCACTCATTATAATTCCCCTTTCTTTCCAGTAACTGTGAGGAATATTTCCTCAAGTGTCGGCTGTTTTTCTACGTATTCCACCTTTTTAGGTGGAAGAATGGCTTTTAATTCATCCATTGTTCCTTCAACAAGAATTTTTCCTTCGTGTAAAATTGCAATGCGGTCAGCTAGTTGTTCAGCCTCTTCTAAATATTGCGTTGTAAGAAAAACTGTTATACCAGCTTTCACCATATCACGAATCACTTCCCACAATGCTAAACGTGCTTCTGGGTCAAGCCCAACAGAAGGCTCATCAAGAAAAATAAGTTCCGGTGACCCAAGTACTGTCATAGCTAAATCTAAGCGGCGTTTCATTCCACCTGAATAAGTAGCAAGAGCTCGATCACCAGCTTCTACTAAATCAAATCGGCGTAGACTTTCCTCTACTACTTTTTTTCGATCAGGTAAGTGGCGTAGTTTTGCTACTAAGTCAAGATTTTCCCGCCCTGTCAAAATATCATCTACTGCCACATTTTGACCTGTTAAACTGATTTTCTCACGTACTTGCTCAGGTTTTGTACGAAGATTGGTACCGCAAACTTCAATCTCTCCATCGTTTGTTTTTAGTAAAGTAGTTAAAATTTTTATGATTGTCGTTTTACCGGCACCGTTTGACCCTAGAAGAGCAAATACACTGCCTTTTTGCACTTCAAAATCTACTCCTTTTAGAACCTCGTTATCTTTGAAGGATTTTTTCAGCCCTTTCACTGAAATTGCTGTATTATTCATTTGTTTCCCTCCCATATATAAAGCTGAAGAAGCTTTCTCGTTGCGCCTACAACTAGCTTTTTTCAAAAAAACTATTCCGTTATTTTTTCTTACCCACACGATTTAATATGCTTTTGTTCAAATTATCGCGTAACTTATCATCCCATCTTTTTGCTTGGTCAGTAAGTCCATTGGCGAATGCTGTCAAGTCATCACCAGTCACTTCTAATACGTCTTTGCCCTTTTGTGCACCTTCTTCAAATAAATCAATAAGATCGTACTGGATTCTCAACATATCCATGCCGCTTCCAGACGCGAAAGTCCACATATATTTGCAGATTTTTTTATAGGCTTCTGAGTAGTCGCCTGGCAATGCTTCGACACGCGCCATCATTTCTTTGTATTCTTTTTTGTCGTCAAGTATCTTTTTGAAGAAATTTACCATTGTATTTAGCCCCCTACTTTATTTTTTATTCGTCCATATTTTTACTTGTTGTTTAACTCTATTCTCAATATCTTTTCCCAGTTCAACTTGCCCTCCTAATATACTCGTCGATTCTCCATCTAGTCTTGAGAGAGCCATCAATTCGTCGGCAAATGCCGCAACGTCCTCACCGGTAACATCTAGCACATGCTTACCTTCTGCTGAACTAGCTTCAAATAGTTCATACAAATTAATGATTTCTTCACCAAATCCATATCCAAAATTCCACATATACTTTTGAATCTTTTTAAACACAAAAGCGTAATCTTTCGGTAGGGCATTTACTTTTTTCATAAATGCCTTGTATTCCTTCTTGCTTTCTAAATCACCAATGATTAGCTCTATAAATTTCTTCATACTATTTCTCCCCCTTTAGGATATTAATTTTTGATGCAACAAAATTCCATTTTTTCCAGAATTGTTGTAACTCCTCACGCCCTGATTCGTTTAATGAATAAAACTTACGAGGCGGACCCATTTCTGATCGTTTTTTCTCGATATTTACTAACTGTTTCTTTTCTAAGCGTATCAAAATGGTATAAACTGTACCTTCGACAACCTCTGTAAATCCTAAGTCATTAAGGAGACGGGTAATCTCATAGCCGTAAGTATCACCTCGACTGATGATTTCAAGTACACAACCTTCTAACGAACCTTTGAGCATTTCTGTTAAATTTTCCATAGCAGTCACCTCCTTTATTTTTTGTATAGAGAGAACCACCTATTTAGCTAATTAGTATTACAGATATTCAGTATCACTTAGTAGCGCTTAATAAAAAATCTAAATAGCCTATAGTGCAATGATTTCATATGTTAATTTTTATATGAGCAATTTCAGCTAGTTAGAACGAGTGGTATTCTGTATAACTTAGTATTAGTATATAGTATTACTCAGTAGTTGAAATGTGAACCATTTTTATTAAAAAATTTTATAGACATTTCCAACTATTTAGTACGAATGGTATTCTGTGTTACTTAGTAATAGTATATTGTATTACAGAGTAGAGAAAATGTGAACCTTTTTATAAAAAAATTCAAACACATTTTTAGGTATTTAGTGTTACTAATATTCAGTATTACTTAGTACCTGTATATTGTAACACTGAGTAGTGAACTTGTAAAGTCATTAGATTAATTGTATATTACATTAGCAATCCAAATTAGAATACGATTGAAAGAAACAATAATAATGGACTGAGTCTATTATTATTGTTTCTTTTGTTTATTTATTAAAATACACTACGTACTAAGCCCCCATCTATTCGCAATGCGTATCCATTAATGGCTGAGGAAAGAGGACTACTTATGAATGTGACGAGATTGGCTATTTCTTCCGGGCGAATAAGTCTTTGAATGATGGAGTTGGACGGTTCTCTTTCATAAATCGTTTTTCAGCCTCTTCAATTGTCAATTTCTCATTAGGATAAAGACTAGTTAACATCGTCTTCACGCCTGCAGTCAAAGTAGAACCGGGCATAATCGTATTGACAGTCACATTTGTTCCTTTCGTCAACTCCGCTAAACTGCGAGAAAGTGAGAGTTGCATAGTCTTAGTGGCACTATAATGAGGCATTTCCTGCGATGGCATAATGGCTGCTTCACTTGCAATAAAGATGACTCTGCCTTCATTTCTTTGAATCATTTTTTTTAGATACCGGCGAGTAAGTCGAACACCACTCATGATGTTTACTTCAAATAATTTGTACCAATCCTCATCAGGGATATCAAAATATTCTACAGGTTCAAAAATCCCTAAGTTGTTAATTAGAATGTCTACTTCAGGGTACTGCTCAATAATCTTTTGGCACCCTTGTTCTGTTCCTAGATCAAATACTGCAGATTGAAGGATCGCATCGGGATACTACTGTACACGAATATCATTTATTGTTTCACTAACATTGTCTTCACTACGTCCATTAATAAGGAGAGTTGCACCTTCCACTACTAATGAAGTGGCGATGGCTTTCCCTATTCCTGCAGTAGCCCCAGTAACCAGTGCTGTTTTACCTTTTAAATTCAGTTGCATGTAGCCCCCTCACGTTTCATGTTTTAGATGAATTGATTTATGTGTAAATGGATATTTACGTTTATTTTGTAAAGTTGAGAATTGATGTAAAACGAAAAGTTATGTGTCCATCCTTCTCTCTATACATTTAGAAGTCCCACTAATCATTACTGTTCATAATAGCAACACCCTCTATAAACACCAGTACTATTTCCTATTTCCCAAAATAAAGCAATCATTTTTAAAAAAAATAATGATTTGCGTAACATACTTAATGTCACCAGAAGTTACTATTTCTGCTCAGTAAATAAAAATAATACGTACTTTGAAGTTACATAGTCACAAAAAAGTACCTTATATCCCCATAGATTTGGTAAAGGTATAATAGATCTATCTTTTCTATATTTGCTTATTTAGTCTTAGTTTTTTATAAAGAAGTATCCTGAATGATTGAATTTTTATGTTCTGTTTTACGAAGAGCCAATTAACAAGAGGTAAAAATACGTGAGGAAATTTACCATTCGGATAATGAAATCCATCACAACTATTATTGTTAAAAGAGAGGAATTGATCAAGTGAAAGAACAACAACTTACGATTGACGTATACCATGCTGAAGAAGCTAATGTAAATGCTTATATTATTTCAGATAAGAAAGGAACCATTATTGTAGACTGCACACGAAACAGCGAGGAAGCACGAAAAGTTGCGGCTCTTGCACTGTCAAAGGGCACTATACCTACGAAAATGCTAATTACACACGGACATCCGGATCATTATCTCGGTATGGGGGCTATGTTGCAAGAATTTCCCGATCTTAAAATTATCGTTGCTTCAAAGGAGGTAAAAGACGATATCATTAACTTTACAGCATGGATGGATTCTGTGGATTGGCTTGAAGGTGAACCGAATATGAAACCAAAATCCGAACAATACCCAGATGGATTTGATTATTATATGCGATTAGAAGTATTAGAAACAAACGAAATCATCCTTCCAGGAGGAAGCGTGCTTGAAGTTAATGTAGATTATCCACCAACAGAGAGTGCTCATGTGACCACTATTTTCTCTCCCGACCTGAATGCACTCATCACCTCGGATCTTACTTATAATAAAGTTCACATCTGGCTAGGTGTTGGAGTTGAGCGAGAGCATATCAAGAACTGGCAGGAACAATTGGTGCTACTCAAGAAGAAATACGGACCACTCGAACCGACAATCTATCCTGGACATGGTGAACCGACGGATGTATCAATTTTTGAAATTGATAAAACGTATATGGATGATTTATTGAACGCCGTTGAAATATCTGAGACGGAAGAAGAGGCAAAACAGAAAATGATGCAACTGTATCCGGACTGGCAGAACACCGAATTCCTATTAACTCAGAGTATCAAGAACCAGTTTGAAAAATCACGTCAGTAAACCTAATGTGTCACACATAAAAATTAAGGATAGAAAGGCAGAAATGAGTTCTGCTTTTCTATCCTATTTTTGTACTACAAATTTATAAGTTATTGATAAATAAAAATGGACTTAAAAAGCCCTTATATGTTTACCAAATTTCCAAATAAAAGTAATTTTATTTCGACTAAAGACTGAATACTCTCTATTTTATGATTATGCTCAATTTCGTCATAAGACCATGAATCTCTAATAATATGAATTGCTTTCATCCCTGCATCTAATGCAGGAATAATATCACTTCTAAGTGAGTTCCCAATCATAACCGGATTACTTAATTTTTCTTTTACCTCAAGATAAGTATTTATATCTTTTTTATTCGTAATTAATACGTTATCAAAATAATGTACTAAGCCAGTATCCATCACTCGCTTTGATTGTACGTCTTTTTCACCTAAAGTCAATATTGTCATACTTGCTACATCTTTGTGATTTGACAATTCTTCTATAATAAATGTGTCTCTTTGCAGTGGAACATCAACTTTAAATATCATTTTTGCTAATGATTGTAATTGTTCATTCACAATACTTGATATCTCTATATTATGTCGTGTTGCAAAAAATTCTAAGGTTGATTCCCATGCATAAGGATATCGCTTTTTACTGAACCCCATTTCCTTTATTAGTTCTAGATCGATTTTATTAAAAACTTCTTTAATGTCGTTAATAACTACATTTTCATCTAACGCTTGATATACTAGATTCGCACATAAGTCTGTATTATGACGAAATGCTGCTTGGGTTTGGATTAATGTATCGTCTAAATCAAAAATTAAATCATATTTCATAATTATTTTTCTCACTTTCCAACTGAACCACATAGTTATTAATTTTCATATTGTCTGTTGTGACTTTTGTCAAAGCCTATCTAATTATATATGCAATTTTGCAAAGTGTCCTTATATTAATCTTAAAATACTTAAGAAAACAACTGAATGTTCGTTTTTCCAAATTTTCTTGATAACGAATACTGATTATTTCAAATTACACAAAATAATAAATTCATTTATTTTACCTTAACCTGCCATCGAATTGAACAAGATACACTTTCTGAAAATTTTTCAAATCCGTAAAAAAAGACTTATCATTATTAATCATGATGAGTCCTTGAAATTACATTAAAGTTTAATAGAGATTAGTTTCATTTCCGTCATCTCTTGAATTGCATATTTTATGCCTTCTCTTCCATAACCGCTTTCTTTTACTCCACCATATGGCATTAAATCGACTCTGAATGTAGGGACATCATTTACTAGGACGCCACCAACATGTAATTTTTTAGTAGCATATAATGCTTTTTGTAGGTTGTCAGTATAAATACCTGCTTGTAATCCATAACGACTATTATTTACTTCATTTATTGCATCATCTAGATTTTCATATGAATTAATAACGACAACCGGACCAAATATTTCCTTACATGAAACTTCACTACTATTCTTTACGTTTGTTAATATAGTAGGTTTATAGAGGCGTTCATCTATTATTTCCCCTCCAGTTACAAGCACTGCTTCATCTTTCATTGCATGATTAACCCATTCATCTATTCTTGTAACATCTTTTTTAGAAATCAGTGCACTAATATCAGTTTGAAGGTCTAATGGCGACCCGATTTTTAATAATTCGGTAGCATGTTTCATCTTCTGTACGAATTCATTGTAAAAAGTATTATGAACAAAAATTCGTTGTAGAGATATACACACTTGGCCGTTATATATAAAGGCCCCCCATACACAACGATTGATTAATTCATCAGTTAGTTTAACCCCTTCATCGATGATCAATGCTGAGTTTGATCCTAGTTCCAATGTTACTTTTTTTAATCCTGCTTTGTTTTTTAATGAGATTCCTACTTCAGGGCTACCGGTAAACGTTATTGCGTTTACATTTGGATGTTTTACTAAAGCATCTCCAATTTGAGAGCCCTTTCCAGTAATTAAATTAAAAGCACCTTTAGGTAAATCGGTTTTATCAATCATTTCAGCTAAAGCAATCGCCGAAAGTGGCGTTTGGCTAGCAGGTTTTAAAACGATTGTGTTTCCTGCAGCAATTGCTGGGCCAACTTTATGTGCAACTAAATTAAACGGGAAATTAAATGGAGTAATTGCACCGACTACACCAACTGGCTCTCGAACAGTGTACGTAACTCTACCTTCTCCACCAGGAACTGCATCAAGAGGTAGTGTCTCACCATACATTCTTTTCGCTTCTTCAGCGGCAATTTTATAAGTCGCAATTGTTCGATCTATTTCACCTAAAGCGGCTTTTAATGGCTTAGAAGCTTCTAATGCTAAAATCCCAGCAAGCTGTGAACGATTTTCTTTAAATTGTTCAACTAATTGCTCTAAAATAACACTTCTTTCATATGAACTAAGTTTTTCCATTTTATTTTTTGCGTTATTAGCAGCTACAATCGCTTCTTCTAAATCATCTTTCGTAGCCATCGGTATTTCGGCTAAAATTTCATCAGAATGCGGGGCAACCAGGTTTTCATGTTTTTCACCTTCAACCCATCTTCCATTTATATAAAATTGTTTTTTCATTCTATTTCACCTCAGTTACAAGCTGACTAGCAACTTGGCTTATAGATTGTTTTATAATATCTAGGCCCTCATTTAATTCTTCATCAGTAATAACTAAAGGAGTCAAGAACCGGAGCACATTACTATGAACACCTGCACTTAGAACAATTACTCCATTTTCACAGCATTTCTTTGTTAAAGCAGCAACAAATTCTTTTGCTGGCTGACCAGAAGAAGGATTCGTAAATTCTACGCCTACCATAGCTCCAAGTCCTCTAATATCAGTAATAACCGAGATATCATTTTTCAGTTCATTAAAAAATGATTTAATTTTTTCTCCGATTGTTCTTGCTCGAATCCAAAGTTTTTCATTTTGAATTTTTTCAATCACTTCAAGCGCTGCTACACATCCTAATGGACTTCCACCATATGTTCCACCTAGTTCACCAGGTGATGCAGCATCCATTATCTCAGATCGACCTGTCACAGCACTAATTGGTACCCCCGCTGCAATTGACTTTGACATTGTGATTAAATCTGGTTCAATTTCAAAATATGTCGAAGCAAATAATTCACCCGTTCGACCAAAACCTGTTTGTATTTCATCAGCTATAAACAAAATTCCATGTGACTTACATATTGTATATATTTCTTTGACAAATTTCTTTGGCGGAACAATAAACCCACCTTCACCTTGCACAGGCTCCATAATAACGGCAGCCACTTCCTCTGGTGAAACATCTGTTAATAGAAAATCCTTGAATTGAGAAATACAAAAATTAATATACTCATCTTCAGATAACTCGATTGGTCGATTTGATAAATAAGGGAATTTAGCTTTATACGTAGCAGGGGCAAATGGTCCCATTTTATATTTATATGGTTTTACTTTACTTGTTAACGACATACCTAATAAAGTTCTTCCATGGAAGCCTCGCGTAAATGAAATTATTCCAGAACGCCCTGTGTACTTTCTAGCAATTTTAACAGCATTTTCAACTGCTTCAGCACCGCTATTTAATAGAATAGTTTTTTTAGGAAAATCCCCAGGTGTAATTTCAGTTAATTTTTTAGCTAAGTCAATATAAGGTTTATACATTCCTACATGAAAGCAGGAGTGGATTAAACGTTCTGATTGATTTTTAATCGCTTGTACAACATTACTAGGAGTATGACCTACGTTTAAGGTGCCAATCGCTCCAGCAAAATCTAAAAATTTATTTCCATCTACATCCTCCACGATTGAGCCGTTCGCCTTTTCTACAAAAACAGGTGTATTATTTCCAACTCCATTCGGGACAAATTGACTACGTAATTCAATTAATTCTTTCCCTTTAGGTCCTGGAACTCCAGCTGAGACATTAACAAACTTTCGATTATTGCTCATGTTAAGCTCTCCCTTTCAAAAAGTTTATTTCATTTACGGTCTATTAATTTACTAAAATTATTAGCTTCATTACTAATATACTCGCTTTTATCTATTTAAGAATGAAATAAAACTTTGCAACAAACTGTTCTTTTTCCAAGGGAAAAAGCCACTCAGGGAGAGCGGCAATTACTGCTTAAAACATTAATAACTCACGTAAGTCCTCTTCGGTTAAATTAAATGATTTATTTTCATTCGTTTCAACGATTTCTTCTATTAACTGTTTTTTCTTCTCTTGAAGTTCAATCATCTTATCTTCAATCGTTCCTTTAGCAATCAGTTTGATTACTTGAACATCATTCATTTGTCCAAACCGGTATGCTCGATCTGTAGCCTGGTTTTCAACTGCAGGATTCCACCAATTGTCATAAAGAATGACAGTATCTGCCCCCGTTAAGTTGAGTCCAACTCCTCCAGCCTTTAATGAAATTAAGAAGAAGTCATGTTCACCAGAATTAAATCTGTTGCAAATCGTTAATCGTTCGCTCGAAGGAGTTTGACCATCTAAATAGAAAAATTCCTCTCCCATTTTTGCTAACTCTCTACCAATTAAGTCAAGCATTTTAGTAAATTGAGAGAAAATCAATACCCTTCTACCAGCTAATTTTGAAGATTCGATTAACTGAAGTAGTTGTTCAAACTTTGCAGAACTACCTTTGTATCCATCTATAAACAATGCAGGATGGCAACAAATTTGTCTTAAACGTGTTAATCCGGCTAAAATTTTAATATGATTTTTTCCCAATGTAAACTTATCTACCGCCAAATGCTTTAATGTATCATGACGTAATTTTGCTAAATAGGCAGCATATAATTTCTTTTGTTCCGGAAGAAGATCGACGGATTCCTTCGATTCGATTTTTTCTGGAAGTTCTTTAAGAACATCTTCTTTTAATCTCCTTAACAAGAAAGGTCGGACTCTTTTAGCAATCGTTTTTCTTGTCAAATTACTATATTCCTTTAACCCTCCAAATAACTCTGGAAAAACCACATGATAAATTGCCCAAAGTTCCTCTAGTGAATTTTCAATTGGAGTTCCTGTTAATGCGAACCGCTGATCAGCGTTTATCCTTTTTACAACCCTAGCCGTTTGAGTAAAAGGATTTTTAAAATTCTGTGCCTCATCAAAAAAGACTGTGTGAAACTTTTGCTTTTCGTACCACTTAATATCATTTCTTAATAATGAATAGGATGTAATCAGTACATCAATACTTTCTATTTCTTTCTGTATTTTCAGTCTCTCATTTTTATTACCATCAATGACAATCGCCTGAATATCTGGTGTAAATTTAAATACTTCACTTAACCAGTTATATGTTAGTGCAGTTGGACATACAATCAGAATTGGTTCATTAGATGAACGGATTTCATTTAAAACTGATTGGATATAAGTAAGGCTTTGGATTGTTTTCCCTAGCCCCATATCATCCGCTAAAATTCCACCGAATCCGAATTTCGCTAAATTCTTCATCCATTTATACCCAAATATTTGGTAGTCTCTTAACATATTTTTCAATGCTTTAGGTACTTCAACTTCAGCTTCATTTGGATTTATTAAACTTTTATAAAAATGATTCAATCGATCTTCAATTTTAAATAAACTAGTTTCTTCAATAGAATCTAATAAATATAGTCCATTTTTTATCGGTAAATTTAATACACTTTCATAATCAAATTCCTGTGTAGGAACTGCATTTAAAAATCGCTTTATTTCTTGTAACTCTCTCGTTTCAAGTGAAAACAAGGTGCCATCATTTAATCGATAAAATTTCCGTTTTTCTTTTAAAGCTAATAAAACCTCTTTAATTTGTTTCTCAGGAATATCTAATTCAAATTTAAATTCCAACCAATTGTTTCGTTCTCTTTTTAAATTAACACGTATTTGAGGTTTCTTACTTTCTTTAAAAATTCTATTTCTAACTGCAGTCGTTGCATAAATTTTAGTTAGTTTTTCAAGTTTCGGAACTATATTTCTTAAAAACTCGTATTCGAGCTCTTCATTTTGTAAGAAATAACCACCTTCTGTTTTTGAAAAAGAACTATCCTCCATTAATTGTAAAATTTCCAATTCTTTTTCTTCATCTCTAATTAATGTTTTACTAAGTTGGAGTTCTCTTTTATCTAGTGGATTAATCATGATGCGATTATAATGAAATTCAAGTCCTGCAAGTAATTTATTTTTTATTCGATCTAAATATAGCTTTGCGGTTAGAGGAGTATTTGAATATTGTACTGATAATATTTTAGGTATTTGTACTTTACCAAGTCTTTTTAGTCCTGGAATTACATTTTCAACGTAAAGATGGATTTGATCTGTTGAAATACTTATTTTTTCAGAGTCTGAATGATGATAAATATACTTTAATTCAATAAGACGATTAAAATCCTCTATTTCTAATTTGAATAGTTTCCCACGATATAAAACAGAAGAATAGGCTTCAAATATCGTTAATCGGTCGAGTCCCTTTGCAGTTAATAAGTACTGTTCTTTTAAATACTCTATTTCAAATTCCAATGGTAATTGTTCTTCGGTAAATGAAATTCCATTAAATGTAATACCATTTTCAATTATTTTGACGTTTTCAGTAACAGTTAGTAAATTAATCAATTGACTCCAAATGGATGGTGAAATGAATAAATATTCATTTTTCACGTTTGAAGTAACGCTATACATTTTTTCATCATCTAGTAACTTTATTAAAAGTTCCCAAATACGATTAATTTCATTTTGGACGCAATGTATGTTAGGGTCAAAAATAAATTCTGCTGCTATTTTACTCGGTTTTCCTTCTTTTACGTCCATTAAAAACTTACGTAAATTCTCAACTTTATTCCTGCCAAAATTCATTCCGATTCCAAGCATTTTATATTCATCATTCAATTCAACTACTTCGCAAATAAACTCGAAATCAATTAATTGGCGATTGTCAAAATGCCTTATTTGAGCACTTTTACGGAATGTTGTTTTTTCATGAAATAGCTCTAATATTCCATTTGATGTATTCGGTTTAGAATTTTTTCTAAAAACAGCTAGATCCGACGTAAATTCATCTTTTTTCTGACGCTCATAAATTGAAATTAAAACAGCTGCTATATGCTGACATTCTGTTTTAATAGAGGCTAGTTTGGGACAAGTGCAATTGGAATAAAATTCACCATTTTCTTCTTTAATGATATGAACAGTAAAATCTTCACTTCCAATAACTGTTGCTGTACAAGCATTTTCATTATTCTTTTGGAAAATTACTTTATTTGCGCGATAAAAAGAGTCTCCCCTTTTGAAGGAGACTGTACCGCAGCGTTCTTTTATGATTTTATGATTTAATTTTATATCCAACTAACTGCTCCTTCCTAAATAAAACTTCCCTACTATTTTACCATTAATTATAGATTAATCTAAAAAATTGCTTCACATCTTAATTTAACTAAAAAAGAAGCCATTGGCTTCTTTTTTGAATTGATTTATTTTTGTTCGACAATCCCGTGTCTAAAAGCATAAATCACGGCTTGAGTTCGGTCTCCTACTTCTAATTTTGTTAAAATATTACTCACATGCGTTTTTACTGTTTTTAATGATACAAATAATGCATCGGCAATTTCTTGATTCGACTTCCCTTCTGTCATTAAGTGAAGTACTTCTTGTTCTCTTGCTGTTAAATCATCATGTAATTCACGTTGTACAGATTTTCTCATTCTGTTCATCATTTTACCAGTAACGACAGGCTCTAAAACTGAACCACCACTATTTGTTGTACGAATCGCATTGGCGATATCACTAGCTCTAGATGTTTTAAGCATATAGCTAATTGCGCCTGCATCAATTGCTGGATAAACATTTTCATCATCAATAAAGCTTGTGACAATAATAATCTTTGCCTCTGGCCATTGCGAAATAATTTGTTTAGTCGCTTCAATACCATCCATTACTTCCATAACTAAGTCCATTAAAACAATATCAGGGCGTTTTTCTAACACAAGTTGAACGCCTTCTTTTCCATTGCTTGCTTGACCAACCACTTCAATATCAGATTGGGTACTTAAATATGTAGAAACACCCATACGGACCATTTCATGATCATCTACTAAAACAACTTTAATCATAGCTCACACCTCTATTCAATTACCGGAACTTTTACTTCAATCTGGGTTCCTTTATTTGGAATACTTACTATTTTTGCCGTTCCACCAATTTCTAATGAACGTTCACTTATTGATTGCAATCCATACGAACCAGTTTTGCGGTTCTCGACATCAAAACCAATACCATCATCAATCATTCGAACTAAGACAAAATCTTCAATTTTTCGAATTCGAATTTCAAAAGATTTTGCATTTGCATGCCTTAAAGTATTTGATAATGCCTCTTGAATAATCCTAAATACATGATCTTCTACACCTTTTGAAAGTGAAATATCGTCGATTTTCCATTTTAATTGAAGAGCTTGACGATTCGTTAATTCAGTTAGAAGCTTTTCAACACCTTCTTTTAAGCTTTTACCTTCTAACTGAACTGGTCTTAAATGTAATAAAAGTGCACGCATTTCTGATTGAGCATTAATCGCCATTTTTTCAATATACTGTAATTGTTCTTGAAAAGTAGTTTCACCGAGTTCATTTATGGCAGAAATCATCATTGAGATTGCAAATAATTGCTGGCTAACGGAGTCATGTAGTTCTCTAGCAAGTCTATGTCGCTCTTTCGTTACAACATCTTCAATTGTTTGAGATTCGATCAGTTTCTTTTCATCGACTAATTTTTGAACTGTCTTTCTTGATTCTTCAATTTGTTTTGAAATTTTTTTAAGCTGTAATTCGATTTCGTTATCAATTGACCGAATTGAATCCTCTGATTCTTTATGATATAGTCCATTTTCTGCCTTTACTATTCCTTGCAATAACGCTTTTTCATTATGACGAATAGTGCTAAGAACAGCTGTACTAAAAACAATTGAAATAATTAAAATTGCTACAAATATAATTAATATTAATGGAAAATTACCAATTTTATACAAAATTAATTTATCAAGTAACGTGTGATCTATGAAATAATAAACAATTCCACAAATTAAAATACTTGATGTAAATGCGGCAAGACAAATTGATAAAAAGATACCCTTATCGATTTTCATTTGTTTGTCACCTCTATATTTCCAATCGCTAAAGAAGTAACAATTTTCAACTTTCTTGAAGCTTCTTTATAATCATTAGAAGTGAACTTACAATTTTTGTTAAACCCGTTTAATTTATTTTTAAGAATATTTACTTTGCCAAATAAAGTAGAATGTTGTATTGACACTTCTAAGTCATACGGTACATACAAAGTTATATTACCGATGATTCCATTTAAGACTAACACCGTCTCTCCTTCAGGAATAAATGAATCTGTGAGATCGATTATGACGTCTCCAATTCCAAAGTAATAATCTACATCTTCTAATTCAAATGAATCATTTTTTAAATGGATATTTGTAAAAAATCGATTTAAAATGATAGATTTTGTTTCAAAGACACCTGTATTTGTTGATTCAACAATGTTTGGAACAATTACACTTTCATTAGATTTCGAATTGACGAATATTAAATATCCAACATAGATTACGATAAATGATAGAACACCTAGAATCGATTTTAATTGAAATACGTTACTGATGAATAAAATGATACCACCAAAGAACGCGATATTTGCAGAAGTAGATGGGTAAACTTTACGTTTTTTTGCCCCATATTGAAATAAGTAAATGCCTACTCCAGCTGCGATAATTGCAAAAGGATTGTAAAATAAATCAAATAATAACCCTATGCCTGCAATTATGAATAATAATCCGGTTAGTTCATTGCTAGACAGTCGTCTAAAACGCTTCATATAGCTCTCCTCTATTCACTAAACTAGCTTGTTAATAGCAATTGAAAGCTTTTGTTATTAACTATTCTACTATGTAGTTTATCTATTTTTTATTAGTTTTGATACAAACTTAAGTATTGACTTATCTCAGTCTTAGGACTGATATTCTATTTTTAAATATGTAATTTTATTTTTTATTAAGTATATGAAGTTGATTTCCGCTACAGGATGCTTGCTTGAGGCCACTGAAAAAGTAAATTTTAATCAAAATTTACTTTTTATGAAAAATCAATTCCCATAAAAACCTTGATTTATATAGCTAAAGTGGGAATGATACAATACTTTTTAACCCAATATAGAGACAAAAGTGGGGATGGAGATTTTTTGAAATCGGACTTTTTCAAAAATCATAGGGTTTTTCAGTGGCTTCGCTCGCTTTCCGTGGGGCGTGCGCTGAGCCTCCTCGTCGCGTTCGCTCCTGTGGGGTCTCACCTATCCCGCTATTCCCACAGGAGTCTTCTCATCATCTGCTCCAATCAACTTTATTCAACATATTGAAATAAACTTTTAATTTCGAAAAAATGTTTATGAATAAAATGATATTACCTTTTACATATTTGATCAATGGAATTAACTAAAAAATGGAAAACAGCATTTGTAAATTTGTTTTTGATTTCAGCCTTAAAATAAAAAAAACAAAACGCAAGAATGTTGATTTAACAGCATTCTTGCGTTTATAATTTGACTTTTTTTAATCAAACAGGGCTTTTGGGTCAGCCTCTTCCCTTTTATTTATACGATTTAGTATTCATCATTTTACTGACTTTTTTCCATTTTTCTCTTTCTTGTCTAGCAAGTGAGGCGTCTTGTTTTCGTTCTGCATATGCCAGTTCTCTCATTAATTTGCGATAGCTTGTTAGTCTTTGGGAATCTAACTCGCCGTTTTCGATTGCTTGATTGACTGCACATCCTGGTTCATTTTCATGTGTACAGTCTGAGAATTTACATGATTTTGCTAAATCTTCAACATCTGTAAATGTCGAACTGATATGTTCTTCTCCACCCCAAAGCTGTAATTCGCGCATACCAGGTGTATCGATCACCATTCCGCCAGAAGGTAAGAAAAATAATTCACGGTGTGTTGTAGTATGTTTACCACGATCATCACCTTCACGAACTTCCCCAGTTATTTGTTTTAATTCTCCAATTAATGCGTTTAATAATGTAGATTTACCAACACCTGAAGAACCTAGTAAAGAAACAGTCATCCCTTCTGTTATGAGCTGTTTCAGTGCTTCAATACCTTCTCCATTTGTACTATTTACAGAATAAATTGGTACGCCAAATGCAATCTCTTCAACTGCTGCAATATTGGATGGTAGGTCAGTGCATAAATCCTTTTTTGTTAAAACGATAATTGGATTAGCTCCACTATCATATGCAACAAGTAAGTAGCGCTCTAATCTTCTTATATTAAAGTCATTATTTAATGCCATTACTAAAAATACGTAATCTATATTTGCCGCTACAATTTGTTCTTCTGTTTTGTCTCCTGCAGATTGCCTTGAGAATTGGCTAGCTCTTGGTAATACCTTTTGAATTATTGCTTTGTTTTCACCTTTTAAAGGTTCAATTAAAACCCAATCTCCAACTGATGGATAATCACTTTTTACTTTTGCCTGAAATTGAAATTTCCCTGAAACTTCACCTGTTAATTCATTTTCTCCATCATGTAATTTATAAATTTGTCTTTGTTCAGATATAACTCTAGCAACAACAGTAGTTTGATCTAACTCACCGAACGATTCTTTCCAACCTAATTGTTTTAAATTCATTTTGTCCTCCAATTGTATAAGGACAATAATGAAGATTTACTCCATTTTTTGTCCCTTCATATTTACCTTCTCTTTAACTAAACTAATTAAATTTCCCATAATTCATCACTCCGTTTCGTATTAAGTCCTTTTAGTATATCCAAAATTTAGAAAACCGTCCATACGAATTAATTGAATATTAAAAACGACCAAACTTTCTGTTTATATTTTCGACATTTTTTGACAATTCCCATTTTTTTGTTTAATTAAACTTCTTTAATATTAAAATAAAAAATAATAAAAACCCTTGAAATATTTCAAAAACTTATTATTATTTAAATATAAGTCTTTGCATTTAGACTTCACTAAAACTGGTCATTAGACAAAGTCACAAAATACTTGTTTAATAAGAAAAATCAGTATTGTAAGATTTGTCTGACAATATAAAAAACTTTACAGAATTACGCTGTTTTGTGTTATACTAAAATAGTAAATCAGTTCCGATGAATTTTGGGGGATTTAGATAAAGATTTAGTAAAAATTGTGCTGTTGAAAAAAAGTTAGAATTTTTTTTAGCTTAAATTGTCGAAATTTGTAGAATTCGAAAATTATTTTTTATACTAAATTGACAGAATAGTATATGAATTGGCGACAATAAATATTCATACAGAGAATTACACAGAATAGTACATAAGAGGGAGGAATTTGAATGAGCGTAGCAACAAAACAAAACGTTTCATCAAACGAGCAAAAAAAGAAAACGAAACACCCACCTGGTCTTTACTTACTTTTTGCAACAGAGGCTTGGGAGCGCTTTAGCTATTATGGAATGCGTGCACTTTTAGTACTTTATCTAACAAAATCTGTAATTGCTGGTGGTCTTGGATTTAGTGAAAGTTTTGCATTAAGTTTATATGGTTTATTTACGGGTTTAGTTTATTTCACTCCAATTATTGGTGGTTGGTTAACAGATAACTACGTAGCAAAACGTACCGCTATTACAATTGGTGGTATAATAATGGCTTTAGGAAATATCTCTTTATTTGGAATGAATAATACAACAGGGTTATATATTGGTCTTACTCTAATTATAATTGGTAATGGTTTCTTTAAACCAAATATCTCTACTCTTGTTGGTGAATTATATGAAGACAACGATCCAAGACGTGATGCTGCGTTTACAATTTTCTACATGGGTATTAACGTAGGGGCATTTGTAGCACCTCTTGTAGTTGGATTTTTAACTGATGATTTATTTGCAGTAAAAGATTCAGCTGGTAAAATCATGGAATATGGTTACAGATATGGTTTCCTTGCTGCTGCAATTGGTATGATTATCGGTCAAATTGTGTTCAATGTATTAAGTAATAAGTATTTAGGTGACAAAGGTACTAAACCAAATGTTAAAGCAATGAAAGAGAACAACTCTTCAGTTGATAAGACAATTCCTTTAACAAAGAAAGAAAAACAACGTACAACAGTTATTGTTATTCTTGCAGCATTCGTAGTATTTTTCTGGGCTGGTTTCGAACAAGCTGGTTCTTCTTTAACACTATATACAGATAAATTTATTGATCGTTCAATTGGTAATTTCACAGTTCCAACTTCTTGGTTCCAATCAATTAATCCATTACTAATCGTATTATTAGCACCGATTGTTTCAGCACTTTGGATTAAATTAAGCCGTTCAGGTAAAAACATTAGCATACCTGCAAAAATGGCAATGGGTATCATGTTATTAGGCGTTGGTTTTATATTTACAATTTTAGCGGTTATGAAAACTGGTTCAGATCCAAACAGTATAACACTTAAAGCAAATATGCTTTTCATGTTTATGACATATTTCTTCCATACTGTTGGTGAGTTAGTTCTTTCCCCAGTAGGACTATCAGCTGTAAGTAAATATGCACCATTAAAACTAGCTTCATTATTAATGGGTGTTTGGTTATCAGCAAACTTCTTTGCAAACTTACTTGCTGGTCAATTAGCTGCATTAACTTCAACACTTGGTATGCTTGAAATTTACCTATATATTGGAGCTATTTCAGTAGGTTTAGGATTAATTTTATTAGCTTTATCTCCGAAACTTGCTAAAATGTTAGACTAAATTTTAATAAAGAAAATACAAAAACAGTGTGTAAATTTTACTCACTGTTTTTTTGTTTTATATGCATTCTGCTATTAATCATATTTACACTATTTGAATATTCAAAATAGGTAAAATTAACCATTTTCATGTAAAAGTTAAAACAACAATTTATAATGGCACTAGCTTCGTAATATCAGTACATCAATAAAAATAAAGCCTGCATTTTTTAATGCAGACTTCTTTATGTTTATTTACATATTTCCAGTACTTCCAAAACCACTTACTCTTTCTTCACCTGCAAAATCAGCATCAGCTAGTAAGAACTTTTGGAAAACAGCTTGTCCAATTCTTTCACCTTTTTGAATAATGACTGGTTCTTTTGATACATTTATTAATTGCATCATGATATGCCCATCATTTGAAGGATTGCTATAGTAGTCTGAGTCGATTACCCCTACCCCATTTCCTTTCATTAAACCTTTTTTTAACGGTGTAGAAGAACGTACAAATAATGCTAAAAATTCGTCTCTTTGCATATAAGCTTTTAAGCCAGTTGCAATCAATTTTATCTCGTTTGGATTAATAATTGTCTCTTCAATACATTCAATATCATAACCAGCTGCATGAGTAGTTGCTCTTTTAGGAAGATTCACTCCACAGTTCTCAAATCCTTTTGCTACTTCAAATCCTCTTATTTTTTCCAAACCTTTCACCCTTTACCATTTTATCCTATACTAGTGTAACATAGATCATGATAAATGTTCTTAATATGTTTTACCAATCATAAAGAAATCAAAGCAGCCATATTTGTAAGACTACCTTATTGTATTAAAGAGCTTACTAAATAGATACATAATTTACTTACTACTTTCAATTTTATAATAGTCTTGAGTATTGTATTGACTAAAACCACAGTCAATATATAGTTTCTTCGCATTGCTATTTTCTAGTGCAACTTCTAAATGTATTTCATTTCCAATCTCATTTTCTTTTCGGATTACTTGAAGTAAGGCATTCTTTCCATATCCTTTACCTTGGAATTCAGGAAGTATTGCAAATCCATAAATCCAACTTTCTTTATTTTCACGAAGTAAACTCATTTTACCTATTTTTTCATCATTTACTTCTATTATAAATAATGCACGATCTGGTTCATTTAAAATGCGATAATTGTATTTTTCTGCATCACTTTTTTCAAATCCAAAACAAACAACGTCCAAGTTTGATATAAATGGAAAATCTAATTGACCAGCTTTCGTAAAGTTTACAATTGGTGTAAATTCTTTTACTTTTTTGTTTTTCCAAACCATTTGATATTCAGAAAAAGAATAATTACAATTCTTTTGATGTTTAATAAATTCCTTTGCTGATGCAGAAGCTTCAGGGGCATTTAATAAAGTGGTATTAACTGTTGATATTGAATTCAGTGCCTCATTTAATAAACCAGAAAAAATTCCTTTTCGGCGAAAATTCGGATGAACCATTCCACAGATCTCAACTTTTTCACCAAAAGAATAGATTGCTAAAAATCCAACTAATTGATCCTGCTCATAATAAAAGAAATCTTCCTTTACATTGTTCGCTCGATTCCTTAACATTTCCCAATTTAATTTTAAAGTTATTTCATCATATTTTTCGCATTCATCTTGTAATATTTTAATTTCGTTTAATTGTTTTTCTGTAATCAATGCCTACACCTTCTTCTACACATATTTCAATGGGTTGATTCATATAAAATTATTCAACAAAAAAGCATTTCTTCCTTTATTTTGAAGAATGCTTTAAAACGATCAATTTCTATTTATTTGTTCAATCAATACTTCAAGTGCATTACTTTGATTTGAAGATTTCATATTTTGTATAAATAATTCTTGTTTATTTTGAAGTTCTTCGATCGATTCTTGAAGTGTTTTTATCGTTAAATCCTCTTCCTCCAACATTAATGCATATCCTTTCTCTTTAAACGATTTTGCATTTAAAATTTGATCTCCCCTACTTTGATTTTTCGTAAGCGGTATGATTAACATCGGTTTATGAAGCGCTAAAAACTCAAATATTGCATTTGACCCACCTCGTGTAATAATGACTTGAGATGCAGCCAACAGGTCAGCTAATTCCTCGTGTACATATTCAAATTGTTTATATCTCTCCATATTCTTTAAACTTTCATCAACATTGCCTTTCCCACATAAATGAACAATCTGATATTTTTTCGTTAAATCCTGTAAAGAATCTCTTACAGTTTCATTTATTTTCTTAGCTCCTAAACTTCCGCCCATGATCGTTAAAATTGGAATATAACTCTTAAAATTTAAGTATTCTATCCCTTTTTTCTTTGAGCCATTTAATAGCTCCCTTCTAATAGGTGAACCAATCACTATAGTTTTATCTTTTGGAAAATAATTTTTTGCTTCTTCAAATGAAGTGAAAATCTTTGTAGCAAACCTTTGTGAAATTTTATTTGCTAACCCTGGCGTCATATCACTTTCATGAATAAAAATCGGAATTTTTAATGTACTTGCAGCTATTATGACCGGTACAGAAACAAAACCACCTTTTGAGAAAACTAAACTCGGCTTCAGTTTTTTTAAAACTTTTCTTGCGTCAAAGCAGCCTTTTACAACACGGAAAAGATCAATGATGTTTTCAAAATCAATATAACGTCTTAATTTCCCGCTTGAGATCCCATAATAAGGTAAAGCAATTTTATTAATAAGCTCCTTTTCAATTCCTTTTTTTGATCCGATATAATGAATATCCCATTCATTTTTATTTAACTCATTAATAACGGCAATATTTGGTGTTACATGCCCTGCTGAGCCACCACCAGTAAATACGATTGTTTTTTTAGACATAATAACTCCTATCTATTTACATAAGTTCTTTTCATACTATTTAACTTTAGCAAAAATTTTCACAAAACCAATATTATTATCAAAAGTACCTAAAGTTCTTAGAAAATGTCGCCCTGTCTTTTAATGTCTACCATTTCGAAAATTCTTTATTAAACTCATCAATTTATCTTTATGAACCTTTATAGTAATAAATGCTATCTTTGAAATATATCTTTGATAAATTCACCATAATATGAAGTAATTCCTCTAAAAAATAAAAATGCGTTACTTCAATAGTAAAGAAGTAACGCATTTTTATTATATTCATCTTTTACTATTAGGATCTACTTCAAACCATTCTGACATTGATAAATTGGTGGTCGAGTCTTCCCAATCATCAACGGATAAATCAGAAAAATTTGTTTCTAATAATTGTTCTGATGTCTTTTGACTAGATTTGTTTTCATAACTATTTTCACTTTGATCTTGTTCAAAATTGTGATCAATATATGATGAGGTTAATTCAGAATAATTCTTTTGATTTAAACTCGTCGTGCCCAATGTTGAATAAGTCGATTGACTTTCGTCCATTGTGCTTGCTGAATATTGATTAATATCTTGTGTATTTTGATTATTATACTTTTTCCTATTAGCTACTCTGGAGTGATTTGTATGTTCCTCGTCATGTAGGTTATGTTGATTTGGTTCGTTTTGTTGGTTTTGTTCGTCATGTTCTTTATGCTTTTTATGATTAGGTTCAAAAATACTTGCTGAAAATTCTTCTACATTATGAATAAGATTTTGAGCCCAATTAGGATGATCAGGAAGGTGCTTTTGATGTTGATGCTCCTCATGTTGTTTGTTGTGTTCGTTTTGCTTGTGATGTCCTCTATCATGTTCCTTATTATGATGTGTTTGTGATTCGTTTTCATTATTTATCATTGATAAAGTGCTTTTTAATTCCTTATCTAAATGAACGATTTGATGGTCAAAATTATGTAACTGCTTTTTAATTTCTTCCATATGAGATTCTATTTCATCTATTCTTTTGTTAACTTTATGCATATTTTTTTGGTGTTCATTTCTTTTCAAATCAAACTGCTCTAATAATTTATCAAATGAAAGATCCATTCATCTCACCTCTCTCGTTTTTAATATTATGTGTAAATCCACTGGTTCCAAATCCTCTTTAATGCAAAATTAACATACCTAATATTGTTAAAAAAACAAAAAGGACATCTATTAGAAGTCCCTTTCACAACCATTATCATTCATATAATTTAAATAAAATTTTACCAGTAAGTACAGTTACATCATTCTGATTTTTTGCATTTACTTTAAAATGGAGAGTGCTTACATCAATTTTTTCAAGCATTGAACTCAATGTGATTACGTCATTTAGAAATACCATATTTTTAAATCGAATCGAGTAATTTTCAATATAGCCAAATTCATAAAAATCTGAAAAAAGCTTTACCAAATTCCCCATCGTCCACATGCCATGTGCAATTATTCCTGGTAATCCAGCTTTTTCTGCTTCCTCATCAATTGTATGAATAGGATTAAAATCACCAGAGGCCCCTGCGTATTTAATTAAATCAATACGAGTTACCGGTTCAAGCATGACTGGTTTTAATGAGTCACCAATTTGCAAATCTAATAACACTGTCATACACTTAGCACCTTCCTTACCTCTTCCGTTATAATAACAACTGATTTAGTTGTAAATACGATATTACCAGCCTGATCTTCGCCATTATCTGATAGGACTAGAAAACCCATAAAACCATGACCACCACGTTTTTCGTAATAGTCCTTTATTTCCGTATAACAATTCAGTGTTTCGCCAACTAAAAGTGGCCTTTTGTATTCAAATGTTTGCTCGCCATGGATAAGCCCTACATTAGGTAAGTTAAAATTGTCAATTTTCCCATAATCAAATACTCTTGGGAATGTTGGTGGAGCAATATTATGTCCGTATCTAGATTGAGTTCCATATTCTTCGTCAACATAAATCGGATGTAAATCACCAATTGCCTCTGCGAATTTTTTTACAGCACCACGTTCCACCGTATTTTTTACAGATTTAGAGCGTTTGCCTATAAATGCTTTAAACATATCATTCACCTCTTTTTTATTAATCTTTAGGCCCTCCAGCAACATATAAAACCTGACCATTTACATAAGAAGATTTTTCATCCGCAAAGAAGGCAACTGCATTCGCGATATCCTCTGGTTTTCCTGTTCTTCCAGCCGGAATTTGGCTTAAACTTGCCTCAATGAGTTGTTCAAATGTAATACCGATCCGTTGTGCTGTTTCTTTTGTCATTTCAGTTTCGATAAACCCTGGTGCTACAGCATTTGATGTTATTCCATATTTGCCAAGTTCAATTGCTAGTGTTTTCGTTAATCCTTGCAAACCAGCTTTTGCAGTAGCATAGTTTGATTGACCACGATTTCCAAGTGCTGAAGTTGAAGAAATATTAATAATTCTTCCATATTTTTGTTTCACCATATAAGCCTGAGCAGCACGTACGACATTAAAAGAACCTTTTAAATGTACATCCATCACAGTATCCCAATCTGAATCTGTCATTTTAAATAATAAATTGTCACGAATAACTCCTGCATTATTGACGACAATATCTAATGAACCAAATGTATCACATACTTCTTTCATAGCTGTTGCAACTTCATTAGCATTTGTTACATTTGCGACTTTTGTATAGATTTCATATTGTTTGAATTCTAATGCTGTTTGTGAAAGTGCTTCTTCATTCACATCAATTATGGCGACTTTTGCTCCTTCTTTTGCAAATAATTCTACGATTCCTTTTCCAATTCCTCGACTGCCTCCAGTAACAAAGGCTACTCTTCCTTCAAATCTACCTTCCATTCCCCTCACTCCTTATCGTTTTTCTAATTTATACGTATTGTCCTAATTTAACATGTCCTTTTAATAAATTTCGCGAAATGATTAATCGCTGAATTTCGTCGGTACCATCATAAATTCTCCAAAGCCTTGCTTCACGGTACCATCTTTCAATTGGAAGCTCCTTTGTATAACCGATGCCACCATGTATTTGTAGTACGCGGTCAACAACACGATTTCCCATATTTGAACCATATAGTTTTGCCATCGATGCTAAATGTCTGTTATCCTCACCTTGATCGAGCGTATACGCTGCATTTAATACTAGCCATTTTGCCGCTTCGATTTCAACAGCTGAATCTGCTATTTGCCATTGAATCGCTTGTCGCTCAGCAATTGGTTTTCCAAATGTTTCTCTTTCTTTTGAATAGTCAATTGCCATTTGTAATAATCGTTCAGTAGCCCCTACCGCATTTGCCCCTACGATCCATCTTGCAAACCCAATCCATTCAAGTCCTAAATTATATCCACCATTTAATTCACCTAAAATATTTTCTTCTGGGACACGGACATTATCAAATACTAATCCAGCTGGTCCCCATTCGCCCATTGTATGGATAAACTCCGACTTCCATCCCATATCTCGGTCGACAATAAAACATGTTACACCATCTCTACCAGCAGTTTGTTGATGCCTTTTTTTATCCGTAATCGCAATGACCATTACAAAATCTGCTTCGTTTCCACCTGTAATAAATGTTTTTTCACCGTTTAATACCCATTCGTTCCCATCTTTTACGGCAGTCATTTTAATATTTTGAGTATCTGACCCCGCATTAGGTTCTGTCATTGCAAAACATGATTTTTTTTCACCATTAATGGTTGGTATAAGATACTTCTTTTTTTGTTCCTCATTAGTGTAAAATAAAATATTATCTGCAAAACCACCAAATTTAAATGGAACAAATGTTTTTGATATTTCCATATAAATGATCGCAAGCATCATTTGGCCTAAATCAGCACCACCATACTCTGTAGGTGTGTTTATTCCCCAAAAGCCAGCTTTTTTTGCTTTTAATTGTAGCTCTTTTTCAACAACAGGATCTAAACCGGGTCTGCCTTCACGTTTATTTCTTAGTACCTCATTCTCTAAAGGTATTAATTCTTTTTCAACAAATTTCCGAATTGTTTTTTGAATCATTTTTTGTTCATCAGTCAGGCGTAAATGCATGTAAAATTCCCCCGTTTCGCTATGTTCAAAATAGTTTCGTTGCAAAAACGCATTATTTTCTTGGTTCTAAAATAACTTTTCCAACAGTTTTTCTTGATTGTAGTATTGTATGTACATTTGCCGCATCACTTAATGGAAATACCTCACCTATCGTGATTTTTAGTTTTCCTTCAGCTAAATAAGTAAATAATTCATCTAGACTTTGTTTTATTAACGCTTTCCTTTTTAAAAGTGGAGGTAAGAAAAATCCGATGACAGATTGATTTTTTGCCATTAAAGATGAAGGATAAAAATTACTTTGCTGATTACTTGCTACTCCATAAATGACTAATCGACCGAAGTAAGCTAAACATTTCAATGTCTTATAAAATACATCCCCACCAGCCATCTCAAGTGCAACATCTACACCTTTTCCATTTGTAGCTTCAAGTACTTTTTGATCCCATCCTTCTTCTGTATAATTGATTAATACATCCGCACCCATCTCTTTTGCTAATTGTAATTTTTCTTTTGTACTTGCTGTTGCGATCACTTTTTTGGCTCCAAAAAGCTTCGCTAATTGCACTGCTAAAGTTCCTAGCCCTCCGGCCGCTGCATGAACTAGCACAGTTTCACCTGGTTCTAACTTACCCATCGTTTTTAAAATATGGTAAGCACTTAATCCTTGTACAGGTAAAGCAACAGCTATTTTAAAATCCATTTCGTTCGGTAAATGAATGATTGAACGTTCATCTGTTATTGCGAAATCTGAATAACCACCACATTCCAGCATTGAAACAACCCGATCACCAATTTTAACAGAAGTCACTTCGTCTCCAATTTCTACTACGACTCCCGCGACTTCAGCACCAGGTACATATGGCAAAGTAGTTTTAACGACATATTGGTTTTCTCTTCGTGCTGTATCTGCATAGTTAACACCTGCTGCATGCACTTCAATTAATACTTCTTTACCTTTTGGGACTGGTCTTTCAAGTTCAACTTTTTCTAATACTTCTGGCCCGCCAAATTGTTTAAATTGAATTGATTGCATCGTAAACTCCCCTTTAAGGTTTTTATTTCCCCGTAAAAATTGCTTTTCTTTTTTCTTTAAATGCAACAACACCTTCTTGGTGGTCTTCTGTTGCTACCATTAATGGTTGTGTAATTCGTTCAAGTTCAAGCATTTCATCTAGCGTTGACGTAAATGATTGATCAATCAGTTTTTTCATCATGCCATTTGCTTTTCCAGGTCCAGCGGCCAATTTATTTGCAAATTTAACTGTTTCTTCAGACAAATTCTCAGCTGGCACAACTGTGTTTACAACACCTAACTGATACATTCGTTTTGCTGGAACTGGTTCTGCAGTAAAGAAAAACTGTTTTGCTAAATATGGGCCAATTAACCTTGGTAGGAAATATGAACCTCCACCATCTGAAATTAATCCAACTTGAGAAAAACTTAAAGCAAACTTACTATTATCTGCTGCGATAATTAAATCGCATGCCAAAGCTAAGTTAAAACCAGCACCAGCTGCAAAGCCATGAACTGACGCAATTACTGGCTTTTCAATTTCACGAATTGTTTTAATAACTGTATTTAATATACCAATATGCTCGTATACAGCATTCGGAGAGACATTACCCATCGTTTTAACATCTCCACCTGCTGAAAATGATCGACCAGCACCAGATAGTACAATTACTTTTATGTCAGGATTATTTTTAGCTTGATTTAATGCTTCAGTAATCCCGTTCAACATTTCATAACTAAAAGAATTTAAGCTTTCTGGTCTATTTAATGTTAAAGTTAAAATCCGATCCTGAACTTCCACTAATAAATGTTGATTACCCATATACTACACTCCTTTAATATGAATCTATTTAACTGCTAAATCATTCCCAATCCTAATTAAATTCTCTGCGAATTGATTAAACTTTCCAAAACGCTGGTCATTTGTTTGTCCGGCTTTAAATCGATAGTAAATTTGTTGAACAATAACTGCTAATTTAAAATACGCAAAAGCCAAATAGTAATTAATGTTTGATAAATCCCTACCACTTTTCTTAGCATATTCCTCAATGAATTGATTTCTAGAAATAAATCCTTCTTGAATCGTAACCGGTGGTTTACCTAATCCATATTTTAATAAGTCTGGATCATCATTTTGAATCCAATAGCATAAAGCTACTCCTAAATCAGCTAATGGATCACCGATTGTTGTCATTTCCCAATCGAATAGTCCAATCATTTCTTTCAAATCCTGACTAAACATGGAATTATTTAATTTAAAATCATAATGAATAATTGTTGATTCATGTTTTTTTGGTACATGATTGATTAACCAACTCATTAGGAGATCAACTTCGGCGATTTCACTAGTCTTTGCCCTGTTATATCGTCCAATCCAGCCGTTAACTTGTCTTTCCATAAAATCCTCAGGTTTACTTATTTCTAGGAGTTTTGTTTTTGTATAGTCTATGGAGTGTAACTCAACTAGCTTATTTACCATTACTTTTGATATCGTTTTACGATCTTCAATTGTTACGTTCAAATGTGGGGGGAACGATGAGTCAAATACTTGACCATTTTTTCTTTCCATTATGAAAAATGGACTACCAATGATTGATTCGTTTTCTGAATATAAAATTGGCTTAGGTGTAGCCGAAAAATGAGGATGTATTTCTGACAGAATACGAAATTCTCTTTTCATATCATGCGCTTTTGGAGCAACAGGTCCAAGTGGTGGACGTCTTAACACAACTTCCCACTCACCGATTTTAAGTAAATAAGTTAAATTTGAATGACCTGCTGAAAACTGACGAATTGTTAATTCTCCATCTGGAAGATCATCAATATTTTTATCTAAAAACTCACGTAAAACTAAACGATCTAACTCTTCACCTTTCCGAACTTGAATCGTTTCTAACTCTACTTTTTCAGTCATTTTACCCCTCCTTTATTAAGAAAATTCAGTTTATTTAATAACTAAATGCTTCTCTAACTGTTCTCTAAATAACTCAGGAATTACTTCACTTTGTTGCTCTTTAAAATTAAAAAATACAATGATTGCATTACCGGTAGCGATCAATTTTTTTGTTTCTTCACAACGAATTTCATGTTCAAGATGAAAGCTTTTATTTCCTATTTTAGAAATATAACTTGAAACAGACATTTTTTGATTAAAATGACCTTGATTAATAAAATCACATTTTGTAGAAGCTAATATAAACTTCCAATCATTTAGATTCATAGAGTAACCAAGCGATTCGAAAAATTTAATTCGCGCCTCTTCTAAATAAATGAAGTAACTAGTATTGTTAATATGACCAAGTGCATCGGTTTCACAAAATCTTGGGGTAACTGTAAATTTTTCCATAAAACTACCTGCCTTTATCCTATAATTTAGTTACAACACAATACTAACTGGTCGGTATGTTGGGGAGAAGGAGATACATATTAATCTCCTTATTTTAGATTAATCCCTTTTAATATCATTTCTTGGAATGACTTCGCAATTTCAAATGCATTTTTGGTACCTTCTGGATTATACCATTCATAGCTCCAGTTCATTACACCTAAAATGCCGAACGAAACGATCGGTACGTCTAAATCTGCTCTTAAATCACCATTTTTAATTCCATCATTTAGTAGCTTCTCAATATTAAATCGATATAAATCCCTCTTTGCCTTAATTTCAGTTAAACTTTCGGGATTTAAATGTCTCATTTCTCTATAAAACACTTTTGCACTTGGACCTTGCTTTTTAATATCTAATAAACTTAAATAAATTACATCAAAAAGTTTATCTGAAAAGCTTTTCTCAGAGTCATTGATCACTGCTTCCTGCTCATTTAATACTTCATCAATAAATTGAAGGTGGATTTCCATAAGAAGCTGTTCTTTACTTGTGTAATAATAGTAAAAAGTTCCTTTAGTAACTCCAATTGATTCGACGATATCTTGTATGGATGTACTTGTAAATCCTTTTTTGTCAAATAGCTGTATTGAGTGTTCCTTTATTTTTTGTTTCATTAGATGTCCTCGCAATCTTAAAAATTCAATAGAATTATATCATAGTAAACGGAAAATTTTATAATAATCTAATTGATTAAACAAAAGGGCATCTCTTATTAACCTTACCTTTACTTGATCGAACTCTCGGTTTCTCTAATCGCTCTTCTTAAAATTTTTCCAACATTCGTTTTAGGTAGTTCATTTCGAAACTCAATCATTCGAGGTACTTTATATGTCGCTAATTTACTTTTGCAGTATTCCTTCATTTCTTCTAGAGTAAGATGGTTACCTTCTTTTAATACAATCACTGCCTTAACAGTCTCACCTCTATAAGTGTCAGGAACACCAATTACAACTGCCTCTTTTACACAAGGATGCTCATAAATTACTTCCTCTATTTCTCGCGGATAGACATTAAAGCCACTTGCGATAATCATATCCTTTTTTCGATCTAAAATAGTAACATATCCATCTTCATCAACGCTTGCAATATCACCAGTATATAACCAGCCATCTCTAAGTGTATTGGCTGTTTCCTCTGGCAAATTCCAGTACCCTTTCATTACTTGTGGACCTTTAATAATGAGTTCACCAATTTCACCAACAGGAACCTCATTTATACCGGTTGCTAAGTCAACGATTTTTGAATCAGTTGATGGATATGGGATGCCCACGGTGCCAGGCTTTCTTTTAGCAAATGCTGGATTACTATGTGTAGTTGGAGAAGCTTCAGATAAACCGTAACCTTCTAAAATTGTCGCACCCGTCTTGTTTTCAAATTGTTTCATTAATTCTACAGGCATAGGAGCACTACCGCTATTACATAATTTTATTGCATCTATATCATACTTTTCAGATTCTGGATGATTGATTAATGCAACATACATAGTTGGAACACCTGGGAACAGCGTTGGTTGTTCATTTTTTATCGTATTTAAAACCTCTTGTATTTCAAATCGCGGTAACATAATAATTTCATTTGCCATAAATACACTTAAATTAATACATACATTCATTCCATAAACATGAAAAAACGGTATAATTGACAAAACCCGCTCACGCCCTGGATCAAATGCACCTTTAAAAAATTCACTTTGTTGCATAATATTTGCGTATAGATTTCGGTGGGTTAACATTACTCCTTTTGAACGACCTGTTGTTCCGCCTGTGTATTGAAGAATTGCCACATCTTCATTTGAATCAATCATGACTGGTATCACGTCTTGATCACCACTTTTTAAAAATTTTTCAAATGTAATACATGAGTCACCGCTTTCTTCTGTATCTGCTAAATTCACAACAATAATTTTTCGTAGACTCGTTTCGTCCATTATAGAGTTCACGATCGGATAAAAGATGTTTAACACAACAATCGTTTCAGCTCCGGAGTCGTTTAATAATTCCATTAACTCTCTTTCAACTGACATTGGATTTATTTGCGTTACGATTCCACCAACAGTAAGGATTCCATAATATGAAATAATATATTGAGGACAATTTGGCAGCATGATTGCTACACGGTCACCTTTTTGAACTTCGTTTTTCTGTAAAGCAGACGCAAAGGACATAACTGCAGAGTGTACTTCTTTATATGTATTTCTTTTACCATAAAATGATAGACATGAATGATTAGGATAGTTTTCGACAGTTTCATTAAACATTTCAGGAATTGTTTTTTCTGGTATTAATAGTTCTTTTGCAATATATTCTGGATAGTGAGATAACCAAACTTTATTTGTTGACATCATTAACTCTCCATTTCTTATCATATATATTGTTTTAAACTATTTTTTAAAATTAAGTTCTTATCTTTTAGTCTCATTTCAAACCGACTCTTTCTGTCTTTAAGTTTGATCTACTTTCGTTTTTACTGAAGAGAAGTTTTTTTCTGGAGCGTGTTTTTTTAATTCGAATCTTGCTAACTGTGCACGATGTACTTCATCTGGACCATCAGCTAGTCTAAGCGTTCGGGCATTTGTCCATTGAGCAGCTAAAGTATAATCATCCGATACTCCGGCAGCTCCAAAAGCTTGAATTGCACGATCAATCACTCGTAAAGCCATCGAAGGCGCAACAACTTTTATCATTGCAATTTCCGCTTTTGCTTCTTTGTTACCAACAGTATCCATCATATATGCAGCTTTTAATGTAAGTAATCTAGCTTGTTCAATTTCTATTCTTGAATTAGCAATCCATTCTTGCACCACACCTTGATTAGCAATCGGTTTGCCAAATGTTTCTCGTATTTGAACACGCTTACACATTTCTTCAAGTGCTCTTTCAGCAGCTCCTATTAATCTCATGCAATGATGGATCCGACCTGGCCCTAATCTACCTTGTGCAATAGCAAAGCCTTTGTTCTCTCCCCATAAAATATTACTTGCGGGTACTCTGACATTTGTAAATGAAATTTCTGCATGTCCATGTGGTGCATGATCATAACCGAAAACTGGTAATACTCTTTCAATTTTTACACCAGGTGTATTTAACGGTACTAGAATCATAGATTGTTGTTCATATTTTGGTGCATCCGGGTTCGTTTTACCCATGAATATTGCAATCTTACATCTAGGATCACCTGCTCCTGATGACCACCATTTTCGACCGTTGATGATATAATACTCACCATCTTTTCTAATACTAGCCTCAATATTTGTAGCGTCAGAAGAAGCGACATCTGGCTCTGTCATAGAAAAGCATGAGCGAATTTCACCATTTAAAAGTGGTACTAACCATTTTTCTTTCTGCTCTTTCGTACCATATCTTTCTAATACTTCCATATTCCCTGTATCTGGAGCACTACAATTAAATACTTCAGGTCCAATCATTGATCGTCCCATAATTTCACATAATGGAGCGTATTCTAAATTCGTTAATCCTGCTCCTAGATCACTCTCTGGTAAGAATAAATTCCATAAGTTTGCCTGTTTTGCTTTTTGCTTTAACTCCTCCATTATTGGGGGGACATCACTCCATCGAGATTCTTGTGCATTTAACTGTTCCTCGTATATTCGCTCACTAGGATAAACATATGTTTCCATAAACTTAGTTAATTTTGACCGAAGCTCTTGCACTTTCGGTGAATATGAAAAATCCATTTAATCATCCCTTTCACTAATTTCGTTTTTACGTAATTTGATAGATCAATATTTAGATAGTTTTTTCTGAAGTTTGGGCATTAACAACACTTTTACCATTTTCAAATATTGGTACAACATTAAAAATACTTTTTTTACTTACAAATTTTATTTCCTCTTCAAATCCATAAAGCATTAACAGTTTCCCTACATTTGACTCAGCAAAAATTTCATTACTTTTTTCTTTCATCCCCAAATAAAGATAATGTGCTGATTTAGCTGAATCAGACAAATCTAAATGGCATGTTTCATTTAATAAACAATCGATAAAATAGCCGGCTCCATAAAAATCTTCCATATTAAATTGTCCTGACGTTCCTGAACAAACTAAAATAATCGATTCATCTTTATAAGTTAGACTTAAATGGTTTGCAACTGCGTTTGCATTCAAAATGGATGCAGCATATACCCTCTTTGCATTTTGGGATTTTTTTAATGCAACCGTTCCATTTGTTGTTGATAAAACAATTGATTGATCTGTCACAATTCCCTTTAAATCCAATGGATTTGGAGCTAAAAACCCCTCAATTGTCTTTCCCTCATATTCGCCAATTAAAATAAATTCTTTGCCCATATTTTTGTTTGCGAATTGAACGGCTTCTTGTCCATTCATAACAGGAATTACCTCTTTAGCACCAAAGGCTAATGCCGCTGTGATCGTTGAAGTAGCAAGTAAAACATCAAAAACGACTACTAACTTTTCATCGTTTAGTTTTCGATCATCTATTTCCTCTTTTTTCATCAAAAGATGAAGCTTGCCCATTTACAAAACTCCTTTTTAATTATGAAGTTTGAAACATTACACAATTGATGCTCCACCATCAACTACTAGAACAGATCCTGTAACATAATTAGAGGCAGGTGCTGCTAAAAATAAAGCTGCCCCTTTTAGCTCATCCTCATTTCCAAATTTCTTAAGTGGAATAGACTCTAGTATTTCACTAGTTCCATGAGAAATTACATCTTTAGACATTTTTGTCGGGAAAAATCCAGGTGCTATTGCATTTACAAAAATGCCACTTGGACCCCACTTCGCTGCTAAATCTTTCGTAAAACTGATTACGGCACCTTTACTTGCGCTATAACCAACAGCATTCATAACTTTTGGATTCGTACCTACTAAACCAGCAATTGAAGCAATATTTATTATTTTTCCAGCCTTTTGTTCTAACATGATTTTTCCTACTGCTTGGGACATCAAAAATGTACCCGTGACATTTACATTCATTACTTTATTCCATGCTTCTAATGGCATTTCTTCGGCAGGAGCTCCCCAAGAGGCACCACTATTATTAACTAAAATATCAATACGACCGAATTTCTCTTTCGTTTCGTCTACTACTCTTTGTACATCCTCTTTGTTTGTTACATCACATTTAATGGCTAAAGATTCAACACCTAGACTTTTCAATTCTTCACTTATTTCCTGACAAGCTTCTACATTTCTGGAACAAAGAACAATATTAGCACCTGCTTCAGCGAATCCTTTGGCTATTTGTTCACCTAGACCTCGTCCACCTCCAGTTACAATTGCTACTTTGCCTGTTAAATCAAATAACTCTTTTACGTGCATCTCATGTCCTCCTATAATATGTATTGAATGGATCAGGACTATCTATCTACTAGGAACTTTAACTACTTTTTAAACAAACACTCAGATACTAACCAGTCGGTATGTTTGTTAATTTGATCATACTGGATAAATTCTGAATATTCAATAATAAACATCATCAAATTTTTATCAAACTAATTTGCTATTATAGAATTTCGTTGATTAATTGATTTCCTTCACCACATCTGCTCATGAAAAATCATTAAAATATTTCATACAATCAATGAAGATTTTTACAACCAAACGGATTTTTATATGGAGTCAAGAAATAATTAAGATAGAAGAAAAAATACTAATCTAGCTAATTACCTTGAAATTTCTTTAAAGATTTGAAATTTGGTAAAGTGCGATCTATAAAATGAAGATATAAATTATTCACACAAATTATGACGATGCTTGGCTATTGACAGTTATTCAAGACTTCAGAATAACTGAAAAAATTAAACTAAATTGTTTTTTGTTCGATTACTTTTAAAAGATTCTCGAAAAACCCTTAATAAACGTTCATCCATGTATTAAAAACTACATTTAAGGGAGGGTATCTAAACATCTTCTTTCATTTCAAGTAGATTTAATCGAACTTTTTTATGAATATTTAGGTGAATTCATCATTTTTTTCTCGATTTAAAACAAATTTGCTAGTTTTCAATTTGATCGTATTTATTGTTGAACAATTATTACGTCTTAATACCGTAACAGGTATGGGTAATTTCCTATCTTATTTGCGATTCACGTGGTTTTAATTGCTGTTTTACAAAAATAATTGCGATTATCAAATTTTAATTGCGATTGGGACAATTTTATTTGCTATTTTCGGATTTTAATTGCAATTTACTGTTTATTTGCACCAAACCTTCATTTATTTGCGATTCTCTAAGTCTTATTTGCAGTTCTGACTATACCAAATTCCCCATAAAAAAAGAGAGTGTTAGACACGGCACCCTCTTTAATCTTCAAACACCACTCTTATTTAGTTAAAATGTTTAATAACATCTACTAGTGATTTTTCAGCCATTGATGATAATCTTAAACTATGATTCTCAAACTCTAAATGTGAAGTAACACTATTTGGAACAATTACACAATGTAATCCTGCTTTCGTTGCAGCGATTAATCCGTTCAGCGAATCTTCAAATGCAATCGCTTTAGTTACTTGCACTCCTATTTCCTCAATTGCCTTTAAATATAATTCTGGATCTGGTTTTACTTTTGTTACATCGTCTTTTGTCTTAATAACAGAGAAGTACTCGTATATATTTAATTTTTTCAAAAAGCTTTCTACCCATTCTCTTGATGAGCTAGAAGCCAAACCAATATGTAATCCCGCGTTTTTTGCTGCGATTAAATAGTCCTCTACACTTTCTCTAAGTACTGGTTCTAGGAGCTTCTCATCAACTAGTTCTTTAGCCAGTTGTTCGATCATTTCTTTTTCAATTGGTTCTTTTAAATTCGAATCGATATAGTTAAATAAAACTTCATCACTCGTCCCTACAACCTCTGAAAATTTTTGAAGTGTTAACTCTACATCATATCGAAGTAGGACTTCTTTATACGCTTCAAACCAAACAGACTCAGTATCAACTATTAACCCATCAAAATCAAATATTACCGCTTTTATCATTTCATTTCTCCTTTTTTCTTAAGTGCTTAAAATACTAGTCTTAACTCTTTTTAGTTAATAACACTATAAATCTATTAATACTTTTCCCAATCAGGTTTAATCAGAGAAAATACGTTTAAATCATAAGACTGATCATTTTGTACTAAATAGCCTCTCAACAATCCTTCTTTTTTAAAACCTACCTTCTCAACTAGAGTAGATGAGGCTGTATTATCCGGAAAAATATTGGCTCCAATTCGAAAAATCCCTAGTTTTTCAAAGCAATATGATGTAATTTCCTTAATTGCTTCTGACATATATCCTTTTCTCCAAAATTCAGGTAATAAATCATATCCAATTTCAGTTCTTCTGGAGTGTAAAACTAAATTATTTAAACCAATTGTACCGATTAATTTTTTTGATTCTTTTTCAACGATTCCAAAGCGCATTCCTTGCAGATTTTCAAATCTAGTTTGAAAAGAATCAATCATTTTGACAGCTTGATCTTTTTCAGTAAAGGGATCCATACCATAGTACTTAATTACCTCTTCATTTGAAAAGATTGAAAAAATCTCATCAACATTTTTATGTGTAATTTGTCTTAAAGATAATCTTTCTGTTTCTAAAACTGGAAATTCCATCACGTTACCCCTCCCTAATCATTATCTTAAACTCATCTTAATTTTTTAAAGTACCTTATTTTACCATAGTCATAATCTATTTTTCTTAATTTTTTTCAATTAAGCTCATTTACTTTTATATCTATAGACTCATGTATGTCATTCTAATCAAAAGTATCCTTTTTTTATGATATCCAGAAATTGGGAATAATCCAATTTCACAGTAATAGAAATAAATAGACTCATTCACTAATAAGGGAGCAAAGTTAAATGAACAATCAATTAAAAGTTAATCCACAGGATTTTTACAAAGACCCCTATTCGTATTTTAAAAACGCTCGAACAATAAGTCCTGTACTTTACACAGAGCTTTTTCAAAGAACTGGTTGGCTAATAACAGGTTATAAAGAAGTAGAGAAAGTTTTAAAAGATCCTCGTTTTATTAAAGAAGCAACTAAAGTTACCCCACCAGAACAAGTACCAAAAAGTGTTATGCCAGCAATTTCATTAAATCAGAAAATGATGCTTTTTCGAGACGCACCTGATCATACAAGATTAAGAAATCTTGTGAACAAAGCCTTTTCTCCAAGAATGGTTGAAAATTTACGCGGTACGGTAAATGAAATTGCTGATTATTTAATTGCAAATATGAAGGGAAAATCAACACATGAACTAATAAGTGACTTTTCATATTTATTACCTGTATTTGTCATAACTGACTTATTAGGTGTACCGCAGGATGATCGAGATTTATTTCGCAATTGGTCAGATGCATTTATTAAATTTATTGATTTTAACACAACAATTGAAGATTTAGAATTAGTCACTAAAGATATTCTTGATGCTTCTAATTATTTCAGAAGTCTTATTACTGAGAGAAGAAGTAGACCAAAAGAGGATTTAATTAGTCATTTAATTGCTGCAGAGGAATCTGGTGATAAATTAAGCGAAGATGAAATGATTGCAAGTTGTCTTCTTTTATTAATTGCCGGTCATGAAACAACTGTTAATTTAATTACGAATGGATATTATTTATTATTAAAACATCCGGACCAATATGAACTTTTAAAAAATGACATAACATTAATTCCTTCAGCGGTCGAAGAAATTTTAAGATTCGAATCACCAGTTATTTTTACATCCAGATGGGCTAGAGAGGATTTTGAATTTGCTGGTAATTCAATAAAAAAAGGCGATTACTTTATGGTTTCCTTAGGTGGTGCCAATTACGATCCGAGTGTCACAAATAACCCAGAAATATTTGATATTACTCGAAAGAATATAAAACATTTATCCTTTTCTACTGGCCCACATTTTTGCTTAGGTGCCCCATTAGCTAGATTAGAAGGACAAATCGCAATTGAAAAACTGACTAGACATTTATATAATCCTGTTCTCATAGAGGAGCCAACTCGTCGGGCAAATGTTGCTTTTCGTGGTTTTGAAAGCTTAAATATTGAAGCGAGTATTCAATGATTCAATAGAGAGCTACTTTTACTATTCAATATAAAATTCGTACGTAAAGTACTGAATTTTGTTCATATAACAGTAATTTTCGTGCATAAAGTACATTTTTTCGTTCATAAAACAGTTATATTTGTTCATAAAGTACTTTAGTGCGTCATTTGGCATTCTTTTTTTGCCAAGTCCATTCGATATGATGATTAAATCTGAAAAACATTTTCTTGAAACGAGCGGAAATTAAATCAAACTCTTTTATAAACACAAAACCCCACAAGTAAATTACATACTTTGTGGGGTTTCTTTCTCTCTACCTATCAATTCTTACCTTATTCTAATTTGAAGCAAATAATTCAATTTCAGCTTGAAAGTCACCAAATTGAATTTCTTTTCCATTGACTTGATTCTTAACTATGAGATTCCTCATTAATAAGTTTTCCTCAAGCATTTCTTTAAACTTTTCAATAATATCAATAAATTCTGTATTGGCTTTAATTCCGATGTCTACACGCATATTAATCGGTAAATTTAATTCTTTTCGATATTCTTGAATTGATCTAATTAGTTCTCTAACGGTACCTTCTTGAACAAGGTCTTCGGTTAGTAATGTATCAAGTGTAACGATGAATTCACCATTTGTCGCAGTTGCAAATCCTTCTTTTGCACTTTTTTCGATTAAAATATCTTGGGTATCTACTTTTGCTGTTTCACCTGAATCAAGCGTTATTTCAGCATATCCGGTTTCAATAACTTTATTCGCTTCTTCATTTGTTAATTTTTGCAGTGATTGATTAACTAAATTTGAAAGCTTTCCAAATTTTGCTCCTGATTTTTTAAAATCTAATTTCATTTTTAAAATTGAAAAATCATTTTCGTTATTTTTTTGTTGGAATGCTTTTACGTTTAACTCATCTAAAACAATTTCTTTATATAGATCCCAATCGAATACATCATTGTTACTAATTAGAGTTAAGCTAGCTAAAGGCTGTTTAATCTTTAAAGAATTGGCATTTCGGATGCTTCTTCCAAGCTCTACAACTTTTAGAACTGCATCCATTTCTTTTTCTAACTGCTTATCGATCAGTGCTTCATTACAAGTTGGGAAATTAGATAAATGAACACTTTCGTTTGTTAAATTAATATATACGTCTTCTGCTATGAATGGTGTAAACGGTGCTAATAATTGACTTACCCTTGTTAAAACTTCATACAGTGTGAAGTAAGCCGCTGCCTTTTCTTGATTCATTCCATTTGACCAAAAACGTTCTCTTGACCTTCTTACGTACCAATTACTAACTTCATCTACTATTTTAGCGATGTCTCTAGCGGCATTCGTAAATTGATATTCCTCCAAAAATTTATCTACATTTTTAATTGTGCTATGCAAGCGTGAAATAATCCATTTATCCAACGTATTTACTTTGTACTCATATTGGTTTTCATGGTTAAATCCATCTAAATTTGCATATAAACTGTAGAAACTATAAACATTGTCGAATGTATCAATTAGTTTTGATTTTGCCTCTTGAACTGCCCTTTCAGAAAAACGCTTAGGGTTCCAAGGTGCACTGTCTACTAATAAAGCCCATCTTAATGAATCTGAACCATATTCTTGTATTAATTCTACTGGATCAAGTGCATTACCTTTACTCTTTGACATTTTTTGTCCATTTTCATCTAGTACATGACCTAAAGATAATACACGCTTGTATGGTACTTTTCCAGTAAATAGAGTAGATACTGCAAGTAAACTATAGAACCATCCTCTTGTTTGATCGATCCCTTCTATTACTACATCAGCTGGGAATTGTTTCTCAAATTTACCTTTATTTTCAAAAGGATAATGATACTGAGCAAATGGCATTGAGCCGCTATCGAACCAGACATCAATTACTTCTAGAGTCCTTTTCATCTTCCCATTACATTTTGGACAATTTAGATAGACTTCATCAACAAAAGGTTTATGCAATTCAATTGAGTCCGCAATTTCTTTATCCGAATGGCTACATAATTCTTTTATACTTTTTGGAGCTAATTGATGATTACATGTATCACATTCCCAAACATTTAATGGCGTACCCCAATATCTATTTCGACTAATATTCCAATCAACCATTTGTTCTAAAAAATTACCGAACCGGCCATGTTTAATATGGTCTGGATGCCATGTTACTTCATTATTATTTTTAATAAATTGGTCTTTTAATGCTGTAGTTTTGATAAACCAACTTTCATTTGCATAATAGAGTAAAGGTGAGTCACATCTCCAACAGTGAGGATAGCTGTGCTCATACTTTTCTTTACTAAATAATAATTCATTTTCAGCTAAATACCTTACTATATCTACATCACACTCTTTAACAAATCGACCTTGAAAATCTGTCACTTCTTCGGTATATTGGCCCTTTTCATTTACTACATTCACAAAAGAGAAACCATTTTCTTGAACAACTCGATGGTCATCTTCACCATACGCTGGTGCAATATGAACTATTCCAGTACCACTATTTTCAGTAACAAATTCTGCGGTAACTACTTTATGGCCAACTTCAACAGTTACAAAATTAAATGGTGGTAAATAGCTGACCCCGATTAAATCAGCACCGAGAAATTCAGATAATATGACATAATCAGTTTTTAATACTCTATCTAATGAACTTTTTGCAAGTATAAATACTTCCTCACCTTTTTTTGCGCGAACATATTCCATTTTTGGATTTACAGCTAACGCTACATTAGCTGGTAGTGTCCACGGAGTTGTCGTCCATCCAAGTAGAGATACATTTTCTTCATTTTTTAATTTAAACTTAACGGTTGCTGATAAATCCTTAACGTCTTTATATCCTTGCGCTACTTCATGTGAGCTTAGTGAAGTTTGACAGCTAGGGCAATATGGTGAAACACGATGTCCTTTTACAAGTAATCCTTTTTCGTGAATTGTCCCAAGAATATTCCAAACACTTTCAATATAAGAATTATCCAATGTTACATATGGATCATCCATATCAACCCAATAACCTAATTGCTCAGTAAAATCTCGCCATTGTTTCTCGTAAGTAAAAACACTTTCTTTACATTTGTCGAGAAAGGCTTTTACACCATAACGTTCAATTTCCGCTTTACCTGAAATTCCTAGCGTTTTTTCAACACCGAGTTCTACAGGTAAACCATGTGTGTCCCATCCAGCTTTACGAATAACTTGGAAACCAGCCATTGTTTTATATCTCGCTACAACGTCTTTTATTGTGCGACCTAATGCATGACCAACATGGGGCAGTCCATTTGCAGTTGGGGGGCCTTCATAAAAAACAAAGGATTGATGATTTTCTCTTTGTTCAATTGATTTTAAAAATGTGTTATTTTTTGACCAAAATTCACTGATTCTTTTTTCACGATTTTGAACAGATTCTTTCATAATTGATATCGCCTCTCTAATTTTTTTAAAGCACACAAAAACCCGCCCCTATAATAAGGGACGGGTTTAACCGCGATACCACCCTAATTCTATTGAAAAAAGTCCGTTCTTCAATAGCACTTAAGTCACGTACAATCATACGCGTTCCTTTTAACGGTAGACACCCGTTCAAACCTACTTTAGTTTCAGTTTGACTTCTCGGAGAGGATCTTCATTTAAGTACTATTCACCGGATTTCAGCTTCCCCGGCTCTCTGTAGAACAGTATCGAAAATTACTTTTCTCGTCATTGAATTAATTTGTGTGCTTTAATTGTTAATTATTATATCCATCGACATTGAAAAAGTCAAAGTTATCTTAATTTTTTTATTTAAACCATTCACTAATATGGATAAATCTTACAACTATGTGTACAATTATTACAGTGAATCAGCAGTTTTTTCAAACATTACACTTTGCTCAATTAAACCACATGCTCCACATTGAACTAAATATTCTGGACCTTTATAAGGAACAAAAAATGGATCTAGGCCACCTGAGACATACTCTTCTAGTTCAACATCTCCGCTTTGAGCATTTAATTTAACAGCTTTTGGATTTTGTTCTATCAAATAAAATCTACTTTTGTTTGTTTTGCAGCGTGGACATGCTAATTTATGCATAGTTTTCACCTCATATTATTCATATAAGGTTACTATTCCATTAAATTACTATCTTTATTCATATTAATTTGAATTTAATTTTCCTTCAAATACGATTTTTCTTCCGGTCGGTTCAATTTCAACCTTACCATTTACCATCTGCTCTGAAAATATTGGTACTTCCATCCTTTTAACAGGTGTATAACCTTCTTTTTGCATTCTTTCTAAGCAGTCATTAATTGTTTCATGTTCAAAAACTTCAAATTTTTTCTTACTCATCTATTTCCCTACTTTCTAAAAATGATATTCTAGCTAATCATAATCAAATTATAGTAAAAAACCTTACTTTCATTTGAGAGTAAGGTTAAAATGACTAAATTTTTTAATCTCGAAGCTTTGATAGGAATCGAAGTGCTTCTATATAAACCCAAATGACTGTTACTAATAAACCAAATGCGCAATACCACTCGAATTCTTTTGGTGCGCCTTGTTTTACACTTGTTGTAATTAAATCAAAGTCTAAGAATAAATTTAGTGAAGCAATTACTAGAATTGCCAAGCTTACAAAGATTCCAATTGGACCAGATTGATGCATAAATGGAATTGGAACATGGAATAACTGAAGGACCATCGTTAGTAAATAAAACAAAAACACACCGATTGTTAATCCTAAAACAATCGATCTAAAACGATGCGTTACTTTAACAAGTCCAGTAGCATAACAGATTAATGTTCCTGCAATAATAGCAATTGTTAATAGCACCGCTTGTAGTACAATCATCCCATAAGTTGCTTCATAAACAGCTGATATATTACCAATTAAAATCCCTTCAACTGCTGCGTATATTGGCGTTGTAATGGGCGCAATTCTAGGAGAAAAAGATGTTACTAAACCTAGAATTAATGCAATGATTAAACATCCAATGAACACTTTGGAATTAAGTGTTCCAGTAGCAGTTAAATAAAAAGAGTATCCTGCTGTTGCGATAAGTAAAATTAAAGCTATGATTGTTTTACCAATTGTTCCACCTAATGTCATCGTTTTTGCAGAATGACTTGATTTCGTTAATCGTTCAGAATTTAAGATAGGATTTGAACTCCTCATTTAAAGTCCTCCTTTATTTTATACCTTTATTTTACCATTTTTAGTAAATTTATTAAACTTTAAACAAGCTTTACTAAAATATATGAAAAAAGATGCCCAAAAGGACACCTGATTTCAAATAATTAAATTAAAATTTAATTTTATTTGCTAAGAATGATTGAAGTTCAGTAATTGCAACACGAGTTTGCTCCATTGTGTCACGGTCACGAACTGTTACTTTTCCATCTTCAATCGATTCGAAGTCATATGTGATACAGAAAGGAGTACCAATTTCATCTTGACGTCTATAGCGTTTTCCAATTGAACCAGTTTCATCAAAGTCAACATTGAAGTCTTCTGCTAAAGCAGCGAATACTTCTTGTGCATTCTCAGATAATTTTTTAGATAATGGTAAAATCGCTGCTTTATACGGTGCTAATGCAGGATGTAGACGCATTACAGTACGAGAAGTACCATCTTCTAATGCCTCTTCTTCATAAGCATCAATTAAAAATGCTAATGTAACACGGTCTGCACCTAATGATGGCTCGATACAATATGGAACATATTTTTCATTTGTAATTGGATCATGATATGTGAAATCTTCTGTTGAATATTCCATATGTTGTTTTAAATCATAATCCGTACGAGACGCGATGCCCCATAGTTCGCCCCAACCAAATGGGAATTTATATTCAAAGTCAGTTGTCGCATTACTATAGTGTGATAATTCATCCTCACTATGCTCACGTAAACGAAGATTTTCTTCATTCATACCTAAAGCTAAAAGCCATTTATTTGCAGTTTCTTTCCAATAGTTATACCACTCTAGCTCTTCACCAGGCTTACAGAAGAATTCAAGCTCCATTTGTTCAAATTCACGAGTACGGAACGTGAAATTTCCTGGCGTAATTTCGTTACGGAAGCTTTTACCGATTTGCGCAATACCAAATGGAACTTTCTTTCTCATTGTACGTTGAACATTTTTAAAGTTTACAAAAATACCTTGAGCTGTTTCAGGACGTAAGAAAATTTCGTTCGTACTTGATTCAGTAACACCTTGGAATGTTTTAAACATTAAGTTAAATTGACGAATTTCTGTAAAGTCATGGCTTCCACAATCAGGACAAGCAATTTTATGTTCCTCAATTAATTTAGCCATTTCTGTGAAAGGAAGACCATCAACGATAATTTCCATTCCTTTTTCTTCTAAAGCATTTTCAATTAATTTATCTGCACGATGACGAGCTTTACAATTTTTACAGTCGATCATTGGATCATTAAAGTTACCAATATGACCTGAAGCTTCCCATGTACGTGGATTCATTAAGATCGCAGCATCTAAACCAACATTATATGGACTTTGCTGTACGAATTTTTTCCACCAAGCTTTTTTCACATTATTTTTTAATTCAACACCAAGTGGACCATAATCCCACGTGTTTGCTAAACCACCATAAATTTCAGAACCTGGGAATACAAATCCTCTGTGTTTAGCATGACTTACAACGACTTCCATTGATTTTTCTGACATTTTCATTCGCCTCCAATTTTCAATTGTGTTTTGAAAATGCAAGAATGAAATAAAAAAGCTCTCATCCTTAGGCATTTTCAGCCTAGGGACGAGAGCTGTATATGCACCCGCGGTTCCACCCTAGTTGACAATTAAAAAAATTGTCCTCTTTAAGAATTAACTCAGGAATGCCTTTCGCTAAAGGTTTTGATTGAGCTCACACTATCCTCAATTCGCTAAGCAAAATAATCTTTAGTTACTTCTTTCCGTCAACGTTATATGTATTAAAATAATATGTTGTTATTTTAACAAAGTGACTGCTATTAAGTCAAATATTATTATGGTCATTTATACTAAAAAAATACGGCGAATTTTTCGAATAATTCTGAGAAGATCTTATGTAAAGATAAAACCTTTACAGCATGAGTATTAATTGGTATGATAAAAAAGTTGTTTTATTAATATACCTATACTACCAGAAGGGAGTGCTAGTTTTGAGTAGCAGCATTTTTATAAAGAAAAAGAAACGTTCAGCAGTTTTGCTTGATAAACATCATTCCATTCGTTTATTAAAGACGAGCAAAAAACGAATCGTGAACAAAAGAAACAATAAAATAAAAGGGTTCGAACAATTACTAGTTAAAGAATTAAACGAGGAAATGATTTCAACTTCAAACAGTACGGTAAATGAAATTTCTGAAAATGTAAGTAATGTAGTGATCGAAGGACTTCCAGTAACATTTCTTCTAAAGCTTGGAAAAGAGTTTTTCTCAGATTTAGAAGCAGTGAAGTACTATTATAATAGTAAACATGAAGATTTTTACAAGAATCGTAGTTTACTAGAGGAATCACTTCAATCTTCAATTAACAATGCTTCAAATGAAGAACAATTAAAAATTTCGGAATTTATTTCTAATAAATAATATTTCATATGTATAAGAGGTTGTCCTAAAAGTCCTACTTTTTTGGGAACCTCCTTTTTTTATCGTAAAATCCGTCTAACCGTAATGAAGCCCCAAAGAGGTGCAAATAAACAGCGAACTGCAGATAAGTAACTAGCAAATTTGCTTAAATGCTTTTTAAATCATATAAAAAATTACATTAAATTTCCCAATTCCCTTCGAAAATGACCACCATCTACATAAGAGAGTAGCTTCTTCATCCCCTCACCCTATGCATTTTTAGAGCATTCGTTTTAAATCAGTATTTTTCCAACTAAAAAAGGACTATCATCAGTCAGATTTCCAGACTTTGAGATAGCCCCCTTTTTATTTAAGCTAAATATGCTTTTTTCACTTCTTCATTATTCATTAATGTCTTACCTTCACCAACCATTTGAATTTCACCTGTTTGAATAACATAGCCACGATGGGCAATTTGTAAAGCTTGGTATGCGTTTTGTTCTACTAATAAGATTGTCATTCCTTGTTTGTTTAGTTGCTCAATGATTTCAAAAATTTGTTCAACGATAATTGGTGCAAGTCCCATTGATGGCTCATCTAGCATCAGTAACGATGGTCCCATCATTAGTCCCCTACCGATTGCTAGCATTTGTTGCTCTCCACCACTCATCGTACCACCTTTTTGACTTAAACGCTCTTTCAGTCTAGGAAAATAGTCAAATACCATTTCCATACGAGCTGCGATTAGTTTTTTATCTTTAACTGAGAAAGCACCCATTTCTAAATTTTCTTTTACAGATAATTTAGAAAAGATTCTTCTTCCTTCTGGTACATGCGCAATCCCCTTTAAAGCGATTTCATGAGATTGAAGCTTTATAATTTCTTCACCTTTATAAATTAAAGTTCCCGATTTTGGTTTAACTTGGCCGCAAATCGTTTTTAGTGTAGTGGATTTTCCTGCACCGTTACTACCAATCAAGGTTACAATTTCACCTTCATTTACTTCTATGTTTATATTTTTCAGTGCTTGAATACCACCGTAAAAAGAGTTAATATCTTTTAATTGTAATAGCGTCATTTTTTCATACTCCTTTCACTATGCAGTAGTCACTGCACTTTTTCCTAAATATGCTTCAATTACTTTTTGGTTGTTTCTAATTTCTAGTGGTTTACCTTCTGCAATTTTTTCACCGTGATCTAGTACAAATAAATACTCTGAAATTTCCATAACAAGCTTCATATCATGCTCGATTAATACGATCGTTAAGTTTAGGTCATCTCTCATTTGAAAAATTAAATCGGTCAATTCTTTCGTTTCTTTCGGATTCATACCTGCGGCTGGCTCATCTAAAAGCAAGATTCTTGGTTTAGAGGCCAATGCACGTGCTATTTCAAGACGTCTTTGTGCACCGTATGATAAACTAGATGCTTCTTCATTATAAACATCAGCTAAACCAACGTATTCTAACCATTGATATGCTTCCTTCATTGCTGACTTTTCTACTTTTTTAAAGCTAGGTAAATGAAATAATGTTGAAAAAATACCATATTTTAAATGCTGATGCATCCCTACCATTACGTTTTCTAAAGCAGTCATACTACTAAATAAACGAATATTTTGGAATGTACGCGCAATCCCCTTTTTATTTACCGTATGAGGTTTTAACCCTACTAAACTCTCATTACCTAGCAAAATTTCACCACTTGTAGGCGTGTATACACCCGTAATCATATTAAAAAATGTTGTTTTTCCTGCACCATTTGGTCCAATTACAGCTGTAATTGAGCCTTCTTTAATTTCGATATTTACATTATTAACCGCTGTTAACCCACCAAAGCTTTTCGTTAAATTTGTTGTTTTTAACATTTGTTAACCTCCTCTCCTAAAGTGAAACTGAGCGTGTTTTTTCGTCGACTACTGTTTGATCGATTACGTCTTCTTTTGGAACAATCTTATTTTTGGCAGGCATTAATCCTTTAGGCCTGAAGATTGCTACTAGTACTAAAATTAGCCCGAAAATCATTCGCTGCATTTTAGAAGGTGATAGAGCTGGTGGTAAATTAATTACTCCATCTAATGTTAATTGGTTTAAATAGTTTGTTATTTCTGTTAAAACTTGTAAATTTAAAATTGTAACAAGTGCTGCTCCAAGAATTACGCCTGGAACGCTACCCATTCCGCCCAAAATTACCATTACTAGGATCGTGATTGATTCAAGCAATGTAAAGCTTGTAGGGTCAATGAACATTTGCTTTGCAGAGAATACTACACCCATCATTCCTGAGAAAGATGCGCCAATTGCAAATGCAATTAATTTCGTACGAACTAAATGGATACCAGACGCTTGTGCTGCGATTTCATTTTCACGTACCGCCTTCCAAGATCGTCCAAGCTTAGAATCTTGTAATCTAGTAACTGCTAAAATAACGATAGCTAATACAACTAGCACCACATAATAAAAATGCCCTGAACTGTTAATCTCTAAACCAAAAATAGTAGGTGCTGGAATAGATGATATACCTTGCGCTCCTCCAGTAATATTTACTGGTTTATCTAAGTTATTAAATACAATACGAATAATTTCTCCAAATCCAAGTGTTACAATTGCTAAATAATCACCTTTCACTCGAAGTACTGGGATACCTAATAATACGCCAGCAATAGCTGCAATAATTCCACCTATAATAATAAATGCCCAGAATGAGTTTCCTGAAAAAGGAAGAAAATCAAAATGTAAGAAATTCGTTACTTGTTTAGTAGAAAAAATTGCATAAGTGTATGAACCGATTGCAAAGAAGGCTACGAATCCTAAATCTAATAAACCAGCTAAGCCAACAACTATATTTAATCCAAGTGCCATTGCGACATAGATTCCAACTAAAGTCGCTACACCCATATATGATTCAAATGCTGTACCTTGTGATGCTACATATGGCATAATGACTGTTAAAACTAGTATTGCAATGCTCCATTTTAATTTAACTTGAAAATTAGTTTTATATAACAAGTATAAAGAAAACAGGATTAATAGAAATGCCGTTACGGATTCTTGTAGAAGAAATAATCCTAATGATGTAACAACTATATAGGCTCCTAAGAAAATTCCTTGTAGTTTGTTTGATTGTTTTAGACCCATTAATAAATTCTTCATCTAATTCACCTACACTTTCTCAGCTACAGGTTTACCTAATAAACCTTCTGGCTTGAATATTAGAACTAGAATTAAAATACCAAATGCAAATACATCTTTATATTCTGATGGGAAAATACCATGTGTTAAAGTTGATAAATTTGTTGCTGCAAACACTTCGATCACACCGATTAATAAACCACCAAACATTGCACCACGGATATTTCCGATTCCACCTAATACTGCAGCTGTAAATGCCTTTAAGCCTAAAATAAAACCGATGTACGGATCAATTGTGTTGTACTGTAAAGCGAATAACACTCCAGTTGCACCACCTAATCCCGATCCTAAAAAGAATGTTAATGAGATAACTTTGTTTACGTTTACAGACATTAATGATGCAGTTTCACGATCTTGTGCTACTGCACGCATTGCTGTACCCCATTTTGTTTTATTGATGAAGTAATCTAATGAAATCATCATTACAACTGCAACGACTAAAATAATGATTGATGCTGATTTTATTTGTGCATTTTCAAATGAAGAAAGAATTGAGCTAGTTTTAATTTGGTGTTGTCCTGAAAATAGTGATGGGCCAGTAATAATGTAGTTTCCTTCTTTTAATTCAGCAATAAAACGTACGATATCTTGAAGTAAAAATGAAATACCGATTGCTGTAATTAATGTAATTAACTTTGGTGCCTTTCGCAAAGGTCGATAAGCTACTCGCTCAATCCCCATTCCGAGGAAACCAGTTGCTAAAGATGCTATAATTAAAACGATTGCTAACACGATAATTGCTGGTAAACTACTTAATAGACCTAAACCAGTAAAAGTAATTAATACAGCAGTACCAATGAATGCACCCGCCATGAATATTTCACCATGTGCAAAGTTAATTAGTTCCAATATCCCGTATACCATCGTATAACCTAGTGCAACGATTGCGTAAACTGCTCCTAATACAAGACCGTCTATTAGTACTTGAGGTAGTGTTTGGATTACTTCATTCATGTATAAGACCTCCTATAAAGATTGTAAGTTTAATTTGTTACTAACTTCCAAAATTTTACAATTTTCTCACTTTATTGAGAGAAAAAGAGTATCACGTTATACGGGATACTCTTTTCTTTTTCTGGTTGGTTTTTTTACTAATTAAGGTTTAGTAACTTCGCCTTCTTGAGTACCAGGATATTTAGCTTCTTTAAACGTATAGATAAATACTTTAGCGTATTTGTTGTCCCCTTTATCGTCGAAGCCAACCTTAGTTACTACACCATCATAATCTTGGATCGCACGTACTGCTTTTTCAACTTGTTCACGTGTTGGACTTTTACCATCGTTTTCATTAATTGCATTTTTTAATCCTTCTAATAATACGCCAGCAGAATCATATCCGTAAGATGAAAAAGATTCGATGTTTTTATTAAATTTAGATTTGTATGCATCAGCAAAAGCTTTACCTTTATCTGTTTTTAAAGTATCACCAGCTACTGAAGTGTAGTAGAAGTTTTTAACAGCATCTCCAGCGATATCAACTAATCCTGAAGAGTCCATTCCGTCTCCACCCATGAATGGGATGTTTAATCCTTTTTCACGAGCTTGCTTTAATAACATTCCTCCTTCAGCATATAGACCTCCAAAGAATACTAAATCTGGCTTTTTCGCAATCGCATTATTTAATACTCCGTTAAAGTCTTTATCTCCGATTGAGATCCCCTCTTCACCTAAAATTTTAGCGCCTAATTTCTCAGCAGCTGCTTTGAATTCATTCGCTAAACCAGTTCCGTAAGGTGTTTTATCTTGAATGATAAATATATTTTTAGCTTTTAAAGTATTGATAGCAAAATTTGCACCAGCTGGACCTTGGAAGTCATCACGAGCACAAATTCGGTTTACTACTCCTAAGCCACGATCAGTTACTTCATTTGCAGTATTTGAAGGAGATACCATTACGATATGGTCTTTCTCATACTTTACAGAAGAAGGAATTGCTACACCAGAATTTAAATGTCCTACAACACCAAGGATTTTATTGTCTGCAGCTAATTGTTCAGCATTTGCTACACCTTTCTTTGGATCCCCTTGATCATCATAAGGAACAAGTTTTAAGTCAAAGCCTAGTTTTTTGAATGCTGCTTTTTGATCCTCTAATGCAAGCTGAGCTCCAAGCTTAATGGACTCACCTAAAATTGCATTATTACCAGATAATGGTGTATTAGTCGCAATTTTGATGACTTGATCGCCATCTTTTGAACTATTACCACAGCCAGCTAATATACCTGCTGTTAACGAGACTGAAGCCAAAATTGCAAACCCTTTCTTTAAAACCATATGTACGCCCCCTAAAAACTTATTTTTTTGAAAATTTAAAATTCTTAAGAAAATAGTAAGCTATATTTTTTCGTTAGACAAGTTCTTTTGATTCAAAATATTTCGACAATTTTGTCGATTAATTCTTATTTTAGGTAATTATTACCATAAAAAAATCATTAAAAGCATTTATTCCTTATTTTCAAAATACAAAATTAGAAAATTTTAATGTATTCTTCTTGGTTAATCCCCAAAAAATAGTTTTCTAGTATCATTTGTACATTTTTCGACAAATTCGACAAAAAAACCTATCCCAATATACATGGAATAGGTCTTTTTTTAATTATTTTCTTCTTTTTTGTATCGAATAATTGTTTTGATATCACCGGAATCGTCTGTATCCATTATAAATGAGCCATTGCTATATTGGTCACTATTTCTTAAACCAGCAGGATCGACTGTCTCAAATTGACCGGACTTACTTAATAATGCAAACATATCATTTTCATTTACGGCGTATACACCAATTAATAAATGAGGATTATTTTTTAAATCTCGTAGCACTTTAACACCACGTGTACCTCTAGAACTTTGAGGGATTGTATCAATTTTCATTTTCTTTATGGCTGCTCGATGTGTTGCACAGAATATTTCTTTCACTTCATCACTAATAATGTCAGCAGATACAACAAAATCATGATCTTTTAAGTTAATTCCTTTAACTCCACCGGCTCTTAAACCTTGAGTACTGATTTCTTCTATATTAAACAACAATGTGTACCCTAAATTTGTAGCCATCAACACACGACTAGATTCTGAAGTGACACCAGCAAAAATTAACGAATCATCTGACTTAATTGACATACCTACAAGTGGTTTAGAATATCGTTGTACTTTTAATTGCTGAATACTCGTACGTTTTACAACGCCATTTTTAGTTACAAATAAAATATAATCTTTATTTTCTTCAAAATTATTTACGACTGTAGCAGAAAGTATTGCCTCGTCTCGCTCAATTGGAATAATATTGGCAACATGTTGCCCCATATCTTTCCATCTGATATCTTGCATTTCATGAATTGGTAAGTATAAATAATTACCTTTTGATGTAAATAAAATGAGCGTATCTGTTGTTGTACTTTCTATTTGATAAATTAAACGGTCGCCTTCCTTCATACCGTAATCTTTACCATTTGAAGCTGAATAAGATCTCGGGCTTGTACGTTTAACGTAGCCTTCACTTGTCACAGTCACAATCACATCTTCTTGAGCGATTATATCTTCTCGTGCAATTTTAATTTCTTCAATCTCTGCCTGAATTGTTGAGCGTCGGTCGTCAGCATACTTTAATTTGAGTTTCTTTAAGTCTGTTTTAATAACAGATAATAATTTTGCTTCGCTGTTTAAGATTGCTTCAAGTTGCTTAATTTTTTTATCTAACTCATCTGCTTCTTCTTGTAATGCAGTAATATCTGTATTTGTTAAACGATATAACTGTAACATAACAATCGCTTCAGCTTGTTGTTCAGTAAATTCAAATTGAGCAATTAACTTATCTTTCGCATCTCGTTTATCGTTTGCAGAACGAATTGTTGCGATCACTTCATCTAAAATTGATAAAGCCTTCATTAATCCTTCTACAACATGTTGGCGAGCTTTTGCTTTTCTTAAATCAAAATTTGAACGATTTGTAATCACTTCTTTTTGATGTTCAATATAAGCATCAAGAATTGCAGGTAAAGACATTTGTTTTGGTGTACGGTTATAAATCGCAACCATATTAAAGTTATAAGGTATTTGGAGCTCTGTATTTTTATACAAATAATTTAAAATTGCTTCGTTATTTGCATCTTTTTTAAGTTCGATAACAATACGCATCCCAGTGCGATCTGTTTCATCACGTACTTCCGTAATTCCATCTACTTTTCGGTCAAGACGAACTTCATCAATTTTCTTAACTAAATTCGCTTTATTTACTTCTGATGGAATTTCTGTAATGATTAAAGCTTGTTTCCCACCACGTAAATCCTCAGTATGAACACGACTTCGAATAATAATTTTCCCTTTACCCGTTTCGTATGCTTTTTTTATACCATCTACACCTTGAATAATCCCACCAGTAGCGAAATCAGGTCCATGGATTACAGTCATTAAATCATCCACTGTACAGTTTTTATTTTCAATACGCATGATCGTCGCATCGATGACTTCTCCAAGGTGGTGCGAAGGGATATCAGTTGCATAGCCTGCGGAAATTCCCGTGCTACCGTTCACTAGTAAGTTAGGGAACATTGATGGTAAAACAACTGGTTCCATGCTTGTATCATCAAAGTTAGGCACAAAATCAACAGTTTCTTTATCAATATCTCTTAACAGTTCATTAGCAATTGCTGATAATCGTGCTTCGGTATAACGCATAGCTGCTGGTGGATCGCCATCAATACTACCGTTATTACCATGCATTTGAATTAATACATTTCTTAATTTCCAATCTTGACTTAGACGTACCATCGCATCATAAACAGAAGTATCACCATGAGGATGATAATTACCAATTACATTTCCGACTGTTTTAGCAGACTTACGATAAGGCTTATCTTGGACGTTACCTTCAACATACATAGAATACAAAATACGTCGTTGTACAGGCTTTAAACCGTCACGAGCATCAGGTAATGCTCTCTCTTGAATAATATATTTACTATAACGACCGAAACGGTCACCTAATATGTCTTCTAAAGGGATATTATATAGCTTTTCCGATGATTGCATCAGATATCGCTCCCTTCTGTTTCAACTTCAACTTGTTCATTGTTTAAAATTTTATCCTCTTCATCTAAATCAAACACTACATTTGATTCGATCCATTTACGTCTAGGCTCAACTTTATCACCCATTAGAGTAGTTACACGACGATCTGCTCTTGCAGCATCATCAATTTTCACTCGAATAAGCGTTCTAGTTTCTGGATCCATTGTTGTATCCCAAAGTTGGTCAGCATTCATTTCACCAAGTCCTTTGTAACGCTGAATCATATATCCTTTACCGACTTTTTTGATTGCATCTTGTAAGTCTACTTCTGACCAAGCATACTCAATTACTTCTTTTTTCCCAGTACCTTTACTTACTTTGAATAAAGGAGGTAAGGCGATATAAACTTTACCAGCCTCTACTAATGGCTTCATGTAGCGGTAAAAGAAAGTTAATAATAGCACTTGAATATGCGCACCATCTGTATCCGCATCGGTCATAATAACAATTTTGTCATAATTAACATCTTCAACTTCAAAATCACTACCTACTCCTGCACCAATTGCATGAATAATTGTATTAATCTCTTCATTTTTCATTATGTCCGCTAATTTAGCCTTTTCGGTATTGATTACCTTACCACGTAAAGGCAAGATAGCTTGGAAACGTCGATCACGACCTTGTTTTGCACTACCACCGGCTGAATCACCCTCAACTAGGTATAATTCATTTTTCTGCGGATTTCGTGACTGTGCTGGAGTCAGCTTACCACTTAATGAAGTTTCTGAACGCTTTCTCTTTTTACCACTTCTTGCTTCTTCACGTGCTTTTCTCGCAGCTTCTCTAGCTTGATATGCTTTTATAGATTTCTTAACTAATGAAGTTGCAATATCCGGATTTTCTTCTAGGAAATAAGCTAGTTGATCAGAAACAACTGAATCAACAGCTGACCTTGCTTCACTTGTACCTAATTTTCCTTTTGTTTGTCCTTCAAATTGAAGTATCTCTTCAGGAATTCGTACAGATACAATTGCAGCTAAACCCTCACGGATATCCGCTCCATCTAAATTTTTATCTTTTTCTTTTAAAAGATTTACTTTTCTTGCATATTCATTAAATGCTCGTGTTAAAGCAGTTTTTGCACCAACTTCATGCGTACCACCGTCTTTTGTACGAACATTATTTACGAAAGAAAGCATCGTTTCTGAATAACCGTCATTAAATTGGAACGAAAATTCAACTTCAATATTATTTTGTAGTCCTTCAAAGAAGACAACTGGATGTAATGCTTCTTTTTCTTCGTTTAAATACGCTACAAATGCTTCGATACCGTTTTCATAATAAAACTCTTCGAAAGCATCATGGCGTTCATCTTTAATTGTAATTTTTAAACCTTTTAATAAAAAGGCAGACTCTCTGAGTCTTTCGCTTAAAGTATCAAAGTTAAAATTTGTTGTACTAAAAATAGTTGGATCTGGTTTAAAATGAATCGTTGTACCAGTTCGTCTAGTTTTTCCAACGATTTCTAATGAAGTGACTGGTTTCCCACCTTCTTCAAAACGTTGCTTATAAATCGTTCCTTCACGGTGAATTTCAACTGTTAACCATTCAGATAATGCATTTACAACTGATGCACCAACACCATGTAGACCACCACTTGTTTTGTAGCCGCCTTGTCCAAATTTACCACCTGCATGTAATACAGTTAAGATAATTTCTGGTGTTGGTTTTCCCATTTTGTGCATTCCAGTTGGCATCCCACGACCGTGGTCTTTTACGCTTAAACTATTATCTTTATGAATAATCACATCTATTTGAGTCCCGTGACCAGCTAATGCTTCATCTACAGAATTATCTACGATTTCATAAACTAAATGGTGCAGACCTCTACTATCTGTGCTGCCAATATACATTCCAGGTCGTTTACGTACAGCTTCTAAACCTTCTAGTACCTGTATCGCATCTTCGTTATATGTTGTTTCATTCTTTGCCAACACCATTTCTCCTTTCTAACTAAACACTTACATCAGAACATTTGTTCCATTATATCATAGTATAAATAAAATGTTTCTTCTAATCGTTCATGTTAATGGTTTTTTTCCTAACTTACAAGTCGAACATGAAAAAAAAGTAAGGTATAGTCATAAAAAAACAGGAATTTCAAATCAAGGAAATGTAAAATTCAAGGTTAAAACGATAAAATAATCTCGATAAAATTCAAATATAAAAAATCGCGCAATAAAGCGTTTCTATTCCTTCTATTTTGGTTTGTATTTGACGCAGATCTACATAATTTCTCGTCATTCCTTAATTTTAATTATCCCCTTTTAGTTCTTCCGTTAAAAAAACTCACTGATTAACAGTGAGCCAGAAGTAAGTTTAAAAATTTGATTTCCAAATTGATTGCAAGCGCTTTTCATTCGCTACACGAAAGCTTTGTGAGAAGCAGAATTACCTAAACTGTAATGAACATCACATGTCTCTTTAAGCGACAAAGAAACCGAGCGTTTGGCGGGCAGTCTGAAACAGTGAGCTTTTTTAACGGCCTATCTTGTCATTGCATGTTCTACTTTAATACAACGATCCATAATGACAGTCTTACCATTTTCTTTCAACAATTGATATGCTTCTTCGTTTTCAATACCAAGTTGGGCAAAGAATACATCACAATCAATTTTTAGAAACTCTTGTGCTACAGTTAATAGGTGTTCTGGTCTTCTAAATACATTTACAATATCAACTTTTTCTTTTATTTCTGTTAAACTTGCTACAGCTTTTTCACCTAATACAGTATCAACTGTTGGGTTTACTGGAATAATTTTATAACCAGCATCTTGCATTGCTTTACTTACCATATAAGACGTTTTAGATAGGTCACCTGATAAGCCAACAACTGCGATTACTTTACTCGATTTTAAAATTTGTCCAATTTCTTCTCTTGATGGGTATTTACTCATATACTAATCACCCTTTCAATTTACATAAATAAGCGAAAAGTTTTTACTTTTCGCTTATTTATTTTTATTCTTTTATCATATTTCTAAAATCAGCTACCTGTCAATCATTGACTAGACGCTAATGTTAATGTTGTATCCTTTAATTTACCGTCACGGTAGTAAGTAATCTTAAGTTTATCTCCTACTTTTTTGTTTGAATACAAGTATTCTCTAATCGAAATTACATTAGATACAGGTTTGTCATCTAATGCTACAATTACATCAAGTTGTTTCATACCAACTTTAGCAGCAGGTGTATTTGGATCCACATGTGTTACAACTGCACCTTTCGTAACTGATCCAGGTAATTTTAAGTTTTCTTCGATATTAAATTGAGGAATTTCTTCAAGTGATTTTAAACCTACACCCATAACTGGTCTAGTTACTTCACCAAACTTCTCAATTTGATCTAAAGCAGGTTTTGCAATATTCATTGGAATCGCAAATCCAATCCCTTCTACAGCTTGTTCAGCAATTTTACTAGAGTTAATGCCAATTACTTCACCTTTAGCATTAATTAATGCACCACCACTATTACCAGGATTAATCGCTGCATCTGTTTGAATTACTTGAGTTTGATAATCAGCAACACCATCACCATCGATATCTTGAGGTATTTCTCGAGCTTTACTACTTACAATACCTTGTGTTACAGTACTTTCTAAAAACCCTAGTGGATTTCCAATTGCAATAGCTGTTTCACCTACATTAATTTTTTCTGAGTCACCTAATTTAGCGATATTCGCTACATATTTCGCATCAATTACGACAACAGCTAAATCTAATAATTCATCTGTTCCTACAAGTTTAGCATCAATTAATTGACCATCTGCCATTTTTACTTTTAATTGTTTTGCACCAGCAACTACGTGGTTATTTGTAGCTATTAAGGCTTTATTCCCTACTTTTTTATAAACAACACCTGAACCTGATCCGGCTTCCTCTGTTTCCATTGAAAATGGATTTGAAGATTGATAATTATTTACACCTACTACAAACTTTCGTGCATTTTGAATTGTTGTGGTTAAGTCTTCACGTGATACATTTATTACTTGTGTTGGCACTGGTGTCGTCTCATTCGATAAGTTTGGCTTATTCGTTAAGTTAAAAATATCTGGTGATACGATTGAAATGGTTACTGCTCCGATAATTGCTCCAATAAAGCCTGTTACAAGCGGATAACCTCCACGTCTACTTCTCTTATGTCTTTTATGATTATTTTGATTTTCATCATATAAATCTGTTTCATCATAATATCCCATAATTCTTTCCTCCAATATGTAGGTATGTTTTATTGATATTAATTTAACCCACTCATGTGTATTTGCTGTGAACTTTTAGACCTATTTTAAATATTTTTTTAAATTAAAAATAAATTCGACTCCATCTTCTTTATTATGAACCTTAATAGTTGAATGATGTAAATCAAGAATAGTTTTTACGATTGATAAACCTAAACCAGTTCCACCATTTTGCCGATTCCTTGATTCATCAATACGATAGAAGCGATTCCAAATTTTATCAATCTTATCATCTGGGATTGGATTTCCTTCATTAAAAATAGCAATATTTACATGATCTCCTTTATCCAATAAACTAATTTTTACTACACTACCCGGATTACCATAATGAATTGCATTTGAAAGGATATTAATGATTACTTGTTCAATTTTTCTTTTCTCACCAATTACTAACGTATCTTCATCTAAATTAAAATTCAACTTACAACGATTATTATTGCTACTATTTTCAAACATCCGGATCATTACATGATCGATACACTCTACGATTAAGAATGGTTCACTTCTAAGTGTGTATGTTCCTGATTGAAGTTTAGAAAGCTCGAGCATATCTACGACTAACCCGTTCATTCGATCAACTTCTTCAAGGATTACATCTGCATAATAACCATTTTTCTCAATATTTAATCCATCTTTTAATCCTTCTGCATAACTTTGTACAATACTTAATGGGGTTTTTAGCTCATGAGAAACCCCACTGATGAACTCTTTTCTTATTTGCTCTAATTGTTTCTCTTTTTCAATATCCTTCAATAATTTTGAATTTACTTGCTGTAAATTTTCAATTGTACTAGCTAGATTTTCAGATAAGGAATTAATCGAATTAGACAATTGTCCAATTTCATCATCTGATTGAATATCGATTTTCTCGTTAAAATTTAACTTTGCTAATTGATTTGTAACAGCATTCATTTTCAATAATGGCTTAGATATCATTTTGGAATAATAAAAAGAAACAATCACGATTAGTAATAAAGCAATGATAAAAGCGTAAATATAAAAATCTTTTAAAACAAACATTGCTTCATTTACTGGTTGAAGTGATGTAATCGCAAAAATAACTTCTTTAGAACCATCATTTGTACTAATTGGGTATATAAAAACTTTATTTTCCAATCCATTTGCTCGATCAAAATAGCGATAAATTAGTGGAAAATCCGCTTCGGTATATTCTGAAAAATCTTCATTACTTTTAGTCCAATCCGTTATAGCACCCATAAGTGAGTTCAATTGAGCAGAATAAGTATATTGGTTAGCAATTGGTAAATGTAAATTAATTACTTTACCTTTAATTTCAATATTCACCATTTCTTGAATACTATTTTTAGTTGATAATTGAACTGGATTTGAAGGTTGATTTTCCTCCTGCCAAACTCCCATATTCGTTTTTATATAGAGCGGAATAAAATAATCATCTTGAATATATCCACGGATTGTAATTCGTGAATTTTCTTTAATATTCAGTCTTAAAATACTATCTATTTGATCTGAATATAATAGATTATTTAATGGTACATATACCTTTTTTCCTTCATTTGTAAGTACAGTTAAATCAAAATTATTCTCAGCTTTTAATACCCCTCTTCTATCTAAAACTGCTAAAGTTGTATTGTACTTCGAATATAGTTTTTGTAGTTCTTTTTGGAACTGATTCTTATTAAACTTACCCGCTTTATACCCTTTTGCAAATTGGGTTAGTTCGTCTGTTACAATATTAACTTTTTTATTCGTATAGAAAGATTGCATGAAGATCGATTGACCGACAAATACAATTAATAAAAAAATAACTAATAATAAAGTGATGGATAAAAAAAGTTTACGGACTATACTCTTTTTCATCTTCTACTCCTCAAATTTATAGCCTACTCTTATAACCGTTGCTATATGCTTTGCTTTGTCTCCTAATTTATGTCTAAGTTTTTTAATATGAGTATCAACCGTTCTACCATCACCAAAATAATCAAAGCCCCAAATATTATTCAATAATTGATCTCTCGTTAAAACGATGCCTTTATTATCAATTAAATAACACAATAACTCGAATTCTTTATGAGTCAATTGTAATATTTCATTATTAATCATAGCTGTCCTTGATGACATGTTAATCATTATTCCACATATCGTCTTAGATTCTTTATCGTCTTCTTTCTGGTCAACTGTTCTTCTAAGTACACTTTTTGCCTTTGCAACAAGAATTTTAGGGCTAAATGGCTTTGTCACATATTCATCAGTTCCAAGATCAAAACCAAGTAATTGATCTTCTTCTTCTGAGCGGGCTGTGATCATGATAATCGGAATACTTGATTGCTCCCTAATTAACTTACATACTTCCCATCCATCAATTTTTGGAAGCATTAAATCTAATATGATTAAATCGACTTGATTTTCATTAAATTTATTTATACCTTGTTGTCCATCCTCTGCTTCGATTACAGTAAAATTATCGTTTTCAAAATATTCTTTCACGATTTCTCTTAATCTTTTTTCATCTTCAATTATTAAAACTGTCGGATTCATAATTTTTTCCTTCCATTAAATATGATAATAAAGAGATTAGCATAGAATATAAAAAAAGAGCTTCTTTCACCTTTCTTTGTCCTTAACCTGCACATCGATCAATATTCTATCTTATCTATCTATATATTCGCTTAAAATTGTGCTAAAATGGTATGATACTGCACTAATTTATTATTGTTTGAAAAGGAGCTAGAACATGAGCTTGGTCATTATAGTACTAGCCTATTTAATCGGATCTGTTCCATTCGGTTTAGTGGTTGGAAAAATATTTTACGGAGTAGACATTCGTCAACACGGTAGCGGAAATCTAGGTGCGACAAATACATTCCGCACATTAGGTAAAAAAGCAGGTATTATTGTTACACTAGGAGATATATTAAAAGGAACATTAGCAGCTTCATTACCAGTATTATTCCATTACAATGGAATTCATCCTTTAATCATCGGCTTAATTGCTGTAATTGGTCATATGTATCCAATATTTGCCGGTTTTAGAGGTGGTAAAGCGGTCGCAACTTCAGCTGGGATTCTGTTATATGCATCTCCATTACTTTTTGTTGCCCTAATCATTGTTTTTGCGATTACTTTAAAAATTACAAAATATGTATCACTTTCGTCGATGTTAACGGCCTTTATTGGCACAATATTAGCTTATATTATGGAATACACAGGACTAATAAAAGATAATAGCTACATACTCACCTATATTTTGATCGTACTAACAATCTTTGTAGTATATAAACATCGTCCAAATATAAAAAGAATTAAAGATAAAACAGAACCAAAAGTAAAATTTTAAAAATCAAAGATTAGAGATTAAAGATTCTATCTTCCATCTCTAATCTTTTTATTTTCTAATGTATTCTATTTTTTGTTAACTTAAATTTAATCTCTTAAACCTGTTCCATCGCTTTCTCATATGCTTCATACCAATCTGGGAACATTTTCTTAAATTTAATCGGTCTAAATGATTCTTTATGAACAAGGACATGTGTCGAATTTCCAATACAGCAAACTTCCCCTTCTTCATTAACAATTTCATATTCATAAATCACTTTAAGTGGTGTGAGAGATTTAATTGTCGTTTTAACTTTAGCAGTCTGACCGTATCGCAGACTTTTCTTGTATGATACATTTAAATCAATAACCGGAGAAATTACTCCTTGTGATTCCATTTCTGCATAATTAAAGCCTAAATCTTTTATTAATTGAGTCCTTCCTATTTCAAACCAAACTAAATAATTTGCATGGTACACAACACCCATCGCATCTGTTTCAGCATATCTTACTTCTACTAGTTTCTCTGATATATACATAATTTCACCTCGTATTCTTCTACAGAATACTTTACCAAAAAATTAATAATTGTTCTATTTTTTAACTTATCCTAAATGTTATAATTTTCTTATAACGATTTAATAATCTTCTAACTTTTTATCATTGGGAGGTAGATGTTCTTGAAGGTAATAATCGGTTCAATCATAATTATCCTTCTTTTTTTATTCGGAATTTGGCTACTCCTTTCACCTACCTTTGAAAGAATCGGTGAAAAATCTGTAAAAGTAAAAAACATAATGAAGGAAAAGGAGGACAAAAATAATGGAAAATCTTCCAAATGAAAAAAGGAATTCATTTTTTAGTCGTAAAGTTATAGGGGGTATTATTGCTGCAGTCGCATTAATATTAATCGTTACAATCCCTACTTTTTTTATTGAAAAGATTACCCCTGGTTATGTTGGAGTCGTTTATTCTCCAAATGGCGGAATTCAAAAAAATACATTGTCACAAGGATGGAATTTTGTAGGTCTGTTTGATAAAGTCACTGAATATCCAATTCGCTTACGCACTGTAGAATATAAAGACGCTGCCTTGGCTACTTCTGATGGTAAACGGATTGAAATGGATTTGTCATATTCATATAAAATCGATCCTACAAAAGTAGTTTCAATGTTTAACGAATTTGGACCGATTTCAATTGAGGAAATTGAAGATACATATTTGAAAAAACGTCTACAAGATGCAGCACGAATTGCTGTATCAAAATATACGGTTTTACAATTATACGGTGAGAAATCAAGTAATGCCGCAGCAGATATTGAAACAATTTTTAAAGATGATGTAAAAGTTCTTGGTTTCTTTGTTGAAAACTTAACACTAGGAACGCCAAAGCCTGATGCAAAAACGCAGGAAGCAATTGATGCACGTGTTCAAGCCGCCCAAGAATATGACCGTAAAAAAATAGAACTTGAGACAGCTAGAATAGAAGCAGAAAAGAAAAAAGTTGAAGCTAAAGCTGATGCTGATTCACAGCTAATCCGTGCTCAAGGGCAAGCTAAAGCTAACAAAGTCATCCAGCAATCTTTAACTAAAGACTTAATTGAATATAAAAAGGCAGAAAAATGGGATGGAAAACTTCCTACTGTCTCAGGTAGCGACTCAAATATTATTCAATTTCCACTTGATCCAAATAACAACAAAGAAACAACAAAATAAATTTTCAGGAAAAATCTAGCCAATGTCTAGGTTTTTTCTTTTTAAATCGATTTCACTTTGCTTTTCCACCTATTCTCTTCTAATCCAAACTCTTTGGCATATATTTATTAGTGACGAATATCAACGTTTAATGAAAGGAGATAGACTTGATGCAAATTCATGTTGTAAAAAGTGGAGAAACAGTAATGAGTATTGCAGATTTTTATGGAGTTGAACGCCAAGCACTCATTAACTCTAATGCTCTAGTAGCTCCTTATAAAATAATAAAGGGTCAATCGCTTGTTGTACCAACTACAGGTAACGAATATTTTGTTCAACCTGGTGATAATTTATTTGAGTTAGGTTTAACATATGGTGTGTCAGGTAGTCAAATTGCAACCTTAAGTGGAATTAGTCCATATGCTTCATTAAATATTGGTCAAAAACTTCATCTTCCACCAAGAAAAAAAAGAAATATTGAATCCATTGGTTATTTACAACCTACTTCGGATCCAATTAAACCAGCACTTGAGGAATCCGCACGGAAAGAAAGTAAATTTTTAACCTATTTAGCCCATTTTAGCTTTGATGCAAAAAGTGATGGTACGCTAACAGAACCACCTCTAGGAAACATTCCTCAAATCGCAAAGGATAATCGCTGTATTTATATGATGGTTGTCTCTAATCTTGAAAATGGGCAGTTTTCAACATCACTCGCAACTTCGATATTACAAAGTCCAGCAGTTCAAGATAAACTGATCAATACAATTATAAGTACGGCTAATAAATACGGTTTTAGAGAAGTAAATATAGACTTTGAAGACGTTGCTTCAACTGACCGTGTAGCTTATATCAATTTTTTAAACAAGTTAAAATCAAGACTTCCTCAAGGATTCTTATTGAGTGCAACTTTAATACCTAAAACAAGTTCAACTCAAAAAGGAAGATTTTACGAAGCTCATGATTACGCGAACATAGGTAAAGTTGTAGACTTCGTTGTTATTATGACATATGACTGGGGATGGCAAGGCGGACCACCGATGGCCGTATCACCGATTGATCAAGTCCGTAAAGTAATCAACTATGCGAAGTCAGTAATCCCCGTACCCAAAATAATAATGGGACAAAATTTATACGGATTCGACTGGAAAGTACCGTTTAAGCAAGGAACTATGGCAAAAGCATTAAGTGCTGAAGCAGCTACAAATTTAGCTATTCAAATGACAAACGAAATCCTTTTTGATACCAAAGCTAGAGCTCCTCATTTCAGATATACAGAATCAAATGGTCAAAAACATGAAGTTTGGTTCGAAGATGCAAGATCAATTCAAGCCAAATTTAACTTAATAAAAGAAGAAAATATTCGAGGTATCGCATACTGGAAATTAGGTTTACCGTTTATTCAAAATTGGGAGCTACTTGAAGCTAACTTTAACATCGTAAAAAGAGCATAAAAGAAAGCTAGGTATTTATGAGTCAAACTCAGAATACCTAGCTTCTTTTTTAATCAATCAGTTGTATTACTAAATGCTTGCTCGTCTTTTAGTTCACTTTCTAATGCTGACAAAGCTTCTTCACGACGTTGGTTCTTCGCTAATGCATTTTGACGATCCTGTTCATTGCCAAACTTCATCGAAGCCTCTGCTTCTTTCATATTTTCCCTCGTATTATTAATCATATCTTGAATCTTTTCTGCATTATCACTACGATCATCTGGCTTAGCTTGGTATTCCATCATTAATCACTCCAATTCAAAATTTGTGTTTTAATTTGAATATTACCCGTTATCTACGATCGGTTGTTTTCCAGTAGGATCTTTATATTGCATTTGTTTCCCTTTATTCCCACCAGCTGCTTTGTTTTGAGTTCCAACATGATTTGGTACAAAATCTTTAGGATGTTTTTGTGGATTTCCCATATTATCGCCCCCCTAGCGATAGTATTGGTTATGTTGCTTTAAATATGTAATGGAAATAAAAAAGATTATGGCAAAAAAAAGAAGGAAATATTTCCTTCTCACAAGTAAGACAAAGCCCCCAAAAATTGAGTTTTCAACTGTCTGAATACTTTATTCTGCTTTAGCTTTTCTCTCTAAACGTTCTTCTAAACGATCATATATTTTATTCAAAGCCTCTTCATCATTTAATAAAGAATTTTTATTTTCAATTATTAATTCCTGAAACGATTTATGTCTTTTCTTTCTCATAACAATCACCTCTTCTTTTTATGTTAGTATTGCCAAAAAAAAGAGTTTTCTTACATTTTAGTAAATTTTTCTTATTTTAAAAATGCATTTAATTGTTTTTCAGTTAATGGTCCAATTTGCTTAAACACTACTTCACCATTTGGGTTAATAAAATATGTAGTAGGTATTGAAATTACACCATATTTTCGAAAGTTATCACCGTTTTCATCAATTAAAATTCGATAATTCATTCCGTTTTTATTAACGAAGTTTTTAATATAATTTAAGTCCTTCTTCTCACCAATATAATCCGCTACACCGATCATTTCAATATCCTTATGCTCTTTATGAAATTTCTCTAATGCCGGTATCTCGTCTTGACATGGTGGACACCAAGTTGCCCAGAAGTTTAAGATTACTTTTTTACCTTTAAACGTAGATAAATTAACCTTTTTCTCATCTAAAGTCATCAATTGTATATCAGGTGCCTGCTGCCCAACCTGAACACCTAATTTTTGAATTGAAGCTATATACGCATCATTTTTATTACTGACTTTTTTCTCTTCTTCTTTTTTGTCATATAATTGAAAAATTGAATATCCTAATGCAACCAAAAGGATAAGCAAAGGAATTACTTTTTTCATACAAATCACCCTTTTAATGAACTATCTCTATTTAACCATAATAAATACAAAAGTGGAACAAGCTCGCTTATGTCTTCTATGTTAATCTTGCTTAGTTTACTTATTTTTTCTTTAAAAGAATCCATTTAGCTCCACTTTTTATATTTTTTACATGAACGCTCTATTAATTCGTGATTTATTTAAAATTCTTATTACCTTTCTGATTAAATTTCATCGCTCTTGGCAGTTTAATTGCGATTATCAGAATTTTTATTGTGATTCTTTAAATTTAATTGCGGTAACCAATTTTTATTTGCGATTCCACAAATTTAATTGCGATTACCGATTTTTATTTACGTTTCCACAGATTTAATTGCAATAACCGATTTTTATTTGCGA